>JAYOTG010000054.1:0-1669 GCA_038150305.1 Candidatus Poseidoniales archaeon | reverse complement strand
CGAATGTCGTAGGCCTTGAAACAGGCTTCGGGCCACGTTTCCATGGAATGACGCAGGGGCTCGGGGCTTTCAATGCTCGCGGTTCATCGCACCATCCAGTTGACCACCAACATCGTCACCGTGATGATGACCAGCGCCTCGAACAGGACGCCGTAGTACGCACAGGCCCCGAGAAACGCCGTCGCAGGCAGACCGACCACGCGCAGCAACCTCGGCCAGGTCCACAGGCCCTTGGGCGGCTCATCCACGTAGGGCGAACCCGGCATCTCAATCGCTCTTGACGGCTTGAACGACGATCTCCACCAGCGCATCGGCGGGCAATGCGTCGACGGCAAACGCCGCTCGGGTGGGTTTGATTTCGACCCCTTCGAGCCACGCGCCGTAGACCTCGTTCATCGGAGCGTAGAAGTCCATGGTCTTGAGCAGGACTTGCACGAACACCAGGTCGTGCTTGGAGGTGCCCGCTTCAGCGAGCAGACCGTCGATTTTCTCGAGCGTGCCCCGGGTTTGCGAGACGATGTCGTCGCCCGCATCGATGTTGATTTGGCCTGAAAGCCAGACGTGGTTGCCAACGACCACAGCGGGGGTGTAGGGGGCGTAGGTTTTGCTTCCAGCCGGGTGAATACCGATTTTGCTCATGCCTGCCCACTCCCCGAACTCGCCCATCAACTTCTCCCATGCGATGCCTTGAGGGTGGCCACCTTCTCCCGCAGACCATGCGCACCTGCTGGGTTCTCGACCATCCGGCCCACGTGCGCCTGCTGGCGGAGTACTTGCGAAACGGCACGACGGCCGACCTCATCGTGGCGTGCGAGCGTCCGGAAGTTCGGGCGATGGTCGAGCAGGGTGACGGGCGACTGCCCCGCCGGCAAACGCTCTGGGTGCCTCGTCCCGTGGGCGAAGGACGCAAGCGGAAAGCGGTCTACCGCTTGCGAAGCGTGCAGCGTTTTCTCAAGGCCGCCGGTCAGGACGGCCAAGGGCCCGTGGAGCGCATCGTGGGCGTGGGGGCGGCCTTGGAGATGATGGCAGCCAAACCCCGCTGGTGGCGTCGGTCAACCGTGCGTGAGCGCTGGTACATCACGGACACCGAAGTGAATCACCTCGCTCATCGGCTCGCTATGAAGAGCGCCACGCACGTCGTCGTGCCAACGCACTGGCGAGCGGACCTTGACGGCGGTTTCCTCGCTTCTTTTGATGGCACGGTCCATCGCCTGGACGGCCTTCACGGCCACGTTCATCTCGCCCCGCATCGCCGTCCATCGGCCGTGTCTTCCCCGCCTCGGGTGCTGGTTCGTCGCTTGGTCGGCGGGGGCGTTCACGACGGGGATGAGATCGTGGCCTTGCCTGAGGACGCCTTGGACGGGTTGATGATCACCAACGCCGATGAAAACGGCTACGAAGGCGAAGCGTGGAGGCTCGACCGCGAACTGGCCGCCCACGACGGCGTCATCACGCAGTCGGTCACCCTTGCCAGCGAGGCGGCCCTGTTGGGCACGCCCGTCCTTCTGGTGTCAGCGGCTGAGCGTGGTTTTCTCAACCGATTGGAGCAGGAAGGTGCGCCGTTGTTCAGATGGCGAGGGCCCGAAGATGAGACCGAGTGGGGCTCGGTTCATGCGCAGTTTTTGGCCGGCTTGCACTTGACCGATGCGCTTGAAGCGGCGGCGTGGCC
>JAYOTG010000053.1:0-1836 GCA_038150305.1 Candidatus Poseidoniales archaeon | reverse complement strand
TTGAGGCGGTTCAAGCCATCGGCGGCGAGGGCGTCAGCGAATTGGACATGGTGGCGGCCGCTGAGGCCGTCAGCAGAAGCGAGGGCTTTGGTGGGAACGTGCAGATGCGCCGTTATCCACTTCAATGCGACCGCGGCGTCATCGTGGCGGGTCGAGCCGGAGGCATCCCCTCGTTCTTCGATTCCGCCGTCGGCGGAACGGGCCCCCATCCGCTTGGCGGCATGGGTTCGGGCTTCACTCGCGTCAAACGGGGTGAACCGGTGCTGGTTGACCTCGTCCACGCTCACCGCGGCTACATGGTGGACGCCACCCGCATGTTCGTGGCTGGCGGCTTGGACGAAGCGTGGCAGACCCGTCTCGACGACATGCTGCTGGTGAAGGAAGAGGTCGTTGATGTGCTCGACCAAGGCCTGAACTGCAGCGACGCATGGCAGGCGGGGCTCTCGCTTGCGACCGAATTGGGTTACGCCGACCATTTGATGGGTGCGGCGCCGGATCAAAGCCGCTTCTTGGGCCATTCCATCGGTCTTCAACTCGACGAATCGCCGGTGGTGGCTGCCGGATTTGACCGGCCTTTACCGGTGGGTGGGACCATGGCCATCGAGCCAAAAGTTGTCTACGGCGAGGGCAGCGTCGGCACCGAGGATACCTGGGTTCGCGACGAGGAAGGCATGCGGCCCATCACCGCTGATGGTGGTCTGCCGTGGTTGATGGAGTGGGACGCATGACACAGGACGCACACGGCGAAGAAATCTGCGAGAAAACATCGGGATGGACCCGAGAGGATGTCGGCAAGCGCATACCGCAACGCGACACCCCCAACGGCACGTACTACAACGAACTCGTCGTCAATGTCTTTTGCTCCATGTGCGGAGCGGAATTTATCGGCCCCTCACGGGAGGCCGGTGGTTTCCTTGGAGGCCATGAGTGCCTCCATGCTTGGGAATTTAACCAAGTGATGGGGCGAGACGACGGTCTGACCGAGTAAGCCATGGCGTTCCACCACATCATTCAAGGGCGGCACGGCACCAACACGGTCCATGGTCGCGAAACCCTACTCACCCAGCCATATCGCCGCCGTTTCCGCCCACTACACGACCATGCGGTTGTCAGGGGACGTCAAGACCCGTTTGGTCGAGCTTCTTTGCGAAGAGCTGGACCGACTTGTACCTCAGATGGAATCCCAAACCCTCTCGCAGGACCCCGAGCGAAAGACGCTTGATGATCCGCAACGAAGCCGCCTGAACTACAACCGAACCCGAGAGTTGATGATCGCCCGTATCGAGCACGTGGATTCGGTTGGCTCCGCCGCCGTTCAAGCTGGCATTGACCACCTTGAGCAGCACCTCGCCCAACTGCTTCGCCACGCCTCCGAAGCGGCCGAACGCGACCGGGTTGCGACCATTAAGCCACGTCACCTTGACCGTGCGGTGCTGAACACTGCGCCCAGCGAGGGCGAAGGTGACGAGGACGGCGAAGGTGAACTCAGTGCAGCCGAGGAATTTGTCGCCAGTCAAGCCGGGGGTTTGGTGACGCCTACGGCGCTGCTGGCGATGGCCAAAAGCATCGCTGGCATGACCGTGACACGGGAGGCTTTGGACGAATTGTTGGATCTTTATTCAGAGGTGTTGGAAGACCTTGAGGAGGATATTCGCAACCACGCTCAACTCGGGAGCAACCCCATGCATTTCATCGAATCCATCAACGCTATGAAGGGCATGATGACCTTGGGCTGGATGCGTTCTCGCCTGAACCGTGCGGCTGAACACGCCAAAGGTCGGGGAACCAAGGTCATCGAACTTCAGGACGTCATCAACAGCCAATCCTACGCTTAGG
>JAYOTG010000052.1:0-1947 GCA_038150305.1 Candidatus Poseidoniales archaeon | reverse complement strand
TCTTGGCTTCCTTGGCAGCCTTTTCTTCAGCCTTCTTGGCCTCCTTGGCGGCCTTTTCTTCAGCCTTCTTGGCGTCCTTGGCTTCCTTCTCGGCGGCGGCAGCGGCAGCGGCGGCGGCAGCAGCAGCGGCTTCCTCTTCGGCCTTCTTGGCGGCTTCCGCCTCCTCAGCAGCCTTGGCAGCGGCTTCTGCTTCTTCGGCGGCCTTGGCTTCCGCTTCGGCCTTGGCCTGAGCTTCCTCAGCGGCCTTCAGGGCCTCCTCGTCAGCCCTGGCTTGGGCACCGATGATATCCTGCGCTTGCTTGACCCACTCGTCGCGACGAATGCGTCCCTTGTAGTGCTCGATGGCGTCGTTGACCTCGTCCTCTGTTTGGCGGTCGAAGTTGGCCAGTTGCTCGTAGGTGAAGATGCCCAACGCGTTGAGCTTCTCCTCGCTGTACGGGCCGATGCCCTTGATGGCTTGCAGGTCGTCGGCGTCCTTCTTGGTCGCCTTGCCGATGCGGTCGAAGTTGAAGGCCTTCTTTCGCTTCTTGATGCGGCTCATGGTCTCCTTCTTCACGTTCTCGGCCTTGCGCTCGTCGGCCATGACGGTGACTTCCCACAGGAAGTACACGCTGGCCTTGCCCAACTTGATGCGACCGGTGTAGGTGCCGCCTTCGTAGGTTGGGAATTCACGGTCGTCGAACTTGAAGTTGATGACCATCTCACCGTCCTTGCCCACGGGCAGTTGACGGGAGCCTTCCATGCTGAAGGCCGACTCGTACATCGTGAAGCGACCGTAGTTGTCCTCATCGTTGAAGTCGAACATGTCGACCTTGATGTCGCCCATGTTCGTGATGGTGATCTCCTCCACCGTGGATTCCATCGCACCGGGTTGCAGCGGGCCGACCGGCGCGAGGATGAACGGGTCGTCCTCGGTTCCTGAACCGGCCGTGAAGTCGGGCTCAGCGAAGGTGTTCTCGGGTTCGGGGCCGTCGGACAGCATCACCAGCAGGCGGTCGCGTCCGAGCAACAGCGGAATGATGAGCAACAGCAACAAGAACAGCAGGCACGGGAAGCACCACATCCAGTTGGGCCCGTCCTCCTCTTGGCCGTCGCCACCGCTCTCCAGGCAGACCGTCAGCCACGTCTCCGTGCCTGACTCGGGGTCCATCGGGTCGGAGCCGCACTCGGCTTCTTGCGAATCGGAGAGACCGTCGTTGTCGTCGTCGGTGTCCTCGGTCAGGTTGCCCACGTAGCCTTCGGGCAGTTGGTCGGGCAGGCTGTCGTTGTCCGAGTCGTTGAACACGGTCAGGGACAGCGCAAACGATTCGCTGTAGAACGAGTTGTTCGCCCACACGGTCAGGTTGACCGTGGCGGTGGCGTTCGTTGGCGTGCCGCGGATGCTGCCGTCCATCGTAGCGTCGCGGGCCGGGCTCCATCCGAAGGTCAGGCCTTCGGGCAGTTCGCCTTCAAGTTCCCACGAGACCACGTCGCCGCTGCCGTTGACCCACGGCAGGAGCGGTTCCATCGTGCGGTTCACGAAGAGGTCCACGTACTGCGTGGGGTACTCGAGCGTGAACGGCAAGTCGAGGTACGGGTCAAGCGCATCGCAGATGCCGTCGCCGTCCGTGTCCACCGGGACGCTGGCAGCGTCGGTCGGACTCGAGGTGCCACAAGCGAGTTCGTCGGCGTCCGACCACGTGTCGTCGTCATCGTCCAGGTCCTCCACCAGCGGGGGCTGGCTCGTCGAGGGCACACCGGGCACCAACTGGTCGGGCTTACCGTCCCCGTCGGTGTCCTTGGCGCCGGCCGGGTCGAGCGGGAAGGCGTCGGGTCCGGCCACGCACCCACCGTTGGCGGGCGCTTCGGGGCCGTCGCACACACCGTCACCGTCGCTGTCCGGGTTGGAGGGGCTGGTGTCGATGGGCAGGCCGAGTTCGTCCTCGTTGGGGATACCGTCGCCGTCCA
>JAYOTG010000051.1:0-1965 GCA_038150305.1 Candidatus Poseidoniales archaeon | reverse complement strand
ACGTGAACAACGCACCGATGACGCTGCCGAACGCCGCTCGGTACTTCACATCGAGGACGTAGTAAGCACCGTCCGCCGGGTACTGGTAGAAGTCGGCGCCACCGAGCGTCCCGATTTGGGCCTTGTAGTGAAGCTCACCGGTGGCGGTTTCCGTCACCGGCAGCATGGCGCGGAGCAACGTCCCGTTGCCGTCAGGCAGGGAACACGCGTTGCCACCGACCACGGCCATGGCGACGGTCTGCCACGGGGTGGTGGACCACTCGCGCGGTCCGAAATCGCTTTGCAATCGACTGGGTTTGACCTGGCGCCACTTCACCACGGAGTTGTCCACGCTGTAGGGGAACTGGTCGGAAACGCAGACCTCAACGGGGATGTCGCCCTCGTCGGGAACCTCGATGGCGTCGGGCTGCTTGAGGTAGTTCTGCTGGGAGATGTTGGCGATGGCCAGGTCGGCCCGCTCACGCGGAGCGTCGGCGATTTCTGCCATGTAGAAGCCGGTGCCGAGGTTGCGCACTGCGATGTGGTCGATGTCGTCTTCGTGCTGATGGAACGCCGTCCCGATTTCAGAGGTGTAACAGTACGAGCCGTGAACGCCGTAGTGCCAGTCGCAGAAGTCACCGGAGGTGGGGTACAGGCCCGAGGATTGCATGTTGGTGTACTGGGTCATTTCTGCCAGCTGGTCGCCGTGGTAAATCAGTTGGTCGTGGTCAGGCGTCTGGCAGTCGGCGCAATGACCCCAGGGGTAGAGGATCAGTTCCGAGAAGGAGTGGTGCGTCAAGGTGGCTCGGAATTCACTGGCGCCGTCACCGGAATCGTCGTTCATCTCGGTCAAGTCTTGAATGAATTTGGTTTCAGGCTCGGAGTTGCCGCCCCACCAGTCTTCGTCGGTCACGCCATCGGCGTCGTCGTCCTTGCCGTCGACGTGATCTTCGTTGATTTGACCGTCACCGTCGTTGTCACGATCGTCCACCGGCCCGTTGTACACGTCGTTGTTGGAAATGCCAGCCCGTTCGTCTTCAGCGGGGGTGCACGTTCCGGGCACGAGGGGGCCGGTGGCACCCAACGGTGCACCCCACTCGAACTGGTAGTTGCGGTTGAGGTCCACACCGTCGCAGTCCTCGTCCACGTCCTCGTTCAGGTCGGGCAGCGGCGTGACCCCGGTGAACGTGTTATCACGCAGGTTCTTTCGCCACCCGCCGGAGGGGCAAGACTCCCATGCAGGAGCAGGGCAGAAGACTTCGCGGTCGTAGATGTTGCCGTCGGTGTTCAGCATGGGGACGATGTAGAGCTCACGGCTGTCGACCAGGTCGGTGATCCACTGCTCGCTGTAATCTTCGTCAACACCCAGGTCGCCGGGTCCGCAAGCGGTCCCGTCGCCGTTGGAATCCTGGAACGAGGCGTCGAGAGCCAAACAATCGCCGTCGTCGTCGAGGATACCGTCACCGTTGTCGTCGCCCCAGCCGTCTTCGTCCACGCGGCCGTCGCCGTCGTTGTCGTAGCCGATGTTATCGTACGAGAACGCAATGACTTCGATTTGCATCATGGGCACCTGGTAGGACATCCACTCACGAGCGTGGTGGTTGCCGACGATGAGCACGTCATGGCGGTCGGCGTAGTTGCCGTTGTCACCGACGAATTCGTTGTACTCCCCGCCTTCCACGTCCCCGGTGATCTTCAACCACGGCGAGGCGTGGCCGTAGTACCAGCCCTCGTAGGCGTTGGACGTCGTGGTCTCGCCGCGTGCGTTGACCCCACCGTTCAAGCCCTCGTGGAACTCAAAAATGTCCGGGTTTTCCTCGGCCAGACGCTGCATGCGCAGCTTCATGGTCTCGTAGGTGTGGTATTCCTTGAATTGAAGGATGCGCTCACCCTCCGAAGCCCACGGGAAAATCATGTTGATGTAATCGTCCGACCAAATGTCCTCTGGAGCGTCGCCCGAAGCGGGCTCCTGAACGTACACGCTGC
>JAYOTG010000050.1:0-2343 GCA_038150305.1 Candidatus Poseidoniales archaeon | reverse complement strand
GGTGGGCGTGCCGTTGGCGTCGAAGAGCGCCCCGCCATGGCCGGCCTGGAAGCCGAACCACCAGTAGGCGTCCTTGACCGGCATCGCAAGGCCATGCACGTCTCCGGAGGTCAACTCGTCCGCCGCGTCCACGAGGTCGTCCAAGGTCCAGTCGTCGCTGGGATGGTCCACGCCAGCGGCATCGAAGAGAATCGGGTTGTAGAGCAGGCTCAGGCAATCTTGGCTTGCAGGAACGCCGAGCAGCGCGCCGTCGTAGCGCATGGCATTCAGGGCACGCGCATCGAAGGCGCTGCGCTCAGCCGGCGTCAGGTGAACGCGCAAGTCCTCGAGCAAGGGCTCGCCGCTGACGCGGACGTCGCCAATGCGCCCCAGCTGGTCGGAGGAGAGGCGCACGAGATCAGGAGCTTCGTCGGCCTGTGCTGCGATCATGAATTGACGGTCCGCTTCGGCAAAGGGAATCCCCGTGACCTCGACGTTCACGCCCGGATGAGCCGCCATGAAGGCCGCCACGCTGTCTTCGAACACCGCTTCTTCCTTGCTCTCCGCGGCGAAAGAATGCCACACGGTGAGCGTCACTTCGGTGGCGCCTTCGGCTCCGGCCTCGGTGGGTTCAGCCTCGAGGCATCCTGGCAGCATCAGCATCGCGACCAGCAGGGCCGCGGCCAAACGACGCAGGGGGGAGGCCTTCATGCCAAGTCGTTCAGGCCCACATCTGGCTTTAGCGTTGACCGATTATGGCATGAGAACGCGGCGTCGGGATGCAAATCACATGACGCCAATCACACCTTCTCGGCATGGTCAGGCAGGCAGGTGTGGCATCACTGCACGGTGCCACTGAGCTGCGCGATAAGCACCTCGTTTCCATCCAAGATCTGGATGTCCACCGAACATGACGCACCGTCGGTGCACAAGTCCGCGTCAACCTCTCCCACGATGATCGTGTCACCGACGTCGTACGAACCGTCGCTGATGCCGCCATAGAAGCAGTTCGGGCCGTCCACGTCCGAACCGTCACCTTGCGCGGAAAATCCACAGATTTGGTACGCTCCGGCATCGACGGAAAGCCGAATTTCGAGGTTTGAAGGCGCTTGGATGCTCGAACCTTGGGTGAAGGTCACGCGGGCCAACGCATCGGTCGTTGCCGTCGAGGTGGAACTTGGGTCGTCTTGGACGTCAAACACGTTGGTCATGAACCCGCCACCACCGTTGTTGTTCAGAGGGGTGCACGGCGAATCGGTCGCGACCCCCAGGACCCAATCGACGTCAGCTTGGGTCACATAATTGCCGAAGTACAGGTTCGCATTCCCATCATCAACGTCCTCTGCATCCATGAGGTTCCGGTAGAAACTGTTCGACTCGATGGCACCGGTCTGGACGGTGTACGTCGCGGCGTTCCCCGAGGCATCCGTCGCGATCACGTCAAAGAAGCGGGTGAACGAGAGGTGGCACCCCTCGCCGTATTCGGCCACGCGCTCGACGACGATGCTGCCGTTCCATGGGATGGCCAACATCCCGGTCGTTTCGTTCGCGATGCGCCCTTCGGCACGTGGAAGCTGGACATCGACCACGCCGTCCCGGTCATGGTCCACGCCCACGCTCACGGCTTCGCCTTCAGGATCGACGGCCGACCACATCAGGATCCCGCGGTACATCCATTCCGCAGTGGGATCAGACCACCCCAAGATGTGCCAATCGTCGTTGTTCTCGATGCTGGCCTCGACGCGGGGCGGGTGGTTGACGGGGACGGTGAAGTCAACCGTTTCCCAGCCACCCGAAGCGCACGCCTGGAATTCCGTCACGTCCTCGACGTAGTACAACTTGCCGAGGTGCTCGTTGTTGGCTCCGGGACACGCGGGCAGGTCGCTGGCCGAGGGCACGAGGTAGGTGGGCCAATCGTCTGGGGACTCGCCCAGCACCAATTCGTCGCCGTCAGAGGTGACGGGAGCATCGGTTTCGAGGCATCCGGCCAAGCCCATGGTCAACATGAGGAAGGTGATCAGGAGTGATGTGCTGCGCTTCATGCTTTGAAAATCGGAGAGCGGGGACTTAATCCTTCATCCGACCCTGTTCAACGCAAGCGCCAATCTCCACCGGGCAAAGGCCGACCGTCGCCCCCGTTCCAGTAGTAGGTCCAGGCCCACACGTCTTCGCCATCACATCGAACCTGTACGAATCCGCGCCGGTACAGGTTGTTGGGCGAGGTGTGTGCATGGAAGCCCTCGATGCCGTCCAGACGCGCAAGCATCGCGTCGTCAGGCAGCCGCACGAGCTCGCCATGGACGGTGTCCTCACCGGGCACGAGGCCTGGGTAGCCGCGGTCAAGATCGACCAGCTGGCCCGTGA
>JAYOTG010000049.1:0-2513 GCA_038150305.1 Candidatus Poseidoniales archaeon | reverse complement strand
GGTGAACATCTTTCATGCCATTTACGTCAGGTTGTTCAGTTGGCAGGACAGCTTGGTTTCGAAGTGCTCCGGAAAGGGTTCACCGAGCTTGCGTTTTGAGTTGACCGCCTCCTCTTTTCTCGGGTTTGGTATGCAGTCGCTCGTCATCTTCGGTCTCGCTGTTTCTGGCAGCATTACACACCTTCCTGAACTGGTGCTTGGCCTGAACATGGGTCTGATGGTTCTGGTGCTGTTGCGAAGTTGGTTGTGAACGCATCCACAGGGTCGTTCAACATCCAACCTGTCGGTTTCTGTTGACCCTCGGCTCGGACTCCCTCGTCCGCAACGAACTCAATGTTGAGCTGGCCTTGCTGTTTTGACCGCTAAGGACATAGCCGAGTCTCGTCGTCATCTCCACCATGGACCAAGCACGAATCGGCACCCTTGCCATGCAGGTCAACCTCTGGGCTTCGCTGGGCTACGGCCTCATGCTGCTGCTCGTGCCCGACGTGTTTTGCGACCTGCTCAAGGCCGAGGCGGTCAACACGGCTTGGCTCCGCACCATCGGGGCGGCCCTCATCGGGACCAACGTCGCGGGCTCGTGGCTCTGGTTGAAATCACCGAGCATCGACATGGGCAAGGTCCAGTTCGCCACCGCCGCGCTTGAGGCCGCAGCCATGGCGACCTCGCTGCTGCTCGACGAATTCACGGCGCAGAACTTGTGGATGGTTCAGGCCTCGGTCGTGCTGGCCGTCCTGGTGGCGGTGGGACTCTACCCCATCACCCAAGCGGCCACCTACGAAACGGCTTGAGGCTGCGGTGCCTTTTTCGTGGTCCTCGTCAACCCCGAACCATGACCCACCCGTGGCGCTTTGACGGCTTCCCCGGAAGGGTGCTGTGGGTGGATTTGACCGCCGGCACCTGCGAGGCTCGGGACATCCCCCACGAGTGGTGCATTCAGCACATGGGGGGCAAAGCCCTTGCCACCAAACTCCTCGTCGAGTGGGACACGACCGACTACGACGCGGCCACGTCCAACCAACACCCCATCACCGGACGCATGGACACGGCTTCGCATCCAAGCACCCCGCTGCTGTTCATGACCGGGCCCTACCAGGGCACGAAGGTCGGCTCGTCAGGGCGCGCCGTCGTGGTGACACGCTCGCCGCTCACCGAATGCTACATCGACACCTACATCGGCGGCAACATCGGCCACGACCTGCGAAAAGCAGGCTGGGACGGTCTTTTCATCACCGGTGCCAGCGAATCCTGGGTTCGCCTCGAAATCAACGACGTCTCCGCCACTCTCCACCCCGCCGACGACCTCGTGGGGAAGACGACCTGGGAGGTCGAACAGGCGCTTGACGGCCTGGGTGAGTGCCTCTCCATCGGACCCGCCGGCGAAAACGGGATTCGCATCGCTTCACCGCTCACGGCCGGACGGCGTGCGGCCGGACGGGGCGGTACGGGGGCCTCGTTCGGGTTCAAGCGCCTCAAGGCCTTCACCGTCAAGGCCAGCAAGGAAGCGGCCGCCGGCATGCGCTACGCCGAGGACTTCTCGCTGGCCGACGCCATCAAAGAACAGCGCTCGGAGATGGGCAAGCGTCGCAAGTTTGGCGACCCGTTCTACGCCTTTGGCACCAGCCGAGGGCCGCTCTATGCGGCGGAAAACGGTCGCATGCCCACGGCCAACTATTCGTCCACCGACGCCCAAATCCCGGACCTCTCCGCCCTCAAAGTCGGCGGCGGTGCGGGCGGTCAAACGGCCGAAGCCGTGGCCGAGGGGGCGACCGCCGTGCCCGTGGTGTCGTCGATGGACACGCACGAACTCTCGGGCGAACACTGGCACGAATCCCTGCCCGACGCCAAGCAGTCGGGCTGTTGTGCACCGTGCCCCATCGCGTGTGAGGCGGCCGACCGCCCCACCGTGGACGGCGTGAAGATGCGTGGGCGCCCCGTCCACGTGAACCGGGTTGACCGTCCTGAATACGAGACGCTGGCCATGCTGGGCTCCAACCTCGGCATCGGCTCGAGCCTCGACGTCATGGACGGCAACGACGCCTGCAACCGCCTCGGCATCGACACCATCTCGGGTGGCGCAGCGCTTTCGCTGATGTGCGAAGTCGCCCAGCGAGGCTGGATGCCTGAGGATTGGGCCGACCATTTCCACGCCCCGTTTGACTTCGGCACCTTCGCTGAGGGCGACGTCGTACCGTGGGCCTTCGGCATCCCTGAACTGCCGCCGCTCGCTCTTCACCTGCTCGCTCACGCCACGCCGGGTGACGGGACGCTCTTTGGCACGCTGACGGCGGGCGCCGTGGCCGCCAGCGAACACATCGAGGCGTTGACCGGTCATCCCACGACCCGTCTCACGGCTCACTGCAAGGGTCTCGATTTGCCCGCATGGGACCCGCGCGGCAAGCGGGGCAACGCCATGGCCTACATGACGGCCAACGTGGGAGCGTCACACATGCGGGCGGGCTACAAAGCGCCCACCGGGCTGCCCAACCGCTCGGCCGTTGATTTGATGGAAG
>JAYOTG010000048.1:0-2811 GCA_038150305.1 Candidatus Poseidoniales archaeon | reverse complement strand
TTCGATGAATGGGTGTTCTTCCTGTTCATGTGGCTCTTCATCTTCGCCGGAGTCGCCTTGGGCGTGATGGCAGCACAGGCCAGTGACGCTGCCGAGTCTGTCCTACAGTCATCCTACATGCCGGCCATTGGGCTGTGTCTCGGGCTTGCAGTCATCCTCGCATACATCCTCTTCAGGATGGACCGTGCGGCGCGTAGTGGCATCGATATGGCCAAGCGTCGCGAGCGGTTTCATGCCATGCAGGATGAGGTCTGGGAGACCTGGCGAACCGAGGCTCGCCTGAAGCGCGAGCAGCTCGAGCAAGAGCACAACGAAGGCACAACCGGCGTTACCGCTTGAGGCTCAGACGCCGTCTTCGAGTTCCGCCTGGTAGCGGGCGAAGCGCTCCATCATCTCAGCGTGCGTCATCGTGATCACCTCGTCCTCCTCGGGCACGGTGATCGTCGGCGTGTTCAGCACCTCGTCAATGCGGGTGCCGTAGCGTTCGAAGAATTCGATGACGTTCCCGATGCAGCGCTCGAGCATGCTCGGGTGAAAGACCGCCTGCTCGATGGGAATCTGCACGTGCGCGGTGATTTCCCCGTCGTTTGGGTCCCAACTCGCACGGGCGAGCTTGTAGTTGCGGGTGGCTTCGTTGATGAGGTCCAAGAGCGCAAGGCGTGCCACATCGTTGAGGTCCGGCACGCGGCGGGCAAAGGGTGCAGCGACCACGAGCATCTCGCCGTCTTCGGCGATCCTGATGAGCAAACCGAGGCGGTTTTCACCGTCCGCATCACGGTAGTCGTCCGTGACCACGCCAGTGAGCACGTTCTCCTTGTCCTCTTTGACGATGTACTTCCATGCCATGCTGTCCAAGGTGTTCGTGACGTCTTCCAAACTCGCAACCATGCGTGTATCCCTGCATCAGAGCATATGAACGCCCGCTGGTGAAACACGCTCCTGTACCACCACCGTAACCGACGATTGAATTACGAGCAGGAAGAAAGGACGGGACATGCGACCTCAGGTCATCGTGTGCGCCATGCTGATGCTCGCCAGCCTGTCCTTGTCCGGTTGCATCGGACGCGTGGGTCCATCCAACGGCTCAGGGTCGGAGACCAGCCCAGAGGACGTCAACGCGGACGAGTACAACGTGCTCTACATCGGCCACAGTTTCGGACGACGCTTTGCCGAATCCCTCGAGGACTATGCCCACGTGGCCGGCTTCGAGGACCATGCCCAGTACATCGAGTTTAGCGGTGGCGAATCTGGGTCACCGGGCCTTCTGTGGGAAGACAGAGCGCATCGAGCGAACATCAAGGCCTACCTCGACACGGGAGAAATCGACGTGCTGGTCATGATCTGCTGCTCGTCTGAATTCATCCAAACCCTCGACACCGATCAGGCCGTGTGGAACTTCACCGACTATGCCGTGGCACAGAACCCTGACGTCCGCATCGGCTTGGCCATGCCTTGGAAGGACTTCCCCAGCAGTTTTGAGAACGCCAGCGAATACGCGGCCAACTCAACGCTTGACCTCTGGCCGTACTGGGTGAACCTGTCCGACAACCTCAGCGCGGATTACCCGGGCACGGACGTGTTCACCTTCCACCACGGCGCGCTGGCCTACGAATTGCGCGAGATGTTCGAGGCAGGGGACCTCGAAGGGGACGTGACCAAACTGCAAGGGAACAAGGCCACCTCGATCTTCACCGACGACAAGGGACATGCTGGCTCTATCCTGGAAGATGCAGGGACCCTCATTTGGCTGGCCGCCGTGCACGGCGTGGAACCGATGGATTACCCTGAACTCGACGGATGGGAGACGGACCTGCGCGTCGTCGCTCAGCGGGTCTGGGACGATCAGACGTCCGCCTGAGTCGTACCCACGCCCCGACAACCGCGAGCGTAGCAGGACGGGAATGAGGCGCTCTCGCCTCTTCGAGCGCCTCACGGAAAGTGAATGGATGAACAAGGGTAAAAGAACGCAAACGAATCTTTTCGGCCTATGCGAACCGCCTTGGCCATGCTTACGGTCGCCTTGCTGCTTACCGTGGCTCCCATGGGACAAGTGGTGGCCAACAGCGGCGGGAAATTCAACAGCTCAGGAGGCTGCGGCTGCCACGGATACAGTTCAGTGACCGCCCAACTGAACGGCGTCCCCACAGATTACACGCCAGGCAGCACCTACGCCATCTCGGTCGGGATGGGCACCTCGCCCACCACGGGGGGGTTCAATTTGGCCGTCACCCAGGGTCAGTTCTCAAATCCAGATGCGAACACCCGCCTCAATTCCAACGCGAAACAGGCCACCCACGATTATTCGTACGGCACCACCTCGTGGTCCTTCGATTGGACGGCGCCAAGCGCGGGGACCGGTTCGGTTCGCTTCGATCTCGCCGTCCTCTCCGCCAACGGCAACGGCGGCAACAGCGGCGACACCTACGGCACCACGTCGGTCACCGCCAACGAAGCGGTGTCCAACACACCGCCAACCGTCAACAACCTCGCCATCGCCCCAATTGCCCCGTCAACCACGGATGACCTGACGGCCAGTTACACCTTCAGCGACGACGACGGCGACGCGGAAAGCGGCACCACCGTCGCCTGGTTCCGCGACGGGGCGATTCAATCCACCTTCACCGGCCTGACGCTGCCGGCCTCCGCCACGTCGAAGGGTGAAGCATGGCACGTTGAGGTCACCCCCTCGGACGGCGAAGACGTGGGCACGAGCGTCGCCTCCAGCCCGGTGACCGTCCTGAACACCGCGCCGACCGTGCTCTCGGTCACGCCAAGCGACCTCGCTCCGGACACCTCAGAGGACGTCGTCCT
>JAYOTG010000047.1:0-2878 GCA_038150305.1 Candidatus Poseidoniales archaeon | reverse complement strand
GGGACTGCGTGCTTGCTCCCATTCCTGCGGCAGACTATGCAAAGCACCATGCTGAATTGGTTTTGGTCCCTGACGTCGGCATCAGTTCAGCAGGCGAGGTCGGCAGCGTCATTTTGTTTGGTGACGGACCTCTTGAGACCATGCAATCCATTGCAGTACCCACAGATTCTGCTTCATCGGTTGCGCTTTTGCGCTGGTTGGTCGCCGAGCACGAACTCGACGTGACGTACACCCACATGGGGCCTGACCTCGACGGGATGCTCGAAGTGGCCGATGGGGCATTGGTCATCGGAGACCGCGCACTTGACGGTGCTGCCTTGCATCCTGAACTCGTTCAAATGGACCTGAGCCAAGCATGGGTGGAGCGCACGGGTCACCCAATGGTCTTCGGCGTTTTCGTCGCGCGGGCCGATACGCCACCTGAACTCGTCCGCGAAGCCCATGAAGCCCTGTTGGACCGCCTCGTTGACTTCGAAACCGTCGCGTCGGCTCGATCGGCCGTGCTGCAGCGGGCCCACGAGCACACGGGTCTCCCCATGGATCGCCTCGACCGTTACTTCGGGGAAGTCTTCAATCGTCTGGCTCCAGAAGACCACCACGGTCTGGACGCTTTCCTCGAGCGCGCATGTGGCCTCACGGCCCGGCCACGTTGGGCGTGGGAGACCGTCGCGCCGATGGCGTGAGAGGTGGCTTCTTGAAGGGCGGGTCGGAGCCATGCTCATGAGCGCAGACCTGCCGACAAACGAGGCCGGCGAGAAGATTGTTCGCATCGGGCACTCTCCCGACCCCGATGACGCGTTTATGTTCCATGCCCTGACCACGGGCGCATTCCCAACCCCTGGGTACGTCTTCGTGCATGAACTCCAAGACATCGAGACCCTGAACCACCGAGCCATGAACAGCGAGCTTGAAGTCTCCGCGGTATCCATTCATGCGTTTCCTGACATCGCTGACCGCTATGCCCTCATGAATTGTGGAGCCTCCATGGGTGAAGGCTACGGCCCGATGATCATCGCAAAACCAGGCGTGTCGGAGGCAGAAGCACGTGCATCGCCCATCGCCGTTCCCGGCCTCAAGACGAGCGCTTACCTTGGTCTTCGATTGGCGTGGGGAGACGTTCCCATCGAAGTCGTGCCTTTTGACGAAATCATGCCCGGTGTGATCGAAGGTCGCTACGTCTCTGGTCTCATCATCCATGAGGGACAGCTGACCTACAAGGACCACGAACTCAACGTCATCATCGACTTGGGCGTGTGGTGGAACGAGCGCACCGGCGGCTGGCCGATGCCGCTCGGTGGCAACGTGGTCCGGCGCGATCTCGGTCAGCAGGTGATGGAAGACATCACGCGATACACCAAGATGTCCATTGAACACGCCATCCGCGCCCCAGAGGCGGCGCTTGAGTTCGCGAAGGCATGGGGGCGAGGCATCGACGATGACACGAACGAAGCCTTCGTCGGCATGTACGTGAACGACCGAACCATCGACTACAAGCCGGAAGGCCGGGCATCGATTCGCAGGTTCCTCAGCGAAGGGATTGATGCGGGCATGGTCGATTCAGGATTTGATGTCGAAGCGATGTCCTTCATCGGTGCCGTGGAGGAGTGAAGGTGACCAACGCCACGCCCGAGGTCAGTGATTTCGGTTCGGTTGACCCCGCGCCGCCTGCCACCAACGGGAATCATCAGGCTGTCCTGCAGGACGAACAAGCGCGGCTGTTCCAACGCATGCGTGCCGTGTTCGCGTTGCGGAACGACGGCTCTGACGAGGCGGTTGATGCCCTCTGCGCCGCCTTTTCGTCCACCAGCGCCCTGTTGCGTCACGAGTTGGCTTACGTGCTTGGCCAGATGCAAAACCCGCGTGCCCTCCCTACGCTCTGGGAGCGGTTGGCGGACGAGGACGAGCACGTCATGGTGCGCCATGAAGCGGCAGAAGCCATGGGCGCCATCGGGGATGCACGCTCTCGTCCTTTTTTGCAGCGGTTTCTCGAACACCCAGCGCCTGAGATTTCGGAATCTTGCGAGGTTGCGCTCGATTTGCTCGATTGGTGCGAACGCGCCGAATGGGAGAAACCCTGAGCGAAGCCTCAAAACCCGCGTCACTCAGCAGTACATGGAGGACCCAACATGCCCCACGATCACGTCCGCTTGGCGCAGGCCCCGAACGGCGAAATCGGACCACGTTGTAACGGCTGCAACACCCGTTTGACGTTCGGCTCATCCATGGTCCTCAACAACAACTACGTCTGCTGGCCGTGCTATGTCGAAGCCACCGGTGCCGATACCTCAACGGTGGTTGGCGAAACCGTTGAGCGTTTCTACGCCCGCTGAGGCATGGGTTCAAGCGGTGTCGTCACCGCCTGATGTCCGATGGACGGCTGGGCACGCGTTGCGCATCGTTTCAGCAGCTACTACCGTAGCGCAGACATGTGGCAACCGCCCCGCTTGTCCCGAAGGGAATGGATGTTCATTCCGTTCGGCGAAGGCGCTCCACTTCGTCATCAATCGTTCTCGAAGATGGAGGACGTCCGCTCCTTTCTGCTTCAACGCCCAACGCACTCTTGCTTCTATTCAACCGCATATTGGAAACGGCCATTTGAGGCGAAGATGGCCGACAAACAATGGCTCGGAGCCGACCTGATTTTCGACCTGGACGGCGACCACCTTCCCGGTGTTTCAGACCGGGACTTCCCGGGGATGCTCGAACTGATTCAGGAGCAAGCATGGACCCTGTGGTCTGACTTTTTGGAACCGGAATTTGGATTCAAAGAGGATCACCTCCACGTCACCTTCTCTGGGCACCGTGGCTTTCACTTGCATTACAGGGATCCAGCCCTCGTCCACCTCGACTCGGATGCACGCCGGGAACTCGTGGCGCA
>JAYOTG010000046.1:0-3101 GCA_038150305.1 Candidatus Poseidoniales archaeon | reverse complement strand
ACGATGGAAAGAAAACCCCTTGGTACAGGGGCGCCATGGCAGAATATTGCGTTGCGGATACATCCAACGTGGTGCTCAAACCAGAACACCTCACCTTCGAGGAGGCAGCATCCATTCCACTCGTTGGTTTGACGGCCCTCCAGGTGCTCAAATCCTCCGGGCTCAAGGAAGGGGATTCGATGTTCATCTCAGGAGGAGCAGGAGGTGTTGGCACCATGGCCATCCAACTTGCAAAGCATGTCTTCAAGGCCGGTCTTGTGGTGACCACCGCTTCCAAGGGCGAAAAGGAGCGGTTGTGCGAAAGCCTTGGAGCCGATGTTGTGGTTGATTACAAATCAACGAACTTCCAGGAAATCTACGGAGGAAAGGACGCAGAGAAATTCGACGTTTGTTTTGATACGACGGGCGAGAGTCTCCAGATGTCGAACATCGTCAAAGACGGTGGGCGTATTGTGACCATCGCGGGCATGGCGACCCTCGAAGAACTCCGTCGCGTGGGCGGTACAGCTTGGATCTTCAAACTCTTCGTCAAGCCGAGAGTCAAGCGGAAGGAGTACAAAGCGGCTCGATCCAAGAATGCAGACTGGAGGCACCTGTTCCTCTCACCGAGTCAAGAAGACCTCTCAACGCTCGCAAATCATCTCGAGGACGGCACCATCAAACCGGTGCTCGACGGGGTTTGGGAGTTCCACTCAGAGGATGACAACGATGGGTGGAAGGGCGCCTTCAATCGATCCTTCTCCGGTCGTGCAAAAGGGAAATGCGTCGTGAAAATTGCCTGATGGTTCGCTCCTTCAAGAGACGTTCAAGGCCAGAATCGGGACGGTCAAGAGCGCACCAAACACCAGGCCTTTGGTGAAGGCTTTCGTGGAAATGGCCGCAGAAAACGCCACACTTGCGAGGACGTGTCACCGGCAAGGGCTCAAGCCGTCGTGGTGCACCGCCGGTGAGCATCGGCTGCAGCGAGGAAGAGGTCTTCGAAGGCGTCCAGCGTGGCGTCAATCGGCTTGGCGTACCCGCCGCCCATGAAGACCACCGTCGGCATGGTGCTGGCGGCAGCGGCGTCAAACACCAACGCGTTGCGCTGCTGCATGCCCTCCCTTGACACGGACAATTTGCCAAGCGCGTCAGCATCGAGGCCGTCGACACCGGCTTGGAAGAGCAGGAGGTCGGGTTCGAATCCAAGGCACAGGTCGAGCCCTTGTCGCGCCGCCTCAAGGTAGGGGTCATCACCCGACCCGGGCTCGAGCATGAGGTCATGGTCGCTCACGGCTTTGCGGAACGGGAAGTTCGTGGCGCAGTGCACGGACACGGTCAGCACACGCGGTTCATCGGCGAAGATGCTGGCCGTGCCGTCACCTTGGTGCACGTCGAGATCGAGCACAGCCACGCGGTCAATTCCAAGGGAGGTGATGGCATGGATGGCGCACACGGCGAGGTCGTTGAACACGCAATAACCTGAGCCAAAATCACGGTGCGCATGGTGCGTGCCGCCCGCCATGTTGCCGGCAAATCCACCGTGCCGTACCGCGTGTTCAGTGGCTTCCACCGCACCGCCCATCAGCCGCATGGTGCGCTCGATCATGTCCGGCGTCCACGGTCGGAGACCGATCCTCCGCTCCTCGCTGGCGTCCAGTTCACCGTTCAGAAAACGCTCCACGTAGGTCGCGTCGTGCGCGAGGTGGAGCACCTCCCGCTGGACAGCGTTTGGTGTTCGGACGTCGATGGCGCCGTGTGGCGCGTTGGTCGTCAGGCGATTGAGCAGCCTGACGTACCGGTCGCGCGGGAAGCGTGCTTCGGGATGAATGCCGTCGGTGTAGAGCGGATGGTACCACAAGGGGAAGGCCATTGCTTCCCCACGCATAGTGGGCTTTGGCGGCCTTCGCTGATGAACGCTCGTCCGTGCTTCAGAGCACGGCGCCGACGATGCACAGCACCAGCATGGTCGGGAAAATCACCAGCGGAGGCTTTGGCAAGTGGTCCATGTGGCCCTTCTGCTTGACCAGAAGAAGGGTGCTGAGGAGGAAGGCGTACGCGGCTGCCATGGCGTAGAGCAAGGTGGTGGTGGCCTCGCCTTGCTCAAGCGTAAACCCAAGGAGAAGCCCCATCAGGCCGATGCCACCGAATCCGCCGCCGATCATCATGCGCATGGCCGCTGAATTGTCGACCTCGTCGGGATGGATGTCACCGATGATTTCCTGATTGAATTTGACGGGCATCACGATCTTCCGAATGGCGATGAGGAGAATGATGGCAGAAGCAGGCACGATGGCGAACAGGTCGTTCATGACGCACCGAACGCTTGTCCGAGTTATGGTCCTTCACGCGTCAGATGCGCGAGCGTTGGTCTTTGCAGGCGTACCAACCGTTGCCGCGGTCAGTGGTGGAAGAGGATGCCGTCGTCGCCTTCGCCTGCGTCGAACATGCGCCTCAGCACGTCCATGCCTTCGCCGCGGTCGTAGGTGGCGTTCTTGGTCGGCACGGTGAGTTTCGTGAAATGCTCCGGCACCTGAGCGAGGAAATCGTCCAGCGCAACGCCGGCCACGTTGGTGATGTGGTGCGGCAGGAACTCCACGATGAGCGTCTTCGTCTGGCCAAGGATGCTGGTCATGCCCTGCATCGCGAAGTATTCCGACCCCTCGATGTCAATCAAGACCAGGTCGAAGGCGTGGTCGTCCAAATAGGCGTCCAAGGCATAGGCCTGAACCTCGATCACCTCCGGGTTGTCGTAGGTGTAGATGTAGCGGTTGTGCACCGGCACGCGCTTGCTGCCGCCCGAGTTGACGGTGTTCATCTGGAAGCGGATCATCTCTTTTTTGGCGCTGGCCGCCACGTGGTGCGGCTCGACGTTGGTGGCGTCGTTGAGTTTGATGTTGGTTTCCAGCAAGCGGTAATTGCGGGGGTTGGCCTCAACCGCCACCACCTTGCTGCACATCTTCGCGATGGGGATGACCAGCGAGCCGATGTGGCTGCCGACCACGAGCACCGACGACGTCTCGTCGATGAGGTCCGCGATGCGTTCCACTTCGTCCAGGCCGTACGCGCCGTGGATGCGCAGTTTCGCGCCCACCTCCAAATCCGCGGGATCCACGGCGAAGCGG
>JAYOTG010000045.1:0-3666 GCA_038150305.1 Candidatus Poseidoniales archaeon | reverse complement strand
TCGACGGCACCTCTGTCCTGGTGTCCTCCATCAACTGGGGTGACTCCGCGATGCTCCGCAACCGCGAAGTGGGTCTCCTGGTGCACCACGCGCCATTGGCTGCGGTCTATCACGCGTCATGGACCGAGGACTGGAACCGCTTGGACGCCAACACCGACACGGACAACGACGGCCTGCTGGACGCTTGGGAGGTCGAACACGACCTCAACCGCGCCCGTCGCAGCGCACCTGGAAACCTCATCGAGGCTGAACTGGATCCCGACGGCGACGGCCTTGACCACCTTGAGGAGTTCAACCTCGGCAGCGATCCGAACAGCAACGACACGGACGGCGATTGCATTCCTGATGACCTCGAAGTGCTGCGTGCGCAGGCCGATGCCAGCGGGCCAAACGCCACGGCTCGCCTGACGATGGCCGACGCCGATGGTGACGGCGTCGACGACCACACCGTTGAGGGCTGCACCAACCAAGGTTTGGACCCCACCGACAACGGCAACTCCACCACGGACGGCGACCAGAACCTGACGGCTCCTGACGACGACGTGGACCTCGACGGTGTGCCATTCGCCGACGACCGTTGTCCAGCGACACCGCAAGGCGACCCTGTGGACACAGAAGGCTGCTCTGCAGATCAGCGACGGATGCTCTTGAGCGACGGCGAGGAAGCCGAAGACGGGTTTGGTTGGTTCCTTCCGGCCATCGGCATCGTCGGCCTGCTCGTCGTCATCACGGGGGCCATGGGCCTTCGCAACAAGGACGACGAGCCAGATTTGAGCACCGACATGCCGGTGGAGGTCGCCGCTACAAAACCGGTCGTGGTCTTGGACGGACGTCCCAGCGATGCCGACCTGCGTGCCCGCTTGTCCGGCTGGGACGATGCGGTCATCGACGAGCGCCTCAGCGAAGGTTGGACCCTTGAAGGATTGGTGGACTACTACGAGAAGCAGGCGTGAGGTTTGAAACCCACCGCCTTGGTCCTCGGGTCATGTCCGGCAACCCCGTGTTCAACGAACGACGCTTCACCACCATTGCCAATTCGGTGCCCTCGAACGAGGTCATGACGATTGAAGGCGCCCTGCAAAAGGCGTCCATCCTCTTCGGAGCCCTGCTGGTGGGCATGCTGGTGATGTTCGGTGCGTACGCCGGTCTCGACGCCAGCACGCCCGGCGCAGGCATGGCCCTCGCGGGTGTGGCCGCGACCATCGGAGGCATTGGGGCCTTCATCCTCGTCATTGGCCTGGTCTTTGTTCGGCCCAAGGGGACCCCGACCTTTGCGATGACCGCGTACGTTGGACTGGAGATCCTCTTCCTCTCAGGCTTCACCTACATCATGGAATTCGCCTATCCTGGCATCGCCCTGCAAGCCGGTTTGGTCACCGCGGGCATCACCGGCAGCATGACCATGCTCTACACCTCACGCGTCATTCGCGTTGGCCCGCGCTTCAACATGGTCATGGCCGCCTTGGTCAGCACGGTGATGTTCGTGTACGTCGGCCAATTCCTGCTCTATCTGATCGGTGGCGTGACGATCCCCTTTATCCACGGCAGCGGCCTCATCGGCATCGGCTTCAGCGCCATCATCGTGGCGATCGCGTCCTTTACCCTGCTCAGCGACTTTTACTTCATCGAGATGGGCGCCAAGCAAGGCTTCCCGAAGCACATGGAATGGTGGGCCGCCTTCGGTCTGCTGATGAGCGTGGTATGGATCTACATCGAGGTGCTCCGGCTCATCAGCAAGCTCCGCGACTGAGTGCCATCATCGGTGATTCGGATGACGCGAAGCCTGCAGGTTTGCGATTTGCGCGACTGGCATGCGGGCGGGGAAGCACGTAAGCGCTTCGTGACCACGATGGGCGACGCGCTGAAGGACATCGGCTTCTTTGCCCTGACCGGGCACGGTATTTCCGCGGACGCCATCGATCAAGCCTACGCCACCATTGGCCGTTTCTTCCACCTCGACGACGCCACCAAGCGGACGTACGAACGGGCGGACATGTTCCGACAGCGCGGCTACACGCCCTACGGTGTGGAACACGCTAAAGACAACCCCGAGCCGGACCTCAAAGAATTCTGGCAAACCGGCCGAACCCTCCCTGACGGTCATCCTTCCGAGGACACCTTTCCCGGAAATTTCTGGCCGACGGCCGACGTTCCCGACTTTGAGCACCACATCGACGGCCTCTATCAGGCGATGGAGCGGATGTCGGTGGACCTGCTCAGTGCAGCCTCGCTTTACCTCGGCGAAGCGGCGAACTGGTTGCCCGAAATGGCCGAGGACGGGAACACCATCCTTCGCGTCATCCACTATCCTGAACTCGCTCCGGACACCCCTCCGGGGGCGGTGCGAAGCGCGCAGCACGAGGACATCAACCTCCTGACCCTGCTCGTGGGCGCCACCGCGGATGGCCTGCAGGTCATGGACCACGACGGCTCATGGATCGAAGTGGAAGGCAACCACGATCACATCATCGTGGACAGCGGCGACATGCTGCAGAACCTCACCAACGGCTTGTTCAAATCCACCACCCACCGTGTGGTCAACCCGCCAGACGCGGCCACCGAACGCTACTCCATGCCCATGTTCGTCCACCCACGCGGCGACGTGGACCTGACGCCGCGCCAGAAGTTCGTGGACATGACCGGTGGAGAAGCACAGTACCCGTCCATCCTCGCCGACGAGTACCTGCACCAACGGCTCGTGGAAATCGGATTGGCTTCCTGAGGTGGGACGGTGAATCAGCCCACCGTGCCGGACATCATCGCGTGGAAACGCGACGGCCATGCCTTCGATGAGCCGATGATTCAGCGCTTCATCGAAGGTTTGCTTCGCGGAGACGTGGCGCCGGAACAGGTCGGTGCGTGGCTCATGGCGTCCCAAATCAACGGCCTTTCGCCCGAGGAAACCGCGCTGCTGACCAAGCACATGGCCACCTCGGGCGCGACCTTCGCGCCCTCACCGGGCCGCGTGGACAAGCACTCCACTGGAGGGGTTGGGGACAAGATGAGCCTCATCCTTGCGCCATGCCTCGCGGCCGCAGGTCTGGTCGTGCCCATGCTGGCCGGCCGCGGGCTGGCGCACACCGGGGGCACCATCGACAAACTCGAGGCCATTCCCGGATTCAACACGGGGCTCAGCCTCGATGAGATGCGCACCAATCCCTGCTTCATCAGCCGCCAGACCGAAGGGATTGCACCGGCCGACCGCATCCTCTACGCCGCTCGCGACGTGACCGCAACGGTCCCTCAAATCGGGCTCATCACCGCCTCGATCGTGTCCAAAAAATTCGCAGAAGGCTTGGAACGCCTAGTGCTCGACGTCAAGTGCGGTCGCGCCGCCTTCATGCCCACCCTCGACGAGGCGCGGGCCTTGGCCCGCTCGATGGTCGACGTTGGAAGCGCATTGGGCATGGAGGTGACCGCTCAAATCACGTCCATGGATCACCCCATTGGGCGCCTCTTGGGCAACGCCCACGAAGTGGCCGAGAGCGTGATGTGCCTGAAGGGCGATGGTCCAGAGGACACGATGGAGCTCGTTCGCATGCAAGGCGCTGCGCTTGGTGCTGACGTGGACGCCGTCATCGCCGACGGCTCCGCCTTGGACGCCTTCGCTCAGATGTGCCTCCGTCAGGGCGTTGACCAAGCCACCGTCACGTCCCTCATCGCAGA
>JAYOTG010000044.1:0-4361 GCA_038150305.1 Candidatus Poseidoniales archaeon | reverse complement strand
CCGTGGCGGGTCACGAGAACGCGGCCCTCGATGTCGGTGGCGTCCTCGCCCCATGCGAATCCGGGAAGCACGTCTTGCTCAAGCGTGCTGAGCGTGGCCACGCCAGAATAGCCCTTCTTTTCTGCAGGATGAAGGTGAACGGCGTGGCCTTCAGGCCACGACCAGTCCTTGGGCAACTGCTCCTCGAGCACGCGCGTTTCTTGCAGCATCAGCACGTCGGCCCCGAGGGTGTCGATCCACCCGTCGATGCCCTTGCGGATGGCGGCACGGAGGCCATTGACGTTCCACGACACGAGGCGCATACCATCACGGCGTATGCGGCGGGCCTTAGGCATCGTCACCCGACAAGGCCGCCCGCACGCTCGCACGTGAGGCCTCAATCAGCGCGTCAGACAGCCCCATGTGAGGCTCAAGGAGCACCACCCCGCTTGCGCTTGCCTCGCTTCGCTCGGTCATGGCGAGGTCAAGCCCCGCCTGTCGACGGTCTTCGGCCACGGCGCTCTGCCAGCCAGCGAGGTGGCGGTCCAGCCATCCTTCGAGGCGGGCCATACGAGCCTCGTCGTCTTCGCCTTCGAGCGGCACCGCGATGGCGGTGAGGTGCGTGAACGCCGGTTCAGGATGCGGCAGGCGGAGGGCGACCATGCCCTCTTCGACGTCGATCAGGCCCTGATGTTCACCGAAGGGCACCGCATCCAGCAGGGCTTCGACGGTGCTGACCCGGTGAGCAGGCCCCGCTTTTTGTTCCAGCAGGCGGGCCCCTCGCCGCGGTCCTGCCGCCACCACAACAAGGTCCGCTTCGACGTCGCGTCCGTCCTCCAAGTGCACGCATCCGTCCTCGACGGCGATGACCTTCGCGTTGGTTTCGATGGGCACCCCGACTTCGTCCAAGGCGGCGAGGATGCGCCCAATGAGGTCCGCCCAGCCGGCCTGCAGGATCAGGCCTTGGCCCATGTACAAGGCCTCAGCCCGCGCCCCGAGTGGGCCTTCAACGGCGGGCAATCCCCAGCCCGCCAAGAGTCGAGCAGCCCGCACGGCGGGCTCATCCGACGGCGTTGAGGACCGAAGCGTGCGGCGCACGCTGGCGGTTGCACGCACGCTTCGCAACGAGCGAAGCGGACCATGGCCGATCACGTGCAGACGATGTGGAGCGAGCGCCACCGTGGCCGGACGTGTGCGCGAGAGGCGGCGGACCAAACGATGCATCGTGCCCCCGCGCAACAACACGTGCGGCCCGTGACCGAGGTCGGCATAGCGCCCCGGTGTCGTGGTGGCCCGTCCTCCAAGGCGATCGCGCGCTTCCAGCACCACCACCTTGTGGCCCGAGGACGCTGCCTCGAGGGCCGCCGCCAGTCCGGCGAGGCCGCCGCCCACCACGACCACCCGCTGCATGCACCGCCCGCACGATGGAACGGCATGGGCCTTGCGGAGGAGCAGGGGTGCTTTCATGAGGTCCAGCACACATCGGGATGCATGGGGAAGGGCGGCAAGGTGCCCCACGACCGGGGTCACCTGTTGTGGACCTCGGCCGAAGGCCCGTCCAACCGTTTGCTGGCCAGCATCGACCGTTGGGTGAGCGTCGTGCTGGCGGACGACGGCATCGACATGCCCCTCATGGGTCGTGGGGAAGCGGCAACGGCGACGGTCCTTGCGCGCTCTGAGGGTCTGGTGGCCGGAACGGCCGCTGTGGATCACCTGCTGCAAATCTGGGCGCCTGAAGTCCGCGTGTCGTGGAGCGCGAGCGACGGCCGTCAGGTTGGTAACGGCGACGAAATCGGGCGCTTCACCGGCCCTGCCGACGTGCTGCTGACCATCGAGCGTTCTGTCCTCAACCTGCTCGGACAGTTGTCCGGCATCGCCACCTCGGCTCGGACGTGGGCCACGGTCGCTCCGGGACAGGTAGCCTGCACCAGGAAAACCGTCTACGGTTTGTTGGACAAATGGGCCGTGCACCTCGGCGGCTGCCTCACGCATCGCCTGAATCGGCGAGACGCACTGATGCTCAAGGAAAACGACCTCGTGGCCTACGGCGAGGATGAGGTCAGCCGAGTGCAGGCCGCCGTGGCATCCCTGGAGCCCAACGACGACCATGCCTTCATCGAAATCGAAACCACCAGCGCGAAGCAAGCGCTGACCGCCGCATTGGCGTGGAGCCAGCACCGCGCCAGCATGGGCGACACCCCCCTGGTCATCATGCTCGACAACTTCGGTCCTGAATCGTGCACGGACGTGGCCGCGGAGATGGAATCGCTCGGCGTTCGAGAACACGTGGTGCTGGAAGCCAGTGGCGGGATCACCTTCGAGGGGCTGAGCGAGTGGAAAGAAAGCGGCATGGACGTCATCAGCACGAGCGCGGTCAACCGCGGTGTCGCGCCGCTCGACCTCACCATGCTCATGGACGGCGTGTGACGGGGGCCCTTCACGTGAACCCAATCGCCGCTGACCCAAGCCACCCAAGGTATGCCTCCTTGCTCCGTCGGCACCTCATCGAAGAGGCGGCAGCAGAAGGTCTGCTGGCAGGCAGCGCCATGATCGCCCACGGCCGCGGAGAAGCCTTCGATTACCTCCTTGGCGAGCGCACGACGGCCTCCGCGGCTGAGGCCACGCGCGAGGCGTATGCACGCTTGCGTGCGGCCACACATCCCGTGATTTCGGTCAACGGGAACACGGTTGCGCTGGCGGGGCGCGACCTTCTGCACGTGGCCGCTTCCCTGTCGTGCCCGCTGGAGGTGAACATCTTCTATCGGACCCAAGCGAGGATGGACGGTTTGATCTCGCGGCTTGAAGCATGGTGCGACGAGGACGGTCTAGAAGTGGAGGTGCTCGGCCGCCGGACCGACGGGCGCATCCTCGGGTTGGAAGGCCCTCGAGCGCAGTGCGATGCTGCAGGCATCGCTGCCGCGGACGTCGTGCTGGTCCCCCTGGAAGACGGCGACCGGTGTGAAGCGTTGGTGGCGATGGGCAAGACCGTGCTTGTGGTGGATCTCAACCCTCTGTCCCGCACGGCACGGACCGCTTCGGTCACGATTGTTGACGAGGTCGGTCGCGTGGCCGAAGCCCTGCGTGAGCACGCGGAAGGGTCAGCGCATCCGGCTCCGAACGCAGCATGGGATAACGATGCGTGCTTGCAGGCCTCGCTGGATGACATCATCGCCCATTTGCAGGGCCGGTTTTCCTGAGGCTTCAGCGCTCTCCGAGGGCATCGGCAAGACGGGCGGCGATGCGCGAGCCCACGTCCGTGGTGGACGCGGTGCCGCCAAGGTCGTAGGTCAGCTGCTTGCCCTCTCGCACGTGGTCGGCAATCGCCGTACCGACGAGTTCGGCCACCTCGACAAGGTCGTCGTTGGCGTTGCTCCGACCAAGCCAGTCGAGCATCATCTGCACAGAGGAGATGGAGGCAATCGGGTTCACGATGCCCTTTCCGGCGTGCTTGGGCGCAGAACCGTGCACGGGCTCGAACATCGCGTGGTGGTCACCGATGTTGGCCGAGCCGGCCATACCCATGCCGCCTTGCAGGACGGCTCCTAAATCGGTGGAAATGTCGCCGAACATGTTGCTGGACACGACCACGTCGTAGTGCTCAGGATTTCGCGTGATCCACTGCATGAACGCGTCGATGTAGCCGTAGTCGCGTTCGATGTCAGGGTAGCCTTCACCCACCTCGTCGAAGGTGCGGCGGAACAGTTGGCAGCCCCGCGTCACGTTGGATTTGTCCACGCAGGTGACGCGACTGACGCCGTCTCCTGGTGCACCGCTACGACGGGAGGCGATGTCGAAGCCCATGCGGGAAATGCGCTCAGAGCCGAATTTGGAGATGGGCCGCGGGTCGTACGCGACTTCACCTTCGAGGCCGGGGAAGGTCATCTCGGGTGGCTCGTAGGGGTCACGCCCTGCCGCCCTGTCGGCGCAACGGCGCAGAAGGCTGTGGTAGAGTCCTTCCGTGTTCTCGCGAAGCACGACCATGTCGACCATGTCGTGGTCCCAGACCTGACGGAAGGTGCCGTGCACCTTGTGCTTGACGCCCTCATATAGTCGGATGGGCCGGACATTCGCGTACAAGTCGAGTCCAGACCGCATGCCGAGGATGACGCCGCCTCCGGCGAGGTCGCCGTTCTCCAAGCGCGCGCCAGGCAAGCCGATGGCGCCGAGGAAAATGGCGTCGGCGTCGTTCTTCACGCGGTCCCAAGCGCCTTCTTCCCACTCCAGGCCGGT
Source organism: Candidatus Poseidoniales archaeon (assembly GCA_038150305.1). Lineage (GTDB taxonomy): Archaea > Thermoplasmatota > Poseidoniia > Poseidoniales > Poseidoniaceae > MGIIa-L3. The sequence goes on along the minus strand of JAYOTG010000044.1, from coordinate 152 downwards.
CTCTTTCCAAACCTGACCACCGCAGGGGATGTCGTCGTAGACGAATCCATGTGCGGTGTGCTCCATCACCGTATCCAGAATGCGGACGGCTTCTGGTGCGACCTCACGGCCCACACCATCTCCGGGGAGCACGGCAATGCGGTGGTCGCCCA
>JAYOTG010000043.1:0-4933 GCA_038150305.1 Candidatus Poseidoniales archaeon | reverse complement strand
CCACCGCCACCGCGGTGGTCACCCCCGACGCCGAGTGCGACCACACGGTTCGCATCGCGCCGAGCGGCATCAAGTTCAGTCCCGCCACGCTCACCGTGAACGACGGGGACACGGTCTGCTGGCAGTGGACCAACGAGTCCATGGCCCACAACGTCGTCGAGACGGCTGAGGAAGGAGAAACCGCAGCGTTGGACGGTGGCATCAGTTCAGGGGAAGCCAACGAAACCGAGGACTTCCGAGTGACCTTCACCGGTGATCAAGACTTCACCTACGTGTGCGAGCCTCACGCCAGTTCCGACATGGTGGGCATCGTGACCGTCGGCGAGGGCGACCCCGCGCCGGCCAGTGAGGAAGACTCCAGCGCTTCCCGCCCCTCTGAAGGTGCGCCCGGTTTCGCCGCTCCCATCGCAGTGGTGGCCCTCGTGGCTGCGGCCATGATTCTGGCTCGCCGCGAGTGAAATCACCCGCGCCCCTAAATCCCATCACGGTGGGTCCTTGCCATGGCTTGGGGCCGTCACGTGCCGGTTCTGGTGACCGCGCTTCTTCTGCTGGTTATCGCCCGGCAGATTTGGCCCTACGCCGACGTGCACGATCCCGTGGTGGAAGAGGGCATGCAGGTGGACCTGCTGGTCGGCAACCTCGGTGGCCCCACCTGCATGGAGTGGCTGGACAACGAGACCATGCTTGTGTGTGATCGCGACGGGGGGCGCATCGTCCTCCTTCCGCTCACCTACGACGGCGATTGGCGGGCCGGTGAACCCGAAACCTGGCTTGATGGCCTTGATTTCCCTCACGACGTGGCCCTGCTTGACGACGCGCTCGTCGTGTCTGAGGCAGGCCGCTTGCGGAGCTTTTCCCTCAGGGACGGCGCACCGACGGGCAACGGGACGGTGCTCGTGGACGGCGTCCCCACCGGAAACCATCAGACCAACGCCGTCAATGTTCTTCCAAACGGGACCCTTGTCTGGCACTCGGGTTCCACGTGCAACGTGTGTGAGGAAAGCGACGAGCGTAATGCTGCCTTGTTGTGGGTCAACGCCAGCACGGGTGAGCACGGCGTTCTGGCCAGCGGTGTGCGCAACTCGTTTGACGGGATCTGGGTCGAAGGCCTCGGCTACCTCTTCAGCGACAACGGAAGGGACTGGGAAGGCGATCATCCGCCTGAAGAGGTGAACCTGCTCATCGAAGGCGCGGATTACGGCTGGCCAAACGACGCCCCTGAAACCCCGGTGCCGGTAGGAACCGAAGCCCCTGTGGCGACGTGGACGCCGCACAGCAGCCTGAACGGGCTCGCCCATCGTCCGGTTAATTCCAGCTTGCCCGGCGGCAACCACACGGTCTACGCCACGGTGTATGGGTCATGGAACAGCGTCGTTCCGGTGGGTCACGAAATCGTCCGCATCGACTTCTCGCAGGCCGTGGACGGCACGTGGTCCGGCACCACCTCGGTCTTCGCCTCGGACCTTGGCACACCGCTGCCGATCGTCTTCCATCCAAACGGCGACCTCTTCTATGCCACCTTTGGCGGCAACGGCCGCATTCACGTCATCACGGCCCAGTGATGCCTTACTTCCATGCTCGCCATTCGCCAGATTCGTCGCGAAGGAACCATTGTCCCGAGCCTTCTGGATGCTCGAGGTACTCATGACCGTCGTCTTCACTGATGGAGCCTTGGAGGTCTGTGGAGGGCACTGAGGTGGGTTGAGGCATGCCGGCCGGTGCTTCCATGGCCATGCGCATGCGCAAGGCAGCTTCGCGTTCCTCAACGCTGGTGGCGCTGGCCAGTCCAAAGTAGACGTCCCTTTGTGCGATATCGGACAATTCCTCTGGCGTTGCGCCCAACAGGTTCTCAATCAGGGTGTTGAGTTTCTCATGGGTCATCTTGCTGATTTCGTTGTTGGTGTAGCGCGAGGACAACACGGCCTTCAGTTCGCGTAGCTCGGCGTGAAGGGATTCAGGGCTGTGAGCGAATCCTTGGACGACTGACTTCAGGTAATGCAACTCGCGTTCCTCTTCATCGTTCATCTTCTGTGATTTTCGAAGCACTTGCACCCATCGGAACGCATCAGGAAGCACCGCAGCCGCTGCGTTCGTCTGCAAGAACGCGAGGGCCGCAAGAAGGACGGCGCTCAAGCCCACCGTGGCCGTGACGGCTTGTTGATCACCTGACATCAGACCCTGAACAAAGGAGCCCTCTTTTTCCTCGCACCCAAGTGCGTTCACCGATGAGCCTTCTGGGGTGTTCGGGCATGCATCGGCGATGTCCATGACGCCATCCCCGTCTTGGTCTGTCGCGCCGAGATCGGCGCCGGGACCGTCGCCGACGGCACCACCGTCGGATCCGTTCGAGGTTTGGACTTGGTCGGCGATGCCGTCGCCGTTGGCGTCACGGCAGCCAAAGAAACCGTCCACAAACGAGTTTCCAGCCACTTCAGGGCAATAATCGGCCATGAGCGCGCCTTCGACATACTGGCCGATTCCGCTTCCAGCGCGCGCATCGGTCCATGACCCGTTGCCCCAGTTGTCGCCGTAGCCGTCGCCGTCCACGTCGGACCACTGTGTGGGCAAGGCCGGGAAGGCATCGGGCGTGCTTCCTGTAGCGTTGTCGCCGTAGCCGTCACCGTCTGCGTCCATCCATTGACTTGCATCGTTTGGGAACATGTCCACGAGGTCAGGGAAGCCGTCGCCGTCCGTGTCGAAGAAATCGTTGATCGTCGGGTTGGCGTCGGCGTTATCGCCAATCCCGTCACCGTCAGAATCGGTCGTTTCATTCGCATCGTTGGGGAAGGCATCGGCGTTGTCGCCCACACCGTCACCGTCTGAATCCGTGGTTTCACTGGCGTTGAAGGGGAACACGTCGGCATTGTCACCGATGCCGTCACCGTCTGAATCCATGGTTTCGTCGGCATCGTTGGGGAAGGCATCGGCGTTGTCGCCCACGCCGTCAAGGTCGGAATCGACCCACTCGTTTGGGTCGCTCGGGAAGACGTCGGCGTTGTCGCCCACACCGTCACCGTCCGCGTCAACGGTTTCGCTGCCATCGTTCGGGAAGGCATCGGCGTTGTCACCGACACCGTCGCCGTCTGTATCGTTGGTCTCGTTGGCGTCGTTTGGGAAGGCGTCCGTGTTGTTGCCCACGCCGTCGCCGTCCGTGTCCGTCCACTCGCTTGCATCGTTGGGAAAGGCATCGTTCAGGTCGCTGGTGCCGTCCCCATCAGCATCGGGGCAGCCGAGCCGGTCGACCGTGGAGTTGCCCCACGTGATCGAGCATGCATCCACGTCGCTGAGCACGCCGTCCACGTCGGGGTCATCGGGTGAAATGAACTGGAATGGGTCCGCCAGCACGTGCTCGTGGCCATCCGCGTCCCAGATGCTGAGGCTGACGCTCTCGGCCTGTGAACCCGCCACTGGTGTGGCCACCACAATGGTGCTGTCGTCCATCACGGTGCCCGTCACGTTGCCGTAGGCCCCAAACTCGACGGTGATCTCGTAATTGTTCACCAGGCCAGTCGCCATGGTGGCGTGCCTCAAGTGCTTGTTGCCATGATCGCTGTAGGCGGCGTGGAGGTGGTGGTCGGCGTCGATGGTGAGCGCGTTGGACCGGCCGACGTCGCTGCCACCGGTACCGTCCACGGTGCTCGTGGCCCACGAGCCCGAGGTGCTTCGCGTCGAGTACAGCAGGTCGTCGGTGCTCGACTTCCAGTGCAAGACGTGTGGCCGGTCAAAGGCGTCAAGGAACAGTGAGGTGTCGTCGGCCGAATCGCCGCTGATGCTGCCTTGAGACCACGATGTACCCGGCGTGCCTTCGGCGTAGCGAAGTCCATTGCTGTTCTTCTGAACAATGAAGACGTCATCGTTTGACTTGACCTTCGTCTGGGTGTAGTACCCCGGTGAGTTGGTGTTGGAATGCATGTATTTGTCCCACGTGCCGCTTTCGTTGGTGATGTAGTTGAATCGGCTGTTCGTGTGATCCCGATAGGCCACATGAACGGCATCGTTGGAGTCGACGTCAATCGAGGGGTAGCACCCAACGAGGGTGGAGGAGGTGTCCAGGGCCTGTTTGGTCCAACCAGAACCCGTGTCGTAGGCCAGCATCAGGCCGCCACAGACGTAGTCGGGCCTGTTGTACACAATACGAGCAAGGTTGCTGGAATCAACGGCGATGTCCATGCCCCACCGGTCCACGTCGCTGGTGGTGTAGGGGATCGTCCAGTTCGTGCCGTTGTAGTGGCGGTAGTGGAGGTATTCCCCGGTCACGTAGTGGGCCACGTGGAGGTTATCGCTACCGTCGACGACCATTTCCACCTCTCGGATGTCGGAGCTGCCGCCCGAGTACGAGACGATGACCGATCTGCTCCAACCGCTTCCGTCGTAGACGGCGTGCTTGAGTTCGTGGGTGTCGTAATTCCAGTACACGATGTGGACGTCACCGTTCGAAGTCACCGCAATCGCCTGGTCCCCGTAACCCCCCTGAATGTAATCCACCGTGGTGGTGGTCCAGCTGTGGGTCAAACCGTCGTCGTAGATGTTGTTGGTCGCCATCTCAAGGAAACCGGAGCCTGTGATCGTGATGTTCTGTCCGCCCGTGGTCCATCCCGAGCTGGGTGTGAAGGTTGCACTCAGGTTGCTGGTTGATTCGGTGTAGGCTGCATGGTGTCCGTCTTGCAGCGATGATTCTGAGGCAAGGTGATCGGCATGGAAAGCCAGCGGGACCATCATCGACATCAGAAACATCAGAACGAGAGGAACGGCCTTCGACACGCCAGACACCGAAACTCGGTCGGTGCCCGCTCACTTATGCTTCGTGTATCAACGGAGGAACCTAGGGGCCCTTTGTGCACATGATGGCACGTTTTCATGCTTCAAGCGAGGTTTCGCTGAAGAGTCGGAGCACGACCACACCAGCGATGATCAGGCCCATGCCAACCAACGC
>JAYOTG010000042.1:0-6608 GCA_038150305.1 Candidatus Poseidoniales archaeon | reverse complement strand
GCCGAGGACATGGGTGACCATTACCTCCTCAACGGTGCCAAGATGTGGATCACCAACGGCAGCATCGCCGACCTCGCCGTGGTCTGGGCCAAACTCGACGGCGTCATTCGCGGCTTCATCGTCGAGAAGGACGACCCCGGATTCTCCGCGCCTGAAATGAAGGGGAAGCATTCCCTGAAGGCGAGCGTCACCTCAGAACTCGTCTTCCAAGACTGCAAGATTCCAAAGGACCGCATGCTCCCTGGCGTGAAGGGCCTCCGCGGTCCCTTCTCCTGCCTCAACAACGCCCGCTACGGCATTTCGTGGGGCGCCCTTGGTGCAGCGATGGCCTGCTTCCATTCCGCCAAGACCTACGCCCTCTCCCGCATCCAATTCGGACAACCCATCGCGGCCTACCAGTTGGTGCAGAACAAGTTGGCCTGGATGCTCCGTGAGATCACCAAGGGACAACTGCTCGCCTACCACCTCGGACGTAAGAAGGACGATGGCTCATGGTTCAACGAGCAGATCAGCCTTGCGAAGATGAACAACGTGGACATCGCCCTGGAAATTGCCCGCGTCGCTCGCGACATCCACGGAGCGAACGGCGTGTTGGACGAATACCCCGTGATGCGCCACATGGCCAACCTCGAGTCGGTCAAGACCTACGAGGGCACCCACGACATCCACAACCTCATCCTCGGTCGATACATCACTGGAATCCAAGCCTTCACCCGACAGGCGTGAGCGCGGGTGTACCCGTACCATCGCATCGTGGGTCTTCTGCTGCGCCACGCCTTGCGCAAGCCGGCGCCTATCGACGCCCTGGCAGAGCACACGTTCACCCTCCGGCCTGGACTCGGAGATGCCGACCTCTATCCGGAGGTCAACAACGGTCGCCATTTCGTGCTCTTCGACTTGGCGAGGTACAAATTGGCGATGCAGATCGGCCTGTTCCGGTACGTCCGGCGCACCAAGTCCGCCTTCGTGGTCGGCGGTTCCACCATCCGTTACCGGCATCGCCTCCGACCATGGCGACGCACGGAAATCCGAACCCGCCTGGTGGGCATGGATGAGCGATTCTTCTACTTCCAACAACGGACGGTTCAGCATGGCCGGACGTGCTCGCTGGCCCTCATTCGAACGGGTGTGCGCAAGAAGGGCGTGGTTCCCCCCGTCGAGGTCATGACCGGCATCGGCCTCGACATTGAGCCGTTCACCGAACCATGGGTGGACGAATGGAACGCATGGGACGATGCGAGGCCGTGGCCCGAGGACTGATCAGACGCTCGGCAACACGCCAACGCGCGCCAAGGCGCCCCACACGGGGTCAAGGAAGCGTGGCAAGAAGCGATGACGGAGGTAGACGGCTGCGGCGAGGCTGATTTTCTGAGCCTTGTTCAAGCGGATGCGCTGCGTGAACACGTCACCCTGACTGCGTTCAATTTGCTTCAGGATCTTGTCGTAGAAAGCAATCATCGCCGCAGGCGAGTAGCGGGTCTCGCGGGGCAAAAGCGGAAGCAGTTGCCGTGCTTCCTCAAGGTAGGTGCGAGCACGCTTGGCATAGTGGTGGCAGTACGGCTCCCAACTGGTGTTGAGGATGACACGACCGTCCATGAATTCGTTCGGATCGAGGTCGTTCGCCTCAAGCTCCTCGCTTGGCAGGTAAACACGGTCGCGGTGGATGTCTTCGCCGACGTCACGAAGCACGTTGGTCAACTGCATGAAAATCCCCCATGATTCGGCGTATTTGCGCGCCTTCGGGTCTTCGTAGCCGTAGATTTCGATGCACATCAGACCGACCACGCTGGCCACGCGGTAGCAGTACACGTAGAGGTCGTCGAAGGTCCGGTACCGGTTTTGGTAGAGGTCGTCTTCCATGCCCGAAATCAGGTCATCGAAGACAAGGCGAGGGATGGTGAAGCGCTGCACGGTGTCCTTGAGCGCGAGAAACACAGGGTCAGTGGACCACGCTTCGTTGTAGCAGGAGGAGAGCTTCTTCCTGAAGAAGAAGAGTTGCGTGATTTTGTTCAGGTAAGCCTCCTCGTCCAAAACCGTCTCGGCGTGCTGGTGCTGCTCGAGCGCCTCACGGTAGGCCTTGGCTTCCGGGTCCATCTCTCCAAGCGAGCCGGGGAAGCGGTCGGACCAGTCACCGTCCGCGATGTCGTCCGCGCGACGGCAGAAGGCGTACACAGCGCACATGGCTTGCCGCTTGTCCTCAGGGAGGTACTTGAACGAGTGATAGAAATTGCCGGCCTCACGTCGGGTCAACTCCTCACAGTAGGTGTAGGCCAAGCGAAGCAGTTCGGCCGGGGGCTTCTCGGACCAGATGGGTGCCTCAAGGTGAGCAAAGGGGTCAACGAGTTCCAAATCGTCGCCGAACAAACCGATGAATTGGGCCGATTCTCGGAGGGCTTCCATCGCCGTCTGGCTGACGGCCTTGACGGCCTCTGTGGCCAACTGAACACCGGTGCGCAGCCGCTCAAGTGGCGTGAGTTGCTCGCGCTCGAAGCGTCCGCTCTTCGTCGATGCGTTGCCCTTGAGGGGCAGCACGAGGTCGAGGGGTTTCCGGCGTTCCAGCATCTGCGTCGGCTTTGCCTGTCTTCGTGCCCTTATGAATCCCCTGTTTTCAAGGGCGAGCCGGCGGCATGGGCGTTGAAGTGGCGTGTTCAGCGGAGCGAGGGGCGAAAGGCAGTAAGCGCGCGCTTTGTTCCACCTGGCACCATCGTGGCCAGGACGCAGCGGCGAAGGATGCGCTTGATCTCAGCACGGTCGACCTTGACCCGATGCGCAGGGTCCAGCACGTTGCTCGTTCGGAGTAAATCGACGGTGCGCTGACCGATGATGATCGGCAACATGCACGCGATGCGGAGGCGCCTGGATTGACCAGGCAAACGCAGCGTGTAACGTACGGCCGCCTCAAGGTGGTCGTCCGTCAGGTCAAGCAGCGCATGATACACGGGCCGAAACACGTCCATGGAAGACGCATCCCGCAGATCTTCGGGCGTCAACCCAACGGCCTCCAAACGAGGGCGTGGAATGTAGCAGCGTCCAAAGCGCAGGTCTTCTGGAATGTCCCGCAGGATGTTGGTCATCTGCAGGGCCTTGCCAAACCGGACACCATCGGCCATCCATGCCTCATCATGGAGGGACGTGCGGGAAGGAAACATGTGATGGCGGCTCATTGACGTCCAAAATTCTCCAACGCTCCCGGCGACCCTGTAGGCGTAATCGTCCAGCGCCTCGTCGTCATCAAGTGAGGAAATTTCGTCTTGATCGTTGGCGGGGCCGAAACGTCGCAGGTCAAGCGATTGCCCGCCGATGATGATCTTGAGACAGGTTTGCATCATGTCGAGGTCTGCGGAAGGCGTGTCGGCCAAGGCCTTCACCGCAAGATCCGCCTGTTCCAGCAGGATGCGCTCTGCGTCGAGGCTTTGCAAGGAGGCGAGATGCGACAGGTCTGGAACCCCCTCTTGGCGCTCGTCCGTGGCCGCATCCCACGCGTCCAGGGCATCCAAGAGCGCGTGGACTTCACCGGTCTTTGAATCGGCAATGGTGTCGGCCACGCGAGCCAAGAGGTAGAGCAAACCAATCGAACGACGCATCTTCCTTGGCAGGATTTTGAGCGTGAGGAAAAACGAGCGGGAGTTGGACTCCAGCAGCGCGTCACACGTCGGGTCGATCAGCACCGGCTCCGCCTCTGTTCAGCGACCGGGAGGACCACGGCGAGGGCCTTTTGGAGGGCCCCCAGAGGGACCTCCCTTTCGAGGACCTCCGCTTGGACCGCCCATCGGCGGGCCACCGCTGGGGCCACCCTTTGGGGGGCCACCTTTGCTTGGACCAGGTGGGCCGCCTTTCTTCGGGCCGGGAGGACTGCCCTTCTTCGGGCCGGGAGGACCGCCTTTGCTTGGGCCGGGAGGGCCGCCTTTGCTTGGGCCGGGAGGGCCGCCCTTCTTCGGGCCGGGTGGACCGCCATTGCTTGGACCAGGGGGGCCGCCCTTCTTCGGGCCGGGAGGGGCGCCTTTGCTTGGGCCGGGAGGGCCGCCCTTCTTCGGGCCAGGTGGACCGCCCTTCTTCGGGCCGGGAGGACCGCCTTTGCTTGGACCGGGGGGGCCACCGCGAGACGGACCTGGTGGTCCGCCACGGCTTGGACCAGGGGGGCCGCTTCGAGCGGGGGCCGCGGGTTCGTCTTCGTCGTCCTCTTCCTCGAACACCGCGCCGCAATGCGGACAGGTGTTGTCGTTTTCAGACACGAGACCGTCACAGACCTCACACGCAAACATCTCTTCTGCGGCACCACTGACGACGTCCACTTCACCGTCCTTGGAGCGGCGCAGCACGATCTTGACGTCCATTTCGTGTCCTTTGAGCGCGATTTCGGTCGCGATGGCATGCTGGAAGGCTTCTGAGAGGGCATCTGGCCCGTCAAGGACGCGGCCGTCGTCGACGTAGGTGACGCTCACCGTCACCTCATTGCCTTCTGTTTCACAATTCGGCGTCTCGACCGCAACACCACGCTTGCGAGCGACGCGGCGGATGGCGACCTCTGCAAGTCGCTTCAGAAGAGCATCGTCGAGGCCTCCGCTGTCTTGCGCACCGATGGTGCTGGCAAGGACGGCAGCGGCGGGGTTCGGTGCGCCCTGTCCTTGCAACCCACCCATGTCCGCACCCAAGGAAGCGAGCACGTCACCTGCGGGGGAGTGGTTCATCGAAAGCCACTGGCTTCGGCGCTCGTTCTTCATTGCGCGATCCTGCTCTGCCAGGTTGTTCACCATGGCATCCGTGGGGGACGCCGCCGGATTGTGCGCGATGGTGGTTCCACCTGCAGCGAACGGATCTGCACGGGGCACGCCCGAGCTGCCCATGCCGCTCGCCAAGGACGGGCCGGTGTTCGATTGCGGCATGTCTGACCTGCTGAGCGGACGCACCGGTGCACTCGGACCCCGAGGCCCGGGCTGGAACCCTTGCTGGGGCATGCCTTGCGGTGGCAGGCCTTGCGGTGGCAGGCCTTGCTGGGGCATGCCCTGCGGCGGAAGGCCCTGCTGGGGCATGCCTTGTGGAGGCAGGCCTTGCTGGGGCATGCCCTGTTGCGGCATCTGGCCGTAGCCTGGCATCATGCCTTGTTGGGGCATGCCCTGCGGCGGAAGGCCTTGTTGAGGATAGCCTTGGGGGGCGCCTTGCTGCGGGAAACCTCCCGTCGGAGCCCCTCCCACGTTGGGTTGGGCGGCAGGTGCCTGTCCCGGAACACCGGTGGCTCCACCGCCTTGACGTGCGCCACACTCAGGACAAAACATGGAGTCGTCCGGAATGGATTCTCCACACGCTGCGCACTGCATGGTGCAACCTCATCCCTGCTCCGCCGACCCGCTTCCTAAAGGCTTCCTCCGCTCTGTTGGGAAACAAGGCCACCTGCGGCCTTGACGGGACCATGCCGACGTTCAGTCCCGAAGCCCTGCATCCTGAAGCGCTTTGAGCAGGACTTGACCGATCTCGGAGGGGTCGTTGGCGCAGGCAATCCCCGCAGCCCTGAAGGCCTCGAATTTCTCCTCAGCCGTTCCTTTCCCGCCGGAAATGATGGCGCCTGCGTGGCCCATGCGCTTGCCGGGTGGAGCGGTCGACCCAGCCACAAAGCCGACGATTGGTTTGGACACGTGCTTCGCCGCATAGGCCGCTGCCTCTTGCTCGGCATTCCCGCCAATTTCTCCAATCATCACGATGGCTTCGGTTTGCGGGTCGGCCTCAAAGGCGGCCAGGCAATCGATGAAACCCGTACCGTTGACCGGGTCACCGCCAATACCGACGCAGGTCGATTGTCCCTCGCCGATGCTCATGGTTTGAGCCACCGCTTCGTAGGTCAACGTCCCGGACTTCGAGACGATACCAATGCGCCCCTTGGCGTGGATGTGACCGGGCATGATGCCGATCTTGGCTCCACCTTGCTCGCCCGGCGTGATGATGCCGGGGCAGTTCGGGCCAATGAGCCGGATGCCCGGACGCTGTTCAACGTATGCAGCAGCCTTGACCATGTCGAGAATGGGGATGCCTTCGGTGATGCAGACGATCACGCCTTCGCCCTTGATGGCGTCGAAGGCTTCTGCGGCCTCCATGATCGCCTCGCCTGCGAATGGCGGGGGGACGTAGATGACCGTCGCATCGGCGTCGGTCGCTTCGACGGCGTCACGGACCGAATTCCACACGGGGAAATCTCGACCCTGGAGCTCAACGGTCTGACCGCCTTTGCCTGGTGTGCACCCGCCGACGATGGCGGTGCCGTACTCGACCATCTTGTCCGCGTGGAAGCGGCCTTGTCGACCGGTGATGCCCTGCACGATGACCTTCGCGTCTTCGGGAATCCAGATTGCCATCACGCATCACCTCCGCCGATGAGGGCCACAATGCGTTCAGCGCCGTCCGCCAAATCGTCCGCAGGGTGAATGTTCAGGGTTGAAGCCGCCAAGATGGCCTTCCCTTCGTCGACGTTGGTTCCGGCCAAGCGAACCACCAAAGGCACCTCCAATCCGAGGTTCTCGACCGCAGCGATGACGCCGCGGGCGATGATGTCGCAGCGCATGATGCCACCGAAGATGTTGACGAGGATGCCCTTGACGTTGGGGTCTTCGAGGATGATG
>JAYOTG010000041.1:5036-6766 GCA_038150305.1 Candidatus Poseidoniales archaeon | reverse complement strand
AGCTTGAACCCTGAGAAGGATTTGGCACGATGGTGCTTCGAACAAAAATTTGAATCATTCATTCATTTTGTTCACTTGGCATAGGGTTAATGCACAAACCCACTGATTGGTTTTGACCTCATCAGAGGGTTTGCGGTGGGTCTTGTCAGACGCTACCCTTGCGATTGGCCTTCACGCGTCGGTTCAGGGTGACCGAGACATCGAACGGATGAGACACGCTGGGCTCATCGGTGCCGATCAGGAGCGTTTTGGACCACGACGGCGACGCTTCCCGCCGCCACCTTCGGCTTCCTCGCGCTTGGCGCGTTCTTCTCGGGACGAGCGCCGGTTGCCCCCGCCTCCCCCGCCTCCTCCGCGCTTTCCGCCGCCCTGCTTGGCGATGTCGGCGCGAATCTTGCGTCCGTCGACCTCCTTGCCGTTGATGGCCTCGACCACCTTTGCAGCGTCAGCATCCTCGGCAATGAAGACGAAGCCGAAACCCTTCGAGCGACCGTTGTCCATCACGAGGTCAGCACCGGTGACGTTCGCGTGTTCGGCCACGAGGGCCTTGAGGGAATCCAAACCCGTGTCGAAAGAAAGGTTGCCCACGTAGAGCTTCGTGCCCTTCGGCTGCGGCTTGCGCTCGCCGCGCTCCCGCTTCTGATCCGCATCGCGGACGCCAATGCGGCGGCCGTTGATGCGCTTGCCGTCCAGCGCGGCGATGGCGGCATCGGCATGGGCCTTCTCGCCGTAGGTCACGAAGCCGAACCCACGGGAGGTCCCGGAATCGTCGGTCATCACAACGCAATCGGTCATGTCGCCGTGCGCGGAGAAGAGCTCTCGGAGTTTTTCGGTGTCCACGCCACGGTCCAGGCCGCCGATGAAGAGGCGGCATCCGGGCGCACTGCGCTGACGGCGTTGTCCGCCGCCACCGCCACCGGTGTCGAAGCGGGGATAGGCGCGAGGTCGACCGTCTTCACGGACGTCCTCAGCGAGGAAGCTGGCGCGAGCGGCCGGGCCCTTGGAGAAGTGTGCTTCCGTGGCGCCGGTCCAACGCTTGCCTGCGCCGTTCAGCGCCGCATGGCCTTCGCCCATACCGTAACCGTCAGCAAGGGCGCGGAAGGTGCGCTCACCGCAATTCGGGCAGTGCATGTTCCAGTCGCCGTCTTGGTCAGGAACCATGGCGGTTCCACAGTGGTGGCACAGGGCATGAAGCACGCCAGATGCAGCGTCGTTGCGCATGTCGACGCGCAGCACAGGCGATGCGGCCGTGACCACGGCCCGGCACACGTCGCGGCGGCGAAGACCGTCGCTGACCTGGTGCAGGTAGCGGTCAACGATGTCGGTCACACGAAGTTGACCACGGAGTTGTTCGGCCACGGGAGGAACGTTTTGTCCCTCAACGCTGACGATGACCAATTCGGCGTTCTTCTCATTGACCTTGTCCACGATGCCGATGACCACGTCGCCGACCTTGATGTCCATGACGTGGTTCATGGCTTCCACGCTCACCGAACCGTCGGCCTCGTGGACGTGCCCAAGCACCGTGGCGATCAGGTCGGTTCCGTGCACGGCCGTGCCGGGTCCAGCGGTTTGGGCAGGGTGGGTCCCGACCTTGGTGCCGGGCGTGACGAGGCTCGTCGTCATGAAATCACGTCGTGGGGGGCCCCGGGGCGGCGGCAGGGCCTGGCGGCCCCGCCGGGTCAAACCGGGGGGGCCGCCCCCACTCGGGCACCTCCGCCCGCGCCCCC
>JAYOTG010000041.1:0-5026 GCA_038150305.1 Candidatus Poseidoniales archaeon | reverse complement strand
CCGCGTCAGGGCCTCTCGGACCCTCCTTTTCAATGCGTTCCTCCCTCAAACACGCGTGAAACGCCGGCAAAGCACCTCGGTGTCGCGCCGTCCGCTGCGCTGATGCGCATGAACGAGCGGCAATCGAAACGGGGCGCGGAGAACGTCCTCAGCGTGCCATCCATGGCTTGCCGCGAGGGCTTCCACATGGCCTGCGTCGGCATGATGCATGAGGTGAATCACCTCTGCTTCGCTGGTGAACATCGCTTCGAGGATCGGCCGGTCCGCTCCTGTGGTTTGCACGCCCCATGGCGGATTGCTGACCAGAACCGCTCCGACAACGGAACCAAGATCCTCGGCGGCCTGCACGGCGTGCACCAACACGTCGACCTCGGCCCCGACCTCTGCCGCGTTTCGCTCAGCCACCTCGGCCACGGAAGGGTCGGCCTCAATGAGGCGAACAACGGTTGCACCGAGCATCAGCGCGCCCAGTCCGAGGATGCCGTTTCCCGCTCCAACGTCGACCACGGCACGGCCGTCAAGGTCGCCAAAGGCGGCCATGACCGCCAACCATTCCGCGGCGAGGTTGCCCTCAGTCGCGTACTGCTCCAGATCTGAGCGTTCCATGGGGTGCGGCTCAAGGGAAGAGAGCCGCATCGCCAGATGCCGAAGGCGCACGTGATTCACCAGCGCGGTGGTTGGCCTTGGCCGTAGCCTTGCTGGGCCTGCATTTGCTGCATGATGATGCGGATTTGTTCGGCTTCAGCACGGAGCCGTGCGACCAGTTGTTCGCCGGGTTGTTGTGCGCCACAAAAGCGGCAGAACCGGATGTTGTCAGGATGCTGCTGACCGCAGTTGATGCAGAATCCCATGCGAAGACGTGGGCGTGTTCGGCTTCAACCTTGCTGCCCGGTCATCTCAACAAAGAGGGCCCAGGCGTTCAATTCGGCGGCCATGGCACGCTCGTTGAGGTCTTCCCAACGCGGATCATCCATCATGTCACCGGGCTCAACACCCGCATCCATCAACTCCTGAATGAGGGCACGGAATTCCGCCTCAATGGGCGACATCTCAGGCTCCGGTGGTGCGGCTGGCACGGGTGGAGCAGCCTCGACGTCGAGGGCCGCTTGCGGCTCCGGCGGACTGTCGCCAGGCAGCGGTGGAGCCGGTGAGGGCGTGGACTCAGCCGTGGGAAGCGCCACGGTCTCCGCTTCGACGGCCACCATTTCCTCGATCGCTTCATCCACACGCCGGCTGACGTTCTCGAGCAAGGTCTCTGGCCGGTCCGGTTGCGCGATTTCCGGGAGAGGAACCGCCTCGTCGATGCTCGGCTCGGCGGGGCCGTCGACCTCCGCCGATGGAGCCTCATCGCTGCTTGGTTCTGGTTCGGGCGCCGCAGGCGCTGGCGCTTCAACCTCGGGTTCGGGTGCAGGACGCTCAAGCCGGCCAACACCCAACACTTCCGCTTGCTGGCGGGCGTGTTCAGCGGCTTGGCGAGCGGGCAGGCTCACGTAGCACTTTCCAGCGAGGGACGACACGGAGAAAGGAAGGTAATAGCGCTCGATGGCGGGGATGTCAGGGTGACGGAACAAGAGCAGTCGCTCGATTTCGAACCTCCGCTGGTTTGGCAGGCCCATCGTGAACGGAACCGGGTGGACTTCCACGGTGCTGCGCAACCAACCTTCTCGCGTGACCAGATGCTGCAGCCAGGAGCCAAGGTCGGAGGACGCGAGGTCAACAAAGAGGAAGGACGCAAGGCGTGGATCCAACCCTTGCTCCTGCAACAAAGGCGCCTCGGCCCGCGGACGGTGGAAGATCGAGATGACGGGTTGACCGTGTTCCACCATGTCGCCGTGCATTTCGTACAACTTGCGCTCTTTGCGAGGCATCATCATGAGCACGCGGGTTCTGCTGGCGGCCCCATCCCAAATGACCCCCCACCGCGATGAGGCCTCAGTGAGCAGCTGGCCAATGGTCGCGTCGGGAATCATCGCCGTTACGCCCATGCCACCACCAAGGGGTCAACACACCTCGGGGTTTGAAGGGATTCCGACGGTCAGGACCATCGCGTCGAGGCCAATTCGGCCAACAAGACCAGACCACCCGCAGCTCCGCGCACGGTGTTGTGGGACAGCGAGCGAAGGCGGACATGACGTGGACCGTCCATGCGCACATCACCGACCACCGTGGCCATGCCGGCTTGCAGGTCAGTGGCCGGATCGACGTTCGTTGGGAAGGAGAGGCCGTCGGCCCAAAGGTGCTGCTCGCGAACGACCGGCCCTTCCACCCGCATCATCGGGTTTTGTGGCGCGGAAGGCAAGCCTGCTGCGTCAGGGTGGGTCGTGAAACCATCCAATACGGCCTCAACCTCGGAGAGCGTCGCATCACTCGACAATTCAAACACCACGTCGATGATGTGCCCGTCGGCCTCATCCACGCGCTGGCAACGCATCTGTCCGTCAACGGTGGAAGGGTGTACCGTCCCCTCGTGGAGATCACCTGCAATCCAGGTCAATTCCCCCATCGTCTTCTCCGCTTCACCAGGAATGTCGAAGGAAAACGGGACCTCGCCACGCAGCAATCCGTAGCCGGCACCGGAGCGCGCTTGCTCGCTGGTGGCCTCATAGGCGCGCACCCCGAAGGCCCGGTGGAGGGCGAGGTAGGGCATCAGCAGCGGAATGAGCGTGCAGTTCGTGGCACAGGCGTGCAGCACAGAACCCTCAGGTCGGGTCTGGAGGTGATGCGGGTTCACGTCAGCGATGACCAGCGGAATGTCAGCGCGTCGTCGGTAGGCGCTTGCGTTGGAACAGACCTGAATTCCCCCGTCCACGAGACGGGGCTCGAGCGCCAGGGCCACGTCGGATGGCACCGCAGAAAAGGCCCAAGAAACGCCAAGGTCGCGCAGGTGCTCCACAAGGCCGGGGTCCTGAACGTCCAAAACCGGCGGCAGGTCCAGCGAAGGAGCCTGGCCTTCAAGCCCCCAAGGCAACTCAGCGGGGTTCAAGCCAGCCGTGCGCAGAGACCCCGCCACGGCACGCAAGCTGAACATGGGATGGTTGGCCAGACGTTGTTGGAGGCGCTGACCAACCAGGCCAGACGCTCCGAGGACAACCGCGCCGCGCATCGTGAACACTGTCCTGTCTGCTCGGTCACGCCATGGCGCATCAAAGGTGCGTTTTCCTCGCTTCCATCACCCGACGCACGACGAGTTTTCTGAGGATGCGCACGCCATCGAGGATGGACGTCAACTTCGCTTCGCCCTTGCGCGCTCGGTAGGGAATGCGCACCCACGTCGGCGCATGGCCCATCGCTGCCAGCGAAGCGAAAAGTTCCGCCTCAAGCTCGAAACCCATGCTGTTCAAGCGCAAACCTTCGACGACGCCCCTTCGCATGACCCAACACCCTGAACACACGTCTGCTGCATCGGTTCGGTGCACGGCGGAAGCCACCGCGCTCAGAAAGCGGTTGCCGAGGAAATTCAGGCGATCCATCGAAGCGGGTTCCAATGGACCTTGGAGGCGATCGCCGACGAGGACGGGATGCTGATCGAGCATCGGAAGCACGTCCACCAAGGCTTCGACGGCATAGGTGCCGTCCGCATCGATCATCGCGAGGGCGTCCCAAGGGCCAGCGAGAAAGACGTCGATGGCGGTCCGGATGGCCGCGCCCTTACCGCGTCCGCGTTGTTGGAGCACGTGAACACCCGCTGACTGAGCCAAAGCCACAGTGGCGTCTTCGCTCCGCCCGTCCACCACAACGACATCGAAGTGCTCACGCTGCCGGAGCGCGTCCTCAAGCACGCCTCGCACCCCTGCCTCCTCGTTGAGGGTCGGCAGCACCAGCAAGGCCCGCATGTGCCGCGGTTCGCGGACCTCATGTTGATGCTTTGGCCGCGGGGAGATAGAAGGTCAAGGCGTGAATCCTCAGCCCGTCAACACCGACCAGACGATCGCTTCGACCGGAAGCACCGGCGGGGTCCAACCACGGTTTCTCGCCCCCTTCCAAGGTCACGTTCAGGTTGCCGGTGGGCACACCTTCACCGCACAGACGGTCGTGCCCAGCAGGACCCGCAAGGTCCGCCGACCACGAACCAAGGTCAACGGCGCCTGAAGCCAATGGGCCGATGCGTTCGATGTGGAGGCAGATGAGCACAGGCTCATCGTTCACGGCATCCGGCCACGCAAAGGACAGCGTCGAGGAAGCCGGCGCGTCGATGACCGCACGACTCGAACCCAGCCCGTGTGGATCGGACCACCGCTGTTCAACCCAAGGATCAGGACGCATGGTGCATGAACCGGCACATGATGCCTCGGTCAGCACGGCCGCACCGAGAAAGTCGTCCACCGGTTGCTCACGAAGGGCCCACGCCCGGCTACCGGAGACCTCGTGGACGTCCTCCCACCACGGCGAGCGCTCCAAGACCCAACCAAGCGCTCCAAGCGGGCTGGAAATGGCCCATGTCACGCCGAGGTCCTCGAGGGTGGCCACGTCATCGGTCAACACGGCCTGCGTCGCCCGCTCATGCAGCGTGGTCGGGCCGTCATGCGCTCCAAGGTCAACCCCGACCGTCAGGTTCAGTCCGGCGATCACCATGGCTTCACCCCACGGCGCCTGCTCGGCGTAGACCACGTCTTCGCCGGACAAAGTACGGAGGTGTTCGGCCACCTGGATGTCGCCCGGAGCCAAAGCGAGGGTCTCCTCGTGGACCCATAAGCGAGTCATGGCGCCCGTGGCCGCCAAGCTCCCGATCACGACCACGAGGACCAAGCCCAGCGCGACTGGACGCGCAGGACAAGAATCGCCTTCGACCACGAAGAAACTCGGCGAGGCCTCGGCACCACGAAGCGCGGTGGAATCCGACCACCAGAGTGCCACCAAGGCGACGGCGGGCAGGTGGAAAGCGTACATGCCCATGGCGTAGAGCCCAGATCCGAGGTTGGTCAGGGCAGCACCTCGGGCACCGTCTGGAAGCAACTGGACCAAACTGAGGCCCCACGTCAGCAGCAGCCACATCACCAGCAGACGAGATTCCCGGTAACCTCGGAGG
>JAYOTG010000040.1:0-8747 GCA_038150305.1 Candidatus Poseidoniales archaeon | reverse complement strand
TGGCTCATCTCGTCGTGGTTGGTCCAGATGCCTTTGCGGTCGAACTCGATGTTGCCGTTCGCATCGATGTAGAAGATGTGCGGGATGCCGACCACGCCGAGTTCTTCGGACATGTTCGGTCCGTGGATGAAGGGACGGTTCAGGTCGCGTTCAAAGGAGGCTTCCATGTCGTCGTTCCAATCGACCATGTCGCTGTATTCTTCGCGCGGATCCTTGTTGAACACCAGCAATCGGTCTTCGGGAATCACTTGGTCGATGGCGTCCAGCGTGGGGTGGCAGTGCCCGCACCATGACGCAGAGATGTAGGCCACCCACGGCTCACCGTCCATCATGCTCTTGCTGACGGTGGCGTTGGTCAAGCCGTCTTCCAACGCGAACTCGGGAAAGGGTTCAGCCACCGTTTCTTCGCTCACGCAACCGGCGAGCATGACCACGAGGACGAGCAGAACGGAGGCCACAGCACGCGCGTTGAGCATGAGTTCTCGTCCCCTCTGTGCGGCATCAATCTGTCGCGCAGGCCACGGGCTCAAGCGGGCAGGTCCAACTCGACCGCGAAGAGCGGATCCTCGTGCGTCGAGTCGTGGTAGGCGACCACCACGCCGCCGTCAGGCAGGATGCCGAGGCTGGCGAAATCGAAGCGGATGTCGTTGCCGGCGCCCGAGGTCGAGTCGAGGTCGCCCTGTCCGAGGTAGGTCAGGGTGTCCGCTTCGAGGCTCTCTGAGACGCCGCGCACGTGCCACAGCATGTCCACGTCGGGACCGGCTGCGTCTTGATAGCGCACGTTGAGCACGAAGAGGTCCTGGCCGGCGCTGGCTTGGAATTCCCACTCCTCGATGCTGGAGGCCACGCCGTCAAGGCTGTGGTTCATGGTGTCCCACGTCAAGCCACCGTCTTCCGAGCGGTGGTGGGTGAAGGTCGTGCCCTGCAGGCTGACGCAGTGGAGCGCGTTCATGCTGTCGATGTGGCAATATTCCGAGGGGAACTCCGTCGCCACCTGATTCCACGACAAGGTGGTGTCGAGGAAGGCCGCGGTGCCGTCGTCGAAGTATTGCGGGAACATGAGGCCGCCGCTGGGCACCGAGAAGGCACGCATTTCCTTGTGGGGCTTGTTGACGTCCCAGTGGGGGCCGAGGTCGGTCCCGTAGACGCCGAGGTCGACCTCGATGTCGGCGCTGCCGCCACCGCGATCGGGGAACTGAATCGGGTAGTAGTTCAGGCCGTCCACGCTGATTTGACCGCCGGCGTTTTGCGTCTGGTGCCAGAAGTTGCTCACCACGAGGCTGGCCCACTCACCGCTGCCGAGCGTGCTGTCGATGGGTCCGATGACCTCCACCTGCCAGGAGCGGTCGTAGAAGGGCTCGGTGATGCGGTTGTAGCACCAGCGCCACGACATTTCCGAATCGTCGTAGAGGATGGCGTAGAACTTGTCCAGCTTCAAATCGCCACCGACGTAGGGGAACCAGGACATCGAGATGATGTCGCCGTTGGTCGCCTGCACGATGGAGCCTTCACCCAGCCCTTCCGTTCCGGGGTTGGTCGGCACAAAGGTGCGGCACTGCGCGTCGGGCAGCACGCCAGGGATCCACGTGTCCCAGTCGTGACCGCGGTCCACCGAGTAGACCGGATATTCGCCGCCGATGTTGAGGATCGCGCCCGCCGTGGTGGTGGCGAGGTAGTGCTCGCAGCAGTTGCCGCCGTAATCGCGGTTGAAGACCGCCCAGGTCGTTTCACCGCTCTGGTTCAGCGCGAGGTCGATGGTCGCGAAGGTCCGAGCGTCGTCGTGGGGCACTTGATCGATGAGCGCATAGCCTTCCCAGATGGGCGACATGGCCTCCTCGTCCAGCAGCCCCTCGCCTTCGCCGAAGCAGCCTGCGGTCAGCGCCGAGGCGACCACGAGCACGGCGAGCAGGGCGCGCATGGGACACGCTCAACCTGCCTCGTCTTGAACGTCGCGCTGCGCCCGTGCGGTGCTCAGCAAGGACCATGTGCGCCCTTGAGAAGGGAACGGCATGGGCTCGGCGTGGGTCGTCGATTCGAATTGTTTCATCCACCTTGGCCAGAAAGGCGAGGACGAGGTGCTGGACGACCTGACCTCCGCCTTGGGCGGTGGGAAGATGCTCATCACGCCCGGCGTCGAAGACGAGGTCGCGACCGTCCGCATGCGCCGCATGGAAGGACGGCCGCGCTTGCTCGACGTCCTCGCGCCCGTCCTCAAGTCCGTGCCCGTGGACGAAGCGGACGTGCGCGCCCTTGCCGCCAAGATCGGTGAGCGCGCTGCGCCTCAGGACGTCGACCTCTCGCTCATGGTGCTCGCGCACTCGCTGGGTGAAGCGGGCGGGCCCGTCGTGCTCGTCTCGGACGACTTCAAGATGGCCACGACGGCCGAAACGGCGGACTTGGCCTTCGACAGTTGCCCACCGTCCACCTTCATCGAGCGGCTGGTCGAGAACGGCGGTGACCCCGCGCGGGACGCTCGGCTTCGTAGCCTCTCACGGCAGGTGCGCGCCTCGGAGATGAAGTACGCCATCAGCCGGCGCGAGGACTACGAC
The DNA here is from genome assembly GCA_038150305.1 of Candidatus Poseidoniales archaeon. GTDB lineage: Archaea > Thermoplasmatota > Poseidoniia > Poseidoniales > Poseidoniaceae > MGIIa-L3. Next base: position 6,198 of record JAYOTG010000040.1, on the reverse strand, counting down.
GTGCAGCGCAAGCTGACGTGGATGGTCGATTCCTTGCTGGACGCCTCCCACGACGTAGGCACGCCCGAAGAAGGGCCCGACGAAGCACGGCTGGTCGCCGACCTGACGCGCACCATCCGCGGCTACCGCGTCAAGCCGAAGCGGCTCGAGGCCCTTGGCGATCTGCCCGACGTGTGCGCGCCCGTCCAGCGCTTGGACGCGCACCTCGGCGACCTCCGCACCTCATCCGAGGACGACCTCGACGCCTCACGTGCAGCGACGCGCGCGCTGCTCGCCGAAGTGATGGAAGCGGTCGGGCTCGCGCTCGCACCGCTTGGCGAAGAGGACGTGGAACTCGTCCACCGCGCGATGGCCGGCAGCCTTGCGCGCACCGAATCCGCCCTTGGGTTGATGGCCGGCATGGCCGGCGAACACGCCGAAGCGCGCGGCCACCTTGTGCGCGCGCTGCACCTTGCGACCCTGGTCGACGACGTCGGTGCTGAACGCAAGGCCATGCGCCGGTTGGGCGTGCTCGCCCTGCACGCGGGCAACCACGAGCGCGCCTATGACCTCTGCTCGACGGCCGCAGAACAGCCGGCCAAGGAAGCCTTCGACGCGCTGCCCTCGTTGGTATTGGCCGGCATCACCGCACGCTTGCTTGGGCGTCAGGAGGACGCAGAGCGGTGGATCACCCACGCGGCCAAGGTGCTCGCCGAGGCGCCCGGAAAAGGCGCGGCTGCCCTCGACCGTGTCGGCCAAAGCCTGCTCGCCGTCGACCGTCCGGACCTCGCCATCGAACTCTTCGACGAGGCCGTGGAATGCGCCCTGCTGGGGGGCAATTCAGCCCAAGTTGAGGCCTCTGCGCGCGGCATGGTGCAGGCGGAATTGGCCTTCGAAGAGGGCGCAGACCCGCCCTCCTCGAGCATGCGCCGCTTGCTCGACCGGCTCACGCCGGTCGGCGAAGGTCAGGGCAAAGCGGAGGCCATCGCCAGTGCGCAGGCGTCCATTGACGAGGCTTGAGTTCGGTGTCGAAGGGTTCATGCTCCGTCGGTCAAAACAATGGCCATGCTCCAACGACGTGCGTTGTTTTTGATCGCTCTCATGCTGCTCGTGCCCCTAAGCGGATGCCTTGGTGGCGGCGGTGACGATGAACCCGCGGACACCACCGATCCGGTGGACGCCCTCTCTGACGAGTGGATGGTCTACAGCGTGGCCGACAGCAGCGAACTTCCAGCCTGCAACAGCGATACCTTGGGGCGTCTTTACCACGTTGAAGCGGACGCCGCGTTCCAAGTGTGCACCACCCTCGGCTGGTCCTTCATCGACCTGCGTGGCGAAGCAGGGCCTCCCGGTGAGGACGGCGACGACGGTGCTCCCGGAGCCAAGGGGGACGACGGTGCGACCAAGGCGCGCCGGGTGATGCCGGCCCCAAGGGCGACGCTGGTGACGCTGGCGAAGCCGGTCAGGACGGCGATCAGGGTCCTCAAGGCCTGAGCGCGCTCGCCAGCACGACGGCCTTCAGCGGCGCCATGCACGGGTGTGCTGAGGGCGGTGTGCTCGTCGAGGTCGGCGTGGACAGCGACGCCGACGGGCTCCTCGACGCCGAGGAGATCACCACCCAATCCGCGGTCTGCAACGGCATTGCCACCGAAACCACGCCGCGCACAGATGCCTGGCTGACCAAGGTCACCGTCGAGCATTTCGTGGTCATGCAGCGGAGCCCGCATGCGACATGCGTGGAATACCGCGTCATCGAACAAGGGTTCGACAACGGGCAGGCGGCCGGGAGCGCTGGGAACGGGATGCTCGATGGCGACGAGGTCAGCGTTCAAACCGACATGTGCGTGGAAGTCAACCCGACCGATCGCATCACTTCGCTGCATGGTGCCGATCGGTCCTCGTTTGTCATCGGCGATCGGATTATCTTCCTCGAAAACACCTACGGAGGCACAAGCGACCGTTTTGTGAGAGTGTATGACACAACCGAAGCAGATGGTGCACAATACCTCATGTCCGATAATGTGGTTGCCATCTCGTCGAACATTGGCGATGAGGTGTTCTACGTCCACGAATCCAATGAACCTACGCTGCGCAAGCACAATTTGTCCACAAAAAGCTCCACCATCATCTCAGGAGTTTCTCCTGCCTTGTTTGACGGTACTGGCACCTCAACCACCGACTTCGCGGTCATCGGTTCGAACCTGTACTTTGTCGCAAACGACACCTACGGGCACGAGTTGTGGACGTACAACGCGGCCACCGACCAAACCGCACGCGTCATGGACATCAACCCAGGTGCGGCTTCATCAAATCCGGACGGACTTCAGGTGCTCGGCCAAACATTGTACTTCTCGGCGACCACGGTGAATCACGGCAACGAGTTGTGGGCGCATCATCCTGCCAACGGCACCACCTGGCGCATCACTGACCTCAATCCGCTCTCAAGTTCCAGTACGCCAACCTGCCTCGATGTGGTTCATGGGAGCCTCTTCTTTGCTGCCGAAGATGGAACGTCGGGATACGAGTGGTGGATTCACGCACCCGTCAACGGCACCACGTGGCAACTCGCCGACATCAACCCGGGCTCGGGTGACGGTATTGATCCCGAAAGTCAGTGCAACCATTGGAATGGGGGACTTGCAGCATCCGGCCCGTACGTTCTCTTGGCCGCAGATGACGGAACCAACGGACGTGAGATGTACGCCTATCATACGGTGACCCACGGAATAACTCAGCATGCGTTGAACAACGAAACCGCGGGTTATGCCAATACTTGGGATTCAAGTGGGTTTTCAGATCCACGATACTTTGTGGAACACGACGGTCTCATGTACTTCAGCGCCAGATCAGGAGACCGTTTCGAGAATTACTTTTCATTCGACCCGAGCACCAACTCGGTCTCTTCTGTCTTCAACATCACCGCTTACGTCGAATCCACTGAATTTACGCCAGGATATGGAGATACGAACTCTAGGGGCATCATTCCCTACAAGGGTTCACTCCTTTTCTCTTACACCTACTTCGTGATTGGCATGTCAAATCATTACGATTCGACCGTCGCCATCAACGACGATGGTACAGTTGTGCACGTGCTGAATGACGCACGCGCACTGGTCTCGTCCACGAACATCAATGGAGACACGTTCCTCTTCACGAACGATGGGGTCCGCGAGATTGTTGAAGAGACGCTCGTCATGGCCGAGTGAGCATCTTTGTCCCATGGCATTGCGATGCTATCGCGGATATGGAAGAACGTTGATGAAATCCGCAACGGAGTTCCACCCAGGCGTTCCGCTCAGTCGCAGCAGGACTTCGCGAGGGCGTCCTGAGCGCAGAAGCAGGTCTTGGCGGGCACGATGTCCGCGCGGGCGCTGCGTTCGTTGAACAGGGCGGTGACTTCGGCGAGTTCATCGGGTGCATCGCCGCGGGCTTCGAGGCACAGCTTGAGGCCGAGCAGGCCCCACATGTTGTCCTTCCAAAGCGCGATGTCGGCACGGTAGACCTCCTCAGCTTCCTCGATGTGACCCTGCTCGAAGAGCAGCGCACCGAGGATGTGGCGGACGGGTTGCATCTGGCCCCACGGTTCGTTGTAGGCCAGGTTGAGCGACAGGTCAACACCACGGCGCAATTCGTCAAAGGCAGCGGTGAAATCACTGGGCTCGCCGGCTTCCTTCGCAAGGAATTGGCGGCGGTATTCGATTTCGGCTTCCAAGATAGAGGCGTTGACGTTGAGAATCGACGGGCCGTCGGCCGGGTCTTGGTACATCACGTTGTTGTGCAGCACGCGTCCGGCGAGAGCAGGGTTCTGGAGGGCTTCCTTGAACAAGACCTGCTCGGCTTCGGCTTCGGGCACCATGCCCTTGGAGGCGTAGGCCACACCGCGCGCGTAGTGCTGGGTGGCGATGGTGGCCGGGAAGACGTCCTTGTCGCTGTACATCGGCTCCGCGAGGATCTCGTCCCACTTGCCGAAGCGGATCATCACGTGCCACGGCATCGTGACGTAGGACTCCAGGAAGATGGCGCCCATCGGGATGATGCCGGCGAGCATGAACTGCACGCCGTGGTCGGCGTCACCAGCAGGCAGCGTATCAACCGCCTTGCGGGCGTACTTCAGCGCCGTCTCGTACTGGCCGTCAAACATGGCGCACCAGACGATGAAGTGGTGGTTGTGCATGCGGTAGAACTTGTAGAATTGCGATTCGTTGCCGGTGACGCTCACGTAGTGGTCGTCGGCCTCGACCGCGGCGATGTTGCACTCGATGGCTTCCTTCCACTGTCCGACCCACGCGTCGATGTGCGAGGGCATGTGGACGAGGTGGCCGAGGCCGGGCATGCGCGTGCGGAGCACGTCAGCCGCAGGCAGGGCGCGCTCAGGGAAGGGCGACAGCTCGAGGGCATGGCAGTACAGGTGGCAAAGCGCAGGGTCGACGCGAGCGGCCTCGCTCGCTTCGAAGGCGTCCTCCATGATCTTGACCAGCAGCAGGGTGTTGTCGTCCGCAGGCGTGATCTCGCCCGTGGCGGTGTTCTTGTCCCACAGCTGCCAGGCCTTGAGGTTCATCAGCGCCTCAACGTAGATGGCGGTGACCGCAAGGTTGCCGGCGTACTTCTCGTACAGGGGAGCCATCGCCTCGGCGAAGGCCACGTTGAGTTCGGGCAGGTTGCCCATGTTGAGGACGGTCGGGTCAGCACCGTCACGGGCTTCTTGCGTGTGACGGGTGGACAGGGCGCGGATGAGGTCCTGCTCGACCTCGCTGCAGTGGTCCATGACCTTGAGCGCCTGCTGAATGGCGTCGTAGCCCGAGCCGAGGCCAGGGGCCCAGTTGTAGTTGGAGGACAGGCAGTAGGCGATGCCCCACCATGCCATGGCGCAGTTGGGGTCCGCTTCGGTGCAGGCCATGAAGCAGGCAATGGCCTGCTCGTGGTTGTAGTTCAGGTAGTGGCCGTAGCCTTCCACGAAGAGCTTCAGGGCTTCTTCATTGGCGCAAGTGACGGTGGTGGCGAAGGCGTAATTCGACGATTTTCCGAAGTCGTAATCCAAAGGTGCTAATGACATGATTCCATCTTGAACCCCGCACATATAATTCCTTGTCCTGTCAGATTTGGTCAAAAAAAGGACGAAAAGCGGAGCAATTGAATAGGGACGCGCTGAGCGGCATTTGGCCTTCGCCAACCCCACGGCGCAGGCGCTTGGAAGGATGCAGCGTGCTCAAGTCATTGTACTGGCGCGCGTATTTCTTTCTGCAAAACAGGACGTCCAAGCGGTTTCAACGCAGCCTTGGCCACGACGTGACCGGCCTCATTGTGGACGCGAAGAACGGCCGCTTCGCCGTGGATCCCGCGGATTTGGAGGTCGGCGCAAAACTCCGGCTCCACGGCGCGTACGGGCTCGACGAGGTCGAGCGCATTGCGGGCCTTATCGACGAGACCTCTTCTGTGTTGGTCGTGGGCAGCCACATTGGTTCGCTCGTGATTCCGATCTCCACGATGTGCTCCAAGGTCGTCGCCATCGAGGCCAATCCGAACAACTTCCGCCTGCTGGAAACCAACGTCAAGCTCAACGACGCGACGAACGTCGAGGTGCACCACGTGGCGGCCAGCGACAAGGAAGAACGCATCAAGTTCCAACTCAACACCGTCAACTCAGGCGGCAGCAAACGCGTTCCCGTTCACAACCGCTACATCTACACCTACGACAACCCGGAGGTCATCGAGGTTCAGGCGTACGCGCTGGACGCCTACCTGGACGACCACGCTTTCGACCTGGTCCTGATTGACATCGAGGGTTCAGAGTACTTCGCGATGCAAGGCATGACCAGCATCCTTGGCCAGACGAAGACGCTCATCGTCGAATTCCTCCCACACCACATCACCAACGTCGCCGGGGTCACCTTGGACGACTTCCTCGCAAAAGTGCCCGAGCAGTTCACGAAACTGACGGTACCGACCAAGAACGCCACCTACGACCGTGCCGAAGGCATGGACGTGCTGAGGCGCATGTTTGCCGCGGGCGAAGGCGACGACGGCATCCTCTTCCACCACTGATTGCAGCGGCCATCATTGCGGCTGCAAAGGTCAGCCTCCGCCCTCACGCCCGCGTGAAGGACCATAACTCGGACAAGCCTTTGACGCGTCATGAACGATCTGTTCGCCATCGTGCCTGCCTCCGCCATCATTCTCCTCATCGCCATTCGGAAGATCGTGATGCCCGTCAAATTCAAT
>JAYOTG010000039.1:0-8885 GCA_038150305.1 Candidatus Poseidoniales archaeon | reverse complement strand
CCTCCGGCTCCTCCCGGCATGGACGCCCTCGCTGCGCCTCCGGCTCCTCCCGGCATGGACGCGCTCGCTGCGCCTCCGGCTCCTCCCGGCATGGACGCGCTCGCTGCGCCTCCCGCCCCTCCCGGCATGGAAGCCCTCGCTGCGCCCCCGGCGCCACCAGGTTTGGAAGCGCCACCTGCACCTCCCGGCATGGACGCGCTCACCGCTCCTCCCGAACCTCCCGGCATGGAAGCGCCACCTGCGCCTCCTGGCATGGATGCGCTCGCAGCGCCCCCTGCGCCACCCGGCTTGGATCCGCTTGGCTCCGACGTGCTGATGCCACCGGCTCCTCCTGAGTTGGAACCCATCTCCGAGGATGACTTCGAAGCTCTCGAGGAACCTGCAGCCCCTCCAGCAGAGGACCCGTTGGCGATGCCTGCGCCGCCCGCACCGCCTGGCCTCGAGGCGCCTGTTGAGGACCCGCTCGCGATGCCCGCACCTCCAGCACCGCCCGGTCTCGAAGCGCCTTCAGAGGACCCGCTGGCGATGCCTGCGCCGCCTGCGCCACCCGGCCTTGACCCGCTGGCTGCCGACGCGCTGCTCGCGCCGCCCGCACCTCCTGGTCTCGAGGCGCCTGCCGAGGACCCGCTGGCGATGCCTGCACCGCCCGCTCCACCCGGCCTCGATCCCTTGGCCGCAGACGCGCTGTTGGCACCTCCAGCACCGCCCGCCGACCCCTTGGCCGCGGACGCACTGCTGACCCCTGCCCCTCCAGCCGACTTGCCCGACCTGACCGCTGCTCTCCCTGTCGAGGGCGTCCAGGGCGAAGGTGAGGACAAACTCGATGCCACCGAAGAAGGCCTCTCTGGCGTCGTTGCCGGTGCCGTGCTCCGCTCGACCGACGAGGTTGACAGCATCGCCGGCGACAAACTCGAAGGCAGCATTCACGAGGTTGAACAGACCGACATCGATGCGGACGGTCACGTGACCAAGCAGAAGGTGACGGGAACCCTGACCTTGACGAACCCGTCTGAAGGCGATCGCGTCTACGACGTTGACGCGGTCATGTCCGATTCGGGCTCGACGGACCTCGATGGTCACGTCGTGAGCGTCGAGGAACTTGAGCCAGGCCAAGAGCACGTGGTGGAATACACCGTCTCCGACCGGAACATGCTCATGATGACCGAGCGCTTCGACACCAACCCAGCACGGGACAAGGAGCGCTCGCTCTCCCTGGCCATGGGCTCGGAGAACACCATCGCGCTCGAGATCGACGTGCGCAACGTTGGGGGCTCGGACCTGCATGACGTGGTCGTTACCCGGCCGCTTCCAGCAGGCATGAACGTCGCTGAAGCGGAACACGCCTCCGTCGATGACGGTGCCCTGACGTGGGACGTTGGCACGCTCGCCACTGGCGCAACCAGCACCCTTGTGGTGCGTGGCACACTCAGCACCGACGGTAAAGCGCCCATCTCCAGCGGTTCGGCCGTGGCCACCTACCGTGCCGATGCCGCCCTTTCGACGATGAGTTTCGAAGACCTCGACGCCTTCTGCCGCGGCTTCGCCTACATGCGCTCCGTTGAGGGTGAGCGACCCGACACGTGGGAAGTGACCGCGGTGTTCGAAAACCGCTCGTCCTTTGCGGTGGACCTGGTGAAGCTTCAGGCACGCCTGAAGGGCAGCGATGAACTCCTGTTCGACTTCAGTGACGTCAACGAAGACGTGGCTCCACACGGCGAATGGCGCTCCGAATCGGTCAGCGTGGCTTCGGCCGAGAAGCCAGATTTGACCTGGGAATTGTCCTACACGGTTCTGCCGCGCACCAGCGCCTCGACGGAAGGCACCCTGACGATGGCTGCCCGTGACCTTACGGTGGTCGACGGCAAGTTGGAGAAGACCTACAGCAAGGCAAAACTCCACTCCTACCGGGAACAGACCGTCCAGGCGGAGATCAAGATCACCAACACCGGTTCCTCAGACATCAACCTGATGCGCCTCACCGACGACATCCCGGGCCTGTTCCACGCGTTGGACACCTCGACCCTGAAGATCAAGCACGCCGGACAATCGCTGCCGCCTGAGCAATTCAAGGCGGACGTCAGCGAAGGCATCACGCTCGAAGGTGAACACCACAGCCCAGACGGTGCCGGTCATACCCTGACGCTGACCATCGGCCGCAAGGGTCCTATTGGCATGGCGCCCGGAGAAGAAGTCATCGTGACCTACGACCTCGTGGCTCCCGACCCATCGCCGCAGAACGAGCGGGTGGACGCTCCAATCCGCAGCGAGTTCAGCTGCGAGCGCTTCGGTCCCGTCTGCGAGCGCGACGTGGAGTCTGCCCCGTCGATTCGTGTTGTGCACAACCGCCGTGACTTCTCGGCCGGCAAGCAAGCGCTGAAGGTCGGCGGCCGTGGCCGCTATGAGGTGCTCATCCTCTTCGAGAACAACGGTGACACGCCGCTGGCCGATGTGCAGCTCAAGGACGTTATCCCACCCGGCTATGATATGGACGGGTGCGACGTTCGCGCCAACAAGGAACTGCTCGACAACGTCGAGATGACGCAAGAGTCCGACGCCACGGGCACCACCGTCGTCTGGCACCTGCCCAGCGTCGGAAAGTCCGAACGCATCGACGTCTCGTACATGATCAAGGGCGAGGGTGACATCGACACCGACCTCCTCAACACCTTCCACGGTGCGGTCTTCGGCGACGAAATCGAAGACGATGAGGCGCCCGCTGAGGCACCTGCCGAGGTCGAAGAAGCCGAGGACGAGGCGTCCGCTCCCGCGATGAAGTTCCGTGACGACGTGCTCGACCGCGTCATGGACGCCCATGGCATCGACAGCGAGCACCGTGACGCCTTCATCGCGCACGCTTCCTCCTTCGACCACGACGGCAACAACTACCTCAAGAAGCAAGAGTTGGAGGACGCTGCGGCTGCGTGGAACGAAGCCAACAGCGAAGCTGGCGAGGAGGTTGCCGGGGATGAAGCATCTTCGGACGACGGCGCCGAGGCCGAGGCTGAGGACGATGGAGCCGAGGCAGACGATGCCGAGGCCGAGGTCTCAGGCGATTCCGAGGGCGTGGCCGATGCAGGCGCATCGACCAAGTCCTGCCCCATATGCATGACCGAGGTCGACGGCGACGCCACCGAGTGTTCCTGCGGCTTTGTCTTCGAAGGCTGATTCAGAACGGCAACTGCCACCGAGGGGCGAGGTCCGACCCGTCCTCTTCATCCACGATCAGGATGATTGGGCGGCGCATGCTTCGCAACAATTCGTCGAGCGGCGTGCGCGTGGCCGGAGCCATCGTGCCCACGCGCAGATCGACCGCCAGCCACGCTTCCGGGTACTGGCGCATCCATGCGCCAAGTTCCGCCTCGATGGATTCCGGTGGTGCGCCAGGACGCACGCTGGGGAGGTAACCCCAGCCGTCCGGGCAGCGCTGCTCCATCTCCGTCCACATGAACACGCGAGGCGAGGCTGGCAAGCGGCTCAGTTGGGCCTCGGCTTCCTCCAGCGTGGCGCTAACGGGTTGACCGGGCATGGGCATCGGCAAGGGGTGCGTCCAGCCGGCGTTGACCTCGAGCGGCGTTCGTCGGCGCATGGTGGTCGGTGGACGGGGAGGGACTTGAAGCCATCAGCCGGACGTGCGGGCGGGCGAACGTTCATGCCGTGCGTGCACGCCGTCGAGGTGTGAGCACCCCATCGGCCCCTGGTGGACCCGCGCCGCCCGCCCCTCCGCAGGGCGCGATGTTCACCATGCTGGCCATGATGCTCATGATGGTCCTGCTCGTCGTGAATCCGAGCATCAGGAACACGCTCGGCGACATCGCGCATCCCATCTTGTCGCCGGTGTTGCCTGAGGAACGCTTTGTCATCATCACGCTCCTCATTCTTGGCAGCGCCTCGATGCTGGTCAACACCGTCCTGCGCAACCTGTTCATGGATCCCATTGCGCAAGCGCACCTGCAGCACCGTCAAGGTCAGGTGCGCCAGATCATGAACGAGGCACGGATGTCTCGCGATTCCACCCTTCAAGACAAGGCGATGACCCTGCAGCAGCAGATGATGCCCGAGCAACTCAGCGTTCAGATGGGCGCGATGAAGCCGATGATGTTCACCATGGTGTTCATCATCGCCATTTTCGCCTGGCTGACCACCACGGTCGAAGATTTCCGCGTCGGCTACATTTCCCTGCCGTGGGCGCCGGAGTGGGGCCTGAACGATCGCTTCCTCCTCTTCCCAGCGTGGATTTGCGCCTACATCTGCATGAGCGCGCCTCTCGGGCGCGTGGTGGATCGCCACATCAAGCTCCTCCGCTACCGCAACCACCCCTTGGTCGCCGCTGCGGAAACCATTCCCGAGCCGCTTCTGCACCTGGTGCAAGGCAAGAAGGGCGCCACGGATGCCGCTGGAAAGCGCCGCCAAGAGCAGCGTCGCCGTCGCGATGGGCCGCGCAAGCGCAACGATGCGGCGACCGCTGAGAAGGAGGACGACGTGACGAAACCTGTGGCCGCGACAAAGGACATGACCTGTCCGACCTGCTGGAGCGATCAAGTGCGTCGCGAAGGGCCTCGGGCCAAGGTCTGCCAAACCTGCTTCCACGAGTGGGTGTGACCATGGTCCGCGTGACCGTCTCGGGGCATCCCGGCAGCGGCACCTCGACGCTGGTTCACGCCCTGGCCGAGCGCTACGGTTGGACCACGCTCAACGGCGGCCAAATCTTCCGCGAGGAAGCGGCGCGCCGCGGCCTTGACTTGGGAGCGTTCGGGCGGCTGTGTGCCGACGACCCTTCGGTGGACCGCGAACTCGACGCCCTTCTCCAAGAGCGCATGCAGGCGGACGGCGGCCCTGATGTGGTCGAAAGCCGCATGGCCGGTTGGTGGTCGTACCGCCTCGGCCTCGGTGGCTTGCGCGTGTGGCTTGAGGTGGACGAGCACGAGCGCGCACGCCGGGTCGTGATGCGTGAGGGCGGTGACCTCGAATCGGCGCTGCAGGCGAATCAGCAACGCCGCGCCGTGGACGGTGCGCGCTTCGAAGAACTCTACGGCCTCCAGCCTGAGGATGCGGAACCCTATTCACATGTGCTCGACGCGGGTCGACTTGACGCTGCTGAGGTCCTTGCGGCCGTGGTGGCGATAATCGAGGAGGACACAGCATGACCCATCTTGTGCTCGACGCTGAAGCCACCACCGATCCCGCCTTTGGGCAACGCCCAGAGGAGCGATCCATCGAGCAGCGCATCGCCGCTGGTGTGCTCCTGCTCGACAAGCCGGCGGGCCCGACGTCCCACCAAGTGGCGGCCTGGGTCCGCGATCACTTCGGCCTTGAGCGCATGGGCCACGGTGGCACCCTCGACCCCTTTGCGACCGGCGTGCTTCCGCTGACTTTTGGCAAGTCCATGCGGCTCACGGGGAAAGTGCTGACCCACGACAAGACCTACATCGCGGTGCTCGACGTTCCTGAATCCATTGACGACGAAGCCCTTGAAGCGGGCTTGTCGCGCTTGCGTGGCCGCGTCTATAACGTTCCACCCGAGATTTCTGCGGTCAAGGTTCAGGTCCGGACCCGCCGCATTGAGCGCCTTGTCTTGCTCAACCGCAGCGCCACCCACATCGTCGTCGAAGTGGCCTGCGAGGCTGGAACCTACATTCGAACCATGGCCCGCGACCTCGGTTTGCTGCTCGATCGTCCGGTCAACCTCGTTGAACTGCGCCGCTCCGCTTCGGGCCGCTTTGATCTCCAAGCTTCGGCCACCCTCCAGCAGGTCGCTGATGCGCACTGGCTGTGGTCCTCCAAAGGCAAGCCCGACGCCCTCCTCAGGTTGCTGCACCCCATCGAAATCCTCGTCGAAGATCTGCCCACCGTCGTGGTGCGGGACGCAGCGGTCGGTGCGGTCGCGCACGGTGCGCCCCTCATGCGACCTGGCGTCGTGTCCGTGGACGGTGGCTGGACGACCGGTTCACTGGTGGCGGCGATGTCGATGAAGGGCGAACTCATCGCCTTGATGCGCTTGAGCGTGGACAGTTCGTCCATTCAGGACATGTCCGAAGGCGAAGTGGCAAAGGCCGAGACGGTGGTCATGGCGACCGAGGTGTACCCTCGTGCGTGGACCAGCGCTGAAGGCTGATCACGCTTCGATGTACTCTTCGTAGATGTATTCCTCAGTCTCAATGCGGATCTTCAACTCCGGCATGGTCCCCACAACCTCCCTTGCCGTTTCCGGACGGCCCCCACGGCCTCAAGAGGAAGCGAGCCCTCTGCTCTTCGCATATCAAGGTTCAGCGTTGTTCGCGCATTATGCGACCGGCGTGGTCGGATTCACTCGATCTTTCGAATGCGCTTCGGGGCAAAGGCGGCAAAGAGCCCGACGATGGCAATGAGGACGAACACCGTCGTGCCCACCACGGTCAGTCTTGACAACTGGAGTCCAGCCGATTGACCGTCGCCGGTGGTCTCTTCTGGCTCAACCACGGTCACGGCCAGGCTGTCGAGGTTGTTGGACTCGTCCCGCTCGTCGGTGGTCGCGCTTCGGTCCACCTCGGCCTCGAGCCGAATCAGGGCGTCCCCGTCTTCAGGGACCTTCCACGCGAACTCCACCACGCCAAGGCCGCCCGGCTCGATGAGCGGAATCTCGCCCGTGCCAATCAGCTCACCGTCTGCGGTCAAGCGCACGTCCACGAGGGTAGCGGTGACCGCACCCGAATTTCGGACGTAGACCACGACGTCCACGATGCTGCCCGCCTCCAGTTCAGCGGAAGGCGCAACGAGGTCGTCGATGCTCAGGTCCGCCAAGGCGCGGACGTCGAGGTCGAGGGTGCGGTCGGTGCACGAGGTGTCGTCGCAGATCGTGACGCCCACGGCCACGTATCCTGGTGTTGGGGCGGTGAGGCGCACCACGCCTGCGGCGAGGTCAACGGTGGCCCACGAACGGTTGGTGGTGGCTTGCAGGTCCGTCGAATCGACGTCACTGACGTCGATGGAGACGGTGGTTTCCACCTCATGCTCGACGGGCACGGTGCCCGGGAATTCACCCACACGGGGGGCGTCGTCGACGTTGGCGACGTGAATCGTCCACGTTTCCTTCCAGGCGTTGCCAGCAGCATCCATCACCGTGGTGGTGATGACCGCGTTTCCAGAGGCTTCTGGCACCAAGGAGACGACCACCTGTCCCTCCCTGAGGTCAACGGAGGCCACGTCGGGTGCGGAGTTGGCAAAGGTGACTGCGAGGTCATCGCTTGGGGTGCGGTCATCGGTGCATCGGGTGATGAGCGGCAACACGATGCCGCCCGCGTCCTCCGTCAAATGCTGGTCGCCCACGTTCTGACAGACGGGGTCTTCGTCGTACTCGATGCTGTACCCGCCGCTGAGGCGAACCTCAGTGAATTCCACCGCGATGCTGCTGGCGGAACCGTCTGCGTCCCACGTGAAGACCGAGCCGAGCCGGACCTCGACGTGGTCCTCAGCTTCGGCCATGGCGTGACCGACCGGGAGATCGAACTGGAAGGAACCGAGGGTGGTGACCGGCTCGTTGGCGACGACCACGCCGTTGACGTAGGCCGCCCAACGCGAACTGCTCTCCAGCAGTCCCTCGACGTCGCCGTGGATGCGGCCATTGAGCGTCAAGGTCGGATCGTTGACGTCCACCGTCAGGCGCGTCATGCACCCTTCGTTCATGCTAACGCGGAGGTGCACGGCGTCCACATCGGGCAGCAACGTGCCGGTGTCGTAGGAGGTCCAGGCGCCCATGCTGCCGTCCGCGGCCACGGTCCGCATCTCGAACGAGAGGTTGTCCGTCGGTCCGTCAAAGGCGTAGGCCACGCGCCCAAGGCGCTGTTCTGCGGGTCGCTCGACCAGCGGGCTGGTCCAGTGCCCCATCGTGCCCTCGCTGGTGGCCTGAAGTCCGCACGCGGCCAAGGACAAGCCGTCCGTGGTGCCGGCGGCCATGTCGAGGTGAAGCACGGGGACCTCCACGTCCGAGGTGGTCGTGGTGGCGGTGGCTTGCTCGCCGCCGTACCATGGCGTCAACACCACGATTTCGAGGCCAACGGCGTCCACGCGAAGCTCGCTGTCGTCGGTGGTCCCTTCCGAGACGTAGTCCAGTCGGACCGTCAGGTCGGCGAGTTCACTCCAGGTCCAGTTGGTTGGATCGTCGAGGGCGATGCGGTAGGGTTGGCCGTCCATGTAATCGATGCCCGCGCCGGTGTTGGACCACGTTTTGACCAGATCGAAGACGCCACCCGTCTCGTGGGAAATCCGAACTTTGTCCTGATACAGGGCACCTGGGACTTCGATGGCCAGCAACAGGGTCACGTCGCGCACCGCGTAATTCGTCAGGCCACTGACGTCGAAGCCGTTGACGTCGATGTCGGGGCCGGTGCTCCACGTGTAGGCCCCGTCGGGCGCCCCGAGGCTGGCGTTGCTGTCGGTCGGGGTGGCCGTCGCCCAGACCGTCTGCGCCACGAGGTTTTCTGGGCGCTCGTGCATGAAGGTCAGGTGATCGTCGGCGACCATGGCTTGGGTGTGCTGTGCCGGTGCGGTGCTGAAGGACACGCTGTCGTCGAGGTCCCACGCGGTCGCGTCGTTGAACACGCCTTGCGGCAACAGGTCCACATCGGCCGTGCTGTGTACGCTTCGTGCACCGGCCGGAAGGGCGGGGAGCAGCATCAAGAGGACGAGCAAGGTCGCCACGCGGGCCTTGGTCATGCTTTGGCTTGGGCCCCAGCGGCACTTGAACGCACGGGTCTCCTGCAGCATGAAGAAACGCGTTGCGGTGCGTTGAAATAGGCGCGTCAGGACGGCGCGATACCTCTTGGCTGTGGTGGTGTAGGGGTTAGCACGGCAGATTGTGGTTCTGCCAGCCCGGGTTCAATTCCCGGCCACGGCCCTCTGCTTCTTGATGC
>JAYOTG010000038.1:7801-12192 GCA_038150305.1 Candidatus Poseidoniales archaeon | reverse complement strand
CGAAGTACTGCTTCTGGTTCTCGTCCTGAATGGTGTTCAGGTAGACGATGTTGAGGGGAACCTTACCGGGCACCGCCGGTTCGGTGAAGGCATCGATGTTGATCGGGACGCCGTTGGAGAAGAGCAACTGGTTAACACCGCTCGAAAAGGCCGACAGCCGCCGGGCCAACTCGTACCGCGTGGCTTTGGGCAAGCGCTCCTCGAAGTCGGTCAGGCCGTGGTCACCGGCGACCACCGTCCATGGTGGCAATTGAGGGGCTTCCCCTTCGAATTCCTCGTCAGGCTCTGCGAAGCACTCGGGATACAGGTGTCGAAGGAAGGCATCGTGGGGTTCGCGCACCACGCGTGACAGCGATTGGAAGTCGGCCACGTCCAACCCAACACGCGTGCCTTGGACGAGGACTTCGTACAGGTAGGGTTTGATCGTCTTGCCCTGCGCCTTCTCGACGTCGTATCCGGCCAGGCTGGTGAACCCAGCAGCCACCATGTCCCATGCCGTGATCGCCTCTTCGGGGTCCAGGTCCGCCGGCGGTGCGTGAAAAGGGTCGATGCACAGCGGCAATCCCTTGCTGCGCAAGGGCGTCCAAATGCGCACCTCCGTGCTGTCCATCAGTCGGCGCATCCGCGCCGCATCCTCGCCCTTGGCTTCGATCGTGGATGCGTCGCCACCAAGCGCAAGCCGGGCCAAATCGCCTTGCGGGTCGATGATGAGGGCGGGAATGCCCGCAAGCGCCGCCTCCTCGATGAGGGCCTTGGCCATCACCGTCTTTCCGCTGCCCGTGCTGCCGAGCATGGCGGCGTGCCGGGCCAAGACGGTGGACTTGATGTCCACCGGCTCGTCGTTGTCGCGGCGGCGTCCGAGGAACATGCCCTTTGGCTTGAACTTCCGACTGCGCCGCGTTTCACTGGGCGCCGGCGCACCGGGTTCGTCCATCGTTTCACCCGCGCTGCCTTCCGCCACGACGTCAGTGGAGGGGGGTTCTTCCACCGGTTCAGGTTCGCCTTCTTGATCCACGTCATCGTGTTCAGCGGCGACTTCCGTCGGCAGGTCTGTGAGCTGGGGCAATGCCTCGGGCTGTGGCGTGTCGGTTTCGGGAGGCTGCGGTTCCTCAGGTGCTTGAGCGCCGTCAACCAAAGCCGGTGCATCGAGCGGTGATTCGGGCGCCGCCTCTGCTGGGACGTCAATCTGGCCAAGCAGGTCGTCGTCGAGCAGGTCGAGGACGCGTGAGGCCAAGGATGGCGTTTCGTCGTCGTGTTCCGGACCCGACGCCATGAGCGAACAGCGAAGGTTGCGCACTTCAAGGCAACGTCAGCCCGGAGGCCGTTGGACTTCGGCTGACGCCCTCATTCGTTGCGCCGAGCCTCGAGCACGAGCTTCGCTAGGGAATGGCTTGACCACGACGTTGCGGTGGTGACTTCGAGGCCCAAAAAGGCGGGCAGCACCACGGACTCGTCCTCGGCGGCCAACTCAACCTCGGCGATGATGAGGCCGGCCAGCGGCCCTTCGAACTCGTCGACCTCCCACAGGTGACCGTCGTCGCCGCGCCACAAGTGGCGGGTTTTCTCGACCACAGGAAGGTCAGGGCGGCCCAGCGCATCGCGTGCGAGCGCCTCGTCAACGGGGAACTCGTGTTCGGCGGCCGTGGCCCCCGTGCGCGGCCCTTTGAGCGTCAGCACGGCGCGGTCGTTTTCCATGCGCAGGCGAACCGCCCAGCCCTCAAGCGCGGCGATGCGTTCCAAACGTTCTGATGGGACCCCTTCGACCAAGACCGTGCCCTTGTGCAGGACGCGCCCTCCGGCCACGTCCACGCTCAACCCATCACGTCCGAGGTAGACCTGAGCCATACTGATCGTTCCCTCGTTGTCGTCCACCCAAGGGCGTGGGCCACGGCCGTCGATGAGGAAGCGGCGCTCGATTTCGACCTCGCCGCCCTCCATGCTCCGAGGTGGACGGCGGTTGGTGTGAAGCCTCCGGTGGGCGTACGTCAAACACATTCAACCACGTTCTTGATATGCAACGGGACCTGAGATTTGGGCATGAAGCGCGTGTTTGCCGTCATGGTCTTGGCCATGTTTTTCCTCTCAGGATGCCTTGGCGCCATCGACAACGTGTCCGATGACGACTTCGACCTCATCGAACTTCCAGACGGCTGGGGTGACCTGACCCAACGGTCGATTGGCAGCGCACACCTGACCGGCTACGCCACCTGCGCGGACCTCGAGGATGCCCTCAAGCAATCCCTCGAACAAGAGATGCGCGTCGAACTTCTGCAAGCGGTCGAGGAGCAGTACTTCTACGGCTGGGGCTGGATGGAAGACGACATTGCCATGGACGCCGAGATGTCCGCTGACGGGGGGTCCAACTCGGCCACACCCCAAACCCGTACCGCGGGCAAGGATTTCTCCGGCACCAACAATCAGGAGCAAGGCGTGGACGAAGCCGATTTCGTGAAAACCGACGGTCACCACATCTACTACCTCAACGGGCAAACGCTGCACGTCATTGCCGTGCCCGAATTCGGCGACCTCGACCTGGTGGCCAACATGACCGTCGAAGGCTCGCCGCAGGCGATGCTGCTCAACGGCGACCGGTTGGTGGTCATCTCTTCCGTATCCGCGTGGAACCTGCGCAGCGCAGATCCGCTGTCCCAAGCCATGGGCTGGGGCGGCGATTACGGCTCGTGGCGGACCTCCACCCTGACCAAGTTCACCGTGCTCGACATGGACGACCGCAGCGCGCCTGAAGTCGAGCGCGAATTGTACATCGAGGGCTGGTATTCCACCGCACGCGAAGTCAACGGCAGCATCCGTGCCGTGACGCACGCGTGGATGGACATCCCCGGCCTGAACACGTGGCTTGAGCTGCCGGACGGCTACTACCGTCTGGACTACGACGACCCGCTGCGCCGCCAACTTCGCGAGCAAGCCGCGTGGGAAGCCATCGAGCGAAACCGCGAGATCATCGACGGTTTGGCGCTCGAGGATCTGTTGCCCCAGGTGCACGAGCGGGCCGGCACCACGATCACCACCCACCACATGTCGGACGGCGAGTGCGCCGATTTCTCCGCACCTGAAGAGGGCATGAACCGGGGCTTCACCAGCATCTTCACGCTTGATCTGGCCACGCCAACCCTCGAGTTTGAGGCCGATCACATCGTCGGCAATTCGCCGCTGGTCTACGCCTCAGAAGACGTGCTCATCGTGGCCGAACCCTCCTTCGCAGGATGGTGGTTCTGGGGCAACGACGACCTGGACGAGTCGACCAACCTGCATACCTTCGACATCAGCAACCCCGGCACCACGCTCTACACCGGATCGGGCCGCGTGAACGGCACCGTCCTCGACCAGTTCTCGCTCTCTGAGCATGAAGGCATCGTGCGCGTGGCCACCACCACCGGCCAGTGGGGCCGCTGGTGGATGGAGGACCCAGAGCCGATGGTCAGCCATGTGGTGACGTTGGAGCGCGCGGCCGACATCGAGACGGGCGAGCAAATCCTGCGGCAAATCGGCCACGTCGGTGGCCTTGCGGAAGGCGAACGCATCTGGTCGGCCCGCTTCACCGAGGACATGGCGTACGTGGTGACCTTCGAACAAATCGATCCGCTGTGGACCATCGACCTGAGCGATCCGACCAACCCCACCGTTCTCGGAGAGTTGGAGGTGCCCGGCGTCTCGACCTACATTCACCCGATGTCAGAGGGCATGCTGCTGACCATCGGGCTGGCGCCGGCCAACGCGGACGGCACCGGACTGGATTGGTCGACCACACGCATTCAGACCTTCGACGTCAGCGATCCGACCACGCCAACCCAGAACGATCACCTCGACCTGGCGCCCGTCGAAAACCCCGGTGAAGGCGGTTGGAGCTGGGGCTGGTCGGAAGCGACCTACGAGCACAAGGCCTTCCAGTACTGGGCGCCCAAGGGCCTTCTTGCCGTGCCGCTGTCCACCTACCGCTACAACAGCTGGACCGATGCGTCCGGAGGCCACCATTGGTCCTACGAGTACGTCTCGAAGCTGATGCTCGTCGAGGTGAACGAAACCTCCGGTGAACTCTCGATGTACGGAGAGGTCGACCATTCACTCTTCTTCGATGCCGAAGACGGCCGCTGGTGGGGCGGTGAAACGCAAATCCGTCGCTCCATCTTCATGGGCGACTTCGTGGTCGCCCTTTCCGCAGGTGGCGTGACCGCCACAAACCTGAGCACGCTGAACCAGTCCGCTTCGGTGGAACTCGACCGCCAATGGCCGGAATATTACGACATCTGGTCCGAGGAGGTCCAGGAAGAGGAGGCCAAGTCGGACGGCAGCGAAGGGAAGGATGACGACCGCGAAGCCAAGGGCGACAACGGGGAATCAACTTCGGACGAATCCGATCGGCCGGACGACGA
>JAYOTG010000038.1:0-7701 GCA_038150305.1 Candidatus Poseidoniales archaeon | reverse complement strand
GGCAGCGCGATGGCGGCGGCCAATTCGTTGAGTCGCATGGAGCAGTTCGGCGTGTGGGGCGCCCAGCGCTGAATCACGTCTTCCGAAGGCGGCGTACCGTGCTGGGCGTGGAGCATGTACGCGCCAGAGGCAAGGATGGCACGGGCCGCGAGGTCCTCGTCGTCGGTGACGATGATGCCGCCCTCGCCGGCGTTGATCTGCTTCCACGTCTGCAAACTGAAGCAGCCGGCAGCACCGAACAGCCCGGTGGGTGTCCCGTCGTAACTGGCCCCCAGGGTGTGGGCACAGTCCTCGATGAGGATCACGCGATGGGCCTCGCACAAGGCGACCACGCCCGCCATATCGGCGACGTGCCCGCGCATGTGTGACAGCAGGAAGGCCTTCGGCCGGTGTTCGATGATGGCCTGCTCAAGGTCGTCGAGGTCGACGCGTAGATCGGCGTCCACGTCCACCAACACGACCTTCGCGCCGAGGTGCTCGATGGCGCCGGGAACGGGTGCGAGGGTGAACGCGTTGAGCAGCACGACGTCACCTGCTTCGACGCCGGCTGAGCGCAAGGCGAGGAACATCGCCGAGCCGCCTGAATTGACCGCGACGGCAAAGCGGGTGCCAAAGTGCTCGGCGAAGGCCCGCTCAAGGCGGGCCACCCACGTGCCTTCGGGCACGTGCTCACCGTAGCGGAACAGCCGCGCGCTGTCCAGCACAGCGGCTGCGCCCTCCATCGCGGCAGGGGGCAAAGGAGGCACGGAGGTCAACGCCCGTTCGAGCCGCGGTCCCTCCATGGACCTCCGAGCGCGCCCCACCTCATCAAGCCGTCCGGCGCCTCGTCGCGCGAGAATTCAAGAATCGAGGTCGAGTGCGCTGAGCCATGTCCCTCTCAATGCGCACCGTTGGCCGCATGTTCGGGCTCTCGGGAATCCTTGGCGTCGCGGCGTGGTTGCTCGACGGGACCGTCATGATGGGCATGCTCGTCCTCATCGCCGCCTGCGCGGTCACCGCCATCATCTGGGCCCTCGCCGAGTCTTCTCCGCTCGAGGGTGCCATCGACCTGCGTGCTGGTACACTGCTCGGCCACCTCGGGGCCTTCCTCGTGGGCATGGTCTCGACGTTGTGGATGGTCAACAGCCTCGGTTACCCTCTGGTTGAATCCGCCCTGACCATGCTCGCCACGGTGGGCACCGGCTACGCCACCTACCTGTGGATGGAGCCCAACGTCAAGACCTGAAGACGGCGAAGGGTGAAGGGCTTCGGCGCCACCCTTGCGGCATGGCCACCCATGGCGACCATCCGGACCTTCCCGCCTCCGTGGACGCGTTGTTGACCGAACAGGTCTCCACGCTGTTCCTCAAGGCGGGCTGTCTGCCGCGCACCAAGGCGGGGCACATCTCCGAACTCCGCTTGGGTGAGGTCGAGGGCATCGACGAGGCGTGGGAGACGCCGCAGATGTCCGAATTGATGGACGCCTTCCGTGATTTGGTGGACGCGAACGACGACCGCAGCGACTGCTTCCTCGAGATTGACCGCAAGGGCTGCCAGGTCATCCAGCTGGGCGACTTGCGCATCACCATGGCGTGGCCGCCCTTCGCGGACGCCCACGAGATCACCATCGTCAGGCCCGTGGCCCGCCTGGAAATCGAGGCCTACGACCTCGACCAGCGCCTCATCGACCGCTTGTCGGACCACCATCGCGGCGTCTTCATCTCCGGCCGCCCCGGTTCAGGGAAGACCACGCTGGCCCAAGCCATCGCCGGCCACCTCGACCGCAACGTGGGTGCGATGGTGAAGACGATGGAGGCGCCTCGCGACCTTCAACTCGCAGACCGCATCACCCAATACGCACCGCTGGAAGGCGATTTGGAGAAGACCGCGGAGATCATTTTCCTCGTCCGCCCCGACTTCGTCATCTTCGACGAAGTGCGCCGTGCTCGCGATTTCGAGATCTTCGCCGACGTCCGTCTTGCCGGCGTTGGTCTTCTGGGTGTGACGCACGCGAACTCCGCGCTGGAAGCCGTGCAGCGCCTCATCGGGAAGGTCGAACTTGGTCTGGTCAGCCAGGTCTTGGACACCATCATCCACGTTGAACAGGGCCAAATCGCACAGGTGCTCGAACTGAAGATGACCGTGAAACCACCTTCCGGCATGCAGGAGGAATTGGCTCGCCCGGTCATCGAAGTGTGCACCTTCCCCGACGGGCAGGTGACCCACGAGATGTTCGCCTTCGGTCAGGAAATCGCCGTGGTGCCCGTGGGCGGACCGCAAGGCCATGAATCGCCGATGCGCAAGCTGGCCAAGGCCCAACTCGCCCACACCATTCGGCAGTGGGTGGGCGTGGAGTGCACCATCGACTTCACCAGCGACGTCACCGCGACCGTCTACGCACCGCAACACATGGTCGCGCCACTCATCGGCAAAGGAGGCGAAAACGTCCGCCAGCTGCAGGACGAACTCGGCGGCCTTCGCTTGACCATCGAATCCTTTGCCGACATGCCCGATCACCTCAGCCGTCCTTCTCGGTCCGATGCGCGTGACGCTTGGATCGACCAACAAGACCGCCGCGCCCGCAATTCGAGGGCGTGGGAAGACGACGGACGGCCCCGCCGTCCAGCCAAGGGCAAAGGCGGCAAGAAGGGCAAGCGAAACCGCTGAGCCTCGGGCTCAGAGGCTTTCCAACCAGGCCTGCAGACGGCGCATGCCTTCGGTGATGGACGCTTCGTCGGTGGCGTACGACATCCGAATCAGGCCTTCGCCACCGGCCATCAGGGAGCCCGGAATGACCGCCACGCGAGCCTCTTCGAGGGCGCGGTCGGCGAAGGTGACGTCATCCATGCCGGTTCCCGTGACGTCGGCCAGCGCGTAGAAGGCGCCTTCTGGCATGGGGGCATGGACGCCCGGCAGGCGCTGCAACCCCTCGTGGAAGAGCACGCGTCGTGCCGCAAAGGAATCGGCCATGGCTTGCACCTCAGCGGTCAGGCCGAGGGCGGTTTCCGCCGCGGGCATCAGGAAGGTGGGCACGTGCGTGGACGCGCTGGTGTTCATCGTCATCACCGCCTGCATGAGGTCATGCGGTCCTGTGATCCATCCGAGCCGCCACCCGGTCATGGCCCAGCCCTTGGACCAGCCGCCCACGGTCACGGTTCGCTCTGCCCCACCGGGCATTGACGCAGGAGAGGCGTAGCCTTCCTCGGTGAAGGCGAGTGGAGCGTAGATCATGTCGTCGATGATCCAGAGGTCATGTTCGACGGCCAGATCCACGATGCCTTTCACTTCTTCACGGGTGTAGACCGCCCCCGTCGGGTTGTTTGGCGAGTTGAGCAGGATGGCCTTGGTGGCCGGGGTGATGGCGGCGCGCATGGCCGCAAGGTCCGGGTGGTAATCCTCGCGTCGCACGGGGACGTGGACGGGACGGCCGCCCGCGATTTGCACCATGCCGTCGTAGGAGGGCCAAGCCGGGGAGAGGAGCAGGACTTCGTCTCCAGCCTCCAAGGTGGTGATGAGGGCGTAGAGCACCGCTTGCTTGCAGCCCGGGGTGACCACCACGTCGTCAGCCGCGGCTGGAATGCCGTAGCCTTCCAAGTGGGACGCAACCGCGGCACACAGCGAGGGACTGCCCTGGGTTCGGGTGTAGGCGTGCGCACCGCCGCGAAGGGCCTTGACGGCTTCGTCCACCACCGGTTCAGGCGTGAGGTAATCGGGCTGACCCACCGTGAAACGGATCACGTCAGGAGGTGGTGGTGCCAGGTAGGCGGCAAAACCACGACCGACGTCTGAAAACACCGGGTTCGGGCGAGGCATGGTCCCATCTCCATGTCATCCATCGCAAGGACGGATGGGTGAACGACGCGCTTCCGGTCTTCAAATGTGCGTGCCTAGTGCAGGGCACAGCCACGCTTGCTGGGGGTGAGGAGCACGGACGGAGATTCGAACTCCGGTCTCAGGATCTGCAGTCCCGCTCATAGCCACTCTGACATCCGTGCAGCAGGTCGCCGAGCCGCGCCCGATATTTCACCCCATCCCTCGGCGACTCAATTCGACGAACCCCTGAAATCACCGCAGGCTGCCCTCCGTGCATGACCGAGGCAGCCGCGCCTCCTTGGGCGCAGGACGCTGGCCAGCACAAGGAGCCAGCGCCCACCGCCCCTGCGTCCGTGATGCTTACCGATGCAGCGGTCAACTCGACGTTGTCTGGGCAACCGGTGTTGAGCGGGGGCGTGGCCGGCGAAGCAGGCTACGGCGTCGTGACGCCAACGAAGAGCCCGTGGCAGCGCGGCACCTATTGGCGTTTCATGGGCATGGCGTGCGCCCTGCAATTGCTCCTCGCCGCCCTCTTGTTGTCAGCGACCCTGTCCTACATGAACACCGAAGACATTTGGAGCTACGAAGAGGCCGAGGTTGAGGTCATCAACGGCAAGGGAGAGGTGCGCATGAACCCGGACGGAGACCTTCGCCTGTCCTACCTTTCAAGGTCTTACATGTCGGCAGATTACGGCACAGACGAATGGTATCAGAACGAAGTTTGGTTGGATTACGGCGACATGGCTTCCAGTGAGTACGGGTACTACGGGGGCTACAACTACGACCAAACGTGGGATACAGAATCGCCGCGTGATGTCATGATGAGGTACATGCCGATCGACCTCAACGCCTTCACCGTGGAGGTCAGCAACGATTGGGAGAACCGTACCCTGTTCATCACCACCGACCTTTGGGTGAACCACAGCAACTCGACCGCCGTGCTCTACAGCACCACGTACTGGACCGAGTCCCATGACATGACGCCCGTCGCGATGGAAGACGGCTGGGTCGTGAACTACACGTCGGCAGATCTTGACCGACCGTGCGATTTCGACCACCTCGAGATTTTGGTTCCCCATCCTGAACTCGAAGAGGACGAGCGCATCCAACTGAACACCTACATGAGGAACTGCTGGGGTTCGGCCACGGACCTCATGGAAGCCAATCTCGATCTTCAGACCTACAGGTACGGCGTTCAGGTTGGTGGATGGTCACCCGGCAATTCCACACTCTGGCTCGACCACGAACAGCTCGGTAACACGACGCTCAACTTGAACATTGAATTTGAGAACATGGTGGCGTGGGAGATGGACGACCGCCGCTGGGCGGCGTACACCACGATGTTGACCGTGGCCCCCCTCGCCTCGCTGCTGGGCTTACCCATCCTTGCTTTGGTCGGTGGGCTTCGCAAGGGGCGCTCCGCCGCATGGGGCGCCATCACCGGCTTCCTGTTGATGCCTGGCTCGTTCGTCTTCTGGCTCTGGGCCAGTTTCGCCACGTGGTGAGGCCATGCCAAAGCCCGTTGTCCACGTGGCTGGACCTGGCGAGGTGGCGCCAGAGGCTTACTACGTCACGCGGTACGCCGTGCTTCGGGAACCGCTCGGACGGCCACCCGGGTCGGAACGGCTTCCAGACGACGATCAGGCTCTGCACGTGTGGGTGGAGGTGAACGGAGCGGTGGTGGCCGTGGCCCGTGGGCACCTCATCGAGGGGGATGGCGCAGCGGCCGACCATTTAGGCCCTGGAGCAGCCCAGATTCCTTCCTTTTCGCCGCTGCGCGACGCGGCACCTGACCTCCGCCCTGCCGTGCAGGTGCGGCAGATGGGCGTGCTTGAGGCCTGGCGTGGAACCGGCCTCGGCGCGCTGGCCCTCGACCACCTCTTGCGCGCCTCGGTTCGCGTATGGGGCGCACGGACGGGATGGTTGCAGGCGAGGGAAGCCGCCATTGGCTTCTATGCCCGCATGGGATGGGAAGCCTTTGATCCACCTTACGGCATTGCCGGCGTGGGCCCCCACCGCTCGATGCGGCGTTCCTTGGACGGTTTGTTCGATTGAACTCCCCGTCCTCGGATTCATCTGTGCGTTGTTTATGTGTGCTCGAGGATTTTCGTGTTCGATTCATGATGATGCCCCCCGTTCAAGATGTGCATGTGCATGCGCGTGCGGATAAGACTAAACTAGGACCTGACCGAGAACATGATGAGAACATGTCACCCGACGAGCTGAACCTTCTCAGAAAAGAGCGGGAAGTCCGCCGCAACGGCCTTCTCGACGCCATTCATGCCATTGCTCGCCGCTCACCCGAGGTCTTTGAAGCCGAGGCTGAGGATCTGATCCGAAGATCGGTGTGGCAGCAATCAGGCACAGATCCGACCTTTTCCACCCGCTTGGAGCGTTGGCTCAAGTCAGAATACCGCTTCGAAAGCTTCGCGTCAATCCTTCCGCACGACGCTCGACTGGAGCCAAGAAACGTGGAGCCGCCCAGCGTTGAGCACCTCGACGACCGACATCAAGAGATTTACCAGGCCCTGGTTGAGAAGTTCGACGGCACCAAAGAACAGCCGCGTAACCACCACAGGTGGGACGCCGCCACGCGCGACCAATTCATCATCCTCGGCATGATTGCCCTGGGCGGCAAGGTTGGCGAACGCCAAGCGAGGTTGGTGCACTACCTTGGGCTCGAGGGCCCTGACGGCCATCACTTGCGAGGCTCCAACACCGTCCGTGCCGCAAAAATCGCGTTGACGCGACACGTTCGATCCCGCATCCCAGGCTTCCAAGACCTCTTCGCAAAGGCCACCGGAAACGGCGGCCGCCGGCAGCATCGCTTCCTCGATCTGGAGGTCGCCACCACGGTCGCGCAATACGTTCGCAGCCACCCCGCTTCGATGCTGCTTCCCGAGCCACCGATCGCAGCAGGCCTTTCTTGAGCAGGCCGCCGCGCCCTTCAAATAGGGTCAGTCCGGTTCCAGCGGTAGAGGGAACGTTGGGTTCCCTATGAACGACCCCGTGAAAAGCGATGAATGAGGAGTACGAAAACGGCACACTGCGAGACATCAACGGCATGGCGACCACCGCTCAGGTGTTCGCAGAGGAGCGTATGCTCTACGCCGCGTCTCAAGCCGCCCTCCTCTCACCGCTGACCTCCCGCCCATCGCCTGTGCAGATCACCGGCCTTCGTGCGGAAAGAGGGAACAGCGGGTTCCCTGTGTAAAACACAACCAAGAAACAAGGAGTGTACAAACATGAACAAGACGAAGAACAACAGCAAGCAGCTCGTGAGCGTCCTGATTGCGCTCTTCCTCGCCCTGAGCACCGCTACGGCGGTCGCGGGCGAGGGGTCTGACCCACTCGACGGCACCGACGGTGGCGCCGACTGGGACGGCGATGGTCTGACCAACGCCGAAGAGCAAACTCAGGGCACGAACATGAACAACGCCGACAGCGACGGTGACGGCTTGCCCGACGGTTGGGAAGTGGCCAACGGCCTCAACCCCACCTCGGGCGGTGACGCCAACGCTGACCCGGATGGCGACGGTCTGTCGAACGCCGCGGAGTACGCGAAGGGTACCAACCCGAACAACTCCGACACCGACGGTGACGGCAAGGCGGACAACGTCGACCAGTTCCCGACCGACCCCAACGACGGCGAGTACTCTGACTCGGACGGCGACGGCATCCCCGACGCCTACGATCCTGACTTCCAGGAGTCCGAAGCAGGTTCCGGCGACGGTGGCACCGAAGGCGGTGGCGAGTCCGAAGACCAAGGCCAAGGCCAGGGTCAAGGACAAGGCCAGGGCCAAGGACAGGGTCAGGGCCAAGGTCAAGGCCAAGGTCAAGGACAGGGTCAAGGACAAGGTCAGGGCCAAGGTCAAGGCCAAGGTCAGGGCCAAGGTCAGGGCCAAGGTC
>JAYOTG010000037.1:0-12539 GCA_038150305.1 Candidatus Poseidoniales archaeon | reverse complement strand
GTGGTTCTGCCAGCCCGGGTTCAATTCCCGGCCACGGCCCTCTGCTTCTTGATGCTGCGAGCGGGCCGTTGCCTCAGGAAAGGCGCTGACCTCTGTTCTTCGCACGGCAGAGCCGTGCTCACCTCCCGGCCACGGCCCTCTGCTTCTTGATGCTGCGAGCGGGCCGTGGCCTCAGGAGGTCTGATGACTGATGTTCTTCGCACGGCAGAGCCGTGCTCACCTCCCGGCCACGGCCCTCTTCGCAACAGGGGCGTGCTCACCTTCCGACTACGGTCCAATTCCAAGAGTGATGTTGTCTTTACCGAGTCAAGGTACACTTGTGTAAGGAGATTCAGCCTACGCCGTCATCTCTATTTGGCGATGTCATCATGTGCTGGCATGGCACAATGTTCGGCATGCAGTTCGCCGCTTGTTCGGGTCAGCATGAACAACAGGCATGACTACTACAACCCAGGTTACGGCGGAGGGCCCTCATACGACCCAATCCTGTTGAGCGCACCCCCGGCATTGGTGGAGGCTCGAGAGGAGTTACGGCAACAACTCATTGAGCAACTGTGCGATGGCAATGAAGGGAAGTACAACGACTACACCTATGCTAGCGAGCACGTCTTGCACGGCACCGAGATTGAGGACATCTTCTGGTCGATAAGTCGAGATGTTGAACTCTCAGCAGAACTGTGTACTTCATGCGGCAACGTGGAGAATCTCATCTCAAGCGTTGTGGAAATCCTCGCCGATATCCGACACTGCAGTGAATGGGTGGCCGCAAAGAGCAGTCAAAATCAAGCAGAACAAACCGCACAAAACGAAAGACGAGATCAAGAGGAACGTCAGCGTATTCAATCCGAAATCGATGCACTCCAGAGAGAACTGGACAGCATGTGAGCTGGGTTACGACCCATGCATGAGAGCTCATGTTCAGGTTACGCTTTGGTAGCCGTCTCAGCTTTCGTCCTCCTCGCTCGACAAAGATGATGAGGAGCCGTGCTGCTTCAGCGCTCGATGAACGCCACACGGTGGGCCTTCGCCGCCCTCGTGCCGCTGCTCTTGGTGGCGGTGTCGTGGAGCGTGTTCTCCTCTGAGGACACCCCGGTCTTGGCGGAATCCTCCGAAGGCGAATGCAACGGGATGGAGGTCCTCTGCGACCGTCCCTACGACGAGGTCACCTTCCCTGAAACGCACAACGCCTTTGCGACCCACGCGGACGGCATCTTCTACCCTGCGAGCAACCACCGCAGCGGGCTTGACGCGCAGTGGGACGCCGGCATGCGGGCCTTCATGCTCGACACGCACTACCTCGACCGCGACGACCCGTTGGTGGACGAAGTGCGCTTCTGCCACGGCAGCCACGACGGTGCCATCAGTCCGTGCTCGTACGGGCGTGTCGATCCCAGCGTCTGGTTAAGCGAGCTCGAATCCCGGATGTCCGAAGCGCCGCGTGACGTGGTGACCCTGCTCATCGAGAACTACGTCGAGCCGGACCACCTGTGGGCGCAGTTCAGCGGGGCGAACTTGACCGATCGCGTCTACGTTCACGAATTGAACACGCCGTGGCCGACCTTGGGCGAGTTGGTCGACGACGGCACGACCCTGGTCCTTTTCTGGGAGCAAGCCAACGACGAGGCGCATCCTCATTTCCACGGCTTCACCACCTACGG
Organism: Candidatus Poseidoniales archaeon; assembly: GCA_038150305.1. Classification (GTDB taxonomy): domain Archaea; phylum Thermoplasmatota; class Poseidoniia; order Poseidoniales; family Poseidoniaceae; genus MGIIa-L3. The sequence goes on along the minus strand of JAYOTG010000037.1, from coordinate 10,881 downwards.
GTGGACGACCAACTACGCAGAAAGCGAGCCTGAAGACATGAATTGTGACGTGCACCGAGGTGACGGCGCTCAGCCGGTCTACCACATGAACAACTGGCTTGGTGGCCCTGTAGGCCTTTCCGACCCGCTGCGCGCTGAAGAGGTCAACCAGGTCGATTTCATCGTCGAACGGGCCACGGAGTGCTGGGTTCAATACGGCAAGCGACCGACCTTCGTCGCGGTGGATTGGTGGGAAGACGGTGACGTGGTCGAGGCCGTGCGCCAGATCAACCTCATGGATGCGCCTACCGGCTGATGCCGTTCAGGTTCCTATCAATGCCAACACGAGGCCGTAGGCAAAAGAAAGCAGCAAGAGGCCGACAACGGCCATGAAGCCGAGGAACAGCGTCCGCTCCAGCGGACTCATCTGCTCCTCTTCGGGAGGCGGGGACCCGTCGAAGGGCGTCCTGCGCATGACCGGGGATTGGCCCAATGACCTTCTCTTTTACCGGGCTCAGAGGGTCTGTGGGCCACCGGCGGGCATCGGAGCAAGCATGGTGATGTTTTCGCCGCGCAAGCTCGGGCCCTCGTGGAAGGTCGCGAAGATGCCGACGTCGGCGCCGCTGTCGCCTCCGATGTTGTGGGCCAAGGCAAACCAGGTGCGCCCTTCGGCGTCTACGCGGATGTCGAGGAAGTCGCCGAGACCGCCGCAGCGGTTGTAGCCGCAGTCTTCGAGGGTGTCGATCGGGTCGTCCATCGCGTTGAGTTGGACGGTGGTCAACAGCGGCGTCTCGTTGAAGGCGTCCGTCGCGTAGGTCAGGTACGCGTTCCAGATTTCCTCTTCGCGGGCGTCTTCACCGACGTAGCCGAAGGCCACGGTGCCTTCGTCGCCGGCCACGACCACGGGGAATCCGGTGCCGGTCAGGCCGATGGGTGGGGCGATCATGGTCGCGTTGGACCAGGTCGTGCCTTGGTCGCGCGAGTAGGACCAGTAGGGCATGTCGTCGAGGCCCATCCACATGGCGTGCACGTTGCCGGCGGAATCGACCTCCACCTGCGCCTCTTCGGCGTTCCAGGTGTCGGCGGTGCCCGTTTCGGAGGTCGGGAGCGGGTGCTCCGTCCACGAGATGCCCGCGTTGGTGGTGCGGAAGACCGAGTAGCCTTCACCCGTGCAGCCCTTGTTGCCGCGGTAGAAGTTGCCGTCCACGCTGCCCACCAGGTGAGCGGACAAGCCGCCCGAGGAGCAGGTCACCGGTGCGCCCGAGGTTTCTGGGCCCCACGTGGCGCCGCCGTCTTGGCTTGAGGAGCACAAGGGGTGCGGCGCGTTGCCGTTGATGCAGAACATCCAGGTGGTCGGATGGAAGAGGGCTTCCATGTTGGAGCTCGCGATGGTTTGGTGGTCCTGCACCGAGTAAATCTGCGTGGCCACGCTGGGTCCGTTCCACGATGCGCCCTCGTCGTCGGACCATTCGACGGTCATGCCAAGCAAGGCGTGCATGTCGAATTTCATGATGCGGCTGGTCCACGGGTCGACGTAGATGTAGGGGTCGTTGGAGTTCGCAATGGGCAGCAGCGGATCGTAGACGTTCTCGCAAGAATAGTCCAGCATGGTGGTCATGCCGATCAAATCGCAGGCCACCACGGCCGTGGAGCCACCCGGTCCGTTGCCGTAGGAACTCATGAAGAGGGTCTGAGACTCGGTGATGCCCATCGTCGGCTCGAAGGTGGACATGCCGATGCCGTAGTAGGTGCCCATGGCGTGGAAGGGGGCGTTTCGACCTTCGAGGCCGAGGCTGTCGTTGCCCCACGCGTCCACGGCGCCGGGCAGGTGGTACCAGGTCAATTCAGGCCGCTCGAAGTCCCACACCGTCGGCGCGGGCGCCTCCGGTTCAGGCTCCTCTCCGCCGAGGCAGCCCGCCAGCGGCAGCGTCAGCATCATGGTGGTCAGGAGGAGGGCCATCGTACGCATCGTGCTCACCTGTGCCTCGCGTGGGCGAGGTTCACGCTTCGTCTGGCGTGGGATGTTGTCTTGAACGCTCTCTTCGGTGCCGGCGAGAGCCTTCGATGGCTTGGCGGTCGAGCACCGACTTGCCGTAAGGCGTCAGGTACTGCTCCAGTGGTTCGCGTCGACGACGGACGGTCCCAGTGCCCTTGCCGCCGACCTTGCCTCCACCGCCGGTCGCCCTGCGGCCGGCTTTCAGGCGGGCCTGCACTTCGAGGGCGCGCTCGCGCTTTTGCGCGTCGGTGAGGTTCTTCATCGACGGGTCCTTCATCAGGCCCTCGAGTTCCTTCTTCTGTGCCCGCTTCTTGGCGGCTCGGTTCTGGTAGACGAAGCTCATGCCCGCGAGGGGAATGGCGAACCAAATCGTGGTCGAAGCGCCCGGATGGAGGGTCATGACCGGCATTTCGAGGAGGATGAACACGCCCACGAGCAGGCCAACCGAGCCCACGGCCGCGGCCGCGATGGTCGGCAGGAGCCGTCGCACGGAGCGGGTGAAGTACCACGTCACGAGGGCGGCGATGATCGGGATGAATTCGCCCTGCTCGATGTCGATGCCGCGCACGTAGAGGGCCTGCACACCGGCCGTGATGCCGATGAAGGCCAGCAAACCTGCCATCATGCGGAGGCTGGCTTGAGCCACGGAGACCATCATGACGCCGATGATCGCGGCACACACCAGTTGGCTCTGCGCCATGTCCAGCGGTGATTCAACGCCCACCGACGCGAGCATGCCAAGCAGGTTTGGGGCCAGCACGTAGCCGGCGGCTGCACCGATGGCGAAGGCCGTGACGGGCAGACGACGGTGGCCTTGCAGGAGGAGCAGGACCGAGAAGAGCACGATGGGTGCGCCCGCGAGTGGACCCTGTGCTTCCACGACGAGCAGCAGGTCGCTGCCCGACGAGGCGATGTCGTCGATTCTCGACACAAGCCCACCATGGCCATCCCGGTCTTGATGGTGCCGATGGACGACGCACGGTTGGGAAATTCACAAACAGGGTTTGGGGGTTTGATGGACATGGTGGGGGACGAGGGCCTTCGTTTGCCCGCCGTCGAGGGAGCCTTGCTGGACGCCATGACACCCCACGTCGAGGCGGGCGAGCGGCGCAGGGAAGAGGCCCGTGCTGAACTTGAGCCCAAGCCGCTGGTCCTGCGGATGCTGCTGACGCTGCTGCTCGTTGGCGGCCTGGTGTGGGCGTGGACGCTGGAGGCCTTCGGGCCGTTGGGCGTCGTTGCCGTCCTGTTCGTGCTCGTCGTGCCCTTCGAGAAACTCTTCCCGCGGCACGCTCAACCCTTGCGTCGTCCGATGGTGTTCTCGGACATCACCCACGCCCTGCTCTTGCCGGTCAACGGCATCCTCGCGGGCGTGGTGATCGTGACGGTCGCGGTGCTTTCGCTGATGTGGATCCCAGGCCTGCTGATTCGGCCTTTGGTGGACCAACTTCCTGAGACGCCACGTTTGGTGCTGGGCGTGCTGTTGTTTGACCTCGCGGTGTACTGGACGCACCGCTTCTATCACGAGGTGCCCTTCCTCTGGCGCTTTCACCAGGTGCACCATTCGACCGAACATCTGGATTGGGTCTCTGGCTTTCGCACCCATCCGCTGGACGGTGCGTTGTTGGCACCGGCCTTCGTCTTTCTCATCGCCGCCGGTTTTTCGCCGGAGTTTGGCGGCGTCCTCGCCATCGCGCAAGCCCTCATCGGCCTCTTTTTGCACGCGAACGTGCGGTTTCGATGGCGCTTGCTTCACCCGCTCATCATCACGCCAGAATTCCATCACTGGCATCATTCCAGCCACGAAGAGGCGCGCTGGTCGAATTACTCCACCTTCCTGCCGGTGTGGGACCTGATCTTCCGCACCTACCACATGCCGAAGGACGAGCGTCCGATGCGCTACGGCATCGACATCCCAATGCCGACCGGCGTGATCGAGCAGTGGCTGTTGCCCTTCCGTGGCATGGGTTCGCCGCTTGCGGTCCTCCGACATCCCTGGCGCTCGGTCAAGGCCCTGTGGCGCGGCACGAAAGCGCTGCTCCGCGACATGCGGTGGAGCGCCACGCGCAAGCGGGACCAGACGCCCTTTGGCGCCCCGAAGGTTCCGGTGCCCGAGGACCTGTGATGCAGAACCCGGATTGGGACGCTCCTTTCAAATGGCGACCGCAGGTCGGAAGGGCTGGTGAGCACCGTGATGCACGACCTTGCGAACCCCACCGAAGCCCACCTCATGCTGCGTGAGATGGTCCGTGAGTGGGTTCAGGAGCACGTTGAGCCTCAAGCGCACGAGCACGACCGCCTCGAGCGGTTCAACCTCGACCTCATGCGGTCCATGGGCGAATTGGGCCTGCTCGGCCTGACCGTGGACGAGGCCTATGGCGGTGCCAACCTCGACGCCGTGGCCGTGTGCATTGTGCACGAGGAACTCTCGGCCTCAGACCCCGGCTTTGCGCTGGCCTACTTGGCCCACTCGATGCTCTTCGTCAACAACCTCGCCTTCAACGGCGACGACGCCCAGAAGGAGCGCATCCTGCCCAAGGTCTGCTCGGGTGAGTGGATCGGTGCGATGGCGATGTCCGAGCCTGATGCGGGAACCGACGTCCTCGGCTTGAGCACCAACGCGGTAAAGCAAGCCGACGGCACGTGGTTGCTGAACGGCCGCAAAATGTGGATCACCAACGGCGTGCTCGATGAAGAAGGCACGCCCGCTGATGTGGTGTGGGTCTACGCCCGCACCGGCGAGGACGACAAGGGTCGCGTGCAGATGAGCACCTTCCTCGTGGAGGCCGGCATGCCCGGGTATAGCGTCGGTCAGAAGATCATGGACAAGACGGGCATGCGTGCGTCCAACACGGCCGAATTGGTCTTCCAAGACTGCGTCGTGCCTGCCGAGAACCTCGTCGGCGACGAGGGCGGCTCACTGCTCCACATGATGGGCAACCTCGAGATTGAGCGCCTCGCGCTTGCAGCCATGTCGCTCGGCATTGGTCGCCGCGCCCTCGAGGAAATGAACCAATACGCCACGGACCGCTCCGCCTTTGGCAGCAGCATCCGTGACTTCGGGCAGATTCAGCGCCACATCGGCGAATCGTGGGCCAAGTACCGCGCCATGCGTGCGTACATCTACGACACGGCCTCGAACCTGGTGCTTGGCCAGGCCGGCCAGCGCCTCGATTCAGACGGCGTGAAGCTCTACGCCACGACCGCGGCCAAGGAGATCGCCGACGCCGCCATGCAGGTCATGGGCGGTTACGGGTACGTGGCGGAGTACCACGTCGAGCGCCTGTGGCGCGACGCCAAGTTGCTCGAAATCGGCGGTGGCACACTGGAATCTCACCAGAAGAACATCACGCGTGACCTTGCAAAGATGCACGACGCAATTCTCCGCTGAGTCGAGAACATCTTCACCCCTCATACTTGGTCCAAGGGTCATTGGAGCCTGATTTGCGGTAGAAATTCACACCCTCATGCACGGTCCATTCAAACCCGTGGGCGTCGATGCTTTGTGCCGGTTCATCAACGGACGGTCCTTCCTTCATCGCAGGTTCAGGGGTTGGCTCAAGCATGTCCTCCTTGGGCAAAGGCGTGTCTTGTCCCGTGGTTTGGTTGGGTGACGAGAGGGGCGCAATGCGCAATTCGTTGTCTGCGTAAGTCAACTCGTGAATTTCAATCCCTTTGCTTTGCATCAGGGTGTTGTCCAAATGGAGGACGTGACCCTCGAACGCCTTCGTGAATCGGAGCATAGGCAACCAAATCAGTGGATAAAACACCAACACAAGGGCAACGGTGGTCAGTAAAATCAACCCGACAAACATGATGCCTTGTCCAATGTTGCCGTTTTCCACGGCAGCATTGGCGATCCTCCACGCGGTTTGGAAAAACAAGACAACGGAACCCATGCCTGCGGCCACGTTGGTCAGATCGTTTGCCTTCTCACCGATGGGAGACATCGACCGTGTCTTCTTGTCAACGATCGAGAGGGAGCTGTACCGCAACACCAAGACAGGTGCCACCAGAGCGGTCAGGAAGGGTGACAGCATCATGAACATCAGGATATCTTCGGACAAGTATGCTTCGTAAATTCGGTCTCCTGCCGTCGAATTCTCCATGACACAGGAGGAACCGCATGCATCAGCCACGCCTCCTTGCCCCTCATCACACAAGCCCAGAAGGTCCACGGTGCCGTCTTGGCACACCATTGCGTCTGGGATGTTGCCCTCGGTGACCATCCCGATGTTGGATTGGGCCACGAGGCTGATCAGGAAAACCAAGACAAACACGGCCGTGAGGCTCATCTTCCTCGTAGCTCGGAAGAGTTCGGTTCGGGTAGACGTGGGGTGAAGTTGGTATTCCGAAAAACGGATGAGGAATTTCTTGCCACCGCTGAAGACGTTGGCGTAAATGGGCAAGACGGAGGTGATGAACATCTTTGTGATGGCGTTCCAGATGTAGCCGACGACGAAGTAGAACGCCACAGCTGCAACAAGAATCAGACCTGCAGTGAAGGGGATGGCGGCCAAAAGAGGAGTCAACAAAAGCCCAGTCAGCAAGTACTCGCGTGTGCTGCTCTGCGCTTGTTCAGGAGTTACGGGGGCGTCGATTGGCTCGACCACCGGTTCGAGGTTGTACCTTCCGATCAGGATCAAGAAGGACTCAACAATGGCCCACGGAAGGGTAATGACCAGCCCGCCACCAAAGGTCAAGACGGTCAACAAAAATTGGACCAGCCCGCGCTTCCATCGCCCGATGTAGACGTTGTGAACCCCAAGGGCACCAAGAAAGAATGCGAGGAGAAACACCACTGCGGTGCTCTTTGTCGGTGGCTCGACAGCGTCTTGACTCACGCTACGCAATGTGAAGATTTGGCCTTAGGTTCTTCCTCACCGCAGGTGGCCGCGGAGGATTGAGTGCGGTCAGGGCGCACGCGTGACCTCGCGAAGATGCACGATGCGATCCTCCGCTAATCCGAGGTGTGTCTGCGGCTGCAAACCGCATTGGATGAACCATCCGTTCAGTACCGTTGTGCCGAGCCATGAAGCAAGTTTCCGGTTGATGACGTTCATCGCGGAAGAAAACGCCTGCAGGCGAAAATTATCATAAAACGGAAGCCGTATGGCCACACATGGAACAACTGAGTGAGGACGGCAAGTGGAGGTGGAACGGAGCTGAATGGGTGCCGAATGAGAGCTCCGATTCGATGCCCTCTCCAGCTGCAGAAGATGTTCCTGTGGCCGCAGAAGATGTTCCTGTGGCCGCAGAAGCTGTTCCTGTGGTTGAGGCGCCCATCGCCACTCAGGAGCCCGTGCAAGCGATGCCTACAATGGCTGATACCTCAGTGGTCCCCGCCGGTGATTGGGCCATTCAAACCGCAGAATACGGGATGTTTTTCACGAAACTCCTCGGTTTCCTGCTGAAGGTCATCACCCTTGGTTTTGGACTTCCGTGGGCGAAGTGCATGGTGATCAACAAGTGGTCGAGAAATGTCCGAATCGATGGCAGAAGCATCCAGTTCACCGGTACTCCGATGGGATTGTTTGGAATTTGGGTGAAAATCTGTATCCTGAGCATCATCACGCTCACGCTGTATTACTGGTTTGCAGGTTACAAGCAGGTCGCGAAATACATCGACAGCCACATCATCTGGGCTTGAACCCAAGCACAGGCTCTGCCTTTTCTGCGAGGCGCTCTTCCACTTTTCCGGGCGGCATACGTCGCACGCTTGTTGCGATGGCCAAATCCATTTCTCCAACCAAAGCGCTGCGCTCAAGCGGATTGAGGCCGGCGCATCAGTACGAGGTTCACCACGGCCAAGCCAAGCACGGCCAAAGAGAGCCACATCGGCATCAGCGGCACGATGTCGTAGGGCAAGGACAGCACGTCGAGCAAGGACTCACCACGCGTGTACGTGCCGCCCATGGAGGCAGTGATCAGCACCAGACCGACCGCGCCCAATCCTCCGAGGCTTTGCCAGCGTCGGCCGCCTCGGTCGTCCCAAAGGCCAGCACCGAGCCGACGACGCGTCAGCAGCACGCCCAGAGCGAGGCCGATTGCGCCAGAGCCAAGGAGCATCTTGTTGATGAGCAGGGGATGGTCGATGCCCTCACCAGGGCTTGAGGAGATGCCCGTGGCCATCGCGAAGGGCATGGCCAGAAGCCCGAAGGCCAAGGCGAAGTGGGCCGCGAGGTCTGCGGTGCGGAGGTGGCGGCCAAGGCCGAACAGACCGTGGCTGGCCAATCCGGCGATCAGGAAAGCCACACCCGCGGTGGCGTAGGCCCCGATGGCGAGTTCGGTGGCGATCACGTGGAGCGTGCCTGCAGAGACCATCAGGGCATCACCTCGTTCGCGAAGGGCAAAATATTGGGTTGGTCGGACGTTGGCGGCACCCTTCGCTGCACCGACATGAACGCAACCATGGTCACGAACAAGATGGCGAAGGCTTGCACGTAGGCGGCCGTTTCGTCCACCGTGAACTTCGGTTCCTCGCTTTGCAAGGCCAGCCAAGGCGTGGTCTGTGTGGGTCCCTCGCCCTCAAGGTGGACGCGCCACTCCACCACCACCGGCTCGAGGCTTGCGGGGATGTCGAAGGTCCAGACGCCGTTGCCTTCCGACGTGGCCGTGGCGGTTCGTACCATGCCCCCATCAACGCGCCACTCGACCTCAAGGTCGCTCACGGCTTCGGTGATCAGGCGCACGGTGGTGGCTTCACCGAGGGTGCGCAGGACGGGTGCTTGGAAGTCGTCAGACAAGCGAGGGAGGTTGGCCGGAACGGGTTGCACCTCCACGCTTGCCGGTGCTTCGCTGACCCCAAAGAAGGGCGCGCCGCTGCCGTCTTGCGTTCCGTGGTGGATCGCGGCGTGAAGCTGGTATTCGCCGACGCCGGGGGCGCGAAGCGTCCATTCGACGGTGTGCGTCATGACGCCGGGTGCCACGACGACCTCGGCGTAATTCTGGGTGCCGCCCTCGCTGTTTGAAACGATGGTCCAGCCGTCGTCTTCAGGCGTGTCCTCGGCGCCGGTCACGTCCGAGAGGAGGAAGAGGCCAAGCACGCCCGTGGAGGTGGTCTGGACGCCGGTGACCGTGACGCTGACGCTGGTCAGCAGGCCTTCGTAGACCACCGTGGGGGCCTCGAGCGAAACGGTGGACGCGGAGGTCCTGTTCATGTCCGCATCACCGTGGCAGGCGCCGCCGCATTGCGCATCGAAGGCGCCCTCGCCCACGCCGTTCGGGTTGGCCGCGCCAAAGGACGGCGCCATGAGCAGGGAGGTGACGACGAGCAGGATGACGATGCGCTTCATGTGCGTCCACCTCCTGAACGAAGCGTGAGAATTTGCAGCAGCAGGAGCACGAGGATCATCGCTCCGCCGAGTCCGTAGCCGAGGCCTGCCGCTGGCGCGGGCGTGACGATTTCGACGTCGTTGACCTGCAGTCCAACGTCGTCCGCCCCACGCTGGAAGGTGCGCTCCTCGCTGACCGGTTGAACGGTGTAGGTGTTCACGCCGCTCATCGGTGGACGGTCGGTGAAGGTGGTTGAATCGGTCACACCAATCATGTCGCCGTTTCTATAGACGTGGTGCGTGACGAATTCACCGCTCCACGTCCAGGTCAATTGCACGCTCCCGGCACCGTCGTGCACTGCTTCGAGGTTCTGCACCTCCGGACCAAGGGTGGGGTTCAGCGTGGTGCTGGTCATCGCCATGCCACCGTGCTCGTCGATGACCGTGAGGCTCACTTCAGTGGCCTCCTCCAAGATCAGCAGGACGTCTTTGCCAACGAGGACCTGTCCGTCGACGGTCCAGCGGTGCATCACGATCTGACCGTCAGCGTCCACCGAGGAAGCGCCCGAGAGGAGCGTGTGCTCGCCGGTCCAGACCTCGTTCGACACCACGATGATGTTCGCCTGTGGATTGAGGTTGAGGACCTCGGTGGTCGACGCAACTTCTTCTCCCGCGTCCATACCGTCGTGTATCATCACCACAAGACGCCAGCTCTGTTCTGGGGCCAATTTGTTCGCAGGCACCGAGGTCAGGTTGCTCAAGGTGGCATCGCGGAAGCCGTTCTTGTACCACGACGTTTCCACGCTCACGGCGTCACCGTCGGCGTCTGAGCTGAGGATGATCGGGACGAGGTCCTGCGTGGCGGTGATGTTGACCGGCCATTCGACCGTTACCGTTGGCGCCGAATTGAGCACGGTCACGGCATCCGTCGTGAAGGACACCTCGTCGGTGCCGTCTGACAGCGCAACGACGGCGTGCCAAGCGTCTCCGCGCGTCAGGGCTGATGCGGGCAGGGTGGTTTGGTCGGCGCCGATGCCCTGCTCCACCTCGTCGAGGAACCAGCGGACGCTCACCACACTCAGATCATCCCCGTCGACGTCGCTGGAGGTGAGGTTGAGGCTGAGGTTGTCCTGCACGGTGAGCGTCGGTGAGGTCAGGTGTGCATCCTCAATCACCGGAGCCGTGTTGCCAACGGTCAGCCCAGCGCTGGTGGTCCACGTCGACCAGAGGGCGCCGTCGTAGGCCCGGATTTGTACCGTCCACGTTTCGCCCTTGGCGGTGAACGACGCAGGAAGCGGGTTCAGGTCGTTGGCCTCCACGATGTGGGTGCCGTCCTTGCTCCACTGCAGTTCCGTGGATTGAATGCTGTCTCCGTCAGGATCGTCCTGTGCCCACGTCGCCGCGATGGCGTCGCCTGTGGTGGGTGTGGTGCCGTCATCAATCACCACGTTGCTGACGACAGGGGCTTGGTTGGTTGAGCCGACCGTGATGGCGTCCGAAGTGAGCCATGACGAAAGGTCGGTGCCGTCGGAGACACGAACCTCGACGGTCCACACGTCGCCAGGGCGCGTGGCCAAGGACGGCAAGGTGGTGGCGTCGTCAAGCGAATCCACGTGCAAGCCGCCGAGCATCCAC
>JAYOTG010000036.1:6958-12598 GCA_038150305.1 Candidatus Poseidoniales archaeon | reverse complement strand
AGAACCAAATCTGAGCGTGCTGCTCTGTCAACTGTCGAAGCGTTGCCAAACGGCGCCACTATTGGTCAGGCGGTAGTAGTTCGTCCCGTCCTCTGTCGTGTACCACTCGTACCCCTTTTCGTCGGTCTTCTGAGCCTTGGTTGAAGGGCCTGGCGCCTCGGAACTGGCACCAGCATCCGCGCTAGGAGCCACATCCGTTGGCGGTGCGGCCGGCGGTTCGGATGGGGGTGACACGTCCTCCTTGATCTCCGGCAGGGCCTTCATCTCGGCAGCGAACTTGTCGCGCTCAAGCTCCGTGCGGATGCGCTCGAGGCGAAGCCCTTGGTGCGGACCGAGCATCTTCCACATCAGCGCAGATTCGTAGCCTGCTGCGATGCGGTTGAGGTCCTGCAAGGACGTAGCATCGTTGAGATCCGCCTCAAAGCGACGGCCCCGGTTGGTGCGGGTCATCAGTCCTACGCTGACCCACAAGGCCAACGGCACACCGGTGAAGATGCCAATGATGTCCCAAGCACCGAGGCTGACCTGCGTGCCTGGCACAAGGATCTCGAAGCCCTCGACCGGTTGTGAGGCGCTGTTGTAGGGGTCCATGCCCACGCGAACCTCGTCCACGTCGCTCCATCCGTCGTTGTCGTCGTCCGAGTCTGCGTTGTCGCCTTCACCGTCTCCATCGCTGTCCTTGGACTCACGGAAGTCGTCTGGGAAGGCGTCCTCCTCGTCGGGCACACCGTCGTTGTCCTTGTCGCCAGGTGAGGCCAGTTTGGGCAGGGTGTCCTCGTCGTCGGTGTAGCCGTCGTTGTCGAAGTCATTGAGCGATGGATCGGCATCGGTTCCGGACTGGTTGTCGCCAAGCCCGTCACCGTCAGCATCGGCGTGCTGCGTCGGGTTGTCTGGGAACAGGTCGGCGTTGCGTCCGTTGAGGTTGTCACCGTACCCGTCACCGTCGGTGTCACTCCACTGGGTGGCGTCGTTGGGGAAGGCGTCGGGGTTGAGGCCAAGCAGGTTGTCCCCCAATCCGTCACCGTCGATGTCGCTCCACTGCGTCGCTTCGTCTGGGAAGGCGTCACCGTTGGTTCCCGTGGCGTTGTCGCCGTAGCCGTCGCCGTCACGGTCCGTGGTTTGCGTCGGATCGAAGCGGAAGCGATCGCTGTTGTCTCCAACACCGTCATTGTCGGTGTCCAACCATTCGGATGCGTCGTCGGGAAAGCGGTCCGCCTTGGCGCCATCCGGCGCATCACCGTAGCCGTCCCCGTCGCTGTCCTCGCTCTGGGTGGGTTCGTTCGGGAAAGCGTCGTCCTCATCGGCGACGCCGTCACCGTCGGCATCGCTCCACCGAAGCGGGTTGTTTGGGAAGGCATCGCCGTTGTTGCCGTTGAGGTTGTCACCGTAGCCGTCACCGTCGGAGTCGTTCCACTGGGTACCGTCCTGCACAAAGGCATCGCTGTTGTCGCCGACGCCGTCGCCGTCAAGGTCGTTCCATTCGGTCGGATCGTTCGGGAAGGCATCAGGACGGGTGCCGTTTGCGGCATCGCCAAAGCCGTCACCGTCCGTGTCGGCCACCTGGCTGGCATCGTTCGGGAACAGGTCGTCCTCGTCGGCCACACCATCACCGTCGAAATCACGGTAGCGCGTGGGGTCGTCTGGGAAGGCATCTGCGTTGAGGCCGTCGGGATTGTCGCCGTAGCCGTCACCGTCACGGTCGGTACTTTGGCTGCCGTCGAAGGGGAAAGCGTCGCTGTTGTCGCCGACGCCATCGCCGTCAACGTCGCTCCATTCTGAAGCGTCTGCTGGGAACGCATCCGCCCTGGTCCCGTTTGGATTGTCACCGAATCCATCTCCGTCCTGGTCGGACCACTGAGACGGGTCCAACGGGAAGGCATCGTCGTTCTCCTGATCGGAGAAGCCATCACCGTCCGTGTCAGACCAACGCAGGGTGTCGTTCAGGAATTGATCGCCGTTGGTGCCGTTCGGGTTGTCCCCGAATCCATCGCTGTCGGCGTCGGCCCACTGGGTGCCGTCGCTCGGCGCCCAATCTCCGTTGTTGCCGACACCGTCTCCATCGGTGTCTTTCCATTCAGAAGCGTCATTCACAAATGCGTCAGGGTTGTTGCCGTTCGCATTGTCTCCGTAACCGTCACCGTCGGTGTCGTTCCACTGGGACGGATCGTTGATGAATTCATCATCGCCCTCTTGGTCGCTGTACCCGTCTCCGTCACGGTCCGACCAGCGGAGCCCGTCGTTTAGGAACTGATCACCGTTGGTGCCGTTCGGGTTGTCGCCGTAGCCGTCGTTGTCCGCGTCAGCGGACTGGCTACCATCGAATTTGAACTCGTCAGCGTTGTCTCCAACACCATCGCCGTCTGAATCGAACCATTCGCTTGAGTCGTTGGGGAAGAGGTCCGCGTTGCTTCCGTTTTGATTGTCACCATAGCCGTCGCCATCGGTGTCGTTCCATTGGGTGACGTCGTTCATGAAGGCGTCATCGCCCTGGTCGGAGTAGCCGTCCTTGTCACGGTCTGACCATCGAGTGTTGTCGTTCGGGAAGGCATCACCGTTCGTCCCGTTTGGGTTGTCGCCGTAACCGTCACCGTCTTGATCGAACCACTGCGTCCCGTCTGAGGGGAATTTGTCGACCTTCGTGGCGTTCTTGGATTGGTTGTCGCCGTATCCATCGCCGTCTCGATCGCTGTGTTGTGTCGGATTGTTCGGGAGATCATCGCCTGAATCAGAATACCCGTCACCGTCGGAATCCACGCAGCCAAATCTGTCGTTTGTGGAATTCCCAGAGGTGGTTGGACATGCGTCGCCTTCGAAACCAGTGTATTCGTCTCCGAAGCCATCGCCATCGCTGTCGTTCCATTGGCTCGATTGTTGGGGGAAGGAATCGTTGCCATCGTCCCAACCGTCGTAATCAGAGTCAGGACAGCCCCAGACCCCTCCGCGACGGGATTCGCCGTATTGACTCGGGCAATCATCACCGCGAGTTCCAGTCAAGTTGTCTCCGAATCCATCTTGATCTGAGTCGTACTGCTGGGTCTTTTCTCGAGGAAAATCATCGCCAAGGTCTGAGACGCCATCACCATCTGCATCAGGACATCCCTCACGATCAATCGTCGAGTTCCCCCATTCGATCTGACACGAATCGGCATCATCCGCAACCAGATCGCCGTCATCGTCGGAATCGTATTTGTTCGCGGTGCCATCGCCATCCGTGTCCCGTAGAATCTCCAGGTTGTACGGTACGACCGCGAGATTCCCTGATGTGTTCAACGTAACGTTCCATGTGTCCACCAACGTGAACGAGGGGGTTCCTGAAATGGTCCAATTTGTCGTGTTCACCGTCATCCCCGGAGGGACATCAATCGAAACGTTCGTGCTGCTTGGCTCAAAGCCATGCAGTCGCAGGAGGATGGTCATCTCTTGCCCTTCAACAATTTCCGTCACAGAACTGGCATCAACCGCTCCGACAGGCGTCCCAGAGGGTTGGAGCAATTCCTGCGCAAGGGAGTAGTCGACGCCAAGCCTTGTATCGCTGTTGTCGCCCCAACAGCGCAATGAACCGTCGGTAAATGATGCACAAGTGTGGTATCGAGAAGCCGTGAGGTTCACCAACACGTCTCCTTCTGTGAGGTTTGAGACAAGCGTCGGGGTCAATCGATTTGTTTTGGTCCCATCACCAACTTGGCCCACGCCATTCCATCCCCAACATACGGCTTCCGAACTTCCAATCTTGCCGCAAGTCGTTTTGTATCCAGCAGATAAGGATTGGAAGGTCCCAGCGACGCCTTCCGTGACGACATAGGTGGGCGAGCGTGAGTTCGAGGTTCCGTTGTTCCCAAGCTGGCCCTGATCGTTAAACCCCCAACACGACACGTTTCCATCGTTCAGGATCGCGCACGTGTGCATCCATCCAGCGCTCAACTGCACAGCCGTGCGGCTGTTGGAAAACGCAGAAACTGCTGTGGGAGAGGTGTAGGAGTTTGTGGTGGAGCCGGTACCGATTTGTCCGTATGAATTCATGCCCCAACACTTGATGGAACCGTCGTCCAGGAGGGCACAAGAGTGGCCTCCCCCGAGGGAGAGCGAAACGGCTGTTCGCCCTGCACCCAGCGAGTAGGTTGCAGTAGGGCTCGATTTTCTGTTTGTGCCCCCATCTCCTAATCTCCCACTTCCACCGTCGCCCCAGCATTTCACGCTACCATCGTCGAGGATGACGCAGGTGTGAGAATCGCCTGCAGCAATATTCACGGAGGTCCTTCCAGACCCAAACGTCGAGGTGAACACCGGGTAACTGCTGCCTTCGGTATCTCCATTACCAAGGTTCCCGTACTGGCCATATCCCCAACATTTGACGGATCCGTTGTTCAAGAGCGCACACGTGTGTGAAGCCCCGGTGGCGACTTTGCTCACGCCACTGCTGAGGCCGACCACGGGGGTTGGACTCTTTCGGTCGCTCGTGGTTCCATCGCCCAACTGACCGTATTGATTGTCTCCGAAGCAATGAACGCCACTTGAGGACTCAACGAAACAAGTGTGACCGGTCCCATGCTTCGGAGCATCAATTTGCAGAAGAGGGTTCGTGGGGGCATACAATCCGACTTCGACCGAAGTTCCCGTTCCTGTTGATGATGACGGCTCAATCGCACCCTCCAAGATGATGGTTTCTGACACCATCGCTTGGGCAGCATTGAGCAGCAACAAAACAACCATGAGGGCTTTGATTGGGGTTTGTCCCGGCAGAGTCATGGCGGTTGGTTGGTCGTTGGTTGAACAAAGTTTTCCCAAACAACTGGTAGGTTCTATGTGGCTTTGTATGGCGCATTGGGCCATGACCTCCCCTTCCTCCAGTTGTGCTGGTCACAGAGCAACTGAATGTTCCAGTCCTGATCGCTCGGCCCGCCTTTCGAATACGCGATGACGTGGTCGAAGTGCAGGTTCGTTGTCCTGAAACATCCGACGTGGCGGCACATGCCACGGTCACGTAGGCTCACGCGGATCTTGACGTCCTGCGGGATGTGACGCGAATGGGTGCTCCTGACCGTGTTGGTCATGATGAAGATCTGTGCCCGATCAGGGCCAGGAGCCTGGGTGGTTGGCCATCAACCACTGGTAACGCTCTGCAAAAGACCAGTTGTCGTGCATCTTTGGAGCGAAACCCGCTCGTCGCATCGGGAGCATTTGGACCGGAGGCGGGCTTGTCATCAGGATGCATTCCAACGCCAACTCGAGGGTTGGATTCATCCACGACCAATCAAGCTCCACGTCCATCAATTCGTGTGTGAAACTCACTTGGGTGTCGGTTGAGGTCTGGAACAGGCGTGCCTCCGTACGACCGATGTTCATGTGGATGTGAACGCCACGAGGGTAGACCCGATACGGAAGGTTGTCCCGGGCAATGATTTGCTCCAAAAGCCAAGCATAGAATTCGAGTTGAACCCGATACGCCGCGTGGTAATTGGTTTCGAACCACTTGTCGTACTTTGGATTCCCCGACGAACCTGTCTTGAAATCAACCACCACAATGTATGGATGGCCGCCATCCTCGGCTTCCATGACCAACAGATCGTCAGGCTCACCGTAGACGTTCAGCATGGCGTGCGGATCGCTAGGGCGCTGGTAGAGCACGCCATGGGTCCTGGC
>JAYOTG010000036.1:3243-6948 GCA_038150305.1 Candidatus Poseidoniales archaeon | reverse complement strand
CCAGTCCGACTAAGCTCTCGGGTGCTTCCACTCCGCCATCACCCCCCCCACCGGCCGCCTGCCCCCCACCCTCCCCGCCCAGGACCAACCCATCCACAGGCTCACCCCAGACGTTCAGCCCCGCGGGCGGATCGCTAGCGCGCAGGGAGAGCACGCCATGGGTCCTGGCCCATGACCACGACTGACCATTTCGCCCACAAAATTCGTTGATGAAATCAGGGTTGGTGGGGTGAACGAACGGTGTGCAGGTGGCGTAATCCGTGCCATCCAAGAATGGGCTCGTGCCTGTGAAGGTCCCTGCACGGATGGCGTCGAAGTGCGCTTCTGCGAGCGTGCCCATGCGGTCGTTCACGGTAAAGCTGGCACCGCTGACCTGCGATTCCCAACCGTGGTATCGCATCCAAAAATCACGCGGACTTCGCAAGAACAAATCGAGTCGGGAACGGCTCAGGTCGGCAGAAAAATCGCCTTCACGAGTAGTGGCATAGGTGTTCGTTGCGGGTGTTGTGGGATCATACAACCGCTTGGTGTAACCGTTGGGCTTGGCATCCAAGTGAATCCTGTCTCTCGGATGACCAGGCAGATGCTGATAGGATTCGTTGCCGGGGTCACCGATTGGCATGCTTTCTCACTCCTTTCGATTTGCTTTAATCTCTTCTCCAACAAAAAATCATGTCCTCAGCACGTCCAATCAGGGAGAGGAACCGGACGGTACGACGGATGCCAGAAGCTCAGCCGTGAGGACCAGCCGATCCGGTCTGCGGCAGGATGCGGGTTGAAGGGCTGGCCGTCAGCGTTGCTCGCGATGGCCCTGTTCGGCCGGTACCGTTCCCAATCCGGCACGCAGGTCAGGGAGTACACCCGGTAGGGGCGAGGCTGGTCGTCAAAACCGACCCCGGCAGAACGGATCCACCCTTCGTGCATCATCAGGTGCAGGGAGTGGCCGCACAAGGGGCATTCAGGCTCCTGACGCTCGACGTCGTCGATGATGTCGCACGCACCGATGACGTAACGCTCCTCGTCGTGGTGATGGTGGCCCACGGGTGAAGGCGTCCAGCGTTCACCTTCGCGTCGGAAGTGGCCCGGCAATTCGACAGCAAAGAGGTGGTCGTGGCCGCATCGTCCGTCCAGCCTGACGCCCTCACGCACCAGGCCGCGGGCCCGAATGAAGCGAGGGGCAAGCCGTGCGCGAATCGAGTAACTGCTGCGCTGCAGGCCCAGTAGATGTTGCCCGAGCATGGCGTCCGCCGCAGGCGAAGCCACCCATGCTGAGACGTCGTGTTGCTCGGGCGGAAGGGCGCTCAGCCCCAAGCGACCGGTGCCGCAGCCGTGGCAGGCGCCACAACGGGAGGCGCTGATCCACGGCTCGCCCCAGCCAAAATGGCCGAAGACGCCGTAGCTGTTGCCGCATGGTGTGGGCCTTCCTTGGTCGTCCGTGTGGTGTTCGCAGGTGCAGGTTCGTTCGTGTATCATGCTTTATTCCTCCTCAGTGGTTCATTCATGCAGAAGAGACTTCGCTTTCCCCGTACACCTCGCTCAAGACGGTGCGGTGGTTGCAATGAGGGCAATCGATCTCATCGTTGCCGTTGAGCAGTGGGGTGTTGCTGTATTGGAGATGTCCGCCGGACCATGTGGGGTAACGAACGACAGGCCCGTTGGCGGTCTGAATGAGCACGCCGGGCACGAGGATCTCGAACATGCCCTCGCATTCGCAACGTGGGCAGATGGGTTGCAGATCGGGGTCGAGCGGACGACGACGAACGGTGACGCCACATCGAGGACGATTGACGGGCCCAAATTCCTCCAGCACCTCACCGAGGAAGCCGCTGAAGCCGCAGTGGGAGCAGTCAATGTCGAGGTCCTCTTCCAAGAGAGGGACGGCGCGCATCACCTGTGTGCGCCCTTCGCGGACGGGGAAGCGCACGGCCAATCCGTCCTCGCTTTGCACGAGCACGCCGTCCACCTGGACGTCAAAGAGCACCTCACAGCCGCATTGTGGGCACTCAGGTTGCAGGTCAGGGTCCACGTGCATCAGGATTCACCTCCTTGTGGTTCAACGCGGGCTTCACCGCGAACGCAAGCGTAGACGAGTTGGTTTGAGTCCTCTTCAACCTCAGTGTCGGTGATGGCACGCAGGCCTGAGGCATCGAGGTGCACGGTACGGGCCCCGAGACGGATGTGGTGTGCATCGCCGTCCTCACGCCACATCACGAACCCTTGATCGTCGCAGCCGATGACGTCCACGACGTGGTCGAGCCAAATCTCTGGGGTCACACCGTACACGGGTGGGCAACCGTCGTCGTTGCCAAGTTGATCGAATCCGCCCTCCTGCCACAGGGCATCGTCGAAGATGTGCTCCCAGGTGGCCTCAAGCCAGAGCCTGCGATCCTCAAAAGGCCAATCGGCGAGGTCGGGAGGGAAGCGAGCAAAGTATGCGTCACGTGCGTTGAGAAAATCCTCCCTGTTTCGGTGTTGACGAACGTCGGACGAAGTGACGGGATCTCTGGCCAAAGCCACCTCTCGGAACAGGTCGGCATGAAGCCGCAACAACCGATTTTCGGGCACGTCAACCACGACAAGAAAACCGTGAGGGATATGGTCAAGCCAACCTGCATCAACCTCGATGCTGCTGCTGGCATGAAGCCAAACGGCGGCCTCGAGACCATCCTGATTCACGACGGTGGCCAACCGGTCCACGACCCAGCCCCGAGCTTGGTGGTAGCACCATCCGTCTAGGGATGTGCATGCTTGACAGCTTGAACGCTCACCCGGAAACTGGACCTCGTGTGAGGCTGGAGCAAAGCGCTCCTCTCGAAGCAGGGCTTCGATCACAGAGGGAGAAACAACGGCCCAACAGCGACGGAAACCGTCAGGAATTGAACGTTGGTGGCGTGAATGTAAGGTTCTGAATTGCATGCTCATGTCGCTCCCCTCCTGCCCGGAACTTTTCACTCACAAAGTTCTACTATATAAACTTATCGGTAGTTATTAAATATGCTAACACTCGGAAATCCGGTGAACTGATATGTTCCCGGTCAGACCATGCCCCATGGGCATGACCCCCGAGGACGCGGCCGAACAACTCGCGCAGCAGGACGAAGAGCAGCAGATCTTCGAGTACGGCGCGCAACTCGCAGAGGGCACCTCCATGTGCGGAGGCTGCCTTTCACCGCTCACCTGGGACGCTGAGGCACGCGTGTTCCGCTGCACCAACGAAGGCTGCGAATACGCGAACTGATCACAGCCCGAGCACGTCGGCCGGCGAGGCACCCCTCACGCTTTGCTCGCCAAGGGCCGTCAAGGCCCTGTGCACGCGTGGATGAAGCAAAGCGAACCTCACGTCGCGGAGGTACCTCAGCAAGCCCCACTCGAAATGCCGGGTCCAAGCCCCAAGATACGGCGAATGGGTGGTGCGTTGCACTTCCTCCTCGATCCAAGCCACCGCCGCAAGGTGGTCGAGGTAGGCGGCATCGAGCGCCGAAGCCTCGACATCTGTCAGGTCCGTCCAGTCGTCGGAAACGCCTGAGTCATGCTGCAGGCAAGCGGTCAGGAAACCGGCCTCAGAAAGGCGTTCGAAGGCGTCTTGGTCTGGCGCCAAATGCGTTGGAAATCGTAGGTTGATCATCTGAAGTCCTCGTTCTCGTGGAACGAAGGAAATATGAGAGGACCTTCCTAAACCTTGGCAGGCGGCCAACGCTGCATCAG
>JAYOTG010000036.1:0-3233 GCA_038150305.1 Candidatus Poseidoniales archaeon | reverse complement strand
TCAGCCAACCGATCACGAAGAGCATCGTTGCCCGCTTCCTGCCGGAGCAGAGCTTGCCCCATGCATTCCGCGGCCGACTGGACGCGTTCGCGCAATGCTTTGACGTCCATCTTAACGCATGGAAAGCCCTTATGAGGACTATTGAACATGTCCATGCGCGACGGTTAGAGCCGCGCCGCAACAATGCTGATGATCAGTCGTCTTGACCGACGAGCGTGTAGTCCTCGCTCAGCGGGGTCGCACCGGTTTCCATGCGGACGATCTTGCCGTCCTTGAAGCGGGCGAAGGAGAGGACCGCTTCGGACGCGGAGCCGTTGGCGAAATGGGCGATGCTGTGCATCACGCCGACCTCGTCGTTCTCGTAGAGGACACGCTCGTGCTCGCCGCGCACCATGTCGTTGCCGACGAAGCCGACCAAGTCGGACTTGCCCATGGTCACGCCACCGACGTGTGGGTCGAAGACGAAGTCGTCGTGAATCAGTTCAGCAATGGCTTCCGCGTTTCCGCTGCTCCAGGCGTCGATGTAGGCTTGCAAGAGTCCCATGTCACGCCATGTGAGGCGAGGGATATGAACCGTCCTCCTTACCTCAGCTGTCTCTGTAGGCGTCCTTCGCAGCATCCACGTCGGCCTTGCGCAGTTCGGCCAGCTGGCGCAAGGCTTCCATGGCGACCTGCGGGTCGTCGCTGGTCTCGGCGATGCGCGAGAGCGTCTCGATCATCTTGTCCGAGCCGGCGGAAACCGCGTCCAAGCGGGCCTGCTCACGCTCGGCCTCCATCGCCATGCGCTCGCGCTTGCGCGCCTGAACCTCGTCGAAGAGGCGCGTGGCTTCGGCCACCTTGGCGTCCCGCTTGGCCTGCTCGGGAGCGGCTTGTTCGGCCTGACGCTGGGCTTCGAGTTGGGCCATCTTGACTTGGTGCTCGGCTTCGGCGATCTCTTGCGCGCGACGCGCGTCATGCTGCACGCCTTCGGTCGCGGCCAATTCCTGCCAGCGCGCGCGCTCGAGCGCGCCCTGTGCAGCGATGCTCGCGCTCGCTTCGGCGTTGGCCATCCTCGCCTGCTGCTCAGCGGCTCGCACGCGGGCGTTGAGGGTCGCTTCCATCTCCGCGGCTGCGGTGGCGTCGAGGATGGCGTTGCGCTCGACCAGATGCTCGAGATCGCGGCGCATGCGGAGAAGTTCCTGGCTCTCGCTTTCGTTCCACGAGACAAAGGAGGATTGTTGGGTCAAGCCGTAGGACGAGAGCGTCGGCCGCATGCGCTGCTCGAGCGTGTGGAGCAGATCTTCGAGCCCGTCGCCACGGCGAAGGGCCTCGGCGTCATGACCGGCCATCGCGCCTCGGAGGTGCGCGAGGACCTCGGGGTGAAGCACGCGCGCGAGTTCATCCACCGTGATTTCGTGGGCACCCTTGGCCGGCACTTGGAGCAAACGCGGCACGGATTCGCGGGTGAAGGCCACGCGCATCGAGCACATGCCGCTGAGCACCTGACCGTCCGAGGTCGTGACCTCAACGGGCAGCAGCAGATCGTGCGGGCCGAGGAAGGCGAAGAGGAAGGAGCGGTTCGGTTGACTGCGACCAAACAGGCGGGGCAAGAGGCCGATGCTTGGGTTGACCTCCATGTGCTGCTGGGTGGCCACGCCGGCCACGCGTCCGTCTTCGACGACCACGCAGGCTTCGTTGGGCTTCAGGGTGACGTCCATGCCGGCAGGCACGTGATGCCCCATGACGTAGCGTGCAATCACCGTGGGGTTGGTTCGCCATCGAAATCGTGTCTCGCTCATCTGCATCACCGCTTCATCAATCCGTCAATGAACATGTTCCGCTCGCGCAGGTGGTTGCGCGCTCGGCCAATCTTGTCGTGCACGCCTGCACAGGCGCGCTTGAGGGCTTGTGCGTCACCCTCGGACGAGGTTTGAGCGTCAAGCAGATCGTTGGCCGCCTGCGTGGCCGTGACGAGCATCTTCAGGCTGCGCAGGTCGTGGTTGACGAGTTTCTTTCGCGCGCCGCGTGGCAGGCGGCCGATGTTGCCGTGGCTGCTGCTTGGCCCGCCAGAAATCGCGAACTGGACGTCCTCGCTGATGGCGATGAGCGTCGCTTTGCTCCGCTTGGCTTCCGAGGCCGCCTCACGGTGCCCGTCTTCGCGGGCACGGTCCTCAAAGCGCGTCAAGTGATCTTGGAGCATGACCGTCCTGCGGCGGACTTCCTCGCGGACCGCGAGGTCGGTCTCGAGGAAACGCGCGCGCTCGTAGCCTTCGTAGGCCTCGAGCAGGACCCGCACGCCGTTGAGCGCGCTCGACAGGCTCACGAGCGGCTCCACGCGTTCACAATGGTTCCGGAGATAGAAAACACCTCCCCTCACAGGAGTCGATGCGAAATCCCGCGACGACCATCGTTCGTCAAGGTTCATGGGTTGCTTGAGTTCCATGGGTAGCGATGGACACGGCCACGCACGCCATCGTCGGCCTCATCGTCGGCGAGTGTGCCCCAAAGGACGTGAAGCACCGTCGCAAGATTGGCCTTGGTTTCGGAATGCTTCCTGACCTGACGAACATCATCCTCGTTCATCCCTACCTTGGCTGGGTCGCCGAGCGGACGATTCCCTTTGCCGTGCCGCGTGACTTTCTCGCCCATCCAGAGGTGCTCGACCACTGGACCTACCACAGCTGGTTGCTGACGCACAGCCTGCTCTTCTGGGCCCTGGTCTTCCTGCCGTGGTGGCGGCGCAGCAAGGGGCACAAAGTCGCGGCCATGGCCTATGCGGCTCACCTCGTGGCCGACCTTCCTTCACACAGCGGCATTTACGGCCTCGAACCGCTCTATCCGATTCGTTTCGTGTTCTCAGGGTGGTTTGACGCGTGGTTGTGGCCTCCCGCGCCCATCATCGCCAGCATCGTCGTGGCCCTCCTTTCCTACGTCGCCGTGCGTCGGTTGCGCGAGCGCATCCTGTGGCCTTCCGAACGAGTAAGTCAGACGCCAGAAACGGCCTGAGGGACCCTCAACGGTGTGCGTTGAGGTGGACCACGCCCACTTCGAGCCGTTCATGCGTCGGGTGAACTTCCACCGCCATGACCGGGACCTCCATCTCGTCCGCGATGGCTTCCGCTGCCGACAAGGGGAATTCGAGGCGCTGGTGCGTCGCGTCCCAACGCGCCCAGCGCTCGGCGAGGCCCAAGGCCTCGCGCAGTTCGGCCAGGTCGGATTCGGCGTGTTCGGCCGGGCAGGGGATGGCGCCGAAG
>JAYOTG010000035.1:1993-13346 GCA_038150305.1 Candidatus Poseidoniales archaeon | reverse complement strand
TTCGATGATTTCGCGCGCGCACTGGTTCCACAGGTTGCACACGACGACCACGTAATGCGCCGCGGTCATGTTGACCGTCGGCGTGCCAACGATGCTGCCGTTGGCCAACAGGGTCAGGCCGTTGGGCAAGGCGGGGCTCACGGTCGCAGGGAGCAAACCCTGTCCCAACAGCGTCGTGTTGTACACGGCGCCGTTCACGCCGCGGCTGAAGGTTCCCGAGGCCGGCAAGGTGAACAAAGCATCGATGCTGTGGACGGGTGCAACCCCGATCATCACTTCGTGGCTGAACACCCGGCCGTCCACGGTCATGTTCAACCAATACGGGTTCGGGGTGGTGGTGGTGGCATAGGAGCCGGACAACCGCCCGCAGGTGCTGGAGAACGTGAGGCCGGAAGGCAGCCACGTGCTGCCGTTGGTGCCCACCAAGGACCAGGTCTCGCCCAAGGACGATTGAGTGCTGGTGCAGGTGCTCTCCGAGAGGTCCGTGTACCGGTAATTGTTCCCCCCCCCCTGATTGCTGCTCAACGGCTTGTGCTCTGCCTGATGGCCAAGACCAGAAGCGAAGCGAAGCACGGACGACATCAAGCCGTCCACGTTTCGACCGTCGTCGTAGGTCCACGTCACCTCAACCGGAGATCGCATCGAGGGGCCGCTCGGAACACTGAACGCGTTGCCGTCACGGATCTGGAACACCGGCATGCCAGAGGCGTCGAAGCCAGCCGCCGTACTTCGGCCATGGCTGCCGAGGTCCGCCGTCGTGGCCATGGCGGTGGCCCGACCTCCATCGTCCTCAAGCACGACAAGATCGAACCGACTGGCCGGGACCTGGTTGGTCTTGACGAAAACGAAGATGCGGTCGCCGTCGGTCTGTGCCGAGAGGTACGTGGTCGCTTCGATCAATTCACCGATGTAGAATTTGTAGCCGAGCGGGGCGCCAGAGAGGAATCCATTCTGCATGTCCACCCCCATGATGGGCGCATCGCTCAACCGGGCACCGTCCGAAGCACGGAAGCGGAAGAGGTGAACCGGATGTTCGGCCAGTCCCGTGGTGTTGTAGGCCACGGTCCCTGCTGGAACGCTCGAAGTGGGGCGTCCTGCGGTTGTATTGGTCACGCCCATGTCGAGGTAGGCGCCGGCCCTTCCGTCGCGGGCCGTTTCACGAACGACCGCCACGGTGCCGTCGTCCATCACCATCGATTGCACATCGAAATTCCCGTCGGTCACGTTGCCGTGCTGGTACCACAACGCGTTCCCGTCCTCGTCGAACATGACCATGAAATGGTCTCGGTTGTACCTGCTGACGGGCGTGTCAGGAAGCGGTAAGATGAGGTCGCCCCAGGTCTGCTGTCCGTTGGTCTGGTAACTCAGAAGCATCTTGCCGTCGCTGGTGTGGTCCAGGTCCACACGCTTCACTTCAGCATGGTCCCACGACGGTGTCGTGCTCACGTCGCTGGTCGTCAGCCATTCGACCTCACCGTCTGCGGTGAGGGAGGCGAGCATGAGGTTGGTCTTCCTGTTGTAGTAGTCGTTGTCGTGGTCGCAATCTCCCGTCCTGCTGGCGTGGATCTCGTGCCCGCCGAAGGTCCCCACCAAAGGCGCCTCCGCGCAGAACTGGATCGCCAAGTTGATGCCGCCATCAGGGGCGATGCTCAGGTAATCGTCGTCCATCATGCCGCCGCCGTCGGGCGAATAATACTGACGGGCGTCGTAACTGCTCCAACTGACGCCCTCCTCGCCAGGGTTAAGGTAGTAATTGGTGGAGTTCCCTGCCCTGTGCATGACGTGCTGCGTCCACTGCACCATGCCTCCCTCGTCAAAGGAGGCAAGCACCAACTTCTTGCGCTCACCCCATCCCTGACATTCGGTGTTGCTGCTGTACAGCGTCGTGCACGCTTCAGAGGCAAGGATGTCGTGCTCTGGGTTGGGGAATTTGATGTCGTTTTCTGAAGAGCACGACGTCTGATAACAACTGCTCGATCCAGCAAGGAAGAGCACCAGCGGATTGCCGTCGGCGTCAAGGGCAAGGTCGAGCGGATAGGTCCAAGCGTGACTGCGGATGTTGGAGGTCCAATTGACCACCGCGCTGCCGTTGGGCCGGTAGCCGGTCAGCGCCAAGTCCGTCGAGGTGTGGCTGAAGCCGTTCACCTTCCCCGTCGCATCCGTGCTGTGCCACGAGAGCGTGTAGCGGCGGCCGTCCTCGGTGGTCACCATGTGGCTGGCCTTGTTGATCGACGAAGATGAGCTGGTCGAAAATTCGCCGACGCTGACCATCGCCGGCTCAGCGATGCGAAGCAGGACCACCATGTCGATGGTCACCCCGTTGGAGGTGATGCGCAGGGTGACGTTCTGCCCTTCGGGCACCGCCACCGTCGGCGTGCCGGAGATTGCTCCGGTCGTCGTGTTGAGCACCAGCCCGTTGGGCAGGGAGGTCAACGCGGTCACGCCGGTCACCTCGTACGCGCCGAAGGGCAGGGGCTCTGCAGCCGAAAACAGGCCGGCTTCCCACAAGAGGTCCTCCTCGGCGAAATGGAGCATGGCCCCGAGGCTTGCGTCGCATACGCCGTCGTTGTCCTCGTCCACCGGCGTCCACGACGAATCTGCAGCAGGGTCCACGCGCAGTACTGGCGCAACGAGCCGGCTTTCGAAGGTCGTCGATCGATAGGTCACGAGCACGGTCGACTGCCCGGCGGTGTCGGTGGCGTGCCCAACGGAGGCGAAATTGCTCCCGAGCGGACCGCCAGGGAGCACGGTCGTGGACACGACGCCCGAAGCGTTGAGTTCGGACAGGGCCACCGAGAGGTTGTCAAGCACGTAGGACATGCGAAGGCCGCCTGCCGGCGTCCAATCCAAGCCGAAACTGTTGGTGTTGTGGTAGGTCCCCCTATCTCCGGTGACGGCACCGACGTGGTGCACATAGGGCGCGGTGCCGTTGATGATGAGGTGTTCGTGATCGATCAAACCGGAGTTGGTTGAGTTGACCGTGGGAAGGATATAGTGCACCTGGCCCTCGCCGTCGGCCACCATCTTGCCTGAGGCGTAACTGAGGTGGGTGACGCCCGAGGTCAGGCTGCTTGGCAGCGTCAGCGGCACCGCGGTCACGTCGTAGGCGTCGAAGGTGTGGTTCCACTTCAGGAGGCTGAGACTTGCCCGGGATGAGGAACTGGTGTAGCTGTTTGTTCCTTCGCCTTTCGGAGTGCTCGTGTGGCTCAGGATCAGGAGCGACCCGTTCTCAAGCATCAGGGCCTGAATCGGGTAACTGTTTGGAACGTCGAGGTTGCGTGAAGAACCGTCCAAGGTCTGCAGGTATTCGTATGAACCTTTGATCACCAAGACCTCACCGTCGGCGTCAAGGAACGGAGCGAACGCGTATTCGCTGTTCTCATCGCCGATGGAGCGCGGAACAATGGTGCCGTCTCCAACGTCCAGGATGTAGGAAATGACCCCATCATTGGATGGTTCTCCGTAGGCCGTGAACGCCACCGAGGAACCCAAGTTGGAGGCGCGGTGGCCGCCGACGCCCGTGTACGAGCTCAACTCGAGCGCCGTAGCCATTGGATCGTGTTCGGTCAAATCGAGCAGGTGCGTGCCGGTATTGAGGCTAAACACCGTCAAGGCCGCCATCGGTGTCCTGAGGTCCTCGCCGCCAAGGAACACCGTGGCGTCCCCATACTCCACGGGCGCAGGCGGCAGGGAGCGAACGACCGTGCCTTGAGGCGAGCACATGCGCTCGTCGGCATCGTCCCAACCGTCACCGTCCATGTCGGCGTCGGCCGCATCGCACGTGCCGTCACCGTCGAGGTCGCGTGGGAGGTGCAGGTTCGATGCCGGATTCGTGCCGCAGGTCCCCTCGTCGAGATCGCTCCAGCCGTCGCCGTCGTCATCCTCGTCCTCGGTCAGCGTCGAGGAGCACGCGGCAACGAGGGCGTCGGGTCGTCCGTCCCTGTCGGTGTCGACCGTGGCGCATGCGTCGCGCGGGAAGGCGTCCTCATGGTCGAGCACCCCGTCGCCATCGTCGTCGTCGTCCCAGAGGTCTTTGACCCCGTCACCGTCGGTATCGGGGTTGCGCAGGTCGAGGTGAACGGGTTCAGCCTCCTCAAAGTCGAGGAAGGGGGACCGAGAACCGGCGTACACGCCTCGCTCGTCCGTGAACCCACGGCACAACACTTCTGCATCAAAACGAAGCACACAGTCGTTGTTCAGGGCCAGCACGCGACCGCCGAAATCCTCGGGTGCGTACTCCACAAGGGCGTCGCTGTCCGGATCGTAACAAACGGGCGCGGACTGGGGCCCGATACCGCAGACTTCCACGTCGGGGCCGATGGTCAGGCTTCCCGGCTTGAGCGGCACCTCGTCAGCGTTCTTCACGACCTGATTGTTCGTTCCTGATGTGAGCGTAAGGGAACCGCTCAACATGAACGTGCCAGAGTAGCCGGCGTTGCCGGGCCACTGGTAGACCTTCCTTAACCCATCATGAATGCCTTCTTCGTTGGTGTAGGTGTTCACATTGGTCGCTGATGCCGAGGTGTATCCACTGGTGAAGCACGTCATGCGAATCAGTGACGCGTGAATCGCGCACACCTCTGGCGACGATGGGCCAAACATGCTGCCCGCTTCGTGCAGGCTTGCGATACGGTTCCCGCCGAGGTCGACCTCAAAATGTGCACGGTCGTTGTACTGGGTCCAACAGCGCACGGTGCCGTTTGACAGCAAGGCGCAGTTGCGCGCGATGTCGACCACATCCGTCAACACGCCGCTGGAGGTGCCCGTCCCGACCACACGACGCGCGTCGCCGTTCGCGGTCACCGCCGATGTATCGTATCCGGAGATGCTGGCGTCCACGCCCGACCTGGAGGACGAGCCCCAACAGGTCACGGTCCCGTTCTCAAGCAAGGCGCAGGTGTTGTCCGTGTAGGTTTGCGTCAAATCCGTGGCGTACACCTCGGTGCCGAGATCAACGAAGGGCAAATTCTTCCCCATTTCGTTCTCAGAATCCAAGTGTTCCCAATCGAGGAAGGCAAGGTCGGTGTTCCAACACTTCACGAGGCCTTCGTAGGAACGCACGCAGGGGGTGTTCCTGTTGTTGTACTTCTCAGCGACGAGTTGAACGATGTCCCACGGTTGGCGGTCCAGTTCGAACGAATCCGTCTGGACCTCAAGCGGGTCGTTGAACCACTGAACGGGGGTGCCCGGCGCGGTGGTCGGCGTGGACGATAGTCCACCGCCGTTGCCGAGCGAACCCACGGCGTCGGGACCCCAACAGTACACCCGCTTGTCGTTGGTGGCGTTGCGCAACAAGGCGCAGGCCCGCTCGTCGAAATCGCTGACCTCGACCTCGACCGGCACCCAACCGGTGGGCAGGCTGACGCTGACCGGCGTGGACGTGGTCGAGACGGCGCTCCCGCCGTCGCCCAAACCGCCGACCGTTTCGTTGCCCCAGCAGGCGAGGCTCCCGTTGAGGACCGCGCAGGCGGTGGTTTGGCCCATGGAGAAGGAAGTGGTGCGGTTGGCATCGTCTTCGTACTGCAAATTGATGCTGGACATCGGGTTGGTCATGAGGTTGCTGTTTTCGCAGACCAAGCCCACGCCGTCCAGCGGAACAGCACAGGTTTGCCCCGCAGATCCACCCGGCCCGACGTCAGGGGTGCCGACCAGTCCCACGGGATTGTAATTGGTCTCAGCGTTCCTCTTCACCAGCGGCGAGTCATACAGGTACGCCGAGGAGGCGTCCGAATGCGGACTTCCGACCTCCGTGACTTTGAGGTTGTATTCCGTGATGGATGAGGTCACAGAAGAACTCGAAGCGTAGAGGCGCTCAACACCGACGATCATGATGTTCTGGTTCAATGCCGTCGTGTAGGTCAACCGATTGGTCAGGTGATTGTCCTGGCTGCTCGACTGACCGGAGACCACGTTCTGGGTGACCGCAGAGGTCGGGGCGAAGGCGCGAACCCTCGTCCGATCCGAATTGGTGTCCGTGCCCACTTTGTCCTCTGTGAACACGTCGATGAGGTACGTCCTTCCCGGTTCAACGGGCACCACGTGCATGTCCTCCCAATCCCAATGCTTCACCGAGCCGACGGTGGCGGTCCCCACGCGGAGGCCTGAGCAATCGATGGGCAGTGAGGTGTGGTTGGTCACCGTCACGGCGGCGTTCTGGGTCCCAACGGCAACCCCACTTGGGTACACGAAGGTGGTGTCCAGCGGATCAGGCGTGTTGCCGGTGTACGTGAAGCCACAACCGCTGGCGGTGCTGGCGTTGGCGATGGCGCTCTGCCAATCCGCAGAAGGTGTGCTGGTTGAGGCTGACAAGGCGCCGCCGGTCCAACAGGTCGTGTTGCCGTTGGCGTCCGTCGCACAGGTTTCGTACTGACCTGCATCGAGACCCGAAATTGGATGGTCACCTGGCAACAGTTTGACCGGTCCGGTGCTGTTGGACAAGGTGTGCACAAGGTTGACGCCCACATCATACGGAGCGCCACCTTCGGCGATGTCCATGCCGTGCAGGGCCGCGTGCAAGTGGAGGTAGTCGTCCCATCCATACGAATTGCCCACCGTGTAAGTGAGCTTGATCTTCAGCGTGTGCTCACCTGCGCTGAGCGGGACAGAGGCGTTGTACCACGTGCTGTCGACGTCTCCAGCGTTGGAGCCCATCACCCACGCGCCGTCGAGGTAGACATCGAGTCCGAAATCGACGTCCTCCGCGCTGAGGTTCAGCACCAAGGTCGCGTCAAGAGGCACGTTCAGGTCCACGTCTTGGAATTTTTCCACCGGATGGGACGGACTACTGAAGCGAGACAAGGCAGCAACAGCAAGGCCGTCACTAAAGGCGGCAAACTGGTTTTGGGTGGTTTGGTCCCATGACGAAACCAGCCACGGGTACGACCCTGAATCAAGCAACACCACACCGTCCGGGTTTGCGAAAACGTGCGAGCCAAGTTGGCCCTTGAGGTTGGAACCCCAGCACCACACGTCGCCGCGCTGGTCGTGGATGCAGGTGTGGTTGGCCCCGGTCGCGACGCCAAGGGCGCGCACGCCATCGGGCAGGTCCACAAGACCGGCGAAGGCGCTGGCGTGGCCGGTGTCACGGCCGAGTTGGCCGTGGTCGTTGGCGCCCCAGCAGAACACCTCACCTTCGGTGGTGACGGTGCACGCGTGCCGATCTCCGGCGTCAAGGTCGACCACAGCCGTCCAATCAGGAAGGTCGACGCCTCGGGCCGTATCCACATTGAGGGTGCTGGCCGCGGTGGCCGTGGTGTTGCCCACCTGCTGCTCATCGTTGGCGCCCCAGCAGACGACCGCCGGTTGTGACGAGCCAAGCGTGACGTTGCCGGTGATGGCGCAGCCGAACGACGTCCCGAGTGCAATGGTGCGCGAACCACGCGGATGAACCTCGTCGTCCACCCGGTCCACGCCATCGCACAAGCCGTCACCGTCCGCGTCGGAAGGCGTGGACGACGCGTCATGCGCATCCGTACCGCAGGCTTGCTCGTCGATGCCGAGCCAGCCGTCACCGTCGAGGTCCACGTTCATTCCAACCCCACCAAACTCGCTGACGCGAACGAGCCAAAGGTGGCCGTCGCTGGTGTTCCGAACCGCCGCGTACAGGAGCCCCGGAGCCGACCACTGCAGGTCGACTTCCTCAACGCCGTGCGGCCACAGGGTGCTCGTCGGCGTTGCCGTGCCGGAGGCACCGACGCGCGTCAGCACGAGGCCGTTGCTCGAATTGTAGGCAAGGTAGTGGTTCTGGTCGAGGTCCACGGCCATGGCCATCGTGGTCGAGTTGATGCCGGACAGGCTGGCGTCCACCGTCCAATCCGAGGCCGTGGTGCACGAGGACCACCCGTCGAGGCACGCGCTCACGTTGGACCAGCCACCGGTGCTTCCGTTCGCAGCCACGGCGAGCATGCCGCTGAGCGAGCCGACGCTGCTGACCAGGCTCTGACGTTCCACGTCGCCGTCGTCGGAGAGGTCGCTTCGCACGTCCACGTGGTCCGTCCAATCGTCCGTGCCCACACCATCACCACCGGCGGGTCGGCTGATGACGCGAAGCGTTCCGTCCACGTTGTAGGACGCGTAGGCCACGCCGTCGCCGTCGAGGGCCACGTTGAGGTCGCTCCAGGCCACAGTGCTGCCATAGTCCCGGCTGATGTCGAGGGCCCAGTTTTCGCCACCGTCGGTGGAGATCGACGATCGGATGTGGTTGCTTGAGGCTTGGAGCAGCACGAGTTCAATGTCCCCGTCTGGGTAGACCAACAATCCGACTTCATCGGCGTAAAAGGCTTGATTTTGGGACCACAGGCCACTGGTCTTGCTCGCATGGTACACGCCATTGTTCCCCGATGTTTCGGTTTGCGTCCACGCGACGTGAACGCGACCGTCGGGCCCGATGCCGGCATCAAGGTCAACCACCTCCTGCGTCGTTTCGAAGACGGTCTCTTCGACCCAGCGGTTGTTGTGGTAGACGGCCATGAGCACGGAGGAGGCATCGTCGTCGGTGTAAACGATGACCGGGCACGACTCGTCGTCGGCGAGGACCTTCATCCGACGTGCAGCGTCCGCGGTGTCCACCTCAACCTGATCCGGCATGCTCGTGCCATGGCAACTGTCGTGCGCGTAGGCTTCGTTGAGCCTCAGTTGCACGTCACTGCTCGGGAGAGCATCGGTTGACGAGTCGCCGAGGGTTTCGGTGTTGCCGTACCCAAGGCGGCCTTGCGAGGAAGCGCCCCAACACTGGACCTGCGGGTCCGTGTCCGTGCCGTCGCTGAGGCGCATCAAGCAAGCGAAGCGGTCGCCCACCTCGAAGCGCATCAGGCCGCCAACGTCGAGGCCTTGTACCGCAGGGAAGGTGCCCAAGGTTTCGAGGTTGGCCCCCATCTCGCCCGATTGGTCGCCGCGGTGCTTGTCGCTGCCCGCGTCGCCCACGCCGAGTTGGCCATCGCCGTTGCCGCCCCAGCACTTGATGACGCCCGCCGTGCTGCTGGTCTCGATCACCGAGCACACGTGGTCGCGCCCCGCGTCGAGGATCTTCGTGCCCGAGGCGTAGGTGCTGCCCAGGTCGATCGCGGACAGTCCACCGACGGTCTCGGCGCTGTTGTCCCCGTAGGTGGCGGTGTTGCCTTGCCCCAGTTGCCCGACGTCGTTGCGGCCCCAGCAGCGGATGGACTCGTCGCTGAACACCGCGCACGTGAAGCCGTCGCCCGCGGAGATGGAGGTGGCGTTCACGCCAGAGGGGAGGCTGATGTTGACGAGGTTGCCCCCCATCTCACCGGCGCCGTCACCGACGGTCGTGGTGGACCCGAGGCCCAACTGCCCGTCGGCGTTGTTTCCCCAGCAGGCGACGTCGCCGGTGCTGTACAAGACGCAGGTGTGGTCCCAGCCCAGCGCCATCGAGGTCACCGTGGTGTCCGCGGGCAGGTCGACCAGCGCAAGGCCGTCGCCGACTTCGTCCGCGGCGTCACCGAGGAAGGAGGTGTTGCCCGTCCCGAGTTGACCGTGGGTGTTGTCGCCCCAGCAGCCCATGCTGCCGTCGTCGAACAGTGCACAGGTGTGGTTCCAACCGGCCTCGATCTGGTCAACATGACGGCCGGTTGGCAAGGGCCAATCCGGCATCTGAGAAGCGTCTTCTTGGTACCCGTCACCGATGGCTCCGTCGTCGCTCCAACCGTACCCCAGCAAGTTGATGCGGCCCAAGCAGAGCGGCATCCCTTCGGTCGTGGTGGTGGTCACGAGGTAGCAGGTGTGCTCACCGCCCGCCGAGACGGCAGTGGCGTAGGTGTCCTCGGGGAACAAAACATAGGGCAAATCTAGGCCCATCTCAGCGACCTCGTCGCCCATGTTCTCGATGTGGCCTTGGCCAAGTTGGCCGACGTTGTTGGCACCCCAGCACTTGGTGTCGCCGTCCGAGGCCAGCACGCAGGCATGGTCGGCCCCCAAGGAGAGTTGCGTAGCAGCGCCCCCAACGAGGAAGCTGTGGACGCCCCAAAAGCCGCCTGCTCCGTACCAATAGGAACTGGTGCTCTCAACGGAGGTGGAGATGGTGACGGTGCTGCTGCCGGCGGGGACGGACACCGTCACGCGTTCACTCTGGAGGCTTGCCGAGCCCGGCTCGACGGTGGTGTGGCTGATTTGCGAGCCGGATTGGTACACAGCAATGTCGAGCAAACTGTCGTTCCAACCGTCGGATTTGGTCACGGTGGTGAAGGACAGGAACGCTGAGGCGGGGAGGTTGAGCGACAGGTTGGCCGAAGCCGTATGAACGGCCCCGTTGTCCAGGCCATAATGGGTGAACAACAGCATGCCGTCCGTGACGGAGGTCCCGCCAAGTTCCGAAGAGGAAGCCGTGTAGGCCGATCCATGGCCGGCATAGTACGCTTGTCCAAGCCCGTTGGAGTCGGGCAACGCGCTGTTGAACGTGTCAAAGCCACCGCGGGTACCGGAATTGTCGGTGGCGTTGGGTCGCCAAAACGTCCAATCGCTGAGATCGCCAGCACGAAGGTCCGCATCAAGGCTGGGGAACGCGTCCGTCGAAAACGCGGCCATCGGGCCGTCCGCGGTCGTCGCAAGAGGCTCGATAGGCGCGGATTCCCCGTCGTTCATCCAGTATCCGGATTGGAAGTAACCGGCTTGACCCATGAGCACCATCAACGCGACGAGCAAGATGGCTCGGCGGGTCGTGAGGGGAGAAGCTACGCTGGACATGGTCGTGGAGGAACGTTCAAGTCAATGAGCGTTTCAACCTATCATGATAGGGTAGTGAACATACGATGAACGTCCCACTCCGCCACGTCACCGTCGACATTGACGCGAAACAGGGTGCAGGTTTGCCCGGTGGCGCCCTGATGGGCACCGTCGAGCACGTCGAAGTGCTGGCCAGTTTGGGCGCACACGGCGATGGCATGGACCTCGTCGTGGACATCGCCTTCCTCGAAGGCAAGGACGTCGACGACATCCCGGCTGAAAGTTCGCTCGTCGTCCATGACGTCCACGCCCGCAACGGCCGGCACGTGGTGGCGACCATCCACACCTCGGGCCCCATCATGGCGCTCTTCACCACGACCGAGGGGTGCTGGCTCTCGCGACCGACGTGGCTGAACCACAAAGCAGGCTTCCACGTGACGATTTCAGGCACCGTTGAGGGGGTGCGCACGTACCGCAAAGCGATGGATTCGCTTGTCCCGGGCAACCTCAGGCTCCGCATTTCGCAGTCACAACCCGGCGCGGCCCGCATTGGACCGACGCTTTCTCCACGCCGGCAAGAGGTCCTCGAAACCGCCCAACACATGGGCTACTACGACACACCGCGGCGGTGCTCACAACGGGAATTGGCGGAGAAGTTGAACATTCGACAAGACAC
>JAYOTG010000035.1:0-1983 GCA_038150305.1 Candidatus Poseidoniales archaeon | reverse complement strand
GTGTATTATATCGGCCAGAGCCAGGTCTGATCAGGGCCCGCGCAGCGCCAGCGCGGTCAACAGAAGCAGCACGAGCACGCCCAGCCCGACCAGCACGCGACGACCGCGCACGTCGTCGCGAAGGACGTCCGTCAGCCGCCCGCCGCCGACGCTCCACAGGCTCATGGCGGCCACGCCACCAGTGCACGTCAGGGAGGCGATGAGCAACATCCCGGTCAGGCCGCCGCCGAAGCCGTCGAGCGCCTGACGCATGATGGTGATGACCAGCGCCCACTCCTTGCCGTTGACGAACTGCATCGTCAGGCCGGTGCGGAAGCCCAGACGCGGAACCGTGCCGTCCTGCAAACGGATCAGCGATTCGAAGCCGTCGTCGTCCATCGCTTCACGGATCGAAGCGGGCGTCAGCGTCAGCAGGCGAAGGGCGATGAGCGCGAGGAAAAGCAAGCCGAACCAGTGTAGCGCCACCCACAGCAGGCTGCCTTCGTTCACCTGTTCCACGAGCAGGCCGCTCACGAGGTGAACGGTCAGAAATCCGACGAACATGCCGGCGATCAGCACGACGTTGGCACGGGCCCCGTGCACGCCGGCGTGCACCACGCACGTTACGTTGTTCGGGCCGGGCGTGACCAGGCCGATGGCAAGGACGGTCAAGACCGTGAGGAGGGCCTCCGTCTCGACCATAGACGATCCACACCAACCTTCCTTCTGATGCTTCCTCCGACCGAGGGTCAATTCGGGACCGACAGGCGCCCGAACGGAAAGGCGTGGTACGGAACGTTCCGTGAGGTCACACCACGCCCTGCGCGATCATCGCGTCGGCGACCTTGCGGAAGCCGGCCACGTTCGCACCGAACACGTAGTCGCCTTCGCGGCCGTATTCCTTGGCGGCGGCGGCGGCGTTCTCGTGGATGCCGATCATGATCTTCTCGAGACGCGCGTCGACTTCCTCTCGGGTCCACGACAAGCGGAGCGAGTTCTGTGACATTTCGAGGCCGGAGGTCGCAACACCACCGGCGTTGCTGGCCTTGCCGGGCGCGAAGAGCACGCCTGCGTTCTGGAAGGCGGTCACGGCTTCGGGAGTGCAGGGCATGTTGGCGCCCTCGGCCACGGCGATGACGCTGTTCTCGACCAGCATCGCGGCTTCCTCGCCGTTGAGCTCGTTCTGCGTGGCGCACGGCAGTGCGACGTCCACGTTGACGCCCCACAGGCCGTTGAGCGAGGGCTCGGGCTGCGAGGGCGTGTAGGTCACGCCGTCGTGGCCGGCCATCTCGGAGATGCGCCCTCGGCGGTTGTTCTTCAAGTCCATGATCTCGGCGAGCATGGCGCGGTCGATGCCTCCGGGCACGTGAATCCAGCCGCTGGAGTCGGACATGGTCACGGGCTTGCCGCCGAGGTCGAGGACCTTCTCTGCGGCGAATTGTGCGACGTTTCCGGAGCCGGAGATGGCCACGGTGGCGCCTTCGAAGGACTTGCCCTTGGTGGCGAGCATCTCGCGGGCGAAGTACACGCAGCCGTAGCCGGTGGCTTCGGGACGGATGAGCGAGCCACCGTAGTCGAGGCCCTTGCCGGTCAGGACGCCGGCCTCGAAGTCGTTGCGGAGCTTGCGGTACATGCCGAACATGTAGCCGATTTCACGACCGCCAACGCCGATGTCGCCCGCAGGCACGTCGAGGTTGTGGCCGATGTGGCGCCAGAGTTCCATCATGAAGGCCTGGCAGAAGCGCATGACCTCGGCGTCGGACTTGCCCTTGGGATCAAAGTCCGAACCGCCCTTGCCGCCGCCCATCGCAAGGCCGGTCAGGCTGTTCTTGAAAATCTGCTCAAAGGCGAGGAACTTGAGGATGGACGCGTTCACCGAGGGGTGGAAGCGCAGACCGCCCTTGTAGGGTCCAATGGCGCCGTTGAACTGGATGCGGAAACCGCGGTTGACCTGCAGGTTGCCGTCGTCGTCCATCCAGGAGACGCGGAACTGAATCATGCGCT
>JAYOTG010000034.1:0-16744 GCA_038150305.1 Candidatus Poseidoniales archaeon | reverse complement strand
CCTGGCCTGAGGGGCTCTTGTAGTGCAGTCGGTTGTTCGTGTTGTTGAACCACCATTCGCCGTCCTGGTCGATGAGTTCGCGCTTGCCTTCCAAGAAGTAGGCGTGATGCTTGGTCTTCCACCCAACACCGTCGCCGTCGTAGGCGAAGGTGCCGTTGTTTGGATTCCAATCGGTGATGATGCGGCTGTTGCTGCGGAAGGAACCCAAGTTCATGACCGCAATCGCGCCAACAGGATCGAGTCCCGACGCATTGACCGTCTCGTTGAGGCCAGTGTGGACACCCGCCTCCGGCCCAGCATCGGTCAGCCAACCTTTCGTGTAGGCGTTGTTTGAACCGGTCAAGGTGCCTTCCGCCCAGTACGACCGGTTGAACACCGTCTCATCGGAGAATTGTGCGTTCGGCCATCGAGCAGGCACCTGCTCTTCGTACGCAAGGAACAACTGCCAGCCGTCCTCGGTCAAGGTCACTTCTTGGATACCATCGCTATCGGCAGAACCCCAAACGCCACCGAGATCATCGGTGATGCTGCGGGTACCGTCCAGCACCACGCGCTCGCCGTCAGCCGCCCGAATGAGCAGGTTGTCGAGGTTGGTGACGCTCACGGCCTCGTGGTACAGGCCGGCATGGAGGACGATTTCGGGATTGGATGCCGACTCGCTTGCCGCCAAGGTCACTGCGGCGCCAAGGCTGGCTCTGGGACAGGTGGCAGTGCCTGGATAGGTGTCGTCACCTTGGGACACGTCAACGTGAATCGCCGTTCCGCTGGTCCGAGCGGTCGCAGCGCACACCGACGGAGAAGCAACACGCCGCACGTCCTGCTCGTCCTCCTCGTTGAGTTCAACGGGCGGCTGCCATCCTCGGTAGGCTTCGATGTAGGCGGTCTGGGCAAGCGAAATCATCAGCACGGACAGCAGCACAGCTCGGAACCGCTGCGCCCGCATCTTCGCTCACCTACGAGGTCCATGCCTGCGCTTGTTCGCACCACGCATCGATCTTGTTGGCCGCACCGACGGCATCACCGACACGACCACGGCCTTCGTCGTCCAGACCGGCCAGGTCGGCCACGGTCATGACGCCCTCGGCGTTGAGTTTCGCCGCCATCGCGGGCCCGACGCCCTTGAGGTCGGTCAATTCGTGCTCGGAAGCCGGAGCGGGTTCGGCCTCGTCCTCAGGCTCCGGTTCAGATGCCGCTTCCTCGGCCGGCTCGTCCTCGGCTTCGACCTTGGGCTCCGGTTCAGGCGTCGCCTCGGATTCAGCCTCGGGCTCATCCTCGACGGGCTCCTGCTCCTCTGCCGCCTCAGCTTCGGGCTCAGGCTCTTCTGCGGCCTCAGCCTCATCGGCGTCGGATTCGGTGTCCTCCTGCTCAGCGATCTCGCGCTCAATGCGCTCTTCCTTGTCGGCGCGGAGGGTTTCCTCTGCCAGTTCATCGAGGCCCTCGGTAGGCTCACTCGGCGATTCCTCGCTACCGTTCTCCGCCCCGGCTTCGGCCTCGGCCGCCGCGGCTTCGGCCTCGGCTTGGCGCTCGGCGCGCTTGAGGGCCTTCTGGGCCTGCTTGAGCGCCTTGGCCTCCTCGCGGGCGGCCGCTTCGGCCTCCTCGAAGGCCCGTGCTTCCTCAAGCATGAGTTCCTGTTCGACCTGCTTGGCCTTCGCCGCTTCGACCATTTCGTCCATTTCGGCTTCGACCTCGGCCGCGGTGGCGGCCGCGGCTTCGCGGGACGTGGCCATCAATTCGTCGAGGGCGGCGCGCTCCACGCGCTCCTCCTCCACGATGGCCTCCTCGGACTCGGCGCGTGCGTCACGTGCCTTGGCCTCGAGCTTGTCCTTGTCCTTCGACTCGGCCGCGGCGGCGATGTCCGCTTCGTAGCGGGCCATGATGGACGCACGCTCACCGGTGCGGCGCACCTGATTGGACTCGAAAGCCGCAAGGGCTTCGACGTACGCGCGGTCCTCCTTGAGGTGGGCTTCCCAATGCACGCGGACTTCTTCGCGGCCCACGCGCCCGTCGAAGGTGCACGAACCGCCTTCAAGCGTCATTTGGGCGCTGTCGTTGAACACCAAGCGGAAGGCGATGTTGCCCTCCAAGTCGGCCTTGAGGTCGAGGCTTGGCGGTGCGTCGCCCTCGGCGGTCACGGCGCTGAAGCGCCCAAGGTTGGCGTCTTCGTTGGCGTCACGGATGCGCACGAGGCTGCCGGGCACCAGGTGAGCGATGCGGATAATCTCCTCGGACTGCACCATCCCACCGGGCGGGACCATGCGGGAACTTCGCAGCACGTAGGGCTCCTCAGCCGTTCCAGCGCCACGCATGAACCCGGGTTCAGCGGACATCACATCGGGCGTCGGCTGGTCGGCTCGACCGAGCACGCGGCTCCACAGGAAACCACCGCCGACGATGGCGGCCACGGCGAGCAAGGCCCAGTACCACTCGGACCACCACGTCACAAGCAACACTGTCACGGCGCTGACGCCAATCAGCACGAAGGGGATGTCCCGCTCACCGAGCGCGTTTGCCATGGTTTTAGCCTCTCCACATTTCCATATCAGCCTTTCAGGCCTCATCAGCGAATTCACGGGCTTGCCGCGCCCATTCGTCGCGCTTCACGCGGCCGGGGAAGAACTCGATGGCGACGTTGACTTCCTCCTCGATTTCAGGCGTCATGTTGCCCACCTGGCGGAAGGTGTAGATGCCCAAAGCGTTCAGCTTCTCTTCGATGAACGGACCGATGCCCTTGATGGCCTTCAGGTCGTCTTTCTCCGAGGCGGACGCCACGCCGAGCGTGGCGAAGTCGATCTTCTCGGCCTTCTGCGCGATGCGTTCGAGTTCCTCGGCCTGCTTGAGCGCCTTCTCGTCCAACTTGACGTCCTCGCCGAGCAAGATCTTGGCCTGAGCCACCCACTGGTCGCGCTTCACGCGGCCGGGGAAGAACTCGATGGCCTCGTTCACCTCGTCCTCAAGCGCGCTCGTCATCTTGCTGACTTGGAGCCAGGTGTAGATGCCCAGCGCGTTCAACTTCTCTTCGATGAAGGGCCCAATGCCCTTGATGGCTTGGAGGTCGTCTTTCTCGCTGGCCTTGGCCGTGCCGAGGACCGCGAAGTCGATGCTCTTCGCACGCTCCTTCACGCGCTCGAGTTCCTCTTGCTTCTTGGCTTCCTTCGTGACCGGCTTCGCCGCAGCGGCCTTGGCTTCCGCTTCAGCCTTGGCCTTGGCTTCCTTCTCGGCAGCGGCAGCAGCAGCGGCTTCTTCCTTGGCCTTCTTTTCGGCCTCGGCCTTCGCCTTCTTCTCGGCGGCCTTGGCTTCCTTCTCGGCAGCGGCAGCAGCAGCGGCTTCTTCTTCCGCCTTCTTGGCGGCTTCGGCTTCCTCCGCGGCCTTCAGGGCCTCTTCGTTCGCCTTGATCTCCGCACCGACGATCTCCTGGGCCTGCTTGACCCACTCGTCTCGGCGGATGCGTCCGCTGTAGTGCTCGATGGCTTCGTTGACCTCGTCTTCCGTCTCACGGTCGAAGTTAGCCAGTTGCGCGTAGGTGAAGATGCCCAAGGCGTTGAGCTTCTCCTCGCTGTAGGGGCCGATGCCCTTGATCGCCTGGAGGTCGTCAGCGTCCTTCTTGGTCGCTGTGCCGATGCGGCCGAAGTCGAAATCCTTCTTGCGCTCCTTGATGCGGCTCATGGTCTGCTTCTTTTCGGACTTGGCCTTCTTCTCGTCCGCCACCACGGTGACCTTCCAAAGGAAGTAGACGCTGGCCTTGCCCAACTTGATGCGGGCGGTGTAGGTTCCGCCTTCGTAGGTTGGGAATTCGCTGTCGTCGAACTTGAAGTTGATGACCATCTCACCGTCCTTGCCCACCGCCAAACGCCGCGAGCCTTCCATGCTGAAGGCCGATTCGTACATCGTGAAGCGACCGTAATTGCTCTCGTCGTTGTGGTCGACCATCTCCACCCGGATGTCGCTCATCCCGGTGATGGTGATCGTCTCGGCCGTTGAAACGTTCGAACCGGCCTCGACCGGTCCAGCGGCGGCAAGGACAAACGGATTGTCCTGTGTGCCAGCGCCGCTCACAAAGTCGGGCTCTGCCGTGGTGTTCTCGGGCTCAGGCCCAACCACCGCGGTTCGGTTGCGACCGACCAGCAGGAAGAGCAGGAGCAAGAGCAGCAGCGGGAACAGGCAGACCCAGAAGGAGTTCCGGTCGTCCACGTCGATGCTTCCGCTCAGGCAGCTGTCGATCCAACTCTCTTCACCGGAAGCGGAGTCCCTCGGGTTGGAACCGCAGCGGGATTCCTCCGCGTCGGAGTAACCGTCGTTGTCGTCGTCCTCGTCCGCGGTCAGGTTTCCGATGTAGCCGTCCGGCACCTCATCAGGCAGTCCGTCGTCGTCGGCGTCGCCGAAGACCGTCACCGAGAGCACGAAAGACGCGCTGTGGGCCGAGTTGTTGGCCCAGACGGTGACGTTCAGCGGCCCAGCAGCGCCGGTTGGCGTGCCGCGGATGCTTCCGTCAAGGTAGGCGTCGCGCGCAGGGCTCCAGCCGAAGGTCAGCCCTTCGGGCAGGTCGCCTTCAATCTCCCAGGACGTGACGTCACCGCTGCCGTTGATGACCGGCAGGAAGGGATCCATCGTCGTGTTCTCGAAGAGGTCGAGGTACTGCGTCGGGTACTCCAGCGTGAACGGCAGGTCGAGGGACGGATCAAGCGCATCGCAGATGCCGTCGTTGTCGGCGTCAGCGGGCACGCTCATGTTGTCCAACGGGTTCGACGTGCCGCACGCCGCTTCGTCGGCATCCGTCCAACCGTCGTCGTCGTCGTCGAGGTCCTCCACCAGCGGTGG
Organism: Candidatus Poseidoniales archaeon; assembly: GCA_038150305.1. GTDB lineage: Archaea > Thermoplasmatota > Poseidoniia > Poseidoniales > Poseidoniaceae > MGIIa-L3. The sequence continues at coordinate 11,929 of JAYOTG010000034.1, read as the reverse complement.
AACGCTCGTGGACGTGACGTCGGGCACGAGGGTGTCGGGCATGCCGTCACCGTCGGTGTCCATCGCGCCGGCAGGATCGAGCGGGAAGGCGTCAGGGCCGCCAATGCAGCCGCCGTTGGCGGGCGCTTGCGGTCCGTCGCAGATGCCGTCGCCGTCGCTGTCCGGGTTGCTTGGGCTGGTGCCGTCCGGCAAACCGGCCTCGTCGTCGTTGAGGATGCCGTCGCCGTCCATGTCGTCGTCCATCTGGTCGCAGATGCCGTCGCCGTCCATGTCGTCAGGCAGGCTCGCTGCGTCGAGCGGATCGCTCAGGCACGCCACTTCCATGGTGTCGAGGTAGCCGTCGTTGTCGTCGTCGTCGTCCGCCGTCAGACCGCCAGGACCGTCAGGGTCCTCGTCGGGGAAGGCGTCGCCGTCCGTATTCACGGGCACCGCAGGGTCGAGGGGGTCGGTGTCAGGTCCAGCGAAGCACGCACCGTCACCGGTGCCGTTGCCGTCGCAGAAGCCGTCGCCGTCCGTGTCCGGATTGTACGGGTCAGAGCCGATGGCCGTCTCGTTCTCGTCGGACAGGCCGTCGTTGTCGTCGTCCTCGTCCTCGACGAGCGTGTAGGGCGGCAAGCCGGTCGTCGGGTAGTCGTCGGGGAGTTCATCGGGCATGCCGTCGCCGTCGAAGTCGTCCAGAATTTCGAGCCAGAAGGTGGCTTCAATCGAGAAGGCCGGGTCCGTGGTGTTCGCCCAAATCGTGTACGTGGTGTTGTCCATCGCTTCGGTCGGCGTACCGGTGATGATGCCGGTGGCCGGATCGAGCACGAGGCCTTCGGGCAGGGCGGGTGAGACCGCCCACGTGGCACCAGCCACGGCGTTGGGCGGCTGAATCGGCGCCGTCTGGGAGTTGTTCACCAAGACGGTCGGGCCGAGTGGGCCGGTGCCAACCGGGTTCGAGTCAGGACCGGCCAAACAGACCGGAGGCACCGCGTTGGGGCCGTCACAGATGCCGTCACCGTCGGTGTCGGGGTTGAGGGAATCCGTACCGAGATCACCCGGTCCGTTGTAGACCCCCGTGCCCGTCTCGGACAGGTCGGAGGCGCCGTCACCGTCGTCGTCCAGGTCTTCCACCAGTTCGCCACTGGCCGGATAGTCCTCAGGCAGCTCGTTGGGCAAACCGTCGCCGTCCGTGTCTTCGAGCACTTCGAGGTTGAAGGAGAAGAACAGACCACCGGCGGTGGCGTTGCCGTACACCGTGTACTCGGTCAGCGGAACCACTTCGGTGGGCGTGCCGCTGATGATGCCGGTCGCAGGGTCGATCGAAAGACCCGCAGGAAGCGCAGGGTGAACCTCGTAGGTGCCATCAGGGATGGTGTACTTCGGCGTCAGCGAGACCATGACCGAGTTGTTGACCGCGTAGATGTCGCCTTCGGCGGTCAGGCCAAGCGGCGTGTCGTCAGGACCGGCCACGCAGATGGGCGGCACCGCGTTGGGGCCGTCGCAAATGCCGTCGTTGTCGGTGTCCGGATCAAGCGGATCCGTACCGGTGTCGGTCGCATCGACATACACTCCGGTGTCCGTCTCGTTCACGTCGTCCAGACCGTCGCCGTCGTCGTCCTCGTCCTCGACCAGCGGTGGAACGCTCGTCGAAGGGCCGTCGATGGTGTCGGGCATGCCGTCGCCGTCGGTGTCCGTGTCGGCCGACGGGTCAAGCGGGAAGGCGTCTGGTCCGGCCGTGCACACGCCACCAACCGCGTTGGGGCCGTCGCACATGCCGTCACCGTCGGTGTCCGGGTTGGTCGGGTTCGTGCCGTCGTTCACCTCATCGGCGTCCAACGTACCGTCTGCGTCATCGTCGAGGTCCTCCACCAATCCGGGTGAATCGGGGTTGTTCGGGTCGTAATCGCTCGGCAAGGTGTCGGGCAAGCCGTCACCGTCGCTGTCTTCGAGGATTTCAACCGTGAAGTCCCAGGACACCGAAGAGCCGTCCGTGTGGTTCAGCCAGACCGTGAAGGTCGTGTTGGCCAGCGCCTCGGTTGGCGTGCCGCTGATCTCACCGGTGGTGACGTCAAGCGCCAGCGAAGCGGGCAAGGCAGGCGCAATCGCGTAGGTGCCGCCCGCCAGCGTGTGGTAGGGCGCCAGCGTGGCGATGGCGGTGTTGTTCACGCCCACCAGCGTCGGCGGTGGAACCAGGCCGAGCGGGTCGGTGTCCGGCCCAGCGATGCACACGCCGGGCACGCGCGACGGTCCGTCGCACACGCCGTCATCGTCCGTGTCGGGGTCGCGTGGGTCGGTGCCGGTGTTGTTCTCGTCAACGTAGGCACCGGTGCCGGTTTCCGCCGTGTCGTTGTAGCCGTCGCCGTCATCGTCCAGGTCCTCTTCGAGGCCGGGCGTGCGGATCGGGTCATTGACCGCGTCGTAATCGCTTGGCAAAGTGTCGGGCGAACCGTCGCCGTCCAAGTCCTCCAGGACTTCGAGGAAGAAGGTCCACGTGACGCTCACGCCGCTGCTGTCGTTGGCCCACATCGTGTAGGTCGTGTTGGCCATCACCATGTCCGGCGTGCCCCAGATCGAGCCGTTGCTCGCGTCGAACTGCATCGAGGTCGGAAGCGCAGGAACGATGGCGTAGGTTGCACCGGTGAGGGTCACGAAGGGCGCAACCTCCGAAACCGCCGAGTTGTTGACCAAGGTGATCGGCGTGGAAATGACCGTTGCACCGTTGCTCGTGTCAGGACCCGCAACGCACACGCCAGCGACCGCGTTCGGCCCGTCGCAAATGCCGTCACCGTCGGTGTCGGGGTTGAGCGGGTCGGTGCCCGTGTCGGTCGCATCCACATAGGTCCCGGTGTCGGTTTCCACGCTGTCGGAAAGGCCGTCGCCGTCGTCGTCGCTGTCGGCCACAAGACCGGAGGTCGGTCCTTCGGCCGCGTCGTAATCGCTTGGCAGGTCGTTGGCAAGACCGTCGCCGTCAAGGTCCGCAAGGCTCCGCAGGTTGAACGAGAAGGCCTCGGTGGCGCTGCCGTTGTGCGTGGCCGTCACCGTGTACGTCGTGTTGGACAGCGTGGCGTTGACCGAGCCGGTGATTTCGCCGGTGCTTCCGTTGATGGAGAGGTTGCCCGGCAGAGCGGGTGACACCGTCCACGTGGTCGTTCCGTTGTTGAACGGAGGATGGAAGCCAATCGGGTCGATGGTCACGTTTTCTACAACCGTATGTGGATTGTCAGTATCCACGCTGAAGTACAACTCGTGCGTGGTCGAATAACCGCTCAGGTTGCCATAAATCGTGTACGTTTGGTTGAGCGCATAGACCGACGGTGTACCGCTGATCGTACCGCCCGAGATGCTCATGCCAGCCGGCAAAGCAGGGTGTGTTTCCCATGTGACAGGGAGGTGCGTGGTGTCCCAGGAATTGCTTCCTGCAACCAAAGCAGGTGAAGTGGTAGGATTCGTCGTGCTACCGTCGCCTACTTGTCCATAGTGGTTGTATCCCCAACATTTCATCTCGCCATTGTCAAGAATAACACAATTGTGGTAATCAGCAGAAGCTATCGCAACGGCCGTTCGACCCGGGCCAAGGTCAACCGGCGTAGACGATGGTGAGTCAGTGTTCGCATTGGTTCCACCATCACCCAACTGGCCATGGTTGTCTTGCCCCCTACATGTCACCCTGCCATTGTCAAGAATGGCGCAAGTGTGGTAATCTCCAGTAGAAACCGCAACGGCCGTTCGACCCGGGCCAAGGTCAATCGCTGTGGCTGAAGGCGCGCTGGTGTCCGAATTGCTTCCACCATCACCCAATTGCCCATGGTTGTCTCGCCCCCAACACTTCAGGTCACCGTTATCGAGGATAGCGCAGGTATGATGATATCCGGCAGACACCGCAATGGCCGTTCGGCCAGTGCCGAGGTTGATTGGGTTGCGGTTGTAAGGCGAAGTGATGTCGCTGGAGGTTCCAGGACCATTCCCCCCTTGACCGTAGCTATCACTTCCCCAACACTTCAGTTCGCCGTTGTCAAGGATGGCGCAGGTGTGGCGTTCTCCAGTAGACACCGCAACAGCTGTTCGGAACCCATTCACGAACATAGTTCCAAGGGTAATCGGTGTGGACGGAGGTGCGTACAATGCGCCACCGGAAGGACCGTTGCCCAACTGTCCATCATCGTCCATCCCCCAACACTTCAGGTCGCCGTTGTCAAGGATTGCGCAAGTGTGCCGCAATCCAGCGTCCATCGCAACGGCCGTTCGATTCGTACCGAGGTTGATCGCTGTGGACGAAGGGTTCTCGATGCCACTTGCTCCTGGTGGAAGCGCGATTCCCAACTCCCCAACTTGGTTAAGTCCCCAACACTTCATTTCGGCGTTATCAAGGATGGCACAGGTGGACGAATCTCCAGCAGAAACTGCAACGGCCGTTCGACCCGTTCCAAGATCGATGACTGTGGACGGAGGCGAATTGAGGTTGTTGGTGATGATTACACCATTACCCAACTGTCCTGAATAGTCACCTCCCCAACACTTCAGGCCACCGTTGTCAAGAATGGCACAAGAGTGGGACGAACCCCCTGCTGCCACTTTGTTGTTCACATAATATAGGGAAGTGCTACCCGAAGCGCCGCTACTAGAACCTGAACCACCGCTAGAGCCAGAGGAAGCATTCGCATTCACCGTGTAATTGAGCGTGATCGGCGTCATCGCTTCGCCCAAGTTGAGCGCCGCACCTTCCACCGCTGAGGTGATGGTGGCGTAAGGAGACGTGGACAACCACACGCTGCCCTGGTAGGTCACGTTGCTGATGACCGCCGTGACCGTGTAGGTCGTGTTGCTCGTCTCAACCGTGGGTGTACCGCTGATGGTGCACGTGCTGCTGTCGATGGACAGGCCGGTTGGTAGGGCAGGTGAAACGCTGCAGCTTGCACCGGTGATGTCAGTCCATGTAACCGGGGCGCTCTTGTACCAGGCAATGGTATCGGTCCCAAACTCTGCTGAGGCGACATCAAGGTCACCGTCGCCGTCCATGTCGGCGACATGTACTGAAGCGGAGCCGCTTGAGGAGGAGATGTTCGTGCCTTGCGTCCATGAAGGGTCGGAGGCTCCGTCGTTCTCGTAGTAATGAATGGCACCCCAGAATGGCGCTACAATGTCGAGGTCACCGTCATTATCCATGTCTGTGACGTGTATCGAATAATAGGTCATCGTCGAGATAGTGGCCACCGTCCATGAAGGGTCAGATGCCCCGTCGTTTTCGTACCACACCGTAGTTCCATTCTGTGTTGAGACAAGATCGAGGTCGCTGTCACCATCCATGTCGGCGGCGACAATGTAGCCTCCCCAATGACCGTTTCCACCGTTAATATTGGTGTCGATGTCGGATGCCGTCCACGAAGGGTCGGCGGCACCGTCGTTCTCGTACCATGCAATGGTGTCGTCGAGATTGGATTGGGAAACGATGTCGAGGTCGCCGTCACCGTCCATGTCGGCAACATAGACCCGCCAAGCACCGTCAGCATTGGTGTCGATGTCGGATGCCGTCCACGAAGGGTCGGCGGAACCGTCGTTCTCATACCATGCGATGGTGTCGTCATTGTACGATGCCGAGACGATGTCGAGATCGCCGTCATCGTCCATGTCGGCAACATGCACCTGCATGGCACCGTCAGCAGATGTAGCAACAACGTTCTTTGACCACGATGGGTTCGCAGCACCGTCGTTCTCATACCATGCGATGGTGTCGTCAAGGTACGATGCTGAAACGATGTCGAGGTCGCCGTCATCGTCCATGTCGGCAACGAACACGGAACGAGCATAGTCGGCATTGGTGTCGATGTCGGATGCCGTCCACGAAGGCTCGGTGGCACCGTCGTTCTCGTACCATGCGATGGTGTCGTCAAACACTGAGGCTGAGACGATGTCAAGGTCGCCGTCACCGTCCATGTCGGCTACAAACAACGACTCGGCACCATCGGCATTGGCATCGATGTCGGATTCGAGCCACACAAGGCCTGCTTCGTTTATCGCACTGGCATTGTACTGGAAGCTGATGTTGGTCATGGCCTCATCGATGAGGAGGTCCGCACCTTCGGCGCTCGGTGTGAGTTCGAGGTAGGAACTTGAGAGCCATACCGACGTCTGAAAGGTCACACCGCTGATGACCGCAGTGACCGTGTAGGTCGTGTTGCTCGTCTCAACCGTTGGTGTACCGCTGATGGTGCACGTGCTGCTGTCGATGGACAGGCCGGTTGGAAGAGCAGGTGAAACCGTACAGGTTGCACCGGTGACGTTGGTCATGGGACTGCTCAATCCAGTTGAGGAATCCCAGATATTGCTGCCGGAAACCCAAACAGGTGAGTGATGGATTGTCGCGCTGGATCCACCATCACCCAATTGTCCAGCACTATCATCGCCCCAACACATCGCCGAACCGTTATCAAGGATAGCGCAGGTGTGGGTCTCTCCCGAAGAGAGCGCTACTGCTGTGCGACCTGTACCGAGGCTGCTGGTGAGCGTGGGTGTGGTTTTGGTAGATGTTCCTCCATCACCCAATTGGCCGTAGTTTCCGGCTCCCCAGCACGACACATCACCGTTGTCGAGAATGGCGCAGGTGTGTAAAGCTCCAGAAGAGAGCGCTACTGCTGTGCGACCTGTACCGAGGCTGCTGGTGAGCGTGGGAGTGGTTTTGGTAGATGTTCCTCCATGACCCAATTGGCCGTTGGTTCCGGCTCCCCAGCACGACACATCACCGTTGTCGAGAATGGCGCAGGTGTGGGAACCTCCGGAAGAGAGCGCTACTGCAGTGCGACCCGTACCGAGGCTGCTGGTGAGCGTGGGTGTTAATTTGACAGTCGTTGCACCATTACCCAATTGGCCGTAACCTCCCCTTCCCCAGCACGACACAGAACCGTTGTCGAGGATGGCGCAGGTGTGGTCAGCTCCCGAAGAGACCGCTACTGCTGTGCGACCTGTACCGAGGCTGCTGGTGAGTGTGGGGGTGGTTTTGGTAGATCCTCCTCCATGACCCAATTGGCCGTAACCTCCAGCTCCCCAGCACGACACAGAACCGTTGTCGAGGATGGCGCAAGTATGGTCACCTGCGGAAGAGATCTGGTTGTTCGCATAAGCAAAGGAAGAGGTGCTCGAAGAACCACTGCCTGAGCCACTGCCCGAGCCGCTTGCCGCACTGGCATTGTATTGGAACGTGATGTTGGTCATGGCCTGGCCAACGAGAAGTTCGGCACCCTCGACGCTTGCGGTGAAGTTGCTTTGCGAGGAAGCGCTGCCAGACTCGGACGCGGTGGTGGTGGGGTCAAGCGTGTGGTCGCCCTCCGGCCAGGTGTTCAGGACGTCGAGGTAACCGACTTGCGTCATGAGCACCATCAGGACAGTCAACAAGAGCGAAGTACGCATTTTCCCATGGCGTTCGCTGGACATAACCTCTTTACGGTCCAGCGGGCGGATAGTTTTCGACCCTATCATGACAGGTATCAGGCGAGGTATGGTCCGCACGCAGCGGTTGCTCTGCCTCGAGGCTTCACCAAGCACAGGCGCTCAGGCTCTGCGGATGCTCCGCGCCCGAGCGAATCACGCCTTGTCTTCATGCAAGGCCTTGGCTTGCTTGACCCATTCGTCGCGCTTCACGCGGCCGGGGAAGAACTCGATGGCCACGTTGACTTCCTCCTCGATCTCCGGCGTCATGTTGCCCACCTGACGGAAGGTGTAGATGCCCAAGGCGTGCAACTTGTCCTCGATGAAGGGCCCAATGCCCTTGATGCGTTGCAGGTCGTCGGCCACGGTCACGGTCGCCAGGGCGGCGAAGGCCCGCTTGAGCCCGGTCACGCCGGTCAAACGCCGACCGTCCTTGCCCGTCCAGGCGATGTGCATGCCACCGTCTGCGTCCGAGATGAAGGCCTCACCTTGCTCAGCAAAGCCGGCTGCGTCCTCGACTTCGAGGGCTTCAGCGCCCTTCTCAACCGGCTCTGCAACGCCGCTGCTCGCGGCCACGCCAATGGTTCCGAAGTCGATGGTCTTGGACTTCTCCGCCACGCGGATGAGTTCTTCCTCCCGCTTTCGGGCCTTCTCATCAAGGTCAGCAAGACGCTTTCGACGCTCCTCAAGTTCGGCTTCCATCTTCGCCTGCCGCGCCGCGGCTTCGGCTTCGGCTTGACGACGACGCTCGGCTTCGGCCGCCTCAGCCTCGGCTTCAGCCTTCGCTTTCAGCGCTGCAGCCTCTTGCTCAGCCTGTTCCTTCGCAGCCTTCGCTTCGGCTTCCGCCTTGGCCTTCGCTTCAGCGGCTTCTGCCTCGGCCTTGGCCTTGGCTTCTGCAGCCTCTTGCTCGGCCTGTTCCTTCGCAGCCTTCGCTTCGGCTTCCGCCTTGGCCTTCGCTTCAGCGGCTTCTGCCTCGGCCTTCGCCTTGGCTTCCTCGGCCTCACGCTTGGCCTGTGCCTTCATCGCTTCTGCCTCAGCGGCAGCCTGCGCCTTCGCTTCGGCGATCTCCTTTTCGGCCTGAGCCTTCGCTTCTGCAGCCTCAGCCTCGGCCTTGGCCTTCGCTTCAGCGGCTTCATCCTCGGCCTTGGCCTTGGCTTCCTCGGCCTCGGCTTGCTTCGCGAGCATCAGGGCTTCCATCTCCGCCTTCTCGTCGTCGTCAGCGCCCTCAGGCGTGACCTCCTCCTCAAGGGCGAGGACCTCGACCGGCCACCGCACGTACACGGAGTTGCGGCCAAAGCGGAGCACAGACTCGAAGTGGCCGCCCTTGACGGTGTTGAAGGCCTCGTCATCAAAGCGGAGGCGAATCTTCAGCGCACCCTTCTCATCGGCGGTCAGGATCTGGCCGTTGAGCTTCTCGTCCTTGACGTCCACCATGGTGAAGCGGCCCTGTTCGTCGCGTGAGCCCAACTCGGCCAGGTGCACCTCGATGCGGGGCGTCATGCCGTGGAAGCGGATGGTCTGCTTCGACATGCAGGAGCCCATCGGTGCGATCGGCTTGGGCGAGGTCAGGATGAAGGGGTCACGCTCGGTACCGGTGCCGGACTCTGCCTCGACGTCGATGGTCGTGCGCTCCGGCTCTGGTCCCAAGACCTCCTCGCGGTCGCGCAGGAAGAAGAGCAACAGCAGCAGCAAGAGCAGCAGCAAGCAACACAACCACCACGGGAAGGCGGGCGCGTCATCGGTCTCCGAATCCGCGTTGATGCACGTCACGCCGTCGAACTCGACGCCGTCTTCAGGCACCGAGGTTCGGTCGTACGGGTCGCTGCCGCACGCGGCTTCCATGGTGTCCGCATAGCCGTCGTCGTCGTCGTCGAGGTCGGCCGGAATCGGGCCAACCTCGGTGAGGATGTCCTCGTCCGGTTGGCCGTCCTCGTCGTGGTCGGCGAAGACGCCGAGCACGAAGCTCGTGTTGATGCTGGTGCCGTCCACGGTGTTGTTGGCCCACACGGTGTAGGTGGTGGCCGGGCTGGCCGCTGAGGGCACGCCGGTGATGGACCCGGAACTGGTCCGGGCCATGCTGCCGAAGGTCAAGCCCTCGGGCAAGGCCGGCTCGATGGCCCACAGGTCGGCCTCGAATCCGCCGAGGTCCGGCGTGAGGTTGACCTCCTCGCCAACGCCAAACCAGCCGTCACCAACGTTGTAGGACAGGCTGATGGTCAGGTCCTGGTCGCAACTGCCGTCGCCGTTGGCGTCCACGGGCACGCTGGTGGTGTTCAGCGGGTCGGTGCCGCACAAGGTCTCGGTCAGGTCGGCCCAGCCGTCGTTGTCGTCGTCGGTGTCCACGAGGTTGCAGATGCTGTCCTCGTCGGTGTCCGAAGGCATGTCGTCAAGGTCACGCGGGTCGGTGCTGCAGAACTGCTCCTGCACGTTGGCCCAGCCGTCACCGTCGATGTCGGGGTCGGCCCGGTCGCACGTGCCGTCGCCGTCGAGGTCGCTTGGCACGCCGTTGGCGTCGAGCGGATCGGTCGCACAGACGGCCTCTTCGCTGTCGAGCCAACCGTCGTTGTCGTCGTCGTCGTCCACGATGTTCGCGATGCCGTCGGCGTCGGTGTCCTCGTGCACGGTGATGAGCACCCACGTGGTCGTGCTGTGCTTGCTGTTGTTCGCCTCGATCTGCACGAGCACGTCGGCCACGACCTCGGTCGGCATGCCGCTGATGGTGCCGTTGTCCGCGTCGAGGGCCAAGCCCTCGGGGAGCTCGCCCACGACGGTCCACGTGGTCACGTCCCCGCCGGTCACGTTGGCTTCCACCGGCGTCATGGTCACGTTGACCGTCAGGTGGAGTTCGCGCGGCTCGTGGGTCACGGTGATCGGCAGGTCGCTCACGTCGTCGAGCAGGTCGCAGATGCCGTCGTTGTCCGAATCGTCGGGCACGTCGTCGGCGTCGAAGGGATCGGTCGGTCCGCACTGCGCTTCGTCAACGTCGCTCCAGCCGTCGTTGTCGTCGTCGGGATCGACCGCGTCGGGCAAGCCGTCGTTGTCGAAGTCCGCGTCCTCGTCGAGCACGGCGATGGACAGGTTGACCGTCGCCCAGTGCAGGTCGTTCGAGGCGTTGATGGTGTAGACCGCGAGGTCGGAGACCTCGGTCGGCGTGCCGCTGATGCGGCCTTCGCTGTCGATGCTCAAGCCGAGCGGCAAGTCCGGCGTGACGTTCCACGAACGCACGTCCGCACCGAACTGCAGCACCTCGAAGGGCGCCATCGTCGCGTTGACCGGCAGGAGCAATTCCGTCTCGGTCAGCACGAGGTAAATCGGGCGGTCGTCCACGTCGTCGAGCGCATCGCACAGGCCGTCGTTGTCGATGTCATCGGGCTGGTCCATCGGATCGAGGTCGCTGTGGCCGCCACACTCGGTCTCCTCGGTCTCGGTCCAGCCGTCGCCGTCATCGTCGTCGTCCGCGTTGTTGCCGATGCCGTCGTTGTCGGTGTCCACCCACTCGGTGGGGTCCACCGGGAAGGCGTCCACGCCGTCGTCATAGCCGTCGTCGTCGCAGTCTGGGTCCAGGCTGCATCCCGCTTCTTCCGCACCGTCGAGCACGCCGTCGTTGTCGTCGTCAGGGTCCACGTGGTCCGGAATTCCATCGTTGTCGAAGTCCGCGCTGACGGTGATGGTCAGCGTCGCCGAATCGTTCGCGCCGGACGTCGTGAAGGCCGTGATGGTGTAGACCACCGGGCCGCTGACGTTGGTCGGCATGCCCCACAGGGTGCCGTTCGACGTCCCGAAGTTCAGGCCTGTTGGCAGGTCCGGCGTCATGTTCCACAGCACGGCCGCGTCACCCGAGGTTTGCCCGGTGAAGGGCTGCATGGCGCTGTTGTTCGTCAGGTCGAGGCTCGTCAGCGGCAGGGTCAGCGTGATCTGCTCGACCGGCTCAACCACCTCGATCTCAAGGACGAAGGTCGCCGTGGCGCCGGAGATGGAGGTCACTTCGACCGTGTAATTCGCCGCCGGCGTCCCCAAGTCTGGGGTGCCGTAGATGGTCCCGTTTGAGGCACCAAGGTGCACGCCGCTGGGCAAGCCGGGGCTGACCGTCCATGAGGACGGCGTTTCGCCGAAGGTTTGTCCACCGATGTTCTGCATCGTTGTGCCGTTGACCAGCGACAGGCTCTGCGTCGGGAAGACCAGCGTGATGCCCGCGCCGGGCACCGTGACGTTGACCTGCACGGTGAAGGAGCCACCGTCGTTGGTGGCGGTGATGTTCACGCTCGTCGTGTTCTGAATCAGGATGGCCGTCCCGGTGATGCGACCCGTGAGGTTGTCGAAAGACAGGCCCATCGGCAACGTGCCGCTCATCGACCACGTTGCCACGGCACCTCCGGTGTTGACCGGAACCTCGTTCACGACGCTGTCGCGTGGGTACCACAGGCTGTTGTTGCCGCCATAGGTGATGTCGGGCAGCGGTTCGAGGACGGTCAATTCGATGATTTCGCGCGCGCACTGGTTCCACAGGTTGCACACGACGACCACGTAA
>JAYOTG010000033.1:0-18259 GCA_038150305.1 Candidatus Poseidoniales archaeon | reverse complement strand
CCACGACCTTGGGATTAACAGTCCCACGCTCCACCAGCTAAGCTAAATCGGCGAGGTGAGCGACCCGCCTCCCCTTCTTAATCGCTTCTTTACGCGGGAAACCGTAGGGCCCCACGGTCGATTCACCGACCGCGTAACGAAGCCAATCCGCTCATTCCCACTCAATGGTGCCCGGAGGCTTGTGGGTGATGTCGTAGACCACGCGGTTCACGGAGCCCTTGCAGGCGTTGGTGATGCGGGTGCTGACCTTCTGGAGGATGCTGTGAGGGATTTCCGAGTAGCGTGCGGACATGCCGTCCATGCTGCGCACGGCCCGCACGACGATCGTCTCGCCGTAGGCGCGCACGTCACCGTGAACGCCGACGGAGCGGACGGGAAGAAGCGCCGCGTAGTACTGCCATGGAAGCTCCATTTCGCCGCGCTCAGCGGCGGCCTCGAATTCTTCTTCGACGATGGCACAGCACTCACGGACGACACCGACACGCTCCGGGGTCAGGTCACCCAAGGTACGGACGGCCAAGCCAGGGCCCGGGAAGGGCTGGCGCTCCGCCACGCTGATGCCAAGCGTCCGGGCCAGGTCGCGAACCTCATCCTTGTACAACTCGCGCAGCGGCTCCACGACGCCGAGCGTCATGTCTTCGGGGAGCCCGCCAACGTTGTGGTGCGACTTGATGGTGTCACGGACGCCACCGCCGGATTCGATCCAGTCGGGTGCGATGGTGCCCTGCACGAGGTACTTCGCACCGACCTTGACCTGCTCGTCTTCGAAGACTCGAATGAACAATTCACCGATGGTCTTGCGCTTGGCTTCGGGCTCCGTCACGCCATCAAGGGCGGCAAAGTAGCGGTCTGCGGCGTGCACGGTGGTCAGTTCAATGCCGTGAGCAGCAAACATCGCCTCGACCTGCTCGGTCTCGCCCTTGCGCATGAAGCCGGTGTCCACATAGACGCAGTGAAGCAAATCGCCCACGGCTTGGTGGGCGAGCACGGCGGCCACGGCCGAATCAACACCGCCAGAGCAGGCGATGATGGCGATGTCGTCGATCTGCTGCTTGAGGGTCTCGACCGCCTCGGAGATGAACTCCTCGGCGTCGAACATTCAAGCTCCCCCGTTGACCTCGCGGTCCATCGCCTTGACGCGCTCGACCTGGTCGAGCTTGTTCTGGGCGAGGCGGGCCGCGTGCGCCGGGTCGGCGATGGCGAGGATCTGGGTCGCGAGGTAACCGGCGTTGTCGCCGCGGTCCACACCGACGGTTGCGGCGGGCACGCCCGGCGGCAACTGCACGATGGAGAGGAGGGAGTCGTAGGGTACGCGGCCGCCGCAGGGCACGCCGATGACGGGCTTGGTGGTGAGGGCAGCCACCGCACCGGGGAGGGCCGCGGCCAGACCGGCCATGGCGATGAAGACCTTGCAGCCGTCGGCCTCGGCGTCCTTGATGATGGACTCCACAAAGGCGGGGGAGCGGTGGGCGGAGGCCACGCGGAGCTGATAGGTGACCTCGAACATCTCGAGGATCTTGGTGCACTTTTCGGCGACGGGCATGTCGGATTTCGAGCCAAGGAGGATGGTGACTTCCATGACCTCCTCCCCCCTTTGGCGGTTCATCAACGTGCCCATGCCCTTGGCTGCTCCCTCAAGACGGAAAACGGCCCACGTCGAGCCAAGAAGGGCCGTCCGAAGATGGGCCGAGAAAGACCGCCGCGCGCGTCGCCTCCAGCCCCAAGCGTTGCGCCCGCTCAACGGCCAGCACCACGACGTGAGGCGGCAGATCGCGCCAGTCGTACCACCCCGACCCTCGCATCCGCACGGCCTCCAAGGCACGACGCGCCCGTCGAAGGTCCGCCCTCAGCAGGGCGAGGCCCACTTGTCGGAGCCGTGGCGCGGCACCACCGCTGATGGCACGCGCCGCCGCGCCGCCAGAACGGATCAGTCCGAGCCGTGCCATGTGGAGGGCGATGCTGTCGAGGTCCATCGCCGCCCGTTGCGCTTCAAGCCTCTTCAGGGTCGTCCAAGCCGAAATCCGCAGGCCTCATGTGTTCTGCATCCGGTCCAAGCACGTCCAGAAGAGGCACGGACGACGAGAGGGAAAGCAGCGCCCGCGTTGCTCCAATCTGTTGGGTGAAGCGGCCGCTGAGCCCCTCGGCACGGCGCCATGCAGGACCGAGGCCTGCGGCATCGACAGGGACCAAGGCCCGCCATCTCGGCGTGGCCAAGGCCTGCTGAACCAACCGCGCAGCCAGGAACCAGAGCAACAAGCCCGCCACGCACAGGCCCCAGGACGGAAGGCCGACGTCCATCAGGGCGACCACACAAAGCAGGGCGAAGGCCCCAAGTCCGACACGTGCCTTCTGTTGGGCGAACGGTCGATTTTCGCTCAGCAGAAACAGAGGGAACCCTGCCGTGACGCTGCCAAGGCCGACGAAGAGCAGCGTGACGGTGCTGGACCATCCGGCCCTCGCGTCCAGAAGAACGGCCAACCAGAAGAGCGGCGACCACGCCATCGGAAGCAGCATCGAAGCGCCTTGGGACACCGAGCGGTCCCGCTCCCAAGCGACCATCGGTTGCCCTTGGAGGGGGCTCGCACTTCAACGTGGTGCGGCTCAGAGGTCGTCTTCAGGAACACGCAGGCAGAGGTTGCGCGCGGCGTAGACTTCGTCCACGCGACGGACCGGCGTGGTGACCGGCGCAGCATGCAAGGTGGCTGGATCGGTGCCGACCACAGCCACGAAATCCTTGGCGAAACGGTCGAGCGTGTCCTTGGCTTCGGTCTCGGTCGGCTCGATCATCAGGCACTCTGGCACGACCAGCGGGAAGTAGACCGTCGGCGCCATGTAGCCCATGTCGAGCAATCCCTTGGCGATGTCCATCGCGGTCACGCCCAGGGCTTCCTTGGCCGGCTGCATGGAGAGCGTGAACTCGTGCTTGGCCACGTCCGTTCGCGCGCCGTCCACGAAGAGGTGGTCCACGCCCGCGTCCTTGGCTTCCCGGTGGATGGCATGGCGGAGGTAGTTCGCGTTGAGCACCGCGTGTTCGGACATGGTGCGCAAATCACGACCGTAGCGGCGGTAGAAGGCCCAACAGCGCAGGACGGCCCCTGCGTTGCCGTGCCATTGTTGCACCTTGCCGATGCTGTGCTCAGGCTCGCGCCAGTGGAACCAGCGACCGGCCTCGACGGTGCGCTCGCCGGCCTCGGCGTCGCGCACGGCGACAACAGGGCCGGGCAGGAAGGGCGCGAGGTGCGCCTTGACGCCAATGGGGCCAGAGCCGGGTCCGCCACCGCCGTGGGGCTGGCTGAAGGTCTTGTGGAGGTTGTAGTGGACCGCGTCGAAGCCCATGAGACCGGGCGAGGTTCGGCCGATGATGGCGTTGAAGTTCGCTCCGTCGTAGTACATCTGGCCGCCCACGCCGTGAACGAGTTCTGCGGCGGCAGCGATGTCGGTCTCAAACAGGCCGAGCGTGTTCGGGTTGGTGATCATCATCGCGGCGATGGTATCGTCAAGGACGGCCTCAAGCGCTTGGAGGTCGATGCGGCCGTCCTCGGTGGAGGGCACCTCAACGATTTCGAAGCCTGCCATCGCGGCGCTCGCTGGGTTCGTCCCGTGGGCGGAGTCGGGCACCACGATGCGGGTGCGCTGTGCTTCGCCGCGCTCGCGGAAGTACTCCTGAATGCAGCGCACGGCTGTGAATTCGCCCTGCGCGCCGGCCACCGGCTGAAGGGTGACTTCGTCCATGCCGGCACACACCGCAAGCATGTGCTGCATTTCGTGGAAGATGGACAGCAGGCCCTGCAGGTGGTGCTCGGGCTGGTGCGGATGCACGTCGCAGATGCCGGGCATTTGCGCGATGACCTCGTTCACGCGCGGGTTGTGCTTCATCGTGCACGAGCCAAGCGGATAGAAGCCCGTGTCGATGCCGAAGTTGCGGCGTGAGAGGTTCGTGTAGTGGCGCACCATCTCAGGCTCTGAGAGGCGTGGCCAGCGCGGCGCCTCCCTGCGCAGGAGCGAAGTGGCGAGGTTGAGCTCGCTTTCGGCCACCAATGGCGCGGGCTGTGCGTAGCCTGCGCCTGCGGCACCGGTGTGGTCCCAGAGGTTGTTCATGCGACCACCTCCGCGCACCATGCGGCCATGGCCGTGGCCAAGCGCTCGATCTCCTCGGGCCGCGTTTGGTCGGTCGCGGTGACCAAGAGCTGGTCTGCACGGTCGTCCGACCAGCGTCCAAGATCAAAACCAGGCAAGACGCCGTAGGCTTCGAGTGCGGTGATGCAGTCGGCCGCGGGGCCGGGAAGGCGAACGGCGATTTCGTTGAAGTGATGGCCGTCCGGGTGGACGAATTCGACGCCAGCGACGCCCTTCAGCGCGTCGACAACCGCATGGAGGGCAGCGGCGTTTCGCACCGCGAGGGCGCGCACGCCTTCAGGCCCGAGCAGCGACATGTGCATCGCGCCCATGAGCGCGATGAGGGTCTCGTTGGTGCAGAGGTTCGACGTCGCGCGGTGACGGCGGATGTGCTGCTCACGGGTGGACAGGGTCAGGCAATACGCGGTTTGCTCGTCTTCGTCGATCGTGCGACCGACGATGCGGCCCGGCATTTGGCGCATGTAGGCCTTGGAGCACGCGAAGATGCCGTAGATCGGACCGCCGGCGGTCATGGGCGAGCCGAAGGGCTGGCCTTCGCCGACCACGATGTCGGCACCGTAGTGGCCAGGCGCCTCGTAGAGGCCGAGGGAGACCGGGTTGACGCCCACGATGAAGGCGGTGTGCTCACCGACGATGTCCTTCACGCCGACAAGGCTCGTGTCCAAGAGGCCGAGCGGGTTGGGTTGCTCGACGTAGACCGCACACGCACCGGCGGCTTCCGCCACCGAAGCAGGGTCCAGCGTGCCGTCCTCGAGGTGGCGGAGCTTACGCAGTTCGATGCCACCGCCCTGCGTGTAGTTGTGAATCACGGACCAGCGGTCGGGCGGAACGAGTTCGGACACGTACACCACGCCCTTCTGCGTGGCCTTGCGGCCGTGCACCCGAACCGCGCAGGTGATGGCTTCGGCCGCTGCGGAGGAGCCGTCGTAGACGGAGAGGTTGGCCACGGGGAGACCGACCAATTCGCTGATGAGGCCCTGGAATTCCCACATGGCTTGCAGCATGCCTTGGCTCACTTCGGCCTGATAGGGCGTGTAGGCGGTCAGGAACTCGCCACGCGTGACCAGCTGGAAGACCGCGGCGGGAACGTGGTTTCGGTAGAGCCCCGCGCCGATGAAGGAGGCCATGCTTCCAAGGGGCACGTTCGCACCGAGCAAGCGGCGCGCGTCGGCGATGATCTCTTCCTCGGTCTGAGGCGGGCGGAGCGGCAGATCATCTTGCATTCGAACGTCAACGGGCACGTCGGAAAACAAGTCGTCCATGGACGCGTAGCCCATCGCACTCAGCATCTCGGCTTCGCGTCCAAGGTTGGGGAGTTGGTCGACCATCGTGCCACCTCAGCCGAGACCAATATCGGCCGGATTTAATCATCGTCATCCGGACACAGCACGGCGAATCCTCATGGCCTCGACCGCACGTCGCATGCCATGGCCAAGGTGGTGATGCTCGTCACCAACGCCTGCGCCCCAGACCCGCGCGTGCTTCGGCAGGCGCGCTGGCTGGTCGAGGCCGGCCATCAGGTCACGGTGCACGCCTTCGATCGCGGAGAGGAACACGCTCCGCTCGAAACGGTGGATGGCGTCGACGTGGTGCGGCATCACCTTGGAGTGCACCCTTACGGGGCCAGTTTCGCCACGCTTCGCGGTCTGCGCGCCTTCCGCCAAAGCGCGCTCCGAGCGTGCGAAGACGCCACACCGGACCTCGTGGTCTGCCACGACGCCGACACGCTCCCGCTCGCACGAAGGCTGCGAAAGAAGGGCATCGCGACCGTGTTTGACATGCACGACCTGCGCCACACGTGGGCCAAAATTGGCGCACCCAACCGGCTCGACCGGCGCTTCGCCAGCCGCTGGCTGGAGCAACGCACACGGCAAGGCTTGCCGCACGCGGACCTTATCGTCACGACCAGCGGCGCCGTCGC
Organism: Candidatus Poseidoniales archaeon; assembly: GCA_038150305.1. Lineage (GTDB taxonomy): Archaea > Thermoplasmatota > Poseidoniia > Poseidoniales > Poseidoniaceae > MGIIa-L3. Next base: position 12,201 of record JAYOTG010000033.1, on the reverse strand, counting down.
CGAAGGCGGCCGTCCCGGCCTCCAACAGCAGGTGGAAGCATGGGGCCGTCAGGCCCGCGTCCTTGAGAACCGCCCCGATGAGGGAACCTTCCGACCGGCAACACCCGACGGCACGTGGCGTGTGGCTTGCCTCGGTCGTGTGCGTGACCTGGCCACCGTTGACCTTCTGATGCAGGCGCTCACCTCGATGCCGGAGGACCAACGCCCGGTGTTGCGCTGGGCGGGCGACGGCGTGGCCGCTGAAGCGGCACGGCAGCGACTCGCGGATTCAGGCTTGGAGGTGGAAGCGGAAGGAGCCTTTGCCCATGCGGACCTCGATCGGCTGCATGACGGCGTGGACGTGTCCATTGCGCTCTATGACCCGAGCCGGGGCAACATCGCCGACGGCGCTTTGCCCGTTCGCATGTTCGAGGCGGCCGTGCGTGGCGTGCCGAGCGTGGTCAACGCCGAGGCGTTGATGGGCGACATCGCCACCATTGAGGGCTTCGGTGTTGCGTGCACATGGAACGATGCTGATGCGCTCGTTGCCGCACTTCACGACGCGCGAGCCCTCACCGTTCCCAATAACGCAGGACGGATGCCTGATGGCATGCGATCTGCGTGGCTCGAAGCCATCGAGGGTCTGCTGGCGTAAGCCTCAGACGAAGGGCGGTCGGATGACCACAGCACGGACCGCTTTGCGAGGACTGGCTTGCACCAGGACCTCGACGCCTTCGTTGACACCGGCGATGTAGCCGATGCCGATGCCGACGTTGTCGAGCGAAGGCGCGGGAGCGCCAGAGGTGAGTTCTCCGATGGGCGCACCGTCGAGGTCGGTCACGGCCTTTCCGGGTCGGGGAAGCGGCCCCTTCTCGAGGTAGCGCACGCCCCACCACCGTGCGTCGTCGTCGCCATGGCTCCGCATCTTCTTAGCGCCGGGGTGGTCATGGTCGAAGCCCCAGCCGAAGGGCACGTTGGTCTCCCACGAGTCACGGGCAAGGAAGGCCTGGGCTTCCGTGGTGCCCAAAGACGGCCATAGGAAGTCGACGCCAGAAAGGAGGAAGCCCTTCTCGAGGCGGAGCGTGTCACGTGCACCAAGGCCGACCGGTGTCGCTCCGGCCTCGATCAGCGCACGCCACAACGGCGCAGCGTCGTCGTTGGGCACGAGGATTTCGTAGCCCGCCTCGCCGGTGTATCCCGTGCCCTGAATGTAGCCGCTGATGCCGAGGGCAGCGCCGTCGAGGGGCGACCAGCGGAAGCGTCCGACGTGCGCGCCCTCGCCGAGCACCGCGGAGAGCACGTCCTTGGCCTGTGGGCCTTGAAGCGCCAGAATCGCCGTATCATCGGACAGGTCCTCGAGCGTCACGGAGCCGTCCTCGGGAAGGTGCTCGCTGAACCATTGGTGCATGACCGCGATCATCGAGGCGTTGGGTACGCCCAAGATTTCGTCCTCCGAGGTGACGGCGAAGATCATGTCGTCGATGATGTGGCCGTCGTCGTCCATGAAGTGGGTGTAGGCGCAGCGGCCCGGCGTCACGGCCGTCACCCGCTGGGTCGCGAGGGTCTGGAGCCAACCACGCACGTCCGCGCCCTTGAATCGAAACAGGCCCATGTGGGACACGTCGAACAGGCCTGCACCGGTCCGGGTGGCCACGTGCTCTTCCGAGATCGAACTGTACCAGATGGGCAACTCAAAGCCGTGGAAGTCCACAATGCGCCCGCCGAGGGCGACGTGCTCGTCGTAGAGGGGGGTGCGCACCAGCGGTCCGTCGCTCATGCCCGCGACTCAGGTCCGCGGTTCTTCAACCTGTGACCCCACGTCTACGGGGAGGGTCCGCGCCAAGCGAAGCACGTGGTCGACCAAGTCGTCCAGCGTCGAGGCCTCCACCGCAGGGTTGGCGATGACGGAACGGAGCACGACCCGCTGGTCCAAGTCGGCACGGCTGACCATGAATTTCCCTTCTTCAAGCAGGGCGGCGCGAAGGGCAGCGTTGTGCGCGTCGATCGCTTCGCCAAGGTGCGGCAGGCCCTCAGGCACGTGACGGAAGCACACGTTGGTCCAGGTGGGTTCCCCAACCAGTTCGAGGTGCGGCTCCTCGCGGACACGTTCGGCCAAGTGGGCGGCGAGGTCCATGTATCGGTCCACGAGCGCGCCCCAGCCCGCATCGCCGCGGGATCGCCACGCGAGGAAGAGCTTGAGGGCGTCATTGCGGCGCCCGCATTGAAGCGACAGACGGCCGAGGTCTTGGTCTTCCGCATCGTCGTGGAAGAGGTAGTGGGCCTCGTTGCCGTGCGCACAGGCGGCTCGGAGCACGTCGGCGCGCTTCACGATGAACGCGCTGCACACCAAAGGCAGACCCATCATTTTGTGCGCATCCCAACACACGCTGTCGGCGCGCTCCACGCCGTCCATCAGGTGCCGATGGGTGGTCGAAAAGAGGCACGAACCACCCCACGCCGCGTCAACGTGGAGCCACACGCCATGCGTTTCGCAGACCTCGGCGATGCCGTCAATCGGGTCGAAGGCTCCGCGAACCGTCGTGCCGCTCGTGGCCACCACGCACAGCGGACGACGGCCCAAGTTCGCCTCGCGGCGGATGGCGTGGTCGAGCGCCGAGGGGTCCATCCGACCCTGGCCATCGGTGTCCACCTTGATCAGATTCGCACGACCCAGACCGAGAACGTTCGCGGCCATGGCCACGGAGTAATGCGCCTCTTTGGACACGAACATGCACCAGGAGCGTCCGTCAAAGCCGTCGTGACCGGACGCAGGGAGGGCGGCTTGTCGGGCGCACAACACGCCCATCAGGTTCCCGTTCGAGCCCCCCGTGGTCAGCGTGCCTGCTCCCGTGGGCATGCGAAGGTGTTGACGCATGCGGTCGAGCACCGCCGTCTCAATCAGGCTCGCCAACGGTGCGATTTCGTAGGTGTACATCGAGGTGTTCGTGGCCGCCGTGACCAATTCTCCGGCCAAACCTTCGGGCGTCAGTCCGCCCCAGAGGGGGTTCATGAATCCCGGCTGATCGGTCCGCACCGCTTGGGAGAGGTAGGTGCGGATGTCGTCCAGCACACGGTCCAGGCCAGCACCGACCAGCGGCAGGTCAAGGTCGGTGGTTTTGCGAAGGCTGGAGGGAGACAAATCTTGCCTGATGCGGCCGTCCTTGGGCGGCTCCAAGTACGCCAAGACCTCGGCCAGCACCGACTCGAGGAAGCGCGAGTCGCCCTCCTCCATGGACCCCGGGGGCCATTGGCGGCCTTTGAAGGACGCCCTTCTCCCGCGCACGACAGAACGGTCGTGGAATCAAAATGCAATTTGCATGAGAGATGATTCAACCTAAATACCGCCGGGCTCAGGCACGGTCATGCTTGGACACACGGCCGCGACGTGGCTTGAACGACTGCATCACCAAATTGGACTCGGGCTCCGCTCACGCGGCTGGTCACAAGCCAACATTGCGGACATCCTCGGCACCACACAATCCACCGTCTCGCGTCAGTACCACCGCGACGCACCGAGCTTGGGGCCCTCAGCAGACGAGGTGATGATCGACGGTTGGGCGAACGAATTGGCCAACGCGCTCGACCAAAACGGCGAACACGTTCGCGTCCTCCGCCAGCGCTTCATCGTCGAAGTGCAGCTGTCCGGCAACCAAACCCTGCGCTACGACAAGTCGCTGACCGGCACAGACTTGACCGGCGATCAGGCAGATTTGGCCCTCCTGCGACGCTTGGAGTGGGCACGTGGCCGCCTCGACCCTGCCCGGCTGCTCAACTGGATTCCTGCGGTCGGGTTCAACCTCGCCGCATGTGCCGAAGAAGCCACCTCCGCCGACCAGGTGGCGGCCTACCCAGGGAAGATCACGGTGGTGGACGGCGCCCTCAAGCACCACTCCACCCCGGCCATGGGCGCCTCGAAGAGCCTGGCCGGCCTGCTGATGGACGTGCGCGCCTACGATGCAGAACGCACGGCCGTGCTCAACCTCCGGGCGCCTGCCAACGAGCAGGGTCCACGGATGGACATCATTGACCGCGCGTTGGGCGCCCTCGAGTGGAACGTGGCCGAGGCACCTCGTGGCGTGCTGGAGGGGCGAGACGGCCCCATCGATGTGGTGCTGGACCGGGGCGGCTACGGCTGGGAACCGGGTCTGTACGTATTCGGGCACCATCCCTTGGACGTGGTGGACCGCGCCAATCGTCTCATGGCCGTGCTTCACGTGACGGAGGCGACGGGATGAGGTCACTCTTCATCGTCGCCTTGCTGCTGTGCGCCAGCCTCAGCGGTTGCCTCGGCGAGGAGCTGCTCCTGGCTGAGGACTGCAGCGAATTCGAAGCCACGCTTCGAGAAGACGACGGCGTGCTGCGCGTCCTGACCTACGACATCGCCTCGCTGTCCGAGGAATTCCTCCAAGATTTCACCAACGAAACCGGCATCGAGGTTGAACTCATTCGTGCCGACGACGCCGGAAGCATCCTCGAACAGGTGCTGCTCTACGGAGGCGCGCCACAAGTGGACGTGGCCCTTGGGTTGGACGGCAGTTACCTGCCCTTCGCCGTCAACCGCTGCCTCATCCACCTTCACGGCGTTGATCTCGCAGGACTTGACGGCGCCGTGCTCGAGGAAGGTGCCAGCCTGACGGACCACGGCGTCCCCTTCGATCACGGCTACATCTGCCTCAACGTCGACGGTGCCGTGGTGGACACCATGCCGACGAGCCTGTGGAACCTGACCGAAGACGAATGGGCGGGCAAAGTGGCGATCCCCTCACCGCTCAGTTCCTCGCCCGGGCGGGCCTTCTTCCTCGCCACCTTGCAAGGGCTCGGCGACGACGCCTGGTCGTGGTGGGAAGCGATGCTCCTCAACGAGCCCATCATCACCACCGGATGGTCCGAAGCCTACGAAATCCACTACAGCGGCGGTTATGGCGTGTGGGAAGAAGGCCACGTCGGTGATGCCGCGGCCACCGTCTCCTATTGCCACTCACCCGGTGTGGAGGCTTACTACAGCGACAACAGCACGCAATCGACGGCCATCGCGCTCCCGGGCGCGGTCTACCACCAAATCGAGTATGGAGCGGTGCTTGCCGGTGCGGCCAACACCACGGCTGCGGAGGCCTTCCTCGCGCACTTGGTGAGTCCAGAAGCCAACGCCCAGATGCCGTACGAGAACCTGATGTACAGCGTGCTCGAGGGTGCGGACCTGCCCGAAACCAACGGCTACCGCCACCACAGCCTGGTGCCTGAAGACGCGGCCGCTGCCCTCGGCGGCATGGACGTCGCCACCCTCGAAGTGATGCTCGCCACCTTCAGCGCCCTGCTTGAGGGCTGAGCGTGCGTCGCCGCCGTGCCGTTCTTGCGGAGTCCCTTCCGTTGTTTGGCTTGGCGCTGGTCATCCTTGGCCCGATGGTCGTCGCCGTCGATCGCCTCTGGGCGGTCACGGGAACATCACCGATCGCGGCCGCCTTCGACCTGTCCCCAACGGGGCAGCACGCGCTGTGGACCGCGACCGCCCTGGCGACCTTGGCCGCGGTGGGGACCGTCATGCTCGGCGTACCGGTCGCCTTTGCGCTCGCCGCAACACCCGACCCGTGGCGGCGGCGCTTTCGTGCCCTCATCGCGCTACCCTTCGTGTGCCCGTCCATCGTGGCCGCGGTTGGATTTCTCGCGCTGATGGACCTCTTGGGTGATGGTGGTCAACGGTTACGCACCATGTCGATGTGGCCGGAAGCGGGCCCCGGCACGGTCGTGCTGCTGGTGGCGATGGTGTGGTTCAACCTCTCCTTGGCGGTTCGCGTGGTGGAGCCAAGCCTCGCGAGGGCCGACCCAAGGTACCTCGAACAGCTGCGCCTCCTTCCGCAAGGCCAGACCCTTGCCGGTCGAATCCAAGCCTGGTGGGCGCAGCTCCTCGGACCGGGCCTCATGGCTGCGGCTGGGCTGACCTTCACCTTCGCCTTCACGTCCTTCGCCCTTGTGCGCTGGTTGGCCCCAGACACCCTGACGCTCGAAGTCCTCCTTGCAGAGCAAGGCAGCGGTGCGGGTATCCCGGGTTACCGTGTTGACCTCAGCCGGTTGGTCCTTGGTGCCGCCGTGGCTCAAGCGGCGGTGCTTCTGATCGCGGTGAGCGTCGTCAACGCCATGCAGCGGCGTCATGCCTTCGCTTTGGACGCCGCGCCCAGCGAAGCCGTCCGGTCGGGCTTGGACACGGGCCTCTGGGGCGAAGCGTGGCTTCGCTGGAGCGTCTGCGCCAGCGCAGCGGTCTTCGCGGTGCTGCCCCTTGTGCTGATCGGCGTCGGTTCGGTGCGCATGCGCACGTCAGAAGGATGGACGCTGAGCCTGGACGGATGGCGGCGCGCCTTGGCCGGCGACGCGGGCGGCGTGACGCTGATGGAGGCGTTTTGGAGCACCTTCCACACGGCGGCCCTGACCGTGGCGCTGGCCGTGCCTGCAGGGTGGTACCTGGCCGCACAGGTCCACCGTGCTGAACGCGAGGGACGGGCGAGGCTGGCCCGCGTCATCGATCTGCTCGCGATGGTGCCGCTGGTGGTGTCCGGTGCGATGGTGGGCCTTGGAAGCCTGCTTGGCCTGCTGCGTTTTGCCCCCGGAATGCTGGCTTCGCCGTGGCTGCTTCCCGTCGCGCACGCGACCCTTGTGCTGCCCATCGTGGTGCGCGTGCTGCTGCCGGCCATGCGTCAGATGTCCCCTGACTTCGAAGCATGCGCCGCCACCTTAGGCCTCGGACCTTGGCGGCGCTTTGCTCTCGTGCGGTGGCCGATGCTCCGGCCTGCTACGGTCGTGGCCGCAGGGCTTGCGTTGGCCTTTTCGCTCGGTGAATTCGGCGCGTCGTGGATCGTGGTTCGCTCAACGGACGCCTCCACGCTTGCGGTGCTCGTGGACGCGTGGCTGGCTCGACCCGGCTTTGATCCCACCACGCGGCCTGCCGCCATGGCGGTCGCTGTCGTGCTCGGCACCGTGACCCTGGTGCTGATGGTGCTGCTCGAGCGGTGGCGTGAAGACCGGGTGCATGGAGGGCTCTGAGATGAGCGGGCTGGAGGTGCGCGGTGCCGTGGTCCGCTTCGACGGCCCTCCGGTGGTCGACGAACTGGACCTGAGCGTCGAGGCGGGTGAAATCGTGGCTGTCCTCGGCCCCAGCGGGTGTGGGAAATCGACCCTACTCCGCTCCATCGTTGGCCTACAGGCCATGGAGGCCGGCGAGGTCCTGCTGAACGGCCGCAACGTGACCGCGGTGCCCACCGAAGCGCGCGAGATCGGCTTCCTCTTTCAGCGGCCCGTCCTCTTCCCAACCCGCGACGTGGCCGGAAACCTGCGCCTCGGTATCCCTCGTGGTGTTGCGAAGCTCGAGGCGAACGCCCGCATCGCTACGGCGCTTGAGGAAGTCGGCTTGGCCGGATTTGAGCGACGAAGCATCGAGGGCCTCTCCGGCGGTGAAGGCCAACGCGTGGCCCTCGCGCGAGCCCTGCTCGCGGAACCCAAGGCCTTGCTGCTCGACGAACCCTTCTCGGCCTTGGACGGCGCCCTGCGTCAGCGCTTGGTGGACACGGTCCGCTCGGTGCTGAAGGCGCGTGACCTTCCGGCCGTGCACGTCACCCACGACGGCGATGAAGCCAAGGCCATCGCGGACCGGTGCCTCATCATGGACGACGGGCGCCTGCGGGAGGAACGCGCATGAGCGAGCATCGGCACGGTCGGCGTCTGCTGGTGCACCTCTTCCAATTGGGCGTCATCGCCCTCGGCTCCTACGTGCTCGCCAACCTCTGGAACGCGGCCAACGCCACGAAGGATCACGCCATTGCGCTGCCGATTGACGCCCACGTGCCGCTTCTGCCGTGGACGACGGTGATCTACCTCGGGTTCTTCCTGCTCTACATCGTTCCCGCACGCATGGCGTACGGGAATCAGGCACGCATGGACGAGCTGGACCGCATCGTGCCGATGATGGTCGCCTGGACCGTGCTGCACAGCGTGTTTTTCGTGCTCGTCCCGGCCGAAGTTCCGCGCTCGGTCACCCCCAGCGACGCGTGGTTGCTGGAGACCATCCGGGACAGCGACCACCCGTGGAACGCGTGGCCCAGCCTTCACGTCGTGCACGTCATCCTCTTGGCCGGCTTGGTGGACCGATGGACCGCCATCGAAGACCGTGCAATGCGCCGGCCGGTGCTTGCCTTGGTCGTGGCGCTCGTCGTGCTGTCGACCTTCACGACCGAGCAACACTACGTGTGGGACGCCATCAGCGGCGCCATCACCGGGAGCGTCGGCTGGTGGCTCATCACCAAGCGGATGGACGGCCATCAGCCGAAGACGGCGGACACGGCGGACTGATTGGTCAGGAACAGGGTCAACCCCACGCCGGCCATGATCATCATCCAGGAACCGACGAGTTTGATCATGCCCGTGGCGCGCTTGAGCACGTTGATCATCATCTGACGGCCAAGCCCGACCATCACCACGACGACGATCATCAGCACGAGCAGCCCAAGCATGAGGCCGGCCAAGCCGGTGACGACGGCCGTCCGCCCAAGCGTCGCGAGGAAGACGACGAAAGGCAATACGGCGGCCGCGGTGCAGTCGATGCTGGCGGCCGCGTAGCCGAAGCCGTAGAGGTACATGTTGCGGCGTGGGGTGAAGGTGGCGTCGGCTTCGGTGGTCGAATAGCGGTCGACGAACTTCTGGACGAAGCCCATGAGGTGCGAGGTGATGCCGACCAGCATCATCGAGCCGAGCACGATGAGCAGGACGGCCACGACGATGGCGATGATGTGGATGAGGCCAGAGCGGGCAAAGGCCTCGCCCATGATGGCGGCAACCGCGCCGATGATGAGGAAGAAGGTCAGCATGCCAAGGCCAGCCAGCAAACCGATGACGGCCGAGTTTGGCATGCGCGACTTGAGTTTCTCCTCGGCGATGAGCTCGTCTTCACGGGCGCCGAGCGAGAGGTAGTAGGAGATGAATCCGGGCAACACGGGGAAGGCGCAAGGCGAGAAGTACACCAAGATGGAGAGCAAAGCGCCCAGGATGAAAACCGCGGTCAGCGAGGTCTCGGGCTCGGTCCACGCGATGCGCTCGTCGACCATGGACGCGCCTCCTTCGACGATGACCTGCTCGACGGCGGCATCGAAACCGGCCCATCCGTCGGTTGGTGCGCCGGTGTTTTGCCGGTGGACGATGTAGCCGTCTTCGTCGATGACCAGCACGACGGGGATCGTCCCGGTGCCTGAGGGCGTGAACAAGCGCACCGGGTCGGCGGTGCCGTTGGCCAACAGGGCCGCGTTGGCAGAGCCAAGACCGGTCGGGTAGGTCGGTACGGTGTAGGGGCCGCCGCTGGTGTTGAGGTAGGCCAAGTCCTCGTTGTACCACGCACCGTAGGCGATGACGTGGAAGCCGACGCCGTTGGAATCCGCGAGGTCCTTCCAGCCTTGCATTTCGGCCTCAAGGTGGGCCTGAACCGCGTGGCAGTTGGAGCAGTCGTGGGCCATGAAATCGAAGATGATCACGTCGCCTCGGAGGTCGCTCATCGTGAACCAGCCGGTCTCGTTGGCAAGGCTGTCCTCGATGCCCGTGCGGTTGAGCGATTCGAAGACGATCTCCGGAATCGGTTCGGGCTCGGCGTCCGATTGAAACAGCGCGTCGAGGCTGCCGAAGAGCGAGAGCGAGGCGTAGGCGATGGTCCCGAACAGGATCACGGCGATGCCGAGCGCTTTCCACGTCTCGGCGCGCTTGAAGGTGCCCCAGTCCGCTTGGTCCAGCACACCCATGCCACCCCTTCTGTCAGCGGTCGTTGATGAACGCTTCTCGGCTCATTCCTTCCAGTTGCCGTGGAAATTCTCGGCGTTGTCGACGCGAATGAAGAGGTCCATTGAGGACCACACGAGGCTGTTGAAGCCGCTCGCCATGCCCGCTTGGCCTCCAGCTTTGGCGGTCATGAACTCCAAGGTGTCGGAGGGGGAATGCCACTCCTGCCAGAAGCTGATGTCACCACCGGGGCTGAAGAAATTGAAGGTCGGGTAACCGGCGCTGAAGAAGGCGCAGTGGTCCGATGCACACGATTCTGCAATCTGCCAGGTGATGGGGTTGCCTTCGGTGGGCGAGTAGGCCAAGTCGTCCTCAATGGTGGCGGTGACCATGCCCATCATGCGCTCCATGTTGGCTTGGCTTGCACCGGCGATGCTGATGGTCCAGTCGTACTTGGTGGGCTCGAAGATGTCGCCCGTGAGCGGGTCCATGATCGGCTCGGTGAGGGGCACAATCGGGTAGTTGAGGGCCACCATGTCGAAGTTCATGTAGGCACGAACGGACACGTTCTCTGGAAGGTTCGCAACGTAGGCCAAGGAGCCCAAGAGGCCCTCCTCTTCGCATGCCCAGAGGGCCTGCACGACGGTGTGGTCGAATTCCATCTGGGCCAGCGCTTGGCCCATCTCCAGCGACACCGTCGAACCCGAGGTGTCGTCGTTGGCACCCTCGTTGGTGCCGCCGCTGGGCGGGGTGAAGGCGTAGGCGATGTCGAAGTGACCGCCGACGACGATGTATTCGTCAGGGTTGACGTTGCCCCAGTTGTAGCCGACCACGTTGAGCTGGTCCGGGTCATCGGGATAGCGGGTCACTTCGACGTGATCGAAGCCAAAGTCCCACATCTTCAGGGCCATGGCTTCGGCCGCGGCCTCGTAACTTGAGCCTCCGTCGTGGTTGACGCCACCTGGCCCTGAGGACGCGCACCAGCGGTTGTTGTGCTGGCTGGTGAGCATGTCAATGGTCTCGTAGGCGCGCTCGCCGTCCACGAGCATCATCGTCGAGGCGTCGACAAAGGTCAGGTCAATCCAGACCATGGCCTCACCCGCCGTCACGGAGAGGTTCGTGCCCGACGCCTCGCTGTCGAGCACGAGGAAGGTGACGTTGGTCGTGCTCGCCGGGTAGGTCAGGGCACCGACGCGGTGCGTGCCGGTGTTGTCCTGAAGGAACATCGACGGGCCGGGCGTCACGGTGTAGGCCACGTTGCTCGTGATCGACAACGTGTGGTACATGCCGCGCTCGACCTGGAGCGTCCCGTTGGCGCCGTCGATGCCTTCCACGGCCACGGCCGGCGTGACCTCGACGGTCTCCTCTGGCGCAAAGCAGCCCGAAAGGGGCGTCATCAGCATGAGGACGACCAGCATGAGCGCACGCAGGTCCATGCCCCTGTGGGGCTGCGCGCTGTGCTTGAGCCTATCGTTGAGGGTTGCAGGTGGGCTCGGCCAGAATTGAACTGGCGATCTTCGCCGTGTGAAGGCGACGTCATAACCCCTAGACCACGAGCCCTGCAGCCCTCGGGGGCGTGGACTTCGGTATGAAGATGACGCTGCTGAGCAACGCGCGACCACGCGCCAGAAGTGAGGGCGGCATCCTCTTGAAGGGCGCCCCGTAGCGAGGCCTGCTTACACACGGGTCCGTGGGTTAGCTTGGCCTATACTTGGCGCTTCGGGGGCGCTAGTCCCCAGTTCAAATCTGGGCGGACCCACCATTCAGCCGTCGAACGGTTGCCAATCGTCACCACTTTCGGCCACGCGAGTGACATTCATCCCGACCTCTGTGACGATCTGTTCGCTCGTCCCATGAACGGTACAGCAATGTCTCTATGGCGTGAAAAATCGGTTGAGAAAGTACTCCAAAGAAACCACACGCACACTCCTGAAAAATACTTTATTCTCGTTGTTCCACATAAGGCCGTGACGATTCCAATGCCCACGTCGACGCAGGCGTCTGCTCTGCTTCAGGTCGGCAAAATCATTCCACAGTATCTCGGCTATAAGTCAAAGCCCAGCACCAAAGATGACAGCGCGCTCAGGGAGTATATACGACTCGAGTGGACAAACGCACGCAATGTGGCAGAATCAATCCGAACCAATTCACGTTCATTTGACCAAGAATCAAAGAGGGCACTGGACAACCTGCTGACCGAATTTGATGTTCAAGATAGCGACCTGCGAACGTCCCCAACGGGTGAGTTTGCTCGGAAAATCGATGGTTTGAAAGACATTGAACAAGAGGTCATTGACAATCTGATTTCCATGGATTTGTCGCTTGTTGGCGCTGTTCAAAGTATCCACAAGAGCTTGCTGGACCTTCCCACAGAACCGGGCGAGGAATTTGACCAATTCCTATCTTCAGTCGAAAGCCAGATGCGAGCATTTCGGGGTAAATGGAATTCCAGGAAGTCGATCATTGCCGGCGTACCAC
>JAYOTG010000032.1:0-18403 GCA_038150305.1 Candidatus Poseidoniales archaeon | reverse complement strand
ACAAGGGCCACGGCCAAGAGACGCGGTGCTGCCATGTTCAGTGGACATGGGTGACCTGCATGAAGATGACGTCCGGACCTGTGCGGCGAAGAAGGGGCATCTTGATGGGGCGGGATGCTCAGCATCAAGCATGCAACCCGAAGGAACTGCCCCCTGGGACGCTGCCGCCCAGCAGCCGCAACAAGCACAACCCGTGCAAGCCGGACAACAGATGATGGTCACCGGTCAACCCGTGGCGATCCCCGTCACGCAAACCGCCGGCATGCAAGCAGGACAGCCCATGATGGCCGGGCAGCCCATGGCCGCCCAAATGGGCCAGGGCCAGATGATGATGATGCAGCAAAACCCGCCAAAACAACTCTTGGTCGGCGTTCTCCTCGCCTTGTTCCTCGGCGTCTTTGGCGTCCACAACTTCTACCTTGGACACACCGGTCGTGGCGTGGCACAGCTGCTCATCACCGTGTTGACGCTTGGGCTCGGTTCCATCATCACCGGCATTTGGGCCCTCATCGAACTCATCATGATGGCCACGGGAAGCCTGCACGATGCGGACGGCCGCCCGCTGGTGTGATTTCGAACAGCTGGACAACTCGTTCGGAGGAAGGGATATAATCCGCAAAGCGGATTCTGCTGTATGGAAGCAGCCCCAATGCAAGCCACCATGCCCGCCGCAGCACCGAAACAGAAGATCGTCGCCTTCCTGCTCGCCTTTTTTCTTGGCGCGCTCGGCGTGCACAACTTTTACCTCGGAAAAACCGGCATGGGCGTCGCCCAGCTGATCTTGACCATCACCGTTGTTGGGGCCCTTGTGAGCGCCCCTTGGGCCTTCGTCCAGTCGATCCTCATCATCATGGGCAAGATCGACGATGCCGACGGCAACCCCTTGGCCTGAAATCGACCGAACGCTCTTGATTCACCTTTGATGGTGAGCGTCAGCCATGTCAAGTGAACGGAGCCCCAGAGCCCGTTCGACGTTGCTTTGGGATTGAGGAATAAGGTGGGGGCACAGGGATTTGAACCCTGCCCGGCGGGTTTCTTCTGGATCCCGCTGCTCTTGTGTGAGCGAGCGTCGTGCGGGAGACACGGGTCGGCGCTCCAGTTGGTCATCAACCGTCAGCAAACCCACACGTCGTCATTCCCGTGCAACTGGAGCCCGCAGTACTACCAAGCTATACTATACCCCCGATTGTTGACGCAAAATCAGTTCTTGGCCTGTCGGCGCGCACGCTTTCGGCGTCGCAGCTTCTTCTTGCGCCACTTCCACCGCTGGTTACCGGTCTTCTTCCACGCACGGGAACCTCGCTTCATGGTGAACGTCTTGGCGACCTGCCGTCAGTATATGAGCGCATCGGACCACGTCGCCACCCTTTGAACCCCCATCGGTTGGCTCAAGTCCTGCCTCTCCCACACCCCCACGTGAGCGAGTCGACGCAACACGAGGACGCCGTCCTCGCCGCGTGGTACGCACAACCTGGTGCAGTGGACCTCTCGTGGTTGGCCCATCCCTCACGGCATCATGTGCGGTGGCGGCAAGCGCAAGGTCGGTGGGTGATGGCCAAACGGCGCTTCTCCGGAGGCGAGGCGCTGGCGCGTCATTTGTCAAACTCGCCTCCTGCGGACCTGTACGTCTCAACCTCTGCGTGGCTGGATCCGGTCAACCTCCCAGGACTCCGTGACGACACCAAGCCAGCACCCGTGTTGTTGGACCACCTTGTGGTGTTCGACATGGACCTCGGGCCCTTCTCGATGAAGCGCCTCGAGGAGGTCAGGAAACGAACCTCTGCCCTGCTCCACTGGTTGACCCAACACACCAAGCTTGAGCTGCTTCACGTCACCTTTTCTGGCGGCAAAGGCTTCCACGTCGTCCTGCGGGACCCTGATCGAAGGCCGTTTGAGGTGGTCGAACCACGCGAGCGTGAACAGGCAGTGCGCGAACATCGCCAAGCGCTGCTTGAGCGCGTCATGGCCGCGGGCCATGCCGTCGATCCGACGGTCACGGCGGACACGCGTCGCATCATCCGCGTGCCGGGCAGCCTCCACGGGCGCACGCGGTGGGCGTGCACCGTCCTCGAAGAGGACCTCATCCACCAGCCGCTGCGCCGCTGGGTCAGCACACTCCCGAGGGCCACAGACGCAGAAGTGATGCCAAAACGCCCGCCACGTCAGGCGAAAAAGGCGAGCGCGAAGCAACAGCCCGCTGCCCCGCGGCCTGAGCGTTTGAGCCTCGAAGTGAGCACCCACGTGGTGGGCACGAAAGACAGGACGGCGGTGGTGGCGCTGCTCCCGAGCAAAATCAACGATGATCGCCGGCTGGAATCCTTCCTCGACGCCCTTCCCAACGACGTGGCTCCGCTCGCGGTCTTCGAGGCTGGAGGCCGCTTCCTGGTGGTCGTCCCGCGTGCCTTCCCCCGCGCCCGGGCGGTGGCCGTGTTCGAGGAGATGGGACTGAAGGCGATTGCATCGCGCCATCGGGCGGACGAGCATGCATGGATTCCTCTGCTGGAGAGTACGGCAGAATCGCTTGAGGGCATCACGCCGCGAGGCTGGTCACGCCTGGAGCATGAGGTCGGCCATCCATGGTCACGTCCGCACCTGGAATTGTGCCACCGGCTCGGTTTGAGTGCGCCTGAGGCTGCCGGAGACCTCGCGGGGTCCGCTGAACCCGCGATGCGCTTCGCACATCGGCGTTGAGGCTATAGACCCGTGAGCGCGTGTTCGGCATGTCCCAAACGGAGCCTTCGGGCGATGACGGCACCGACATATGTCGGGGGTCCAGACCCCACCGGCCACGGCGCGCGGGACAGCGCCGTGGCCACCCACACCAGGGGCGTGCGCGATGAAACTCAGCGGCGGCATGATGGTCACGCTCGGATTTGGCGTGTTCTTGAGCGTCATGGCGGCCATGAGGGGCGCACCTCCGGTGGCGGGCGTGCTGCTGATCATCTACGTCCTGCACACGGCCAGAAAGCAAGGTCAGGCCGAGATGATGAGCCCCGGATATGGGCACACGCCTCAAGCACGGGCTCCATCGTACACCCCTGTTCAACGCCAATCCGATGTTGCGGGCACCATCAGTCCAAGCCGACAGCGCGGCTACAACCGCTTGATGGCCATCTTCAACGCCCAGCAGGTGGTCGGCCTCCCCAAAGATCAGGCCTATGCTCGCCTTGTGCCGTTTTTTGGCGACAAGCGCTTCACGCGTCACCTCCTCGACCACCCCAACGTGGAACGCCTCCTTGGCTGGAACCAACCCGTCACGGCCGCGGCCGCGGTGGTGGCCACGGCGGGCATGGCCGCGCAGGCCGCTGCCCCTCGCAACGACTCCTGGTGGCAGGAAGGCCAAGCCCAACCTGCCCCGAAACCGACGGAACCCGCGGCGCCCGCGCCCGGCAGCGTCGAAGCCTCGACGGGCGCGTTCTGGTCCTCGGAACCGTCCACAGCTGCCGAAGCCGCGCCCGCTGCCACGCCGGACGATTTCATGATCGGCGCCTCGGGAGGTGACGTCTGCGGCGCGGCAGGCTGCGACCGTGGCGTGACAGATTTCGACTACCGCTGCTTCACGTGCCGCCAGCGTTTCTGCATGACCCATCGAGGCGCAGGCGTGGATTGTCCGGCCTGCGCATCTACGTGAAAACGCGCTTGTCGTGGAACTCGGCCGTTGGACCGAGGTTGGCGTCCAGCACCTGCTGCACCGTTGCCCGACCCGATTCACTGTGCCCGTACACCAAACGCGTGGGCCCAATGTGAATCGACCAGAGACGCACGAAAATGTCCGCCAATTCCCGCTTTTTCGCGAGCGCCTTCGGCACCGCGTGCCACATCGCCGTTTGATCGCGGTGGAGCATGACCTCCTTCGGGTCGAAGAACATCGGAAGAAGCCGTGAGAGCAGGGTCGGTTCAAGGCTGGTCTGGAAGTACCGGGCCACGCGCATCAGCATGTACCGTGGGTTGTCCAATGGCCCGAGCACCTCGCGCATGGAATCCACAAACAGCGCCTCTTCTTCCACCGTTGCGCCCTCAAGGAACAACCGGGACCACGAACCTCCGCGGTCACCGCCATCGATCCTGGCCTCGGCCCCAATCAGGTTGGCGGCCTGAAGGGATTCCACCACGACCTTCCCGATGAGCATCACGAGGGAGGACTCGTTCCACGCAGGATCGGGCTCCTTCACCGTCGTAGGGAATCCTCCTCCGCCCAGTTTCGCCACCTCGATGGCCTGTTTGGCGACACCCGTCCACGGCTCGCCGATGCCCCAGAGCCCACGGGTGCGCTCACGGTTGCGCGAGCGGACGAGCATCTCTTCGTTGACGGCCTCCATCGATTCGGCCACGACCTCATCTGCTTCTCGCTCGGTCAGACCAGGGTGAACGTGCCCCACGCCCATTTCGATGGCGCCGTCATCACAAACGCCGTAGAGGTTCTTGTGCTTGCGTTTGAAGCGCTTGAAATCGGAATTCCCGAGGTTGGATTCGGGCAAGACGCACACCACGTCCCAGTTGTTGGCGACCTTTTCCGGCCAGTGCTTGTCCAAGCGGAAAGAACGCCCACGAAGCTGATTGATGCTCATGTGCGTGGTGACGGTGGTCAAGTCCACGAGGACGTTGATGCGGCTTGCGTCCCAACCCTCACCGAGAAGCCCGCGGGTGCCCACGATGCACTTCGTGACGCCCTCCTGGAAGAGTTCGGTCAGCATCCGGGTGTAGTTGCGCGGGACCCAATCCTTGCCGATGCCTCGAAGGCGATGGTAGCCGCCGAGGACCTGATCCTCGAACTTCACGACGAGCTGTTCCTGGTCCACCCACGCCTCCATCCGCGGCAAGAGGCGAGGGGCAAGGTCGTCATCGACGAGGACCGTCGAGCCGGTCATCAGGATGGGATCCAGCCGGTCAACCGCTTCGGAGGTGAGCAACTCGCGGAAGACCGCGATGGCGCCTCCCGCCTCGTCGTCGAGGACGTTCTCGACCAGCGCCGTCGACGACGTGCGCTCAAAATCCGTGACGATGACCGCTCGGATGCCGTCGCCAAGCGTTTGCATCTCCGTCTCGAGGATGTGCTTGAGGGCGATGCGCTTGCCTTCGCTGTAGGCCAGCACTCGCGTGACGGGTGCAGCACACGGGCGCGTGCCCGTTTGCGTGACCTGGATCCCGTAGAGCATGAGTTGCTTCTTGGCCTTCTCGGCCAAGGCGTGGTCGGCCTTGCTCTCCGAGCGCATCAGCCCGTGACGGATGTAGCGGTCGATCAGCGGCACCATCAGCATCTCCTCCGACACCGGCATGGCCAACAAGGCAGGCCCGGGTTCGGGCACCTCTGGAGGCATGCTGCGCCCTTGCCGGAGGAGGTAGAGCCGACCGTGGTCGGCCAAGGCGCCATCGCGTCGCTCAAACGCGTCCCATGACGAGGCCACGCCCGTGGGCAAGCGTCTGGAGCCGAGCACGTCAACCAGCCAATCGTCGAGACCGGGCAAGCGGTTCTTCTCAGCATCGGGCCCGGGACCTTTAGCGAGGTCCACCAACAACTCCGAGAACCCGTCCGCGACGCCGGCAATGTACTCGATTTCTGGCTCAGAAGGGCGAACAAAGTAGGCGAGGTCCTGGTAGGGCGCGAGGTTGGCGTCGCGGACCAAAGCGGGGACCGGAACCTCGTAATCCACCTCGCCAAAGAACTCCGTGTAGCGGGCGTAGTCCTCCTCGTCCACGTCGGTGGGATCCGGCGGCGTCGCGGTCAGACCGAGGACAATCGGGTCGCCGAGGAAGGTGCGCACCTCGTCGAGGACCTTGCCCCAGTGGTGCAACAGGTGGTGGCACTCGTCGAGGATGATGAGCCCCACACCCGCCTCTTTGAGCGCGGAAAGGGTCGCCTTCGCAGAAGAATGCAGCACGAAGAGGGCGTTGCCGTGGGCGACCAAGTCGTCGCGGACTTTCTTTCTATAGAACGAGCGACGCTCGTTGAACACCTCATCGTTGCTGTCGCGAAGGTCGAGGATCCACGCCCTGGCCTGCTCCTCGTCCTCAGCCTCGGACTTGTCGATGAGGTCGTTCACCCAGAGTTCCATGGCTTCAGGGTCGAGCCCCTCGTCGCGGGGCTGCGGCATCGTGACCGACTGATAGGTCAACGACGTCAGGATGCCCGGTTCCTTGCCGGTCGTGCTCAATTCTGATTCCCGGCCGTCGAGTTCGAACAACTCCTCGGCGCGAGCCACCCACTGGGACTGAATGGCCGAGTTCGGACTGAGGACCAAGGCAGGCTTGCGCACCAGGTCGGTCCAGACGTAGAGGCCGAGCACGGTCTTCCCGGACCCAGGCGGAGCAACGACGAGCAAGCGGCGCTCGCCGGCGTCCAGCTTCTCCTTGATGATGGTCGAGGAAGCGACCTGCGAAGGGCGCAGCGTACCGCCGAAGCGGATGGCGCCAAAGTCGTCCGCCCCGCCCGTCACGGTGCAGAGACAGGAGGAGAGGGCTTCACCCTTCCTCCGTTCGCGACGAAAAACAGCCGTACGCGAAGCCACGAGAGGGCCATCGCATGCCGTGCTTAGAGAACCGACGTTTCCCGAACGTCTGCCGTTCAAGGTGGAAGCCGCTCAAGGTTGTAGCGATCGACCATCTGCGGCATGCGGATCATGTCCGCCAACCAGCCGAGCCCAAAGACGCCGAACGTCAGGAAATAGAGCACGCCGAGGGCAGGCTGTCCGAGATAGAAGCGGTGCCCACCGAACCATCCGAGGAAGAAGCAGAGGATGTACGCCTCCGTCAAATCGCGCTCGCCGGGGCGAAGCGGGCGGCTCGCGCTGAGGGCCACGCTGGAGGTCGCGGCGGGAGACGCTGCGGCGCCCGTTTGCGCGCTCACGGCCGTTGGCATGGACGTAGCCTGCGCCGGTGCCACCTCCTGGCCCGTGACGTGGTGGTGATGATGGACCACATCGCCCACGTGCAGGTCTCCGGCCACGACGCTGTCTTGCAAAACAGGCGTATTGGACGGTGCCGCACCACCTTCGGCCATCGAGGAGAGGTTTCGACGCCCCAATGTAACGGTATGGATTCCACCGCGGAGGAGTTTCGTTCTCCATACAACGCTTCATGAACGTCGTGCTGAAGCCGTGTTCATGCGACGTTCCGTCATCTCAAACCGCCCGATGGGGTTTGTCCGCGACACGCTTGACCCCTTCTTGTTCTGTGTGCATCACCTGGACGTCTACCCTGAGGGCAACGACCGGCAAGGACCGAACGAGCCGTTGATTGGCCGGCACATCGGTTCGGACTTTGACGAATCCAACGACTGGAAGATGTATCACGGCCGAACAGTGCCCGGTTTCCCCGCTCATCCACATCGCGGGTTTGAGACCATCACGGTGGTGCTCGATGGACTGGTGGACCACTTCGATTCTGGAGGATCAACCGGACGGTATGGTTTCGGCGATGTGCAGTGGATGACCGCTGGCTCAGGGCTCCAGCACTCGGAGATGTTCCCCTTGGTGCATCAGGACAAGGCCAACCGATTGGACCTGTTTCAGATTTGGATCAACCTGCCCGCGAAGGACAAAATGACCGAGCCGGGGTACGAGATGATCTGGGCACACGAGGTCCCACACGTCCAGCTGGATGACGGCGACGTCCGCGTGATTTCAGGCCGCTGGAACGAGCATGTCGCACCGCCTGCGCCTCAGGCATCGTGGGCCAACGACCCCGAGCACGAGGTCGCGCTCTACATCCTGACCGTCAAACCAGGAGGTCGTGTCGAACTTCCGAAGGCCTCCGAAGACGCGAATCGCATGATGTACCACATTGACGGCGGCAGCGCCGTGGTGGAAGGGCAGACGCTCAAGCCCAAACACGGCATGCAACTCCACGCACACCTGCCCACGGTCATTGAAGCGAAGGAGGAGCAGGTCCGCGTCCTTGTCCTCCAAGGAAAGCCAATCTCAGAACCCGTGGCCCAGCACGGACCCTTCGTGATGAACACCAACGAAGAGATCTATCAAGCCTTCAGCGATTACCGCCGGACGGAATTTGGCGGCTGGCCCTGGGGTCCATCCGACATCGTCCATCCCCGCGAGCAAGGCCGCTTTGCGAAGATGAGCGATGGGCGAGAAATCGTACCTCCAAATTGAGGCTTGACGCCACTCAACGCTGTCCCGAAAGAGATGACGCACTGGACAAGAAAAGCCGTGGCGGACGCACCAGGATTCGAACCCGGGTTTCCGGCTTAGAAGGCCGGAGTGATATCCAGACTACACCATGCGTCCAACCGACCGTCAGCGCCACCCCTCATCAACGTCACCGGCGGCTTCGCAACGGCCGGGCGCACTTGATGCAGCGCGTCGGTGTGCGCACGGTCGTGCGCTCCCACGTGTAACCGCAATGCTCGCAGGTCCACGACTGGACGGGTTGGTCGGCCAGCACCTTGGCCCGCAAGCGTTGCAGCAATGGCGATTCCGAAAGCGCCGGAGCGGGAGCAACCTCGGCGGTCAAGCGATCATGCTCCTCGGAGTGGGCCGTCAGGCCTGAGGCGTGCAGCAATTCGTGCGCGTAGACGTGGTGCATCATGCGCTCGTCTTGCGCCAGATCCGGGTGCAATTCGATAGTGATGGGGCCCGGATCAAGGCGCAGGTGCCGCGCCCGCACGATGTCGGTCGTCTTGGCCTCAAAACGCGTCAGGCCGAGGTTGACGTCATCGCCCTGCGACCAACGCAAGGTGATGCGCTCGGCCACCCACGGCAGGAAGATGCTCTCCGTTGAGGTCGAGGCGGCGCGCAGCACCGCCTCGGTCAGCGCCGCCGGGACTTCCGGTGCGCCCTCCATGCACTGCGGCGGACGCCGTGCCTCATGAACGCCTCGCAGGCTCGCATTTCCCGCCGCGGAAGCCTTATGTCGGCGGCTCAGGTGGGCGGGCTGCGTAAGCACCCATTTGGGCGTGTAGATCAGTTGGAAGATCGCTACCTTGGCATGGTAGAGGCCCCGAGTTCAAATCTCGGCACGTCCACCAGCAACGATTCTCGTCAGGTCTGTTGGACGTGTGCAACGGCATCCGTGGCTGCAATGTGGTGAAGCCGTTGGCTCGGCACGTCCACTTCTTTGCTTTACAGGGACCGAAGGACTGACGTCCTCGGCGAGCGAGCAGGCCCCATGGACGCCATCAACCTGCTCGAAAAAGCGGGCCTCGTCGACGATTTGTGGAGCCCGCGCGTGGTCGGAGAATTGAACGACGTGCAGATCAAGGTGGCCCGCATCCATGGCGATTTCGTCTGGCACGATCACGAGGACACCGACGAGCTCTTCCTCGTCATCCAAGGCAGCATGCGCGTGGAATACCGCGACCGCGCCGTGACCCTCAACGAAGGCGAGATGCACATCGTCTCCAAGGGCGTTGAGCACCGTACCGCTGCCGATGAGGAGTGCTGGTGCGTCATCATGGAACCGCGTGGCGTCGTCAACACGGGCGAGGCGGGCGGCGAATTGACCGCTCCAAACGACGTCTGGGTCTGAGGCCATCAACGTCCCACGTGAATGCCGCGGACAGGATCCTCCGGTACAATCCGGTACGGGTTCATGTGCTGGTGAGACCAGAAGTAGTGGTGCTTGATGTGGGTCCAGTCCACGGTCTCAGCGACCCCAGGCAAGGCCAGGAAACGTTCGAGGTAAGCGGTCAGGTTGGGCATGTCGGCAATGCGGGCGCGGCTGCACTTGAAGTGGACCACGTACACCACATCGAAGCGCAGCAAGGTCGGCACCAAGCAGACATCGGCCTCGGTCAACACGCCTTGTCCCTCCCCAACCAGCCAGTCTCGACCCTCAAGGTGCGCCTCAAGTTCGGCGAGACGCCCAAAGAGCACGTCCACGGCAGCATCGTAGGCCGACTGCGTGCGGGCAAATCCGGCCTTGTAGACGCCGTTGTTCACCGACTCGTAATTCGTGTCGATCATCGCATCGATCGCTTCGCGAAGGTCGGTTGGAGAGAGCACGCGCCCGTTGGTGAGTCCGGCCTCAGCGAAGGACGTGGTCATCATTCGCACAATGTCGCGGCTTTCGTTGTTGACGATGGTGCCGTGATGACGGTCCCACAAGACGGGCACCGTCCCGATACGAGGGGACGAGGTCCACGACGGGTCCGCCGCGGCGTAGACCTCCTCCAACGAGGTGCTGCCCAACACGCGATCGGACGTTGCTCCGGGCTCATCAGGATTGAAGATCCAGCTGCCGTCGTTCTGCATGCGCCAATCCACGACGTCCACGCTGATGGCGTCCTCAAGCCCCAGCAAAGCCCGTGTCAGCAGGGTGCGGTGGGCCCACGGGCAGGCGTGGGAGACGTAGAGGTGATAGCGATCGGATGCTGGCTCGAAAGGGCCTCCAGCGGCAACGTGGTCTCGGAATTCGCTTGACTTCCGGACGAAGGACCCCTTGTCAAAGGCGCTGGTCCACGCGCTTGCCTGCTCCACCATGTGCAAACATTGGCCACACGGGTTTGAACCCCTGCTTTCTCACACCCAAGCAGGTCCAGAGACCGAACCTGTTCCGCACGCCTGATGAACCACCCCCGCCACGTTAGGGCGTGGTGCGCGCGGAGGACCTCGTGGTCGAGACCTTCTTTGTCGGTCCGCTCCAAATGCGCTGCTCGGTGGTCTGCGACACCTCCACCGGCGACACCGTGGTCATCGACGCAGGTGACGAACCGGGGCGGCTCATCGCATGGAACGACCACGGTGAAGGTGCGGGACCCAACTGGTCGAGCGCGCCCGGTCCGGTGCATGCGGGCGACCGCACGGTCGTGGCCTTGCTGAACACGCACGCACATTTCGACCACTCCGGCCACATCCCGACCGTGCGCGAGCACTGGGGCGTCGAGTGGTGGCTTCATCCGGACGACACCTTCCTGCAGTCCCTGGCCCAGCAGAGCGCAGCCCGGTGGGGGCTTCCTCCCTTGCCTGAACCCGCCGTGGCCGACCACGACCTTGCTCATGGAGAGACGATCCACGTTGGAAGCCTGACGTTCGAAGTGCTCCACACGCCCGGCCACACCCTCGGTGGCGTCTGCCTTCTGCTTCGGGTCGATGGCGCCGCAGATCACCTCTTCGTGGGCGACACCCTGTTCGCCGGCTCGGTCGGACGCACGGACCTGCCGAACACTGGAGGCGACTTCCAGCTCTTGGCGAACTCGATTCACACCCACCTCTGGCCGCTTGAGGGCGACACCGTGGTGCATCCTGGGCATGGGCCCCTCACCACGATCGGCCATGAGCGCGAAACGAATCCCTTCGTTGGCGTCGGTGCGGGGGAGCACGGCACCTACGGACGCGGCAAGTACGCTTGAGAGGTGACGCCAGCGTGTCGCGTTTGGCGGCACGTTCAAATCCACAGCGATGAGGTAACTTCCATGCAACCTGCCCCTGAGCAGCAGCCCCAACAGCCCCAAGTGATGGGACAAGCGCAACCCATGATGCAACAAGGGTACGCGATTCCCGTCGGCAACATGCAGGCGGTGGCGGTGCCCACCACCATGGCCTTGGTGGCCCTCATCTTGTCCATCGTGAGCATCTTCACATGTGGCGCATTGATGTCCATTCCATCTTTGATCATGGCCAACAACGCGCTGAAGGTCACGAACCAGTACCCCGGCCATCCCGACGCCAGCATGGCAAAAATTGCCAAGATCGTCTCGATCATTTCCATCGTGTTAACGGCGCTCGGCGTGCTCTTCTACGGCATCCTGTTCGCCGTCATCCTCTCCGATCCCGCCCTGAGCGGCGTCTGATCAACGAGCACCGATATTAGTGGCACACTGGCCGCCTTTCGGCGGCCAGTGGCCTGGTGTCCCTCAGACGAGGAACGAACGTTGCCAGGCGTCCTCCATGACCGCCCAAGCGGCCTGTGGGTTCGCCTGAAACGCCTGATGCAAAGCATCGGGCAGGTGCTGCAAACGCTCTTCACGGAAAATCGCGACCATGGACATAAATGCCTCGATCGCGCACCGCGTGAGGAAAGCGCTAATGTCGGCGGCGCTGTCAAGCACCTCCACCAGCTCCTCCATCGCGGCGTCCCGCTGAGGTGAGGTCACTGAGGACCCCTCCTAGACGAATCAGCGTTGTACGCCGATCCGCAAAAGGTGGACACAATGCCCACCCAACCGTTTGTGTTCTCTGACACGGAATTCTCGCGTCGTCGAGGGTTGAAAACTCCATTGGTTCAGGACATCATGCCTGACAGCGTCGAGGTCAGCACGGGAAGCGCTTCTTCCCACGTGGCCACGATGCCGTAATCGGCGTGCTTGAAGATTGGAGCATCCGCGTCCTTGTTGATGGCCACGATGTACTTCGAGGAGCGCATGCCGGCCAAGTGCTGAATCGCACCAGAGATGCCGACGGCGATGTACAGGTTCGGGTTGACCGTCTTGCCGGTCTGGCCGACCTGCATGCTGTGGGGGATCTCCTCCCAGGTGTCCACAGCGGCACGGGAGGCGCCAACGGCGGCACCGATCGTGTCCGCCAGCGTTTCGAGGTGGCTGAAGTTGCTCGGGTCACCCATACCACGGCCACCCGAGACGATGATGTTGGCTTCTGCCACGTCGAGGCGTTCGCTCGCACGGGCCATCATCTCCACCACGGCGGTGCGCACGTCGCCGGTGGCGTCAACCACAGACACGTCGGCGCCACCACCCGTATCAGCGGCAGCGAAGACGTTCGCCCTGAGCGTGATGACGGATGCACCGTCGACTTCGACGGTTTGCATGGCCTTGCCCGAGAGGATCGGCGAGGTCAATTGGGCCCCGTTGATGCCAACGACGTCCTGCACGACAGGCAGGCCACGACGGGCGGCAAGGCGAGCGGCCAGGTCCTTTGAGCGGGCACTTGCGAGCGCGATGACGGTGCCCTGAGGCGCCACGGCATCGATGGCCTGAGCCCAAGCGGCAGCGTCGTAGGCGGCAAACACGTCGGACTTGGCGGCGATGACGCGGCCAACGCCGGCAAAAGCGGCTGCGTTGGCCACGCTGGCATCGGTGCAGGGGACGACGACGGTTGGATTGGCGCCCATGCCAGCGGCGGCGGTCACGAGTTCAGCGGTGGAGGGAGCGACAGCGCCCCCAGCGGTTTCAGCAATGATGACGGTTTCAGACATGGTGATCACCTCAGAGAACGTTGGCCTCCTCACGGAGCAGACGGGCGACGTCCGCAGCAGCGGCACCGCCTTCGTAGGACTTGCCCGCGGGCTTGGCGGGTGGGAGGGCACATCCAACCACGCGAACGGTGCTGGCGCCAACCGCGGCAGCACGAACGTCCACAGCGGCCTTCTTGGCTTGCATGATGCCGCGCACGTTGGGCTTGCGGACCTTCAGGTCGCCCTTGTCGCACGAGACGACGGCAGGCATGGGAACGTGCACGCGCGCGTTCCCACCCTCAGCCGGGCAAAGTGCGTGAAGATCGCCTGCGAAATCCAAACCCACGACGTTGGAGACGCTGGCCCATCCCAGACGCTCAGCGACGCCTGGACCGGTGGAGCCTGCGCCGGTGTCGGCCGCCGACTTGCCGCAGTAGACGACCTCAGCGCCGAGTTCGGTGACCGCGGCCGCGATGGCGGCTTGCAGCGCGTTGGAATCGAGCCAACCCTCGTGGTCAAGGCGGACGATGTGGTCCGCGCCGATGGCCTTGGCGTCCTTCAGCACCTTGTCAGCACCCGCCCCACCCATGGTGAGGGCGGTCACGTTGCCTCCAGCGGCTTCCTTGTGGCGAAGGGCTGCTTCGAGGGCGAACTCGTCGTAGGGGCTCATGACCATCTTGACGCCGCTCATGTCAACAGCATCACCCGAGATGGCGATGCGCGCGTTGGTGTCCGGAACTTGCTTGACAAGGACGACGATTTCTGGCATCTCAGCACCTGTGTTCTGCGGCACCGGTGCGAGGCACAAGAAGGTTGTCTCAAGCCTTCAAGGCCCTTCCTGAGGGGAGGGCTGCAGGGGCGAGATTGATGAACCGTCTTGGCGGAAGCGCAGGTCCATGTCGTTCGGTCGTCGAGAGGTCGGTCCAGAGGCCGACGAGCAGGAATTGATGAACGCCTTTGGCGAGCTCATCGAAAAGAAGTACAGGAGCGACTTCGAGATGCTCTCGACCTACGAGGAGGAAATCTTCTCCTTCGAGGTCGAATGGGATGACCTCTGTGCCGACACGGTCATTCAGGGCCACCTCGGGGACAACCTCGATCGGTTCATGACCGTCGCCGAGCGGGTGCTCAACGACCGTTTCATTGGATACATGGCGAACCCTTGTCGCCTCGTGCTCCGGCTCAGCGGCCTGACGGAGCACCACAAGCGCCGCCTTGACAGCCTTCGCATGCGGGACCGTCGCAAATTGTTCACCTTTGACACCCTCGTTGTGGGCAGGACGCCACCGCTTGGCTACCTGCAGAAAGCCTCCTACGCCTGTGCGGCCAAAGGGTGCGATTTCGTCAGGGAGATCGAACAACGCCTTGCTCGGCAACGTGAGAGCCCCGGTCCTTGCCCGAAGTGTGCGGAGCGCTTCCTTTCGGGGATGGAGCCTGAAGAACGGGAAATCGCCGCACGCTTCCTGCCGCGCTCGTCCTACAACCTCGTGAACGAGGACCTGCGCTACATCGACGTGCAATACCTCTCGCTGATGGACGCCCTTCCGGACGCCGATGGACCCTGGTCGCTGGGTCAGCACGTCTGGACCGCGGTCGTCGATGAGGACTTCGTGGACGCGTACCCCATCGGTTCCTTGGTCCGCCTTCACGCCACCGTCCACGTCGATCATCTCCCTGAGCGGACCTTCGACAAAGACACCCGGCGCGTGATGATTTTGCGCGTCGAGGGCATTGACCTGCTGGACGAGCACGCCACCCACTTCGACGAAGTCACGTGGACAAGCGAGCCGTCCTGGCGGTGATTCAGCGGCCCATGAGGGTGCGAACGGCCTCGAGGAGGTCCGGCTCAGCTTCGAAGTGAGACTCGACGCTCGACAGACCCGCAGCGAGTCCGTCAGCAACCCCCCACTTAGCATCGAGCGGATGGAGGGTGCCGTCAGCAACGGCAGCGCGGAAGGCCTCGAGATCATCCCAGGCTGAAGGTTCGCCAAACTTCGGATTGGGCGTGACGTGAATCACGCCTTGTTCTGGAAGCACGATGTGCTCGGCGAGTTCGTACACCGGCGAATGCTCGTCAGCAGGGTCGAGGTAGGCCTTTCGCATCTTTTTCCTCATCACGGCTTGGTCGTCGTGAAGCAAAATGGCGCCGCGTGGATCCGACTTGCTCATCTTGTGGTCGAAGGTTTCCATCCGGCCGCCAGAGGCTTGGAGACCAGAGATGATCGGGGTGTGCAGGCAGGTGGCCTTGCGCCATCCCCAGCGTTGCGACACGTCGCGCATGTACATGTGCGCCTTGCGCTGGTCCATGCCACCGATAGCCAGATCGATGTGCATGTGACCGATGTCGGCGGCTTGCATCGCCGGGTAGTAGAACTTCGACAAATCGTTGTCCGAGGACGCTTCGTCACGGCCCATGATGGAGAAGGTCTTCCTGACCTGCGCGAGGGTCATCCCCTTGCTGCACCGCAAGACGCGCGCCCAATAATCACCGTCGGACATCACCGTTGAGGCCCACACGAAGCGAAGCTGCCCGGGGCCTTCGCCCTCCTCAGGGTGGCCGAGCAGGGCGCGGAAGGTGTCCTCCATGTAGCGTGCCGTCGTCTGGATTGCGGCCATGTCACCGCTGAATTTGTCGTTGACCCAAGCGTGCCAATCCGCCAAGAAAACCATCACGTTGGCCTGTGCGTCAAGCAACTTGCGCAGCCGAAGGGCAAGCACCTTCCAGCCGATGTGGGCCGTGCCTGATGGTTCGAATCCAACGTAGCAACGGATCACGTCGTCGCCGGCCATGCTCGGACCCCCGGCCAAGACCGAGATGAGGTGGTCGAGGCCGACCACTTCCTGTGCGCCGTTGACCATGAGTTTCAGCCGCTCCAGAGCAGCCTCGTCAAGGTCGGCAAGACCAGGATGGGCCTCAGCCATGGCATCCAGGTCGACGAGGTCCACGTGTTCACCTCAGAGGAGATCCTTGAGTTTCTTGATCATGCCTTCCGTCGGGCTCTTGCCCTCGTCCAGAACGGCTTGAAGCGCATCGATGCGGTCCAGGATGGCCTGCTTGCCCGCGTCGTCCAACGAGGTGCTGAGTTCCAGGGTCTTCCGCGCCATGTTGATGGTGGATTTTGCACCGGAGATGTTCTTGGCCTCTTCTTTGGCCTTGTCGCCGCGCTGCTTGGCGTTGTATCCCGTGGCGTCGTCGAGGAAGGTCGACCAACGGCGGCGCGACTCCATCGCGACCTCCATGCCGTTTTCGTCAAGGAAAGCCTGGAGATCCCCGCCCTTGAGTTGGACGACGTCGACCACAAGGCGGCCGTCGGCGTACTCGCCGGTCACGCTGGTCATCAGACCAAAAGAAGCCTGGAAGCGCCCATCGACGTCGGCGGTTGCACCGTCGAAGGCCTCCGCGGCCAACTTGGCCAGTCCCGCGTTTCCTCCGGTCTTCTTCTCGTGGCCACGTCGGACGTGAAATCGCTCCATGCGCCTCGCCACGGTCATGCTCGGCATAAGGTTCGCCCCGTGAGCCGGCGAACCTCACCTCACAGGAGAGGTTTTCATGCACGTCGCCGCCCCACGGCCATGCGTCGCCTCATCGCCGTGGCTTTGGCGGCACTGTGTGCCCTCGCTGTCCCCGTTGCTGCGGCGCCCGCCGTCGTGCTCTCCGATGGCGGGGCCATCGAGGCGCCGGGCGCGCTGCTGGGCATGGACGTTCGGCCTGGCGGAGAAGCCGTGCTGCTGGTCGGTGAAGACGGCTGGGCCCACCGCATCGATGGACTGCAGCCTGATCGAAGGGACCTCGACGTGGCGTTGGGAACCGGACGAAGCGTGGACATCAACGCGGTGGACTGGCATCCAGGTGGCGCCACCGCTCTTCTGGTGGGCGACACGGGATTGCTGATGCGATACGTGGGCGACACCCACGCCGTGACCAACGCCAACGGATCGAACCTGCTCACCGGCCGGGACCTCATCGACGTGGCCTGGCGGCCCGGCGCAGACGTGGCCTACATCGCCTCAGCGGACGGGGGCCTCTGGCGCTTCGCCGAAGGGACCGGCCCCGTGATGCTCGAGGACGGTCTTGAGACCGAGGACGTCGTCGATCTCGAATGCCATCGCTCCGCGAACGTGTGCGTCGTAACCACCAGTCAAGACGGCTTGGCGGTCATCGGGCGTTCTCACGACGTGACCTGGCTGACCGGAACATCCTCCACGACATGGTCGACCGTGACCTGTGCTGACCCGACCCTCAACGAATGCACCGCCTTCGGACTTGGCGGCTCGACGATGACCATCATGGTGGACACCGAGACCGCTTCGAGGAGCTCCACAGGTCCCATTCGAAACCTCCAGAGCGTGGAATCGGAAATGAGCGGCGCCTCCATCGCTGCTGCAGGAACCACCCTCGTCCACTTGTCCCCGCTCGGCCTCATCCGGCATGACCCGGTCAACGACCAGGCCTACGAACACCTCGGCGCCGATCAGGCCGTTGCCTTCGACACGACGATTGCAGGACGGTCGCTGCTCGGGGCGTGGGAAAGCGAGATGGGCACGGGGTGGTTCTTGACCACCGACGGCGATCTCGTTGGCATGGTTCCTGACCGTTCCGACCAGCAATCCACGGTGCTGGAAACGGTCGCAGGCATCGCCGTGGCCGTTGCGCTCATCGGGAGCATCCTCGGCCTGATATTCATGAACAGCCCAAAGTTACAGGCCGCATACATCCGTCGACGCAACGCGCGCCGCTCCCGTAAGCGCTGAGGGTTATGGAGCCTGCAACAGGTCCTTAGAGCGGTCTCCCCCGCCTAGAATCGAGGGAAGCCAATGGAAGCCTTCGAAGCCCCTGATTTCTACGACATCGAATCCCTCCTCACCGAAGAGGAAATCATGATCCGCGACATGGTCCGGGACTGGGTCGACGAGGAAGTTCTCCCCGACATCGAACACGCCTGCCGTGACGGCGTTTTCCTCGACAAGTGGCGCAAGGACCTCGGGGCCATGGGCGTCCTCGGTGCCCCCCTCAAGGGCTACGATTGCCCCGGCTTGTCCTACGTGGCCTACGGCCTCATCTGTCAGGAACTCGAGCGTGGCGACTCTGGCCTCCGCTCCTTCGCCAGCGTGCAGGGCTCGCTGGCGATGTACCCCATCTGGGATTTCGGCACGGAAGAACAGAAGCAGAAGTACCTCCCTGGCATGACCTCGGGCGAACTCATCGGTTGCTTTGGGCTCACCGAGCCCGATTACGGTTCCAACCCAGGCGATATGGTCACCAAAGCCGAGGACATGGGTGACCATTACCTCCTCAACGGTGCCAAGATGTGGATCACCA
>JAYOTG010000031.1:0-20377 GCA_038150305.1 Candidatus Poseidoniales archaeon | reverse complement strand
ATGTTCAGGTTCTGAATGAGTTCCTTGTACCGGTTGCGGATCGTCACTTCGGTCACGCCCGCCACTTCGGCGACTTCACGCTGGGTGCGGCGCTTGCCGCAGAGCACGCTGGCGATGTAGATGATCGAGGCGGCGATGCCGGTGGGGCCACGTCCGCTGGTCAATTCCTTCTCCTGGGCGGCCTTGATGAGCTCGTAGGCCTTCGCTTCGACCTCGGCGTCGAGGCCGAGACCGCTGCAGAAACGGGAGATGTAATCCTCAGGCCCCGTGGGCATGATCTTCATCTTCAGTTCGCGGACCATGAAACGGTACGTGCGGCCGATTTCCTTGCGGCCGGTGCGGCTCGCTTGGCCGATCTCGTCAAGGGTGCGGGGCACGCCACACTGGCGGCAGGCCGCGTACAGGGAGGCAGCAGCGACACCTTCGATGGAGCGGCCGCGGATGAGACGCTTGTCGACGGCTTTCTTGTAGTTCACAGCGGCCGCTTCGCGGACCGACTTGGGCAACTCGAGGCGGCTGGCCATGCGGTCCAGCTCAGCGAGGGCCATGGCGAGGTTGCGCTCGGTGGCGTTGCTCACACGGGAGCGCTTCTGCCACTTGCGCATGCGGTAGAACTGGGAGCGGTAGCGCGAGTTGATCGTCTTGCCCGAGTAGTCCTTGTTTTGCCAGTCGATGTCCGTGGACAATCCCTTGTCGTGGAGCATGACGGTCATCGGAGCACCGGTACGGGCGCGCTGGTCGCCCTGTTCTGGGGAGAAGACGCGCCACTCGGCGCCCTGGTCGATCACGTTGTCTTCGAGCACCAGCCCGCAGTCGTCGCAGACCAGTTCGCCGCGGGTCTCGTCGCGGGTGAGGCTTCGACTGCCACATTCACTGCACTTGACAACGTCTTCCACATGCCTGTCTTCCATACTCAACACCCATACCGACCTGAACCATCAGGTCACTGTCTTAAACTCCGACCGGTGAGGTATTTCAACATTTTTCCATCGAGTCCAAGTACCTGAAGGGCTGAAATGGCGTGCAGTGTCCTGTTTTTCACGCGCGAAGGGTTTCAGTGTGCGGGTTTTGATTCTTCCCGTGGGCAAAAGGACGGTTGAGCCCTCCCGATTCGGTTAAACAGGTGCGGCGTCTGGCCAGAACGGGGATGAGGATGCAGCACCAAACGCCATCCGTCATCCGCCTCGAAGAGGGAGCCCGCGTCCTCTTTTTGACGAAGGATTTGGAGCTCATCCGCAAGCAGCTCTACGAGGGGCTCAACCTGCGCATGGAGGACCTCTCCGTCGAGGATTTGCTCGACGACATCAACACCGACGTGATGACGCCGGCATGGGTCTGCTTCGACCACGAGCCAGCGGAGATCGCCAAGAACGCCTACGCTGGCCTGATGCACGAAGGCAAGCGGGTGTTCGAGGAGAACGCGCTCATCAACGGCGGCTTCCAAGTGATTGTCTCCGGCCAGCGCAAGGGCACCGGCTCCAGCCGTGAAACCGCGGCGCAGTGCGAGCGCTGGGCCGGCATTCGCCTGGTCATCGCTGCCTCCTTCGCGCCGATCCACGAGCGGAACAACATCAACCTCGGACAGCTCATGGGCGACCATGCGATGCTCGAGCGCCTGCAGAACGGCGAGGAACTCGCGCTCGAGGAGTTCACCTCACGCTACGATCCGGTGACGCGCCTCATCCTCGAGGAAGGTGGACTCTTCCCCTTCGCCAAGCGCCTTGCGGCGGGCGAACTCGATTTGCCCGCCCTGACCACGCCCTCACGGCCGATGACCATGGCCGAGAAAATCGTCGCGCGCAACCTGGTCGGTCAGCCCGACGGTCAGTGCGTCAAGCCGCACGACCCGGTGATCGCCGGCGTGCAGGGCGGCTATTCCCACGAGTTCACGACCGCGCAGGTCCACACCTTCCTGAGCGAAGTCTACGGCGAGGACTACACCCTGCCCAACCCGGACAAGTTCGCGGTCTTCGAGGACCACCTGCTGTACGCCGACCACAACCCCCGCTTCATTCCCTTCATGCACAAGGTGCAGGTGCTGCGCGACCTGCAGAAGGCCTTCCAGGTCCACGCCGGCGTCCGCGATTACAGCGCCGTGGACGGCGTCTCGCCCGGCATCTGTCATCAAGTGGCGCGTGAGGAGTTCATCGAAGTGGGCGATTTCATTCAGGCCACGGACAGCCACACGTGCATGGGCGGCGCCTCGAACGCGCTGACCTATGGCGTGGGCGCGACCGAATACGCGAACCTCGTCAGCGCCGGCTTCACCTTCGTCAAGGTGCCCGAATCCATCCGCTTTGAACTGGTGGGCGAACTCCACCCCGGTTGCACAGCGAAGGACGTCATCCTCTACATCCTCGCCGACCACGCCCGCGAGGAGTTGACCCTCAACCGCAGCATGGAGTTCGGCGGCCCTGGCCTTACCTCGCTTTCCGTTGACGAGCGCGCCACCCTGTGCAACATGGCCACGGAATGCAGCGCCCGCACCGGCATCTGCGAAGCCGACGAATTGCTCTACGCCTGGATGGGCGAGCGCATGCCGGACCTCGACCTCGACGCCCAGCGCGCCTTGGCGGTCGCGCCTGACGAGGGCGCGGTCTACGACGGCGGCGTGCACGTCATCGACCTCTCCGGCATCCAGCCCATGGTCGCTCATCCCGGCGATCCCGACCGCGGCATTCCCTCGGACCCAACCAACGGCGCCAACGTGGCCGACCTCAACGCGGTCGCCATCGACATCGCTTACGGCGGCTCGTGCACGGCCGGCAAGGAAGACGACGTCGCCTACTACGCCGAAGTGTGCACGGCGGCCGAAGCGGCCGGCCTGACCGTGGCCGAAGGCGTTGATTTCTACATCCAGTACGGCTCTGGTCACGTGAAGGACCTCGCCGTGCGCGAAGGCTGGCACGACCTCTTCGGACGCGTCGGTGTGAAGCTCATCGATCCTGGTTGCGGCGCCTGCATCGGGGCCGGCCCCGGCGTCTCGACCGACGCCGAGCAAGTCACCGTCTCGGCCATCAACCGCAATTTCCAGGGCCGGTCCGGTCCCGGTCGGCTCTACTTGGCCAGCCCGCTCACTGTGGCCGCGAGCGCCTTCACGGGCGAAATCACCGCTTGGCGAGACGACCTCTTTGCGTGATTCGAACCCGGTTCTTCATGAACCGTCGGTGAGGCCTGTGCACCGTTCGAGGCCCGACGTCATCAGGACGGAGGAGGACCTCAGGACGGTGCTTGCATGAGTGAAAAGAGGGACATCGCCACACGAATGGCCGGCAATCAGAAGCAAGCCTCCATCTCTGAGTTCTTTGAGAAGAACAAGCACTTCCTCGGCTTTGACAGCCTTCACCGCTCCCTCATTACGGCCGTCAAGGAGGCCGTGGATAACGCCCTTGACGCGTGTGAAGAAGCGCGCATTTTGCCTGACATCAAAATCAGCATCCGCAAGGCCGATCCGAAGCGCGACGTCATCGAACTGGAGGTCGAGGACAACGGCCCCGGTATCCCTCGCGACAGCATCGCTAAGGTGTTCGGACAGTTGCTCTTCGGTTCGCGCTTCCACGCCATCCGCCAATCCCGCGGTCAGCAGGGCATCGGCATCACGGGCGTGGTGATGTACAGCCAACTCACCACCGGAAAACCCACCCACGTGCGCTCCAAAATCGCCAGCGAAACGACGGCCGTCGAAATGGAACTGGGCCTTGACACCAAGTCGAACAAGGCCATCAAGAGCAAGGAACAGCGCGTTCCGTGGGTCCTTGAGGACGGCACGGAGAAGGTGTCCGGCCTCAACGTGCGCTGCCGCATGAAGGCCAAGTTCCAACGCGGCAAGCAGAGCGTCTGGCAGTACCTGCGCATGACGAGCATCGTCAACCCGCACGCCAGCATCACTTTCGTCGACCCGGACGGGGAGACGACGCACTGGCCGCGCGTCACAGAGCGGCTGCCGCGCAAAGTCAGCGCCATCAAGCCGCACCCGCACGGCATCGAATTGGGCCAACTCAACCGTCTGGCCAAGGCCACCAAGGCCGCCAACCTGAGCATCTTCCTCAAGACAGATTTCTCGGGCGTTCCTGGCCGTGCGGTCAAGGAAATGTGCGAGGTGTCCGGCTTGGTCGACGCCAAGGGTCAGCCGCTCAAATCGCGCCCTGGCCGCCTCGACCCGGAGCAGATTCGCGCGCTGGCCGAGACCTTCCAAGGCATCCGGGGCTACCTTCGTCCCTACCGCCTCGACCACCGCGGCTCGCGGATTTACGTGGCCGACGCACGCCGTCCCGGCGTTCCCAGTGCGCCCATCGCGGACGCCAAGCACGGCGATCTGATGGACGCGCTCACCGAGGCGACCATCGACGACCTGCTCGACATCGTAACCTCGCGCACCGACATGCACTGGGAGGAGAGCCTCGTCGAATTGCGCAGCACCGTCCAGAGCACGCACGGCGACGGGCCGTGGAACAAGCAAACCGCTGACGCCATCTCCAAGCACCTGCGCAAAACGTGGGACCCACGCATCGTCTTTGAGCCGGTGAAGTTGCTCAAGCCGCCCATCGACTGTTTGTCCCCCATCGAGGAACTGCTCATCAAAAAGGGGCTGTCGAAGACCATCGATTCCCGCTTCGTCACGACCCTGACGCGCGCACCTGCGGTCAGCTCGGGCAACCCCTTCCAAATCGAGGTCGGCCTCATCTTTGGCGAGGGCATGCCTGCGGATTCGGCGGTCGAAGTCCTCCGCTTTGCCAACCGCGTGCCCCTGATGTACCAGCAGGGTGGGTGCATGTTGACCAAGGCGATCGAGTCGGTGGACTGGCGCCAATACGGTCTGGACCAGCCCGGCGGCAACGGCGTGCCAAAGGGACCTGCTGCGGTCCTGGTGCACCTGGCCAGCACCAACGTCCAGTTCACTTCCGAGGCCAAAGAAGCGGTCGCGGACAACGAAGAGGTGCGCGAAGAAGCGCGCAAGGCCATGCTCGAACTTGGCCGAGGCTTGCGCAAGCACCTGGAGAAGAAGAAGAAACTCGCCAAGACGCAGGAGAAGTTCGAACTCATCACCGACATCCTCCCGGCCATCGCCGAGAAATCGGCGTCCATTCTTGGTCGTGAAGTCCCGACGTTGGCCGGTTCGATCACGAAAATCATGAACGCTGTCATCGCGCAAGAAGCGACGGCGTGGGACAAGGAAAGCAAACGCACCAACGTCGAGATTTCCTTGAGCAACTACACCGCCAAAGCCCGCTCCTACACCTTGTTGGCCAATTGGCCTCAGCGTGAAGGCGCGACCATGGTCGACAACGACCGCGGCGGCCGCTCGGAAATGACCGGCGTGTGGGCATGGAAATTGGAGACCCTCAAGCCGGGCGAATCCGCCACCATCACCTTCGCCTTGGAGGGCCTCGAGAAGGGCGACTGGACGGAGACGGAGGTGTTCTACCGCGGCGCAGGTGACGTCATTGGCGCCACCAAAATGGACGATGCCTTGCTCAAAGAACTGCGGCGCCAGGAAGAGGTGCTCACCGAAGGCGAGGACGGGGGCCAAGACGATGAAGCACCGCAGGAGGACGCCACACCCTCAACCGTCGAGGAAACCCAGCCCGATGCAGCACCTGCCGAGGTGGCTGCGGAGGCCGTGGCCCCAAGCGGGAACATCCTGGACTGGACGGAGGGTGACGCATGACCGGACGAACGCATTCCCCTGAAGAGACCAAATCCGCACTGCACGACGTCGTCGTCGAGATGTACGACCGCATCGTCAAAGGCGAGCCACCGACGATGACGCTCCCGGTCCGAACGAAGAACAACATCACGTTCAACACGCGCCTGGGCGTCTACAAGTACGGAAAATCCACCTCGGTCCGTGACGCCACCTCGCTGCGGTCCGCCAAGCAATTGCTTCGCGCCCTGCACGTGGTCGAGTTCATCGAGGAGATGATCGACGCCGGCAAATCGAGCACCCTCAGGGAGATGTACTACATCTCGGAAGGCTGGGGCCACGGAAAGTTCGGCTCGCAGAACGAGAGCAACAACCTCGCCGAGGACCTCGAAGTGGTCACCAAGTGCCTGCGTGAGGACTTCAAGCTCCGACCTGAGGAGGACGGTGCGCGCATCATTGGCAACATCACCTTGCAGGAGCGCAACCGACGCGGAGAATGGATGCGCATCAACGCCCGTGATGACGTCGGTGACTCCGGATACGGCGTGCCGTACAACGTGGAATCCGAGAAATTGGAACTCATCGAGCATGACGTGGATTTCATCATGGCCATCGAGACCGGTGGTATGTTCGATCGGTTGATCGAGAACGGCTTCGATGAAGACCACCGCTGCGCCTTGGTCCACCTGAAGGGTCAGCCCGCGCGGTCCACGCGCCGCATCATGAAGCGCATGAGCGAGGAGTGGGACCTGCCCGTGGTCGTCTTTGCTGACTGTGACCCGTGGTCATACCGCATCCACGCGTCCATCGCCTACGGTGCGATCAAGACCGCGCACATTTCGGAATACCTCGCCACCCCCACCGCGACCTACCTCGGCATCACGGCAGACGACATCGTGGCCTACGACCTGCCCAGCGACGACCTCTCAAAGAAGGACATCGAAGCCCTCAACGCCGAATTGACCGACCCGCGGTTCCAGGACCCATGGTGGCAGGAACAGATCAACATGATGCTCGAACTTGGAAAGAAGGCTGAGCAGCAGTCCCTCGCAAAGTACGGTCTTGATTTCGTCACCGACACGTACCTCCCGGAGAAGTTGGCAGAACTCGGACTCGCCTGACGGTTCGGCGCGAGGCTTCTTGACGGTGGAGCCGACGCAGAGCCGTGATGCCCGAACGGGAAGCGGCCTCTCCGTGGCCCTTGCGCATCGTGGTGCTCGGCGGCGTGATGCTGCTCTCGAGCTTCATCCTCTTCGGTTCCATGGGCGGAGCCCTCAACGAGGCTTTTGACCCTCGAACGACCCACGTCGCTGAAGTCGCCGGTGGCGAAGGGGTGCTTGCGGACCTTCGTCCCGTCTGCCACGCGCTCTACATCACGGCAGACCACGAAGCCAATGCGACCCTGATGCGTTCCGACGGTTGGAACAGCAACACGGGTTCGGCCCTCGAGGCCTCGGAATGCCGCAGCGAGTGGGAGCCCATGACCGTCGACCGTGGCGTGGTCTTCGTCCGCGTTGCGGCGTGGGAGGTCGAGGAAGACGGCCAGCACCTGCTTCAACTCGAGGCCGATGAAGGCGTCGAAGCGTGGTTGGTGGACGTTCCCGCCATGGAACAGGGCATGCTTTCCTCGCCGTGGATCCTCGCCGCCTTCGGCTTGTGCACCTTCGGCGTGCTCATCCTCCCAGTCGGTCTGACCCTGATGTTCTCAGAGCGCCGCCGCCGCGGGAAGGGCGTCATGATCGTCGGCACGGACGGACACATCCAGCCGATGACTCCTGGAGGCGCCGAAGCCTTCGGCATCCCCACCCAACAGGTGCGTGAGCAGGACCTGCCCTTCGACCCGATCACGGGAGCGTACCGCGAACCCGAGGGAGGTGCGCCAGGCGCGGACGTTGCGCCGAACGGCATGCTCACCACCGAGCAGGTCTACGCGCTGATGCGCGGCGACATCGAAGGCGCACTGCCGCCTGAAGCGCGTCAGGACGGCCCTCGTGACCCCTTTGTGGCCACAAGCCGTCGGGTCGCGCCGACGCCTGCAACGCGGAGTGAACCGGCGAAATCCACACACGTGGAACCCGCAGGCAAGGACTGGGAATCGTGGGACGACGGGCCCTGAGGTGATGCTGTGCTGGCCAACATCACGCGAATCGTCGCCGCCGTCTTGGCGCTGGTGATGCTTGCATTGTATCTGATCACGCCACCTGCCTTGGTCTCCGACGCGGGTGAAGAGACCGCCATGCTGCCTCCATGCGACGTGGACGAAGGCTTGCCCTTCATCGATGACGACGAGGTGACGTGCTATTGGGGCATGTCCGAAGACGTCGTTGAACTCGTGAAAGCGGTCGACAGCGTCGACGTCACGGTCGATGTCTCCTGGGAAAAGGACGGCGTCTGGGTCGGTGTGGCTCGGGCCACTGAAGCGAGCAAGTGCACGTTGCGCGACGGCTACTACGAGTGCCCTCAGGACGGTGTCGAGCTGTTGGCCGGTGGACCGTCCTCAAACGGCGGCTTCAGTTGGGCGGCCAGCAGCGGTGACGTGCGCTTCGTGGTCGGAGGAGAAGACAGTCAGCAACTGCAACAATTCGGCGTGGCATGGGCGTACGACGCCACCCTTCCGGGATCCGGCAACCTCTGGTTCCTTGCTCTCGGCGTCGTGGCCCTGATCTACGCCGCGCTCGGCCCCCGTCGGATCGTCGAATGGGTCGTGGATGCGTCCCTCATCTTCAGTTGACGGACGACGGCTTCAAAGAAGGCCTCGACTGTTGAACCAATGGTTGAGAAGATGGACGACGCGGCGACCACCCTTCGCTTGCTTCAAAACGACGTCCGTCGAGGCATCCTCGAACGTTTGGTCCGGGAACCGCACTATCCGATGCAGCTCGCAGACCTGCTCAACGTCAGCCAACCGGCCATCAACAAGCACCTGAAGGAGCTGGAACGAGGCGGCTTGGTGACCAACGAGAAAGTGCCCAGCGACAAGGGTGGACCGCCCAAGCGCATCTACAGCGTCACGCAAGCGGTCTCGATCCGCATCGATTTGGGGCCTGACCTGTTTCGCATCGAGCAGCGCGACCTGCCCAAGGGCGGTCCGATGCGCCTGACTTCGACGCTTCCAGACGGCGCTCGAACCGTGGCTGAAGCCGTCAGCGGCCGCAAAAAAATAGCCGTTGGGGAAGGGTTGAGCCACCTCCGGCACCTCTCCGAACAACTCGATGCTTTGGACCGACAGCGTGACGCGCTCATCGCCCTCCACCAACAGGTCCAGAACAGGATCTCAGCCGCGGTGGACGCCGACTTCGAAGCCTACGAAGAGCGGGTGGTGGTCCACCGCCTGCTGGAGTCGCCCAACGAGCGTTTGGACGCGCTCGCCCTCGGTCAACACCTTGGCCTCGGTCGCCAGGAAATCGCGGCCATGGTCGACGAAGTCGGAGCCCGCCTTGAGCGGCAGCTCGCAGAGCGGGCGGGTCACGTGGTGGCCGTCAAGCCGGACAGTGACCTGCGCTGGTGGCTTGGCAGCGTCAAGCGACGCCGCTGAGCCAGGGCTCAGGCTCAGAGTCCGTCTTCGTCGCTCAGGACGCTCATCAACGAGGACTGCTCAGCGATGCGGGCCTTGACCGCACCACGGCGAGCAGCACCGACCAAGAAGAGCACGCCAAAGAGCGCGACGGTCAGGAGGACAACAGCACCGGGCAGTGCCGTGGCGCTGACGACCTCTGCCGCCACGTCGAGCGCAGGGGCGTTGGAGGAAAGTTCCTCTGACAAGGGGACGATGTTGTCACGCTCGCTGCCTTCGACGATCTCGTTGTTGGGGTCGATCATCACGTAGACGGCTTTGCTGCCCGCGCTCACGGGGTAGAGCAGGTAAATCTCGACCTGCTTCTCCTCCTCGGCGTCGGTCGGCGCAAGAATGGCGCCGACGACCTGGCGCATGACGATGTCCTCGTCAGCGCAACCCTCGGTGCGCAACTCGCGCGTGAGGTCGTCGTCGATGCGACGCTGTTCACAAAGAATGATCTCGATGTCTGTGGCGTGGGTGTTTCCGTCGTTGGCCAACACCACGCGCACAGGGATGGTCTCGCCAACCTTGGCGCTCTCTTGCGAGGCCTCCGCTTCGACAATCCTCAGGTTTGGCGCACGAAGGCGGAGGGTCACGATGAGCTCGTTCGAGTCGAGGTCTTCTCCGGCCCACTCTGGGCTGTCGTCGTGATCGCCGCCGGCTTCAGCGTCGCCGTGGAGGCTGGTCACCTTCAGGCCGATGTCACGGGTGGTGAGGGTCGCGTCGGTGCCGATGTTCACCGCGGCGACCATGCCGATGGTCGTGTACGCGTCCATCTCCGGCATGCGCCAGGTGTTCGTGTCCTCGAGGTAGACGCAGCGGTCTTCAGGGAAGGCGCTGGCGGTGCTCTGGAGGACTTCACAGGGCACGGTGGTGAACAGGTCGGCTCCAATTTGTTCGACCTGCATCCACTCGACGCTCCACGAGGACAACGAGCCCATGCCGGGCACGGTGTTCCACAGCACGTCATCGCCGTCACGGTTGCTCGTGTGGTTGTGCAAGCTTGGGGTGTCGGGGACGTTGCCGTAGTTGGTGATGTTCACCTCGAAGGAAACCACGCGACCGGGCGCGGAGGTCTTCACCGGGTTGTCGATCCGTGGATCCATCGAAATCCGCATGTCG
The DNA here is from genome assembly GCA_038150305.1 of Candidatus Poseidoniales archaeon. Lineage (GTDB taxonomy): Archaea > Thermoplasmatota > Poseidoniia > Poseidoniales > Poseidoniaceae > MGIIa-L3. The sequence goes on along the minus strand of JAYOTG010000031.1, from coordinate 10,055 downwards.
TGGAATTCGTTGACCTGGACGTTGAAGGCCAAGGTGTCACGCAAGCGGGTCTCGCGGCCCTTGTCGTCGGGGTAGGCCTCTTCGGAGAAGGCTTCGAAGACCACGGTGTAGGCGCCCGCTTCGACCTGGTCAGGGACGTTCATGCGGACCTCAAAGGACTGGTAGGTGTCACGGGACAACTCTTGCAGCGCGTTTCGGGGCACGTCAATGTCCCAAAGCACGTCAACGCCGGCCGCATCGGTCACGCGAGCCAAACGGAAGTCGTAACGGTCTGGACCGTTGCCTTCGTTGCGCACGGTGATGGGCAAAAGCCACTCCTCGCCGGGGTTCACGGACAGGTCCGTGCCCGTATCGGGATCGACACCTGCATCCAGATCATACACGTGGATGACGTTGGTCGACAGGAGCACCGAGTCGGAAATGCGCGGATACGAGTCCAAGTTGGCCTTCAGGGTCACCGCAGGGCCGAGACCGGCCGTGGCGTTGGTGGGTGCGCAGACCTCCACGTAGACCGTGTGGGTTACCGAATCGTCGCCACCAAGGATTTCCCACGTTCGCGGGTCGTTCAATCCCAGAGCGTTGCCACCGGGCGCGTCACGGAAGTCGACCTCAACGGTCCAGTGCTCCGTGCGCCAGGTGGTGAGGTCGACCTCGGCCGGTCGAGCCTCAGGAGCACCAGGCGTGGTGAACACCAGGTCTCCGGAATCGAAGTTCTTCGTCACCGGCACGGAATATTCCGTGCACTGTCCGGGGAGAACGCGCTCGAGGCTGTCGATTTCGGAGTCCTCGAACACGATGTTCCCTGTCGAGCGGATCGACACGAAGACCTGCAGTTCGAGGATGTCGTAGGTGCCTTGCTGCACCGACTTGACCGGTTCGCCGGCCGACCATCCCTTCAGGTAGATGACGAACAGACCTGGATCCTCGGTCGTCGGAACGCTCACTTCGAGGTTCTTCGTGACGGACTGACCGGGGTCAAGCTCCACCGACGTCGGGAAGTTGACCTGCCAAGCGAAAGGCAGGACCCATTCGGCCTGGCCCTCGAGGGTCGCAGGATCCCAGAAGTCGAAGCGGTCGAACACGTTCCCTGTGTTGGTGATCGTGATCGAGAAGATGGCCGTTTGGCCCTGCTCGATGTCCGCGATGCTGTGCGAGGTCTCGAGGTTGATGCCGTGAACCACGTCCATCTTGGTCAGCGTGATCAGTGACGATTGAATCGCCGGATCTGACGTTGATTTGGACGTCACCACGATGCTGGCAAACTCGTCCTCGTTGGCTTGGTAGATCGAGGGCGCCTTGACGCGCATGTAGAAGCGCGCCAGTTCGCCACCCGCAAGCGGAATGACGGTGTCGGGGAAAATCGTCGTGTGGTTGTTCGCGAAGTAGAGCGTCGCCGTCCAGTTCTGCGGCACGCCGGACACGTTGAGGGTGTAGGCGTCAGCCACCAAGTCCGTCGGACCCGGCGTGGAGTTGTTGACGGTCAGGTTGTACACCGTTTGCTCGCCGGGCTCGATGACGTGGTAGTAGGTCTCGCCGACGTCCAACTCAACGTCAACCTGGCCGGTCAAGATGTGCGAATAACAGATGGTGAAGCGGTTGTTGTTGGCTTCATCGCTGCATTTGTTCGTGTCCGACCACGCGACGTGCGCGCCGCTTCCCAGGTCGTTGGCAAAGGCGGGCGGCATACCGATGGAGGGTTGGCGGCCGTTCTCTGGTCCGAGCTTGTTCGAGTTCCAGCGGGTCACCGGCGAAATCTCCCATGGGTCGATGGCCGTCAGGCCGTCACCGGTGAGGTCGGTGCTGTTGAGGCGGGTGTAGACCACTTCTTCGCCGGCGGTCAGGTTGCCGGAATCAACCCACGCGATGTGGACGTTGTTCTGGTCGTCGGTCAGGAGGGCCGGGAAGACCGAGTTGCCGCCGTATGGGCTGTTCTGGGGCAGGCCTGACCAACCTTCGACGTTGGAAATCGCCGTGTCGTCGATCTTCTTGATGGCGTAGGTGGACAGCCCTTGATCGGCGCCGTCCCACGCTCCCGCACCCTGCAAGCGCAGCTTGGTGTAGTAGACCTCGTAGTTGACTTCCTTCTCGAAGCCGTAGTCGCGGCCGTCCATCCAGGCGATGTGGGTGTTGCCTTGAAGGTCCACGCCGATGGAGGGGTGGAAGGAGTAGGCGTCATCGATGGTCACGCGGGTGTCGTTGACCACGACAAGGTGGCCGTCGGCGCCGGCACCGGTGTCCTCGACGTAGCCGTTGCCGACCACGTTGGTGCCCTGGTCGCCAGGCGTCCACTGGGCGTCGTTGTTCATCTTCCCGTAGGGGTCGAGGACGCTCATGTAGATCTCACGGGAGTTGTTGGTGGAAATGTAGACCATCGCCTCGACGAGGAGGTTCATGTTGTTGCTCGTGCCCGAGGGGAACTCGTAGACTTGACCGCCCGCATCGGTGTTGCGGGTCGTGCTGCCGGGGCAGTTTCGCGTCTGCTGGCTGACCACGCCGTTCGGGCACTGAGCAAGATCCCGGAAGTGAGACTCCACGGTGCCCGCGCCGCCGTAGGTCTGGCCGTACAGGCCGACGGGGACCACACCTGCGGTCACGCAGTTGTCGTGGGCCTCCTCAATGGAGGCGCTGTCGTCCGCACCGGTCGCAGGGTCGCCGTCCTTGGGTCCTTCATCGGAAATGGGGACCGCGATCTTGGTGGCGTTGGGGTTCCACTTGTGGTCGGAGGTCGAGGGGGGGTTACCGGGCACATTGCCCAGCGCGTCCTTCCACGAGAGGCAGGCCCAGTTCGTACCTGGGCCCCAGTCTTCACCGGAGTATCCAGAGTAGGTGTTGCCGTTGTAGATGGTCTCCGGCAGGACACGCAGGCCGCCAGAGTTGTCGCTGTCGGTCGTGCCGAGCGCGGTGTTACGGGGACCTTGGCCGCCCTTGTAGTAGGCCGCACAGTTGCCGGATTGGGCGACGCTGGGCAGGGTGTTGCCGAGCCCGTAGATGGTCTCGTAGACCGACATGTTGGCGTCGGCGAGCATCGGCTTGATGCCGCGGAAGTAACCGCCGCTGGCAAAGTTACCACCGTAAATGACGGTGCACACGTCGGCCCACTCGGAGTACATCGAACCGGAGGTGTCGACGACGAACACGAGTTCGACCTTGCCGCCACGGGTGTCGTCCCAGGCGATCTGGACGTAGTCGTTGGCGTCCACGACGACGTCGGGGTGGCCCTTGTGTCCGATGATCGGCGTCAGGAGGGTGTCGTCGAAGAGCGTCAACGTGGATCCGGTGGTCACGTCGGGCTCGATCATGGAGTAGTAGATTTGAGGCTGCGCGAAGAACTTGTCAAGCGGGTCGTAGGCGTCCTGCCACACGATGTGAAGGGCGCCCATGCTGTCGACGTCGATGGCGGGCCAGTCGCGGTTTTGCGAGCGCTTCGAAATGATGGTGTCATCGATGGAAGAAATGGTGCCGTCGGTCGTGGCTTGACCGTCACGTGGCGCCTTGAACGGTTGCAGGGCGGTGTACATGATGGAGTGCTGACCGGCCCGGTCGGCCCACACGACGTGCACGGTGTCGTCCTCGTCGACCACGAGGTCGGGGTGCGCAATCTTGTGGAGGCCAGAATTGCTGATTTGGGTGGCGTCAATCATGGTCTCACCGCGCGGCGAGAGCATGGAGTACCACAGGTGCTGACCGTTTCGGGTCCACACGAGATGCACGTTTCCTTCGCTGTCTGATCCGACGGCAGACTGCTGATCGGAAGCGGCGCCGCCGTCGACGACCTGAACGGCCTCCGTGATGACCACGGTGTTGGCCTCGGCGACATCGGTAACGATGAACATCGAGGAGCAAACGGACAGCAGAAGCAGCATGACGAGGCTGAGGGACTTCATTGATTGGCGCATAGGGTCGACCTCCAGTGGACTGGCAACCCAATTCGACGTTTCATCCTACTTAACCGCACCCCATTCAGGTCAGATGACCAAGGGTGGCTCAAATCCACTCTGATGGGTCGAAATCGTTGCCGAACGGCGCGGCGTCATCGTCGAGGATTTGGATTTCCGCCGTCTCTTCCACGGTGCTTGGGCGGCTCCCGCTTTGTCCACGCTGGCGCTTTCGCTCCTCCCAGTCGTCGACGGGGCCGGGGCGGCCCACGCCCTGACCGAATCCAAACTTGATCTCGTGGATGAGTCCAAGTTTGCTCATCCAGAGGGAACGGAGGGCCTGCATAAGTTCGTTTTTCGTCAGCCCGTCGAACCAAATGGGGAGGCTGACGTTGAACGCTTGCAGGGGGCCGGGGCGGGCTTTTCCCTCATGACCCATGCTCAGGTTCCAATCCACGCCGCTTGAGATGAGGTGCATCCGCATCTCGTGCACCCAGCCTTTCCACTCCTCGCCGTCCTCGCCCATCAGGGCGCTCATCTCGTCCTGTTGGCCAGCGTCCACGCGCGTCACGCTGGAGACCGCGACGAGGTCACGACCCTTCGGAACGACCACCGTGAAGGTGTGCCCTCGTGGACCGGGCGGATACTTCACCGCCAGATGGACGTCAGCCCGTGGGTCTTGCTGCTCCCGAACCTCGAGGCGTTCGCCGGCAAACCAACGACGCAGGAGCGTGCCGACCTCGGAAGCGTCCATGGTGTGGGCTGAAGCCGGACCGTTTTGAACCACACCGTCGGCGTCACTCGGCTACAGCTGCGTGAAGGGCATCCAACTCCTTCCGCAAATCAACGCCATGTCGACGGCGCAACTTGGCACGACGTAGGCCGCCGCGCACGATGACCCAGCCGTCCCACGCCGCAGCGAAGGACCACCCTGAGAGCGTGAACACGGGGAAACAGAGCACGAACAAGGCCGCAGCCGCAAGTTCTGGCATGCCGCTTGAATCCAGAGCGCCCGTCGCGTACGCACCTCCCGCGAGGCCCGCCGCCACCAAGGGCCACACGATCATCGAGGCAAACAGAGCGAACACGAAGTGGTAGGTCGTTCGGGCATCGACGCCCTCGTCGGTTGAATTCCCCTTGACGTAGCCAAGAGTGGACTGGACGCCCATCGACAACAGGAACACCGGAAGGAAGGGGAGAAATTGCGCCATGCGAACCAGACCGCCCGCCACGGCCAGGGGGGAGTTCTTTCGCAGGCCAAGACCTTCGAGGTTCAGGTCGCGGCCATCGAGGCCGTGGGCCTCGAGCCGCTCCGCTACGGCATGGGCCGCATCTAGAGGTGGAGAGGTGAGGCGCTGAGGCACGATGTCATCGAGCGGGCGGTCACCCTCGGGACGAAGCGCATCGCGCTCGGCCCGCGCCGCCATGACTTCGGATGGCCAGTCGGGCAAAGGCCGCGCCTCACGACGGGCACGCACGTGCGCCAAAACGTGCAAGGCTCGACGCTCAGACCAGTCCACGGCGTCTGGCGTCAACCAACGCAGCGTGGGCGTCAGCGCATCACGCAAGGCCGTGACGGCGTCGGATGGTGGCTCGCTCCAGTCGTTTTGCTTCACAGCAGCCAACAAATCTTCAGGGATGTCGTCCAATTCCACCGGAATTGGTTCGCTGTATTCGACGTGAGCATCGGTGCGGAAATGGTGGCGCACCCGGAAGTGCAAGCCGACCGGGATGAGGTGCGGAAGAGGCCGTCCCTCGACGTGGGCGATGGCAGCCGCCGCGAGCACCGTGCGCATGGGGCCGGTTCGGAGGCGGATTGGGTGGGCCTCGTCGTGGGCCGTGCCCTCAGGAAACAGGGCGGCGCCGTGACCGTACGAAATGCCACGTGCAAGGTTGAGCAAGGTGCGTCCGTTGAGGTTCTGGGCTTCCTCCTGGGAGAAACCGCCCCGCAACAATTCGGCTTTGCGCACAACGGGCTGCACCGCCATGCGTCGCGTCCAGAAGCTCAGGATTGGGCGGGTCACGAGGTCGTGCCGACCACCGATGACGAAGTGGCTGGGATGGGTCAGCATGATGGCAAGGGGGTCCATGAGGGCGTTCACGTGCCATGCACAGCACATCGCGCCCCGGTCGTGGTCCAGACGTTCCAGCCCTTCGCTGGTCATGGACTTGAATTGTCCACGTGCGACGATCCGCAGCAGCACAAAGGCCAGTTTGGTCCAAAATGGCGAGCCGGGAATGGCCCGGTCCCACCGTGGTTGCGGCACGGACATCAAGGCATCCAGCCGCACCTTCGAACTCGCTTTGGTCAAGGTCGGCAAGGCTTCACCGTGGTGGTCCACGGGACCGTCCTCGACGATGCTGGTCATGCCTTCACCAAGTCCTGCGACCAAGCGGCCAGCGCCTCGTCGTCCGCCCGATCTCCCCGTGCATCCGGCCAAAGGGCGGGCAAAGAGCGGCCGCCGTCACCTAAGGTCCGCGGAAGCACGTGCACGTGCACGTGCGGCACCTCTTGGCCTGCACCCGCGCCATCGTGAATCAGCACGAGGAAATCCTCGGCGTCGAACACCGTGCTCAAACGACGCTGAGCCTCAGCCACGCCGTCCATCAAGGACCTGCGTTCCTCGGGCTGGAGGTCGGCCAATCGGGGCACGCCTCGCTCGGGCACGACAAGGGTGTGCCCCGGCCGTCGAGGAAAAACGTCGAGGAAGGCGTACCAGCCTTGACCGCGTGCCACAGGGTGGGACGGAAGGCTGCCTTGGACGATGCGTTCGAACAGCGTCGCTTCGCCCATGAGCGTGCGTGGCGCGACGCGGACTTCAATCCTCACGCCGATTCGGAGGGCGCGAGGACCCAATGGCCTGAGACGCCCTTGCGCACCGCAAGGGTGTCGGTGGTGCCGTCGGAGGACACCAGGGTGTGGTGCATCTGGTCCGCGTCCATGTCGGGGTGGTCATGGCGCACGTGGACGCCACGGGATTCGGTGCGCGCCATGGCGCTCTGGATCATTGCGCGGGCCTGTTGAACGCCGTGTTGTGCTGCGAGCACCGCTTCGAAATTGGCGTTCGCCACCAGCGACCGGTCGTCGAGATGGAGGGCTTCCGCAGAAACCGCGAGGTGTTCGACGGTGTCCAACGCAGCCGTCAGTTCGTCGGCGGATGTGCCGCCGTCAAACACGCCGCGAATGAGGGCGCTGACCGCTGAGGTCACGGCCCCGGTGCGGACCACGCCGTCTTCGCTCTCGGCGGGCGACATCATGGCTGCGACGTCGGCTTCTGCTTGCTGAACGGCTTCTGCGACAGCGGTGGAGCCACCGTGTGCTTGGTCAACCAGCCACGCTGCAGCCGAGGCGCCGGCCGCTCGGCCGGACGTCAGCGCGTCGAGGACAAAGTTGCCTGGCAGGAGGCCGGCGCCGTGAAGGCCGGTGCACGCCGTTCCACCCGCGGCATAGAGGCCGGTGAACCAGCGGGACCATGATCCGATGACGGCGCGGCCTTCTTCATCAACCGGAATGCCACCGAGGCTGGCGTACGCCCGGGGTTCGATGGCCACGGTCTGTCGGTCTGCATCCACGCCAAGGCGTTGGGCCAACAAGCGGAAGGTGGCGTCATACCACGGTCGAGCGTCGCCGAGGTCGCGAAGGTCAATCACGGCCTCCTTCGCCGTGCGGACCGCGTTCACCGCGGAGGTCAGGTCATCGCCGAGGTCGATGGGACTCCCGTCCGCTTCACACACCACGGCGCCATCCGCGAGAAGGCCCAGTGGGAGGGTCATCGAAGTGTCCCGGACACCCAGCGGCGTTGAAGCGAGGAATTCCATGTCGCGGAGCGGCAAATCTGCTTCGAGGGCCAGCGCCAAGCCGTGTCCGCCACGGCCCGTATGGGCGAGGTCTGAAGCGCCGCCGTCCGCAAGGATCAGCGCCTTGCACTGCAAGCCGAGGACGCGCCCGCCGGCCAGGTCTGCGACCACGATGCCCTGCACGCGCTGGCCGGTGTGGACCAATCGGAGCGGGACCTGATCGCTGCGGCGCACCACGCCATGGCGCATGCACTGCTCTTCCATCACCTGCTGAAGTTCGCGTGAATCGGCGTCGCCCGACCCGACGACGCGCGGCTGGCCGTGACCGGGCAGCCGACGCACCTGAGGCAAGCCTCGCAGGTCGCGGCGGAAGATGACGCCGCGGCGCTCGAGGAGGTCGGCCTCGCGAACGGCGGAAGTGGTCACGCTGGCCACGATGTCTTGGTCGGAAAGGAACGCTCCGGAGCGAATCGTGTCCTCACGATGACCGCGGTTGGTGGACTCGTCGATGGCCGCGGCGAGGCCGTCGGCCATGCGTGAATCGCGTCGGCCAAGAGCCTCGGCGGTCATCAACAACACGTTCGCGCCTTCACTGGCCGCGTTGGCCGCGGCGGCAAGTCCTGCCGGCCCGTCACCAAGCACCACAACGTCCCAGACTTCCACTTCGATGCCTCCGACAAGCGCGCGACGGAGGGACGCGCCATAAGGCCCGCGCTTGGACCTACGCTTCTTCTTCACCGGTCAGGAGGTCGCCGGTGCGTTTCGGAAGCGGCCATTCGTTGATGGAACGGACCGTCACCAAGCGACGAACTAGGGCCCGGGCACTGCTTCTCGCCGTCGGCCGAAGCTCGGTCCTCAGCACGCGAGCATCGATAAGGCGGCCATGGCCGTCCTTGAGATGCACCTGAACACGGGTTGACCCGCGCAGGGTGGTGGGCCACGCCAAGCGGAACCAGAGCATCGTTGAGCGGTCGACATGCTCCACCATTCGGTCCATCGCCGCACGACGATCCTTGCCCTGCAGGTCGATGGGGGCCTCGAGGGCTCTGCAACCTTCAACGACGACGCGTTGATTGCGCTTTGACGGCTCACCACCGGGTGCGAGGATTTCGATGTGGGCGGGAACGCGCCCTTCCCCCCAGTGGTGAACGAGGACGAAGAGGTGCCCCGTCCCGCGCTCGCACACTGGCCCCAGCGCAGTGTCCACGCGCCAATCCCGGCCCGTTCTGCGTACGGTGCCTCCCACGACGTCCCCCAGAAGGCGGGTGAGGAGCAAGGTGGCGTTGGGTTGTGACGCCAGCGCGTGCTGAATAAGGCGCTGCACAGAGCGCCAATTCATCACCGCATCCTCGTCAAGCAGCAGGCGGTCCACGGTCGGTTGACCGAGCAGGTCGTCGAGGTGCGACATCGCCGTGGCGTCGTCCAGATGACCGTCGTGATGGAGGGCCAGGATGAGCAGGGTGCGCTCGCGCACAAGGCGTGGACCACGTGGGTCCAGAGCGGCCTTCACCAGTTCGTTGCACCATGCCCGCCAGTCGATGACCAGGTCGGGATCGAGGTGAGCGAGGACGAGGTCGGACAGGGTGCCGTCGAATTGTGTGGCGTGATGGGTGGGCACGAAGGAGATGAGCAAAGGGTAGGGGTCCCCGAGCTGCAGCATCTTGTCCGCGGTGATTTGAGCGTGCCACCCTTGGGCCACGCCCGACACGATGACGAGCAGCATCGCAAGGTTCCATCCGACCGAGCCCGTGGTGATGGCGGAGGCGGTCAACAACAACATGGCAGAGGCTCCAATGAGGAGGGCTTGTGCGGCGTTGACGCGCCGCAATTCATTGATGCCTTCTTGCACCAAATCCAGACCCGGTTGTGCCTTGAGGTCGTGCGATTGCCCGCCGGGTCCGCCGCCCCACGCACGAAGTTGAATTCGAGCACGCAGCACCTGCTGTGTGGCCTCGCCAGCAAGGGTCGCGAAGGACGTCACGAGCAGGCTGAACGGCGCCCAGATTGCCAATAGGGCCAGAGGAGAAGAAATGTTGGCGGTGGGTGCAGCGAGAATGACCACGGAACCCATCACGAGGGGGATGCACAGCCATTTGCGCCCGAGTTGTGACGCGGTGTGTCGGGCCATCGCGCCGCTTCGCTGACGGATGCGTTCCGCCGCGTTGAGTTGGGCCTCAGCACGCTTCACGGGGTCCTCGGGACGGCTGAAACCTTCCCCGTAGGGAACCGGGATGCCGTCCTCGCCGATCAGGGGCTCACCTCAGTCCTTCGACAGACCCTCTCGCTTTGAAGGGACCCGCCCAGACGGGCTGAAAGGTGGCCAATGAGCGGACGTGGCAGGATTCGAACCCGCGATCCCCGGCTTAGGAGGCCGGTGCATTA
>JAYOTG010000030.1:11697-22061 GCA_038150305.1 Candidatus Poseidoniales archaeon | reverse complement strand
GGGCAGGGTCGGTCGTGAACCTGTTCCCGGAGGTGGTTTCGATGACGGCCTGGAGCCGCGGCAGCCGGTTGACGATCGCCGTTCCTTCCAGGACCGCACGCAAGTCGCTGTCGAAGGTGTCCACGTCGCTGTCCATGTAGAAGCCCACGCTTCCGTCTGGGTCACCGGCACGCGGATGCGAATTGACCCCCATCACGAGTGTGGCGTCGTCGATGTTGTGCGAGATGCTGGTGAGCGTGCCGTCGCCGCCGAGGACAATCACCAAATCACGGCCCAAGAAATCGGATTGTTTGACCAGTTCTCGGGGCCGCAGGGTCACCGTGAGTGCGCCACCGTGGGCCTCGAGCACCGTTTGGAGGTGGCCAAGGGCGTGGTCATGGACCGGCTCGTGGGTCTTCTTGTAGACCAACAGGACCTGCATGGCGCTCCCCGGTTCCCATCACAAGCGCCCTCCGCTTGAAGCCTCGGTTGGCAACCTTCATGTCACGCGACGCCGACCTGGCCCCATGGAACCCCCAAAGTGGTCTGATGAGAATGCGGCTCCTGACCTGTCTGGCTCCGTTGCCCCTCAAGGGGTGGCCATGACCGATCCTTACCAAGCGCAAGGGCAGATGATCTTCGTTCAACCTCCCAGCGGAGCGGCGAAGGTCATGGGCATCCTCATCATCATCTACGCCTCATTTGGCCTTCTTGGGGCCTTGGCCAGTTTGCTCGGCGGGACTTTTTTCGAAGCACTTCTTGGTGAAGTCGCCAGCCAGGACCCCGACGCGCTTGGTTTCGACCCTACTGGTTTCGGCCAATACATGATGCTCACCGGCCTCATCAGCCTCGTCACCTCAGCCGGCACCTTGCTCGGTGGCATCTGGACCATGCAGTACCAAAAGCGTGGCATTCAGCTCGGTCTCGTCATGATCCTAGCCAGTTTCGTGCTTGGCCTTATTTTGGCCTTCATGTACCCCGAATTCAGCGATTCCGGCTTCGGGATGGGCGCCACGGTCATCATGTCCGTGTTGGGTTCGGGTTTCTGCGGCTTGATGGTGGCCATCCCGCTGATGGTCTCCAACAACGGCCTCGACGACTCCTCGCTCTTCCCCAGCAAGGCCCAGTGAGCAGCACGCCTATGCGGCGTCGACGTCAGGCCGAGGCATGGGCACGCTTGTGACCGGTACTGCCGCCACCTACGTCGAAGAATTGACCGTTCGCACCAACGAGCGCCGCGAGATCATCTGCTTGACCCACGAGGTTGAACGCATCGTGCGTGAGAGCGGCATCATCGATGGTCTTGTCCTGGTCAATCCCATGCACATCACGGCGTCAATCTACGTCAATGATCTTGAGTATGGTTTGCATCAGGACCTGATGACGTGGCTTGAACGCGTGGCGCCGTTCGGTGGCCACGAGGGTCGCGAAGGGCCGGAGTACCTTCATCACCGCACGGGCGAAGACAACGGCGATGCTCATCTGAAGCGCCAACTGCTGGGCCAGCAGGTGACCATGCCTGTCCGTGATGGACGGCTTCACCTCGGGACGTGGGAACAGATCCACTACGCCGAATTTGACGGTCAGCGCCCGAAGCGCATTCTGGTGAAGGTCGTCGGAGTGATGTCCGCATGACACTTTCTGCAGCCCCGGAGCCGACGGGCATGGCCCTCGCACTTGGCATCGAGCGCACGGCGTGGTCACCCGGCCATACCTGCTTGGAGGTCACCGTGGCCCCGGATCACCTGAACAAAGGCGGGGCAGCTCACGGTGGTTTGATGACGGTCCTGTTGGATGGCGCCCTCGGAGGAGCGTTGGTCTCGACGCTTCCGGAGACCTCGTGGTGCGCCACGACCCAATTGACCACCAGTTTCCTCGACGCGGCTCGCCTTGGAGAACGCCTTGTGGCCACAGGACGAGTGGTTCGTCGCGGTCGACATGTCGCACATTTGGCCGGTGAGGTTCGGGCCGGTGAACGCGTGGTCGCCTCCGCCGTTGGCACCTGGGCCATCTGGGATGCACGTCCGCCGTCGATGTCGCTGCGTCGGGCCGATGAATTGCTCCGCAATCTTGTGGCGGCGGAAAACTCAGGTTTTCTCGGCGCGGGTGCATGGCATCACACCGGACAATCCGGGATGACGAGCGTCATGAGTGTGGGGGTGCAGCGGGGCGGTGACGACGTCACCCTGCTCGTGGACGACGTTCACGCGTTGACCCTGCATGAGCGGGTGTTCGACCCGGACGGGAAGCGGGTCCACGAGGACCGCTGCACCTACCGCCGCGTGCCCGACGGCACGCTTCTGCTTGAGCTGCATTCCACCGACGGGTCACTCGAAACCGTTCGCGTCGAGGAAGGCGCACGAAGCCTTCGCGCAGGGCCGCTCCCTGACGGAGGCCCAACGTGGCGTCACGCGCTGACGGGTGATGGTCTGGTGATGGACCTCTGGTTCGGAGGCACATCGATGGACGATGCGCCTGACATCGAGTTCAGGTACCGCTTGGGCGAGGGTTCTTGAGCGGGCTATGACCCCCTCGCGTCATGGTCGAAGACGTCGTGATTGTTGGCGGAGCACGCACACCCTTCTGCGAATGGGTTGGCGGAAAGCGTGGTGACGGTGCGCCAGGCGGTCGTCTGAAGGCCGTGAGCGCGCAGGACCTCGGGGCCACCGCCATTCGAGGCGCGTTGGAAAAGACGGGGACGGACCCCGAATCTGTTGATCACATCGTGATGGGGTACGCCCTCCAGACCTGTTCTCAGTCGATTTACGGAGCCCGCCATGCGGGACTGAAGGCTGGTGTTCCACAAGAGGTTCCGATGTTGACCCTGTCCCGCATCTGCGGCTCCGGTGTGCAGTCCATCGTCACCGGCGCTCAGATGATCATGCTCGACGAGGCCCAGGTCGTGGTTTCGGGCGGCATGGAGAACCTCTCTCAAGCTCCTCACGTGCTTCGCGGTGCACGGGACGGGTGGAGCCTCGGTCGCTCGCCGCCGGTTGAGGATTACATGATGACCAATTTGCAGGACATGACCTGCGGCTTGTTCATGGCGCAAACCTCGGACGAGTTGTGCAAGCGAAAGGGCGTCACCCGTGAGGAAGTGGATGCCTTTGCGGCCCTGTCGCACGGGCGCACGGAAGCCTCCATCGACAGCGGCCTTTTCGAACAAGAAATCGTCCCCGTGACCATTTCGTCGCGGCGTGGTGACGTCGTCGTTACCCATGCTGACGAAGACCACGTGGTGCGGGGCACGACCGCCGAGACCCTCTCCGGCCTCCGGCCGGCCTTCGGGCCTGAGTCGCTCGTGACCGCAGGCAACGCGTCTGGCGTGGTCGATGGCGCTGCCGCGGTGGTCATTAAGTCCGCCTCGCGAGCCGAGGCTGACGGGGACGCTCCTCTCGCGCGCATCGTCAGCTGGGGCATCGTCGGCCTCGAGCCAGCCATCATGGCCTACGGGCCCGTGCCCTCCAGCCGAAAGGCCCTCGAAAAGGCCGGCCTGACCGTCGAGGACATCGACCGTTGGGAGATCAACGAAGCCTTCGCCGGGCAAGCCGTGGCCTGCATCAAGGACCTCGGGCTCGATGTCGAGAAGGTGAACGTCAACGGTGGAGCCGTTGGCCTTGGTCACCCTCTCGCGGCCACCGGGACCCGGCTGGTTCTGACCCTTGCGCATGAACTGCGCCGAAGCGGTGGACGCTACGGCGTCGCCACGGCCTGCATCGGCGGTGGCCAAGGCATCGCCATGGTCATCGAGGCCATGTAGGTGGAAACGTGGACGCCCTGGTTGTGGTGCTGATTGCCGTTCTTCTGACGGCCTTTCTCTTCGCACCGTTAGGTTTGGGCGGCGGCATGCTCTTTGTGCCGATCCTCCACTACCTTGCTGATTGGCCGCTTGACACCGCGACCCTCGTGGTGTCGCTTCTTTTGACGCTCAGCGTTTCCCTTGGTTCAGGTGCCGTTCATCACCGTGAGGGACTCATCGACCTCTCCACCGTGCGCCGTTTGGCGCCGTTCGCCATGATTGGTGCTGCGGGTGGTGCGTTCGTCGTTCACGCCCTTGGTGATGCGCTCAACCCCGTGTTCAAGACCCTCGCGTTGGCCTTGGTCGTATGGGCGACGGCGAAGGTTTCGCGCCGGTTGCGCCACGGGACGGCCGACAAGGACGGTGGCGATGTGCGGCCGGTGCCGCTGCGCCTCGGTGCTGGTTTTGGCGGAGGTGCCAGTGCGGTGCTGGCCATCGGAGCAGGCGCCATTTACATCCCCGTGCTCAATCAATTCGGCGGCTTGCCTTCGCGTCGTGCCATCGGCACAAGCCTCGGTCTGATGATGCTCGTCGTCCCGGTCGCCGTTCTTGTGCACGCAGGGTTGCATGACGGCGCATGGCCCGAGGCGTGGGTCCTCGTCCTGTTGCCGTGTGCTGCGCTGGTCGGTGCGGTGCTTGGCGCGAGGGTTGGCTTGACGCTCCCAGACCTCGTGATTTTGCGGATCTTCCTCGGGCTGTTGATCGTCATCGCCTTGCGCTATGTGTGGGACCTCGTGGGCCTTTTCTGAAACTGCCGTCAATCCTTTCATAAAGCATGGGCGAAAGCCTCGACCATGATGGAACTCATCGTTGGTGGCATCATCGCTGCTGTTGTGCTGATTTGGTTCGTGACGACCTGGAACCGTCTGGTCCGACTCGAGAAGAACGTCGAACAATCGTGGGCCAACATCGACGTGCTGCTGAAGCAGCGCTACGACATGATCCCCAACCTCGTCAACACCGTGAAGGGGTACGCCACGCACGAGCGTGAAATCTTCGAGCAGTTCGCCCAAGCCCGCCAAACCGCCGCTGGCGCGCTGGCGCAAGGTGACGTGGCCGGTGTCGCCGCCGCTGAAGGCATGCTGGCCGGCCTGATGCCCCGCATCAACATGGTCGCGGAGCAGTACCCTGAACTCAAGGCAGACTCGAACTTCCTGAACCTCCAGAACCAGATCACGGCGTTGGAGAACCAGATTGCCGACCGCCGCGAGTTCTACAACGCCAGCGCGACGAGCTTCAACACCGCCATCGAGACCATTCCGACCAACATCGTTGCCGGTGTGAAGTCCTGCGAGGAGCGCACCCTGTTCGAGGTCGTCGGCATCGAGCGAGAGAACGTGTCCGTTTCGTTCTGAAGCCCGTAGGCTGAGGTGCTTCGATGTACCTCCTTGTCGGCGCAGGGGACCCTCTTGCTCGCCTCGCGGCGTGGTGCAAGCGTTCTCGGCCGACGTGCGTGGTGACCCTCGCGGCCGGCCTTCAGGGCGAGGACGACCTCGACGGGTGCGAGGTGGTGGCCCTTCCACAACCCCTGACGGTCGACGCCTTGCCCACGCCAGCGCGTCACCCCAGCCTGATCGTGGTGCTCGACGCTTCACCCCTCGCAGAAGACCGCGTGCTGTCCGCCCTCGCTTCGCGCTGGCCCAACGTGCCAATTGTCGGGCCAGAGTCTGAGGGCGATTCGGTGGTTGCCGACCCGCTGCGCCCCGAAGATCTCCTGCTTTCGGCCGCCAAGGACCGCGTGCGGGCGCAAGAACGCCAAACAGGGGCCTCGGTGCTCGACGCGCATTTCGCTTCCCTGAAGGAAGGGTCCAACGTGGCGATCTTCTGCCACGACAATCCCGATCCCGATGCCCTCGCATCCGCGCTTGCTGTCCAGCGCTTGGTTGAACGGCGCGGCCTCCTTGGTCGCATCTACCATGGTGGGCTCATCGAACACCACCAAAACCGGGCGATGGTCCAGCTGCTTGGCATTGAAACGACACGCCTGATGCTGGGTTGGGAAATCGCCGACGTCTTGTCGGAGGCCGACGCGGTCGTTGCTGTTGATTTCCATCAGCCAGGGGCGAACAACGTGTTGCCCAAGGACCACGTGCCCAACGTCATTCTGGATCATCACGCCGTCGGGGATTTGCCCGCTGCTGATGTGGCCATCGTCCATCCCGAATTTTCAGCCACGTCCTCGCTCGTGGCCAGCCTGATGACCGCTCTGGATGCTGACATGGATGCCGTGCTGGCCACGGCGCTCGCCTTTGGCATTCGCACCGACACCCTCGGGTTTTCCAGAGGCGTGAGTCCTGCTGATCTTCGCGCCCTGTCGTGGTTGAACGCTTGGGTGGACCACGACTTGTTGCGCCAAATCGAGGCACCTCCGCGTTCTCGCGAGGCCTTGGAGGCCTTTGCGGAGGCCTTGGGCTCGATGTCGCTTGAAGGTGGTGTGCTGCTCGCTCCGTTGCTGCAGTTGCCAAATCGGGATGCATTGGCGCAGGTGGCGGACTTCCTCCTCGCGACCGAAGGCGTCGACACCGTCGTGGTTTACGGTCCACGCCAAGGGCGCGTCATCCTCTCGGCGCGCACGCGCCATCCCGATCTTCACCTCGGGCGCACCTTGGCGACTCGGTTCCCTGACGGGCAGGCCGGTGGCCACCGGTCCTTGGCCGGTGGTCAGGTGCTGTTCGCCGGCCTTGTTGACGGCGAGACGCCTGCAGCGCAAGACGCCATCTCGGCGATGACGGAAGCCCTCCGCGACCTTCTCGGGGGTGAGGGCGATGAGTGATGCGCCGTTCATCGACGTGTCCGACCAGCTCAGGCTACTTGGCACCGCTCACGTGGCCACGTCCAGCGTGGAGGCGGTCCAGCACCACATCGACGCCTTTGCGCCAGACGTCGTGGCCGTGGAATTGTGCCCGACGCGGTATGAGGCCCTCCGTTCCGACCGTCGCTTGGACCGCGAAGGCTTGCGTCGGGTCATGAGAGAAGGGAAGGCTCCGCTGGTGCTTCTGCAGGCCCTGCTCGCTGCCGAGCAGCGGAAAATGGGCCTCGATGAAGGTCAACAACCGGGTGCGGAACTGCTGGCCGCGGTGGAATGCGCCGAGGCACGTGACCTCCGGGTCGAATTGGTCGACCGGGACATCCAGACCACGCTGCGAAGGGCATGGCGGCGCATGCGCTTTCGCGAGCGCGTCCGCTTGTTGTGGGCGCTGCTTGCGGACGACGACGAAGAGGAGGAGGACTTCGACCTCGATGCCTTGCTCGGAGACGGCGACCTCCTCAGCGACCTCATGGAGGAATTGCGCACCATTTCGCCAGGAGCAGGTGAGGTGCTGATCGACGAGCGCGACACCTACATCGCCGAGAAGGTGCGTCGCCTCGAGGGGGAAGGAAAGACCCTGGTCGTCGTCGGTGCGGGTCATCTGAAAGGCATCGCCGCGCATTTGGAAGCAGACCGGTCAAGCGACATGGACCTCGCGCCGCTCGACGCGCTTCCCCAGACCACGATGCTCCGTCGTTCGGTGCCTTGGGTCCTCCCTCTGGCCGTGTTTGGTCTGGTGGTGTGGAACGTCATCAACGGTTCCACCGAGGCGCTGATCGAGTTGTTCACCATCTGGACCGCCGCCAACGCCGTCCTCGCCGCCCTTGGCTGTCTGGTGGCTCGTGGCCACCCCATCGCCGTGCTGACCGCCGCCTTGGCCTCCCCCATCACGTCGCTGAATCCGACGCTTGCTGCCGGTTGGTTTGCGGGCTACGTCCAACTGCGCGTGGTCGAGCCGAGCGCAGAAGACCTGACGCAATTCCTCAAGCTCGAACGCATCAGCGATTTCTGGACGAACAAAGCGGGTCGCGTTCTGCTGGTCACCGCTTTGTCCAACCTTGGCTCCATGCTCGGTGCTTGGGTTGCAGCCGGCACCTATGCCGGTTGGATCACCCTCTGAGCGCGAACGGCCGGAGCGCGTTCAACAGGTCCCTGTGCGCGGCCACGTCATGCACCCTGAGGACGCCAACACCACGAAGGCACGCCAAGGCGGCCAATCCGAGGCTTCCCGGCAACCTGTCTGCGGCGTCCGCATGACCGGTCAGGTGCCCGACCACCGATTTGCGTGAGACGCCCCACAGCACGCTCCATTGCCCGCCATCGCTGAGGCGCGCCCCGTGTTCCAGCAAAGCAAGGTTGTGGTGCTGCTCTTTTCCGAACCCGATGCCGGGATCGAGGCAGATGAGGTCCGCAGGATGACCACGGTTCACGAGTTCCCTCGCCGTGGTGAACAAAGCCTCGTGCACGTCATGGACGACGTCGTTGTAGTGGATGTTACGCTGCATCGTTTTCGGGGTGCCCAGCATGTGCATGATGCACACCGCGGCCCCTGCTTCAAGCACGACGTCCATCATCTCGGGGTCTCGTAGGCCGCTGACGTCGTTGACCATGTCTGCACCCGCCTCAAGCGCGGCTTGAGCGACGGGGGCGTGGCGCGTGTCGATCGACACCAACCCGTCGGGGCGCGCTTGCTTGAGGCCCTGAATGACCGGAATCACGCGCGCACACTCCTCGTCCACGCTCACGGCATCGGCGCCGGGTCGGGTGGATTCTCCGCCGACGTCCACCCACGTGGCGCCGTCCTCAAACATCGCCACGCCGCGCTCGACGGCCTGTTGTCCGGTGACGCGCGAGTCCGCGTGGAACGAGTCGGGCGTCACGTTCAGGATGCCCATCACGCGAGGCAAGCCCTCTGCATCAGGTCGGATGGCGCGCGACAAGGCGTCTCGGCGAACACCGTCGCCCTGAAGGTCAGAGGGCACGCCCTCCCCATTCCGAGAGTCTTCATAAGGAGGCAGGGGGAAGCGTTCCCATGGTCGAGGTCGAGGCTCCAACGGAAGTGGCCTCACAGGTTCTTCCCGACCAGGAGAACATCGACCTTGCCGATCGCCTGATGGAACGGTTTGCTCCAGACGGCGGTCAAGGGCTCAACGCCATGCTTTCCAACAGGGCAAAGTCCGGCGCGATGGTCGTCGCCGGTCTCGGATTTTTCATCTGGATCAGCGTCTTCTTCAACCTCGATGCGAGCACCGCCACCGACGACACCATCCTGCTCAATTTCGCGTTCCATAACATCGCGATCGTGGTGGCCCTGCTGAGTTTCCTCGCTGCGATTTTCTCCGAACTCGGGAGCGAACGCGGTCGAGCAGCCCCCAGCATGATGGCGGGCCCGATGCAGTTCTTCGCCATCATCTACGTGATCGAACCGTTGGCCACCGGCGCCATGTCGGATGCGCTGGCCGTTGAGGAAGGGCTGTGGCGCACGGTGCGGCTTGCGGTCATCTTTGGCGGAGCGTATTACGGCGCCCGTCTCATCATGGAGGCGTACTTCCTGGTGTGGCTGCGGACCTTCTGTGACACCTTCGGCTTCGTTCCTGGTGCGGTGCAGTCCAGCGTGGCTGCTCCTGCCCCTGAGGCGCCAGAAGCCGACCTTGTGCTCGAGCTCGAAAGCGTCGCGTGAAGCGCCGAGCGCTTGATGAGGGGCGCGACCTCCGCGGTGGCATGGGTGAGCGGATTGACGTGCTCCGCTTGGGGCACCGCAAGGGGCGCGACCCACGCATCACCACGCACCTTGCCTTGGTGGCTCGCGCCATGGGCGCAGACCGCTTCTTGCTCGGGGGCGACGAAGACGAGAAGATGTTCGAAAACGTCCGCTCCGTCGAAGCGCGCTTTGGGCAGGCGATGGCGCTGGAGTACCTCGCCTCACCGCTGGGCTGGCTGCGGACCTTTGCGAAGAAGGACGCAGGCAACGGTCAACCCGGCACGGTCGTGCATCTGACGATGTACGGCATCCCACACCGTCAGGCAATCCCTCAGATCCGTCGGGACCGTCCGCTCACCGTCGTCGTGGGCGGAGCGAAAGTGCCTGCAGAAGCCTTCAGCCTCGCGCACCACAACGTGTCGGTGGGCCAGCAACCGCATTCCGAAGTGGCGGCCCTCGCCCTCTTCCTTGACGCATGGACCGAGGGTGCTGGACTGAACCGGGCCTTCGAGCACCCCCAACTCGTGATTCACCCAAGCGCCCGCGGCAAGAAGGTCACCGAAGAGGAGTGAATCCGTCCGAGTTCAGGCCAATTTTTGGCCCCAATCATTATTGAAGTCCGGTCGGGCCAAACGATGATGTCGGGGGAAAGTTCGGACCAACCCCGACTTCCCGATGCGGCTGCCGTCTTCGCACATGGCGAAGCACCTCCTCGAGCCTCCGGCCCAGGCCTGCTCTTGACCGCCGACGGCCAGCGCTACCGTGGTCGCCTCTTCGGCGCACAGGGCATCGGTGAGGGCGAGCTCGTCTTCACCACGGGCATGATGGGCTTCCAAGAATCCCTCACGGACCCCTCCTTCGCGGGGCAAGTGCTGACCTTCACCTACCCGCTCATCGGAAATTACGGCGTTCACCACGGACGTTCCGAGTCCGGGCGCGTCTGGCCGCGTGGCGTGGTCGTCCGACACGCGATGGAGGAACCTGACCACCGCGACAGCGTCGGCACGGTGGACGAATTCCTGCGCCACCACGGCGTGCCCGGCATCGAAGCCATCGACACCCGAGCGATCACCCGC
>JAYOTG010000030.1:0-11687 GCA_038150305.1 Candidatus Poseidoniales archaeon | reverse complement strand
TTGGGACGGTGCTCTGCGTGTTTGGTCCCGCCTCCGAAGAGCCTGCTTTGCAGGCGCGGCTGGATGCGCTGACCTCGCCGGAATTGGAGGACCTGGTGGCCGAAGTCAGCGTGCGCGAGATCGTTCACCTCAACCCCGGCGCGAAGGACGACCTCGGGCGTCCTCTCCCGCGCCTTGCGGCGCTGGACTGTGGCGTGAAGAACAACATCCTCCGCCACCTTTGCCTGCATTTCGAGGTGCTGTGGTGCCCACCAGAGACGCCCCTCGCCGACCTCGTGGAGACCCACAAGATCGACGCGCTGTTCTGCTCCAACGGACCAGGCGATCCCGCTCATCCCGGGCGTGCTACGGACGCACGACGCACGCTGGCTGCTGCGGTGCAGCACGGTCTGCCCGTGATGGGCATCTGCTTGGGCCACCAGCTGATGGGCCTCGCTTCCGGGCTTCGGACCTACAAGATGCGCTACGGCCACCGCGGTGCGAATCAGCCCGTGCTCGATCTTGTCGAGCGCCGCGTGTGGATCACGTCGCAAAACCATGGATTCGCGGTGGCCGACCCCGACGCGGGCATGCTGGCCGCACACCCCAGCGGTGCCTGCAGTCCGGAAGCCGCACCGCAGCACGACGCCCAGGTCGTGGTGCGCTACGTGAACGCCAACGACCGAACGGTGGAGGGACTGGACCTCGTCGGCCGACCGGCGTTCACGGTCCAATTCCATCCAGAGGCTTGCCCAGGTCCCCACGACGCGGCTCCGTTGTTCACGCGCTTCCGCAGCATGGTTGACGCACACCTGCAAGGGGGTGAAGCCTGATGCCACGACGTGAAGACCTTGAGACCATCATGGTGCTCGGAAGTGGTCCAATCAAGATCGGGCAGGCGGCCGAATTCGACTTCTCGGGTTCGCAGGCCGTGCGGGCCTTGCGCGAGGACGGCTACAAGGTGATCTTGGTCAACTCCAACCCCGCGACCATTCAGAATGATCCTGAGATGGCCGACGTCGTCTACATCGAACCCCTGCTTCCCGATACGGTTCGCGCCATCCTCGAGGCCGAGCGCCCTGACGCCTTGCTCGCCGGCATGGGCGGTCAGACCGCGCTCAACATCGCCAGCGAATTGGCGCACGACGGCTCGCTGGAGCGCCTTGGCGTGGAACTCATCGGCAGCGATTTGGACGCCATCGACAAGGCGGAAGACCGTGATTTGTTCAACGAGGTGTGCACGTCGATTGGCCTTCCAATCTGCACCTCGGTGGCGTGCAACACCATGGAAGAAGTGCTGGCCGCGGCCGATTTCCTGGGCAGTTGGCCCTTGCTGATTCGCCCGGCGTTCACCCTTGGTGGGCTTGGTGGTGGCACGGCCCGCGACGTCGGTGAACTCGTTGAAATCGCCACCCTTGGCTTGCGCAACTCCCGCATCAATCAGGTGCTCATCGAGGAGTCCATCCTCGGCTGGCAGGAACTCGAGTACGAGGTCATGCGCGACGAGGCGGACAACGCCACCATCGTGTGCACGATGGAAAACATCGACCCGATGGGTGTGCACACCGGCGAGTCGGTCGTGGTGGCGCCGCTGCAATCCTTCAGTGACGCGGACCATCAGATCCTCCGTGATCACGCCCTGCGCCTCATCCGGGCGCTCAACATCAAGGGCGGCTGCAACGTTCAGTTCGCGTTCAACCAAGCCACGGGCGAGGTCCGTGTCATCGAGGTCAACCCACGCGTGTCCCGTTCCTCTGCGCTGGCGTCGAAGACCACGGGTTACCCCATCGCGAGGATGGCGGCGAAGATTGCCGTCGGGTACACCCTCGACGAGCTGCCCAACCCGATCACGGGCGAGGGCACCACGGCCGCCTTCGAGCCGACCTTGGACTACTGCGTGGTCAAGATTCCACGTTGGCCCTTTGACAAATTCAGAACGGCCGACCGAACGCTGGGCACCAGCATGAAGTCGACCGGCGAAGTCATGGCGATCGGTCGCTGTTTCGAAGAGGCCTTCCTCAAGGCGTGGGCGTCCTTGGAGCAGGGTGTCGCCCACCCTCGTCCGCTGACCAGGGCGGACGAGTCCGACGGTGAGGACCAGTTGGAGCGGGCCGAGGAGCCTCTGCCCGAGCACACCCTGATCGATTGGCTGACGATCGCCACGGACCGACGCATGGGCGCCCTGCTGGAGGCCTTCCGACGCGGCTGGTCCATCGAGCGCGTCCACGAATTGACGCGGATGACGCGCTGGTTCCTCCATCGCTTCAAGCGGCTCGCAGACATGGAAGCGGAGATCTCGGCGCAGGGTGTTGCTCCCGACCAGCTCAACGCCGACGACTTGCGCCGCTGGAAGGCACACGGCTTCACGGACGCCCACATCGCCGATGCGCTCGCCGGATTCCCTGCCGCTGGCCCCACGTCTTTGCAGGCGGGACGCGACGAAGCCGCCGTGATGGCTCGCCGTCACGCGCTCAAGGTGCACCCGGTCTACCGCATGGTCGACTCGTGCGCGGCTGAATTTGCTGCGGCCACGCCGTACTACTACTCCACCTACGAACCGCTCGGGGACGACGGCATCGACCTGCTCCCCGACCTTGAGGCCCGCACCAAGGAGCGCGTCGTGGCCATCGGGTCAGGTCCAATTCGCATCGGTCAAGGCATCGAATTCGACTATGGATGCGTGCACGCGGTGAACGCCATCCGTGGCGCGGGCAAGGATGCGGTCCTCATCAACAACAACCCTGAGACGGTGTCCACGGACTTCGACACCTCCGACCGGCTCTACTTCGAGCCGCTCATCCTCGAGCACGTGGCAGAGGTTCTGCTCAGGGAACAAGCCCACGGCATTTTGCTGCAGTTCGGTGGGCAGACCGCCATCAACCTCGCCCTCCCGCTTGAGGCCCGCCGCTCTTTGCTTGCAGCCTCTGGTGCAGACGTGGGCATCCTCGGGACCAGCTGCGATGCGATTGACGAGGCGAGCGACCGCGAGCGTTTCGAGGCCTTCGCGAAGCGTGCCGGCCTGCGCATGCCGCGCGGTGCCACAGGGACCACGCCCGACGACGTTCGACGCGCGGTAGAATCCATCGGCTTCCCGGTGCTGATTCGCCCCTCCTACGTCTTGGGCGGTCGAGGCATGGAGATCCTGAGCAACCAAACTCAGCTTGACGCCTACCTTGCTGAGGCCTTCTTTGCGCCAGATCGCCCACTTCTGGTGGACGAATATCTTGGCCACGCGACCGAACTCGACGTGGACGCCGCCTGCGACGGCGAAGAAGTGCTCGTCGGGGCGATCATGGAACACCTGGAAGAGGCCGGCATCCACTCCGGCGACTCAACGTGTTTCATCCCCACCCAGAACGTCTCGGAAGAGATCCTTGCGCAGGTCGAGGAGCAAACCCGCATCATCGGTCTCGGGCTTGGCATCGTGGGGTGCTACAACATCCAATTCGCCATCCAGGACGAGGCGCTGTACGTGCTGGAAGTGAACCCCCGCTCCTCACGGACGGTGCCCTTCGTGGCCAAGTCTTCCGGCCTTCCGCTCGCTCGCATCGCGGCCAACGTGACCATCGGCCAGCCGCTCGCTCAGCAGGACATCCCCAAGCGCGTGACCGGCCACGTCTGCGTCAAGGCGCCCGTGTTCCCCTTCATCAAGCTCCGAGGCCTCGATCCCGCGCCAGGCCCTGAGATGAAGAGCACCGGCGAGGTGTTCGGCTCGGATGAGGACCCTGCGATGGCCTACCTCAAGGCCCGCTTGGCGACAGAAGTTCCAGTCGCCAACGGTGGCGGCGTGTACCTGACCGTCCGCGACGAGGACAAGGCCGACATCGTTGACCTTGCTCGGGGTCTCGTCGAACTCGGGTACGACCTTTACGCCACACCCGGGACGGCCGACGGCATCCGAGGCGCAGGCCTTCCTGTGACGACCGTTTACCGGATCGCCGAACCTCAGCACCCCGATGCTTTGGACATCATGCGCGAAGGCCGGGTGCAGTTTATCGTCAACATCCCGACCGTCAGCGGTGGTGCGGTTCGCGACGGGAACATGATGCGCAGGCTTGCGGTTGAACTCAACATTCCCTTTGTGACCACCTTGCGAGGCGCGGTCATGGAAGTGGCCGCCATGTCGGTCCTTGCCAAGGGCGATCCTCGACCTCGCCGTTTGGAAGTGCATTACTGAGTGCACGTGCAGCGCGGCTCCGCTTCGTGATGCTCATAAATCGTGAGCAACATCGTCCCTCATGGCCGGCGTGTTTTGTCCGACATGCGAGTCGGTGGTGTCCGCTTCTGCGGCGTACTGTCTGGCGTGCGGCCACGACCTCACCGTGCAGGGCCCCATCACCTCCACGGGCCACGATCTCAACCAGCTCAAGGAGGTCGTCCGTCTTCGCGATGAGCTCTCGATGGCCGACAAGTTCGACCTGATCGCAAAGGTGGAGGAAGGGGCCAACCCTATTCTGCTCGGCATCGCTGCACCCGCGGAAGCTCCTGCTGAAGGCGAAGCGGAAGCGGAGGGTGAGGAGGTTGCCGCACCGACCCACACCCTCGAGCCGCCCATCGGTGGCTGGGGCCAATCCACAGCGGTACGTGCCGCGGCTGAGGCGGTGTCGCGCTCCTCGCGGGCCATGAGCATGGTCGAAGCGGGCACCATCGATCGGGATTCTGAGGCCTTCCGTGCCGCGATGGACCGCGGCTTCGAAGCCGGCCGTCACCTGCACGCGGTGGCCTGCGGTGCTCACGAAGGTGCGGACCCCGAAGCCATGCAGGACGTCACGCAGTTGACGCCCCCTCAGCGCAGTTTCTGCCCCAAGTGCGGTTCAGACATCAACAGTTTCACCGCGCACCAGTGGACCAAGTGGCAGGGCACCGCCGATGGCGTCCTGCTGTTGGAACTCGAGGCCGCCATGGAAGCGGCACTTGTGGAGCTCGCGGCCCACTATGAGGGCCTTTTGGACGGGGCCGCTTCCAAGGGACCAGAGGTCGACGTGGATACCCTGCGCGCCGAAATCGAAGCCGAGGTTCGTGCTGAGATGAAGGCGGACGCGAGCGTTGCGTCCTCCGTGCCCGAGGAAGATTCGTCTGATGCGGGCGACGTCGAAGAGGCCAAGACCACCACCGCGCCCGCCAAGGCCAAGGCCAAGAGCAAGGCGGACGCCAAGCCGAAGAAGGCCGGCGGTGGCTTGTTCGGTGCCAAGCGGCCGAAGATGACCTACGACGGTCCAGAGGGCGGCAAAGCCGAGTGGTTCCTCGAGAACGCGCTCGTGACGGTGTACGACCCGCACGGCACGGGCAAGACGCTCAAGCCCAAGACCATCCTCGCGCGTTCCTCGGAAGGGAACGTCCGCGTCGCGGACGTGATTCACGCTTACGCGAGCGGTGGGCGTGACAAGGTGCGCGATTTGGCCTGGACCAGTCCGCAGACCGAGTACCTCATCGAGGCCTTTGACGCGTGCTGATCACGCACCGCGCATCAGCCGAAGCACGCGGTTCGGCTCCATCGCAGCCAGCAGCGGCGCAAGCTTCGGGGCGACGTCGACCCCGAGCAGAAGTTCGTAGGTGAGCCTGTAGGCCTCACGAAGCGGGAGTTCGACCTCGCGGGCAGCGTCGGGAACGTTGGCCGAGAGGTTGGCTTCGTTCCAACCGGCCTCTTGGCTGGCTTCGAAGTTCCGAATCAGGGCCTGCCGGAGCGCTTCCTCTTCCACGGTGAGGTTCGCCAAGCGCTCCGCGTTGGGCGCTTCGCGGATGCCGACACGCATCTCATCTGGGAAATGATGGCTGTTGATCCAGTGACGCATGCGCTTCAGGCGGGCGTCGAATTCGGTGCGGTCCACGCCTTCGTTGGGAATCATGGACCAGACGTCGTCGTCGCTGGAACGGATCTGAGCCAGCATCGCGAGGTGCCGGAAGGTGACGCCCACAGCACCAGGGCGTTGGTCCCGCTCCTCCACGGAAGACAGCCTCGTCGCCGAGATGTCGTCTTCGATGGCGACGCGCTTCCTTCGGCTGAGTTCCTCGTCTTCCAGCTTGGCTTCAAGGTCATGGCGGAGCAGACGCTCGTAGGCGTCGGCGAGGTTCACCAAGCCCATGCCGGTGTCGAATTCGATGGCCTTGGCCGGCTTGGTCGAGGCGATGAGGTAACGAAGGATCTCGGGCGGGACGAGGTTCAACGCCTCGATGGGACCGACCGTGGTGCCGCTTGAGGAGGACATGGCGCCCTGACCACGCAGGCTGATCCACTCGTAGGTCAAGCCCTCAGGAGGCTCGGAGCCGAACAGGCGACACAGCTCAGCGCCGGTGTCGTAGGATCCACCCGTGGTGCCGTGGTCCTTGCCAAAGGCTTCGCAGGTGACGTCGAGCCAGCACCACTTCGCCGGCCAATCCAGCCGCCACGGCAACTTCCCCTCGCCGGCGGTGTAGTCGCAGGAGCCGGTACGGCCGTCTTCCGCGCGCCAGTGAACGTGCGTGTCATCGAAGCCAGTGACCGCAAGGCCATCCATGCAACCGCGCTCGTCCACCGGCGAGAAGGGCCACCAGTCCGTAGCGAGTTCTCGACCGGAGATGGTTTCGATGATCTCTCGTACCCGTTCACGCTGATTCAGGGCCGTCCTGATGTGCTCCACAAAGCGTCCTTCAGCGTAGGCTTGGTGGTTATAGACCAAGCGAGGGCGGACCCCCAGCATGTCCAGCGCTTCCAAGAAGGGTGCGAGGAAGTGGTCCGCGTAGGAGGTGCCGGCCTCAAAGGCGGCAAGGTCGGGCTTCCCGTCGGCATCGGGTGGCGGGATGCGGAAGAGTTGGACGCCAATGTACTCGGCGTAGGTTTCGTCAAGGAAGCTGTACACCTTGCGCAGCGGGTCTGCGCTGTCGATGATGAAGCACAACTCGGCTGTCCCGCCAGCGCGGCGGACGCCACGGGCGATCATCTCGCCCGTGAGCATCTCACGAAGGTGGCCGATGTGGAATTCACCGCTGGGCGTGATGCCGGTGTTGACCAGGTGGTCAGGACGCTGTTCGACGAGGCGTGCCCCGATGACGTCGGACCAGTGGACCACGTGTTCACCTCAGACGGGAACGGCTCGAATGATGCCGCGGAGGGGAACGTTGTCGATCTCGTTCCGCATGGTTTTGTTGACCAGCACGACGGCCAGCACGGGGGTGCCGCCCGCCTCGCGGACGGCTTCGATGGTCCTCGACATGGTGACGCCAGAGGACAGCACGTCGTCGATGATGGCCACACGCTTGCCCGAGACGCGGCCGTACTTGTCGGACAAGGCGCCTTGCCCCGGACCGCCCTCGATGTTGCGCAAGATGGCCACTTCGGCCCCGAGGTTCTTGGCGGTCTCCTGAGCGAAGACGATGCCGTTGATGGAAATGCCCACCACGGTGTCGATTGGATCGTGGCCCGTCTCTTCGGCGGTCACGTCGGCCATGATGTCGCCGATGGCTTCGATGCGCTCGGGCTTGACGCCAATCGTGCGCCAGCCGATGCGCACGTCGGTCGGCGCATCGCGGCTTTGGCTGCCGGCCAACAACCAGGACACGGTGTCCTGAGACAGTGAGAGCTCGTCCGCGATTTGCTGGGAGTTCAGGCCTTCGGTTCGAAGGCGGGTGGCGATTTCCCGGAGTTCCTCAATGCTCATCGTCATGGGGCTCGCTTCTTGCTGCTGCCCTTGCGCCATGAACCCTTCCTCAGGAAGCGCCCCGCCATGGACAGATTGAAAATGGGGGCAGCGGAGCCGTCGTCATGAGCGATTTCGAGTACGAAGGTTTGCTCGACCGTGCCCGGGAGAACATTCCCGAGGACATCTCGAACCGTCGCAGGTGGCGTTTGCCTGAGCCGCAGATCCTCATTGAGGGCAGCAACACCCTGTTTCAGAACTTCAATGCCGTCGTGGCGATGATGGACCGCGACGACAACCACGTGTACCACTTCATCCAGAATGAACTAGGAACGTCTGCCTCGCGGGACGGTCCGCGTGTCCGCTTCAAGGGACGCATTCCCCCCAAGCGCATTCGCCGCACCATCGTGAACTACGTGAACACGTACATCAAGTGCAACCAGTGCGGCGCTCCTGACACCCATTTCATCAAGGAAGACCGCACAACCCTGCTGAAGTGTCAGGCGTGCGGTGCGACGCGGCCGGTCAAACTCTGATCAGCGCAGGTGCTCGGCCAAGGCCGCGGCGGCCTCGACGTCATCGGGCAAGGTCCACCACGTTGCTTCTGGATAGACCACCGCGCTCGGCCCTTCCTCGCACCGATCGAGGCAACCCGATTTCTGAACCCGGACGTCGCCAAGGCCCATCGCTTTCGCAGAGCGCTTCAGCGCCATCATGAGTTCCATGGAGCCGCGGCGCCCGCACGAGGGGCGCTGTGCGCCTTCTGGTCGCTCGTGCAAGCAGACGAAGACGTGCTTTCGAAACGACGTGAAGGCCTCGGCCATCAACGCGTCCACGGCCTCGGCCAGCACGCGGTCCTTGTCGGTCACGATGTGACCCGCGTCGTGCGTGGTGGTGCGCACCTTGAGGTGGCCCCAGCCGAAGGTCACGTCGGCATGGTGGTCGTGCTCATCGCACAGGGCGGCGATGCGTTGTGCACACCGGGCGGCCTCGGCCATGTCGTCGAAGGACCACGACCGCTCCAAGCCGCCATCGACCTCGTCCCAGGCGGACACGGGCATCATCCCCAGAGGTGGCTGTCATCCTTTCCTTCCGCCTTTCGTTCTGCGGTTTCGTGAAGCGACGAGCGGCGCTTCTGGTCACGGCGTTCGAACCGCAGGAGTTCCTCGTCGTCGATGTAGGCGGGCCGGGTGTGGGCGATGAGATCGATGCGGACCACGACTTCCCGGGCGATGTAGACGTGGCGTCCTTCTACGGTGAGGACTTCGATGGACGTTGGTGTGCGGGCCATCATGCGCCCACGCACCCACGGGTCGTCGCCTTCGGGGATGGCGCGCACGTCAAGGAGCACCTCGACGATGTCGTCACGGCGCAGGCCATGACGCCGGTCGAAGAGGTCACCAGACGCCACGCTCAGGTGTGCATCGAGGTCAGGCGAACCGAGCTCCTTCCACAAGGGTGTGGCCCAATCAGGCAGGCTGACGCTGGTCTTCTTCTTCGCCATGGCTCGGGCTCAGCGTCCAGACTTCTTGAACCCTCCAATGGGGCGTGGTTTCAAATCGGGGGCGGCGGCCGACGGGTTGGGGCTTGTCCATGCGCATTGAGTGGCGGAGGCTTCCAACGGTCCTCACCGAGGACGAAATGTTGGACAAGGCCTTCGGGCGCGCCAAGAAGGCGGCGGACCGGGTCGAGGATCCGAACCGCGTCTTCCGCACCAGGAAACAACTCTCCAGGATGGTGCAAACCGCCTCGGACGTGTTGTGCACCACCTTGCTTGAGACCGTGGGTCTCTGGCCCTCCCTTGACCAGTCGCCGACCTTTGACGTGGCGATGATCGAAGCCTGTGTGGGCACCGACCAGTACCGCCACCACTTGTCCATGCTGCAATGGGGCGCGGGGCAAATCGGTCGTATCTCAACACAAAACGTTCGCAAAATGACCCGTACGGCGCGCATCCCGCTCATGCACGATGCGCGAAAGGAAGCCTACGGGCGCATCGCCTCGGTGATGGGTCGCGTCGGTCCGAGCCTCGCTTGGCTTGGCGAGGCGCGAGAGACCCTGAAGCGGCTGCCTCATCTCGACGCCATGCAACCCATCATCGTGGTCTGTGGTGCTCCGAACGTCGGAAAGTCCGCGCTGATCGGCGCCCTCTCGACGGGCACGATGGAGGTCAACCACTACCCCTTCACCACCAAGCAGCTCCACGTGGGCCACTTCACGCACCGTCGCTTGGCGCACCAAATGCTCGACACTCCGGGATTGCTCGACCGGCCGATGGAGGACCGCAACGCCATCGAGCAGCAGGCCATCGCCGCCCTCGAGCACGTCGGCTCTGTCGCTCTGTTCCTGTTCGATGCGAGCGGGGCGTGCGGGACGCCGCCTGAAGAGCAACTCCATCTCCTTGAGGAAGTCAAGACCCTGCTTCCGGGTACGCCGCTGGAGGTCATCACCTCGAAGGCGGATCTGCTCAAGCCGCTGCCTGCGGCGTGGGACGAGGTGAAGGCCGCCGAACAGGCGTGGCGTGAGGCCGGCAGCGAAGGTCTGCCGGATCTGCCGCTCTTGCATGATGAAGAAGGCCGCATCACGCTCTCGGCGCTGGAAGACGTAGGCATGGACGCCCTCCGGATGCACCTTGTTCGCTTGTGTGCGGAGAAGAACGAGGTCGACCCCATGGCCCTCCCCGAAGGGTGGCACCGCTCCGACAAGGCCTGAGCCTCAGCCTGCAGCCCGGAGCAGAATCGGTCCGATGAAGGTGAAGGCGAAGAGCCCGAAGAAGATGAGCATCCACGTGCGCATGCGTCGCTCGGAGGTCTCCCTTCGCTCCAACTCAGCGATGCACTCGGGGTCCCTGCAGACACGCGGGTCGGCCTTCAGGTCGACCGGACACTGGCAAATGCGGCAGTGCGCGTGCGGCGGGATGCTGCCTCGCGGCATGGATTGAGCCGCAGGTTTGGCGCGGGACTTGGCTGCCTTGGCGTCGACCATGCTGTTCACCTGTTGCTGCGCACAAGGGTGCCGTCGAAGGCTTTGCCCTCAAGGGCGGCTTCCAAGCGCGACAAATCTCGGCCGTCGAGGACGACCAAGTCAATGGCTCCGCGCTTGGCGTGGCCGACGGCGATGGGGTCCACCACCGAGGAGGCGCCTGGTGCCAAGGCCTCGTCGATGCCGGTGATGGCCGCGAGTTCGTCAATCGTCATCTCGCTGAAGGCGTGCGCATCTTCGTGTTCACGCGGGTCTGCGTCGTAGACGCGATCGACGTTGGTGGCGATGATGCACGTCGAGGCGCCCGCGGCACGGGCGAGTTCGACCGCCACGGCGTCCGTTGTGTGGCCGGGCACCGTGCCGCCCATCACGACCACGTGGTGTGCGTCGAGCAGGGCTGCCGCGTCGTCGACGGTCGTGGGGACCGCCGCAGCCACGTCCAGGCCGACGTCCATGAGGACTTGCTGGAGCACGGTGGCGTTGAGTCGCGTGGCGGCGATGCCGACCTCATCGAGGGCCGAGCGGTCGCTGAGCACGGTGGAGGCCAAGGCGATGCCTTCGCGGGCCGGTGCACCGCCGCCGACGACGAGGCCGAGGCGACGTCCTTCGCCTTCCATGCTGAGCACGACCTGACGGAGGCGGCCAAACCACCGGGCGCGGTCCTCCTGTGCCTCTGGACGGAGGGTGCTTCCCCCGAGGGCGACGATGAAGGTCCGAGCCATCGGCATCCACTCCTGCCCTCGTCCCTTCATCCTATCCCACGCCCAAGGGTTGAAGCGTCCTCGTTCGGGCCTCGGTGTACGGGGGGACGACCATGGTCGATGACGCTGAACTGGCCGCCCGTCGCGTGCGCCTCAAGATGGCGCTGGAGGACCTGCGCGAGATGCGGGGCTTCGGCACCGAATTGGTGACGCTCATCATTCCCCCCGACCGCCACATTTCGGACGCCCGGTCGATGCTTCAGGTCGAACACGGCCAAGCGGCCAACATCAAGTCGAAAGGAACGCGAAAGAACGTGCAGGGCGCCATTGAATCCGCCATCTCCACCTTGACGCGCTTCAAGACGCCGGGCGACCACGGCTTGGCCATCTTCGTCGGCTCGGTGGTCATCGG
>JAYOTG010000029.1:0-23253 GCA_038150305.1 Candidatus Poseidoniales archaeon | reverse complement strand
TGCCGGAATGCGCCGCTGCTCTGCACGGCCAGATCTACTTCGTGGCCGGCGACGGCGCCTTCCAGGTGTGCTCCACGGCCGGCTGGGGCGCAGTGGATTTGACCGGGCCACCCGGCGATGCCGGCGCTGACGGGACGGACGGCTCCAACGGCATGGACGGTGCAGACGGGGCCGACGGGCAGGCCGCGATGGCGATGACCTTCCCCGAACCCGTGGGCGAGGCGTGCCCCAACGGGGGCGTTCGCATCGAGGTCGGCGTGGACGACAACGGCGACGGCACGCTGACCCCCGAGGAAGTCGACCAGATCACCCACGTGTGCAACGGCATGAACGGCCAAGACGGCAGCGCGTCGGACGAGACCATGCTCACCATGCTGTCCACGCCGGACCTCGCCATGGGATGCGAGGCCGGCGGCCGCGTGATGGCACAGGGCCTGGACAACGGCGACGGCGACGGCGTGGCCCGCAACGGCATCCTCGAGTCCGGTGAAGTCGATGTTCGGACCGTGTTCTGCAGCACGCTGGATTTCGACCGCGTGACCGACGTCAACGGTGGCACCAACAACAGTTACCCCGGCTTCTACATGGAGGTCCGCGTGGGCGACACGCTGTACTTTGACTCGGACGACGGCATCCACGGCCGCGAATTGTGGGCCTATGGAATCGAAAACGGTACCACGTGGATGGTCGCGGACATCAATCCGGGTTCTGATTGGAGCTATCCCGGATACTTCCGCGAGACCGTCATCGGGGACAGCATCTACTTCGGAGCCACCACGCCGAATTATGGCTTCGAAATGTGGTCCCACAACACGGTCACGGGCGTCACCCAGCGCGTGACGGACATCAATCCCGGAGCGGGAGGGTGCAACTTTGGTGAAGACATGCAAATCGCCGTCGGCGACCTGCTCTACTTTAGCGCGTACGATCCAATGACCTTCACCGAACTGTGGGTCTACGACACCGTCTCGGGCACCTTGCAGCAGGTGATGGACATCATGCCGGGCAGCTCGGCCAACCCAGGCTGGTACATGCACGTCGTGTATGGCGACACCTTGTACTTCAGCGCCAAGGACCCCTCGCACGGCTTCCAGTTGTGGGCCCACGAGACTGTGTCGGGCATCACCTGGAAGGTGACCTACATCAACGAAGGCCACGGCCACGCCTATCCGGGCAACAACTTCCACGCCTTGGTCGACAACACCCTCTACTTCGATGCGCTGACGCTTGAACACGGGGTCGAACTTTGGGCACACAGCATGGTCAACGGCACCACGTGGCAGGTGGCGGATCTGTTCAACGGCACAGAGAACAGCAACCCTGGTGGAAACATGTCGCACGTTTCCGGCACGACGCTCTACTTCGATGCCAGCACGGGTCCAGAACCCAGCGAATTGTGGGCCTACGAGACCACCAACGGCAGCTTCTGGCAGGTGACCGACATCTTCGACCCCGCCTCCATGGGCGCGAGCGACGTGGGCCTTGGCGAGCACCTCGCCGTCCAAATCGGTCAGACGCTGTACTTCAACGCCAACGACGGCCACACGGGCAGCGAATTGTGGGCGCACGACCTGGTGCATGGGTACACGTGGCAGGTGGCCGATCTCCGGGAAGGCAACACCTCCTTGCCGGGGCAGACCCTCAGCACGGTCATTGGCGACACGCTCTACTTCTCCGCCAACGACGGCGTGAGCGGAACCGAACTGTGGGCACACAGCACCGCAACCGGGCACACGTGGATGCTCACGGACGTTTTCTCAGGCGCCAACGGCAGCGCCCCCGGCGCGTACTTCGAGCTCGTGGTGGGCGATGCCCTCTACTTCTCGGCCAAGGACGAAGCGACCGGTGTGGAACTGTGGCGGATGACCATGGAGCACACGATCCTCTACGGCTGAGCCACCGAAGGCCTTCACATAGGAGCCATGTGCAGCATGCAACGAAGAGCGCAGACGAAGGTCTGGAAGGACGTCAAGATGCATATGAGGAGCAACGAGGTGGTCCGGTGAGCGACCTCGGCACCACGCGCGACGTGCTCCTGCTCGACGGCGATTGTGGCCTGTGCCACCGCTTGGCGACCTTCGTGGACCGGCGCCTCCGCTCGGACGTCGACTTGGCCTATCGGCCGATCCTCTCGGCCGACGGCGAGGCCCTCATCGCGACCTTCCCCGAGCCGATTCAGGCGCTGGACACGGTCTACCTTGTGCGCAACGGGGTGGTGTACACGCGCTCGGCCGCCGCCATCCGGACCTTGCTCTACATGCGCTGGTGGTGGCGCTGGCTCTTCCCCTTCGCGTGGCTGGTGCCGAAACCGCTGCGCGATATCACGTACCGGACGGTGGCGAAGCACCGGCACCGCTTCTTCGCGCAACCTGAGGTCTGCACCTTCCGCATCGACTGAGGGAAGGACGAAACCCGAGGCCACCATCTCAGCGCATGGTCGCCCGCTCCACCAGCCCACTGGCCGCCCATTGGGACCTCGATCCGGAGGTGTCCTACCTCAACCACGGCTCCTTTGGCGCCACACCACGGGCCGTGATCAAAGAACAACGCCGCTGGCAAACCAAGTTGGAATCCAATCCGATGGCCTTCCTCGAAAGCGAGGTCTACGGCGCTTTGGCGGCCGCTCGTCAGGCGCTGGCGGGCCTCTTGTCCTGCGACGCGGACGACCTCGCCCTCATCGAGAACGCGACGTCCGGGGTCAACACCGTGCTGCGCTCGCTTCGCTTCGAGCCGGGCGACGAGATCCTCGTGCCCGACCACGCCTACCAGGCCTGCCGGAACACCATCGACTACGTCGCCGACCGCTGGGGCGCGACCGTGGTCACGGTGAACCTGCCCTTCCCCATCGATGGACCCGACGTCGTGATGGAGCGCATCATGGCCGGCGTGACCGACCGAACGGTCTTGGCGATGATCGACACCGTGACCAGCCCGACCGGGCTGAGGATGCCCTTCGAGGCCCTCGTCGAGGCCCTGGAATCCCGCGGCGTGGCGGTGCTGCTGGACGCCGCTCATGGCATCGGCATGGTGCCGCTGGCCCTCGACGACCTGGGCGCGTCCTACACGACCACGAACGCGCACAAGTGGCTCTCCGCGCCCAAAGGAAGCGCGGTGCTGCACGTGCGCAAAGACCGGCAGGCCGACATTCATCCGCTGACCATCAGCCACGGCATGACCTTCCCGCTTGGGGACACCACGCGCTTCCGTCACGAATTCGATTGGACGGGGACGCGCGATCCGTCAGCGTGGTGTGCCTTGCCCTTCACCGTTGAGCACGTGGGCGGCATGATGGAGGGCGGCTGGCCCGCAATCATGGCCCGCAATGACGCGCTCTGCTTGGAGGCACGCCAACTGCTGTGTGATCGCTTGGGGCTTGAGGTGCCCTGCCCGCCAGAGATGCTGTCCTGCATCGCGACCTTGCGCATCCCCGAGACCTCCGTCGAAGCTGAGGCAGGCATGCTTGACCCGCTGTACTACCGCTTGGCCGAGCGCGGCATCCGAATCCCCGTCTGGTCGTGGCCGTCCCCTGCCGGCCGCTACTTTCGCATCAGCGCCTACCTGTACAATTCCATCGAACAGTACCACCATCTGGCGGACGTCATCGAAGAGGAACTCGCTGCAGAGCGGTCCTGATCACAAGCGGTGCAGCTCGCCTTCACGCGCGATGCGCCAGCCGAGGTCGGTCACCTTGGCCGCCTCGTTGGATTCAGGGTCAGCGCAGGGGTTGGTGTGGTTGAGGTGGAGGAAGGCGATGTCTGGATCGTTGACGTCATCACGCTCACCAAGCCGCTTGAGGCTCTCGGAGACGGTGGGATGCGGGATGAGGGACATGTCGCGACCAGGCAGTTCCTCTCCGTCCCAGAAGGTCCCGTCGATGAGGGCAACGTCCACCTTCAGCTGAGCCAGCCAACTTCGGATGTCGCTGGCGATGTGGGCCGTCAGTGTGCCGCCCCACGTGTCGTGGTCGGGCAGGAAGAGCAGCTTCCGCTCACGTCCGCTCAAGAGCACGGCGTGGGTGTCGCCGTGCTCGTCCCGGTGCGGGACTTGGATGAACTGCACGCCCGCCACGGCATCGAGGCCGAGCGGCCTGAACACGTCCATGTCGCGCCGTTCGAGGACCTCATGGACCGCGGGACTGGCCATGAGCGGCGTGCCGTGGCGGCCCATGACTTCGGTGCCGAATTGGCCCAAACCCTCGACGTGGCCCAAATGCAGGTGGGTCACGGCCACGACGTCGGGCATGACGGGCTTGTCACCGCCCAGCGCATCGGCCCAGGTCCACAGCTGATGCGCGAGGGATTTGGTGGCCTCGATTAGGAGGTTCCGACCGTCTTCCAACTCCACACCAAGCGCCACAGGGGTGCGCTTTCGTCGTGGGTCGGCTTGGGCCAAGCAGCAGAAGCGGCACCCGCATCCGGCTTGGGGCAAGCCGCCGTCCTGGGCCGTGCCCAACACCACGACGGAACGGACCACCATGTTGGTCCGAACGTGTCCCGAACGAAGGCCCTTCCGATGAACGAAGGTTCCAATTACAGAACCAACAAACCTCCGGTTGAACTTGCATGGCGGCGGAGTACGACGGCCACATCAAAGCGCAGCAGGCCGGACAAGCCGTCGGCGTCCTGATGTTTTCTCAAGCGCCGTGGGCCGCGTTCGCTTGGTTTGTGTGGCAGCTCGACTTCTTCTACCGCGAAGGATTCGTCGGTCCGGGTCAATACGACGGCTCAGCATTCTGGGCGCTATTGGCCGTGTTGCTCACCTGGTGCGCGCTGCTGCCGACCGTCCTCGCGGTGCCAGTGTTGGCCAAACGTGGCCGGACCACGACGGCTGAATGGGACGGCAAAGTGGCGCTCTTCCTCCACGTTTTGTTGCCTGCAAGCCTGATTTTTTCCACCCTGTTTCTGTGGGCCTTTCCCCACCTGTGGGGCTTGCTGCCGTGGAAAGGGTCCTTCTCTGATGATCTATGGAAGATTGGTCCCTTCATCGGTCTGTTCTCCTTCGCCGGCGTCCCAACCGTCATGATCTTCATCACGCTGATGCGGCTGCTCGCGAACCCTGAGTTCGCGAGTGAGCAACCCCGTGCCGCCACGCGTCACCCTCTCGAGACGCCCCCTCCGGTTTCACCGTCCACCGTGTTGCGGGTGACGGGAACGGAAGGGGCGACCGTGCACTTCGCCGTTGATGTCGAACACCTCGGCCATGACGCGTGGGTTGGCCTCTACAAGGCCGGCCAGAGCGATCAGGACCACGGTGAACGCTGGATGTGGGTGCGGGACGCCAAAGAGGGGAAAGGCACCTTGCAGCACTCTGCTAACAGACCGCTCTCGCTTCGGCTGTTCAAGGACGGAGGGTACTCACGCATGACGGCCGTGAACGTCGAGGCCGCATCACTCCAGGCCGTCACAGAATCTCCCAATCCGAGGTTTTGGGACGCTTGAGCGCCCATCTGTCGACTAAGGGCGGCACCCTCACGCACCACGCTCTGAACGGCGTGGCTGGCCGCATGAGCGGTTCATTCGCTCACAGGTAGGCGTTGAGCACCGGTTCTTCGTCCAGGTGGAAGAAGGAATATGCGGCCCACCAGGTGATGGTGTCGAGCGCATCGACCAGGTTCGAGGTGCCCGATTGGGCGTCGCCGTAGTCCTTGCTGGAGGTGTCCATCCACTCTTCCATTTCCTCGAGGGTGTCGCAGGTCTGGTGGTAGCACCAGTACCCGTCCACCAGCCCGCCAAAGCCCATGGTCACGGTGCCGAGGTTGCGCTGGAAGCTGTCGTGGTCGCTTCGCGCGGTGGTGTCCTCGTAGACGATGATTTCCGGTCGGTCGTTCTCCAACCAGTCGTCGACTTTCCACGTTGATTCTTCGTGCCCGGCGCCGACGAGCGTCGACATTTGCGCCTCCACGCCCACGGCATCGGAGCCGATCCACTGGGCGAGACCGACCATGCCCGGCTGGTTGAACAGGTCATGGTCGAGGCTGGGTCCGATGTAGACGCGCATCGGCCAGACTTCCTCGTCTTTCGGGTAGCCGTCTTCGTCAATTTGCGGCTCAGGGTCGCCGTGCGGCGCACCGCCGCCACCGGGCCAGTTGACGCCGGCCATGTCGAGATTGACATAATTCGTGACGGTCACGTCAGGATTCTCCTGGGAGACGTAGAAATCCGTCCAGTAGTCGCTGCCGCGCTTGCCGCCTTCTTCACCCGACCAGAGGCAGAACACCATCGTTCGGCGCGTCGCTGCGTTGGCCATCGCTTCAGCCACTTCGAGGACCATCGAGGTCCCAGCGGTGTTGTCGTAGGCGCCCACGCGGGTGCCGTAGGTGCGCACACCGGTGACGTGAGGATCGAGCGCGAGGGCGTTGATCGGCGGCGCGACGTCGAAGTGTGCGCCGAACACCATCCACTCGTTCGGGAAGAGGGTGCCGTAGCGGAAGCCGCAGATGTTGTAGCCCTCAGGGTTCTGATTGCCTTGAGCGTCGGTGTACTCGTAGCGCTGAACGTTGACCTCGAGGCCGAAGGACTCGAATTCCTGGATGAGGAACTGTGCCGCGTCCTCGTAGGCGGCGTTGCCTTGGCCGGCCCAGCGGTTGAGGTAGCCTTCCGCACCGTCGGCCAGGTCGGTCGGATCGAGGTCTTCGTTGGTCAGGAAGGCCAGCGTGTCGTAGGTGTCGCGGCCGTTGACGAAGCCGGTGGAGTGACGGGCGCCCTCGCTTTCGTCGTAGGCCGGCGCGGCCAAGCGCTCGATGGATGCCATGACGGCGGTTGACGGGCCACCGGTCACGTTGTCCGCTTGAATCGAGGGCCACGTGCTGTTCTCGCCGACGAGGACGGAGGCGGCAGGGCCGCGTTCGGCCGCACCCATGCCGCCACGGGCCACCCAGGTGGCCCACGACTCGTTGACGTCCCGGACAGGGAAGGCGTCGCGGCCGGGCAGCCCAATTTGGACCACGGCCGTGGTGGTGCGCGGCGGAGCGAGCAGGGTGAGCTCGACGGTTTCGCCTTCGTTCAGGTCCACGATGGTCGAGTTTTGCACGAAGTTGGTGGCTGGGTCACGAAGCAGGTAGGGGACGTAGAGGCTGAGGTCTTCGTCCGCGGTGAAGGCCACGGTTTGGAATTCACCGCCGATCCACGTGGACGGACGGATTTCGAGGTCGTCCGCGGACGGAAGCTCTTCACCGTCGGAAGGTGCGAAACAACCCGACAGCGGTGCGCTGCACATGATCAACACGAGGACGAGGGCGTGCGCCACGCGACTCGAGACCATGCCGTGCCGTGGCGGCTCTCCTTCTCAAGCCTGTTCACGCTTCGCACAGGTTCTCTTCTGTCGCCGGACCGGACCGATTCTTTGAACATGGAACAGGACGATATTCAACCATGGGTCATGCACGAAAACCGGCTTACCTTGCACCCAAGCGACCGAGCCGTCGCCGTCACGGGGATCTCTGGGGGCGCGTCCGCCCACGGGCGGTCGAGGACGAAACACGTCCTTTGGTCGAGGGCTGAGCCTCGGTAAGAGCGTTCAAGGCCCACATGACCACGTCAACGCATGGACGAAGCGACCGGCCTGAGCCGCGTCTGGTCCAACCCGGTGGTGCGGGGCATGCTGCTCTTCTCGGCCTTCCGGGCCGTGTACGGCATGGGCATCCTCGTCGTGACGTGGTTCCTGGCCACCAGCGGTGAAGCCCCTTGGTGGACGTCGCTGCTGTTCCTGGCCTTCTCCATGGTGTTCTCGCGCCTGCTGCTCCGCGGCATTAAAGCGCGCTGGCCGGGCCTTTGGGGTCAGCCGAAAGGCGGTGAGGCGGCATGAGCGACGTCCCCGAAGGCACGCCCTTCCAGATGGCCGTCTGGGCCGAATTGCTGCGCATCCCGCGCGGTGAAGTTCGGACCTACACCCAAATCGCCGCTGCCATCGGCCGGCCGAACGCGACACGCGCCGTGGCGAACGCTTGCGGTGCGAACCCCGATGCGCCTCGCGTGCCGTGCCATCGTGTCGTCCGCTCTGATGGCGGGCTCGGCGGGTACAGCGGTCCGGGCGGCATCGCGACCAAGCGCCGCATGCTGCGCGAGGAAGGCGTCGACATCGATTGAAGCCGGACGCCTCACAGAGCGTTGAGGATCGGCTGCTCGTCAAGGGCGAGGAAGGTCATCGTCGACCACCACGCGACCACGTCAAAGGATTCCACGAGGTTCTGCTCGCCCGTGCGTCCTTCGGTGACCATGTACTCCTCCATGGTCGGCAAGCGGTCGCATTCACGGTGGTAGCACGGGTAACCGTCGACCACGCCGTTCCACCCCATGGTGATGGTGTCCAGATGCTCCTGGAAGGAATCGTGGTCGCTGCGCGCGGTCGGTGACTCGTAGATGGCCACGGTGTCCACGTAGGAATCGGTCCACATCGCGGACTCTCCGTCTTCGAGCCAGGCGGCCCAGCCGCGCTCAATCTGCGATTCAAGCCCGAGCTCACCGGCGCCGATCCACTCTGCTAGGCCGTACATTTCCGCCTGATCGATGACCTCACCGGGCGTCACTTCGGGTCCAATGTAACACGACAAGACCCAGTCGCCGGGCCAGTTGATGCCCATCATGTCGAGGTTGACGTAATTCGTGACGGTGACGTCCATCTCTGCGGTGTCTTGTGCCCATGCACGGGAGCCCCAGAGCCCTTCTTCCTCGCTCGACCAGAGGCAGAACACCATCGTGCGGCGCGTTTCGATCTTGGAGAGCGATTCGGCCGTTTCGAGGATCATCGAGGTGCCGGCCGAGTTGTCGTAGGCGCCCACCCGGGTGCCGTATCCAGGAATGTCCGGGCCGGGCGTGAAGACAACCGGCGGTGCAATGTCGAAGTGGGCGCCAAAGACGAGCCACTCGTCAGGGGCCAAGGTCCCGTCCTTGTATCCGCAGATGTTGACCGCCCAGCCCGTGTTGGCCTGGAAGCGCTGCACCTCGGTGCGAAGTCCGTAACCTTCGAGCACGCCTGAAAAGAAGGCGATGGCGTCCTCGTAAGCGGGCACGGCGTTGCCGATCCAGCGGTCGAGGTAGCCCACGGCCCCGTCGTACGGGTCCGTGGGGTCTGGCGTTTCGTCGGTGATCATCGCGAGCCAGTCGTAGACGTCACGGCCGTTGACCCACCCCTCGGTCTGGGCTTGGCCTTGGTCGACGCCAAAGGCGTCGTTGACGTTGCGCGTCAATGGAATCTGGGTGATGACGACCTCACCGGCCGACGAGCCGTTGGCGGCCCGCATCAGGCTCAGCGCGCCGCCTTCGTTGTTTGGTGTCGCCGCGATGGGCGTGTTGGCCGCGCCTGCGCTCGGCCCACCCCGGTTGATCCACGAACCCCATGATTCGCCCGCTTCACGGACAGGGAACACATCGGTCCCAATCGGAGCCAGCATGAGCGTGGCGTTGCTCAAGCGAGCGCTTGGAAGCACGTACAATTCCACCTCGTCACCGACGTCGAGGTTGAGCACGGTGCCGTTTTGCACGTAGCCGCCGGCCACGTCACGCAGGAAGTGCGGCACGAACACGGACAAGGGCGCATCAGCGCTGAAGGTCACCCGCGTCCATTCTCCGGCCGACCAGGTATCGGGCATGACGTTGAGGTCGCCTGCGGTCGGCATGGTGACGTCGTCGTCG
Organism: Candidatus Poseidoniales archaeon; assembly: GCA_038150305.1. GTDB lineage: Archaea > Thermoplasmatota > Poseidoniia > Poseidoniales > Poseidoniaceae > MGIIa-L3. Next base: position 13,624 of record JAYOTG010000029.1, on the reverse strand, counting down.
TTGCCGACGCAGCCGCTGAGCGGCGCGCAGATCATCAGAAGCGCGAGCAACGCGGTGCGTGCAAGGCCAGCCATGGCTTGCGGTTGCGCCGCCCCCTGTTCAACGAAGCGGTCGTTCCGCTCAGCGACCCGTCGGGAGGAAGGGCATGATACGGTCCACGAGGGACGAGAAGTTGCGCGTTTGGATCCAGACCGTGCCTTGGCCGGTGAAGTTCATCACGAGGCCTTCTCCGCCAAAGGCGAGGGACTTGAGCCCACCGACCTTGTTGATGGTGTACTGCACGGTGGATTCGAAGGCGACCACGTGACCGGTGTCCACGGTGATCGTCTGGCCGGGCTGCACGGGGATGGCTTTGATGGCGCCAAAGGAGTTGAAGTAGACACGACCGGAGGGTTGCTGGGTAAAGGCGCGAATAAAGAAGGCCGATTCTCCGCTGACGAACCCTTTGAAACCCTGGAACTTAGTGTCGGTTTCAACGCTCATGGTGGAGGCCAAGTAGGATCCACCTTGGATGAACAATTCCCTTCCGGGCGAGACGTCGTAGGCCTGAATGTCGCCAGGTCCGCTTGGAGCGAGGGAGACCCAACCGCCGGCGGGGCCGGCCGTGAAGGTGTTCAGGAAGAAGGACTCGCCACCGAAGGCCATTTTCTTCAGGCCCTTGAGGAAACCACCGCTGGAACCGGTGGCCATTTCGCAGCCCTGCATGGACACCATCGCCCCTGGTTCGGACTTGATCTGCTCACCGGGCGACATGGCGAGGGTCAGCATGGCATAGGACGGGTTGAACTCAAAGTGCTCTTGCATGATTCGCCTTGCTCGGGCAGAGTGATGAGGTTTCGCGTTGGATGGTACATACCGTTTGTCGGATGCCGGAAACCAATTTCTCCAATACTGCATAGAATTATGAACGGACATTCAGCCGGCCAACCATGGCAACGGTCCGTCTGGACCAGAAACGGCACGCCCTCGTCCGTGCCGTGCCCGATTCTTATCCGGAGGCCTTGGCCCGATTTTTCGGCTCGGGACCCACGGACATCGCCACCGCTCGAGCACAGCATCAGGCCTACCGCCAAGCGCTTCTTGACAACGGCGTCGAGGTGACCGTGCTGCCCGCCGATCACGCCTATCCGGACTGCATCTTCGTCGAGGATCAAGCCGTCGTGATCGACGGCCACGTCCTGCTTCCCGTCCCCGGTCACCCGAGCCGTGTGGGTGAGCAGCCCCCTGTGGCCGACTTCCTTGTTCGGCAGCTCCACGGCGGTCGCTTGTGCCGCATGGACGGCGAAGCCCGGATGGACGGCGGCGATTTGCTCCGACTTGGCAACCTGTTCTTTGTGGGCCGCTCAACGCGCACCAACGACGCCGGTATCGAGGAACTCCGCTTGCTGCTGGACCACCTCGGCTACGAGTTGCGCGTGGTGGACATCCCTGAGAACGCGCTCCACCTGACTTCGATTTCCTCGACGCCCACCGATACGGACCTGTTCATTCCCGAAGGCTACCTGACGCCCGAGGACTTTGGGCCCCTGCCCGAGGGGTGCAGGGTGCACGTCATGCCGGCCGAGGAGGTCTACGGCTGCAACACGATCGGCCTACCGACCGGCCGCGTCATCGTCGCCGAGGGGTACCCCACCGTGCTTGCGACGGTGGAAGCCATGGGGCTCGAAACTTTGGTGCTCGACATGAGCGAAATCCGCGCAGGGGACGGGTCCTTGACCTGCTGCTCCATTTTCTACTCAACGCCCGGACAGAACGAATCCGAGTGAACCCGTTGAGCTTGGATGCCCGGTCGGGGTGTTCAAATACAGGAGGACGGACCGACGGCCTGCACGCAGGAGTCGCCCAGCTTGGTCAAAGGCGCTGGGATGAGGTCCCAGTCCGTAACGGTTCGCAGGTTCGAATCCTGCCTCCTGCACCTTCAACACCACGTCGCTTTCTCGTGGCGCTCGTGAGCGGGGAAAACTGATCTTCGTTCAATCGAGGATGATGTTCTCGTTGTTGAGCGCGTGGTGCCACATGCCGTTGAGACGGACGATGTTGTAGGCCGAGCGGTCGACGCGGTTGACGATGTTGATGACCTCGAGGCGCGCAAGCTTGCCGCCCATGGCATCGGATTTCAGCACAGAAAGCGCGGTCACGGCTTCGGCGTGCGATGCTTTGACTGCACTCCACAGTGCCCTCACCTCGTCCCCGGGAACTTCACTCCCGTTGGTCAGGCACTCGACCGTGATGTCGATCAGGGCATTGAGCGAGCGGTGCATGTCGCACACGGGCTGCACGATCTCGTCAGGAAGTTCATCCGCGTTCTCGTCGATGGAGCGGTCCGAGCGCGCGATGTCGCGCGCGTGACGGATTAGCCGTTCGACCGTGTCCACTGCGCGCAGGTAGGTCGCGACGATCCTGAGGTCCTTCATGAGCGGTTGATTGAGCGAGAGAATGAGCAGCAGGTTGTTCGTGAGGTCCCAGTTGACTTCACGCGCTTTGGCTCGGACCGCTTTCGCTTCAGAGTACACTTGGGAATCCAATTTCGTGAACGCATCAATGGCATCAGCGTACACGTGCTGGGCTTCCTCGAAGTATTCCTTCAGCTCCTGCTGAATGCTCTTCATGCGTTCGTCAAGTCCTGTTCGAATCGGGGGCATGCGTGTTCACCTCATCCAAAGCGTCCGGTGATGTACCGTTGCGTAAGTTCCTGGTCCGGCTCCGAGAAAATCTTCTCGGTTTTGTTGAATTCCACCATGCGACCAAGGTACATGAAGCCGGTGTAATCGCTGACCCGTGCGGCTTGGGACATGGAGTGGGTCACAATAACCACGGTGAAGTCCTTCTTCAGCTCAAGGATCAACTCCTCGATGGCGGCTGTGGCGATCGGGTCCAACGCACTGCACGGCTCGTCCATCAAGATCACGTCGGGCTCGATCGCAATGGTTCGCGCAATGCACAAGCGTTGTTGTTGGCCGCCGGAAAGCGACGTCCCCAGGTCGTGGAGGCGGTCCGCCACCTCGTTCCAAATCGCAGCCCGCTTGAGGCTCTTTTCGACGATGGCGTCCAACTCATCGCGCGTGGGTTGATGGTGAAGGCGCACGCCATACCCGACGTTGTCATAGATGGATTTCGGGAAGGGGTTCGGCCGTTGGAAGACCATCCCGATGCTCTTCCTCAATTCGACAAGGTCTGCTCCCTTGTCCGTGATGACCACGTCTCCCTTGGTGATGGTGCCTTCATACTTGCAAATGGGAATGAGGTCGTTCATTCGGTTGATGGTTCGAAGCAAGGTGCTCTTCCCGCATCCGGACGGGCCGATGAGGGCGGTGACGCTGTTCCTTGCAATGGGCAAGGATACGCCGTACAAAGCCTGTTTTGTGCCGTACCAGAGGTCCAAATCCTCGATCATGATGTCCAGTTCACCGTCAATGTTCAGCTCCCTGGTGGAGTCTGGGACCACCTCGCCGCCAATTTCTTCGCTCATGAGTTCAGCCTCTTTCGGAAATGTTGTCGAAGCACGATGGCGACGCTGTTCATCGCTGCGAGCAGCAAGATCAGCGTGATGCTTGCCGCCGCGGCCATCGAATGCCATGCGTGTTCTGGTTCTGAGGTCCAGAAGTAAATCTGGATTGGAATGACGGTGAAACCCTTGTTTCCGCCGAGCAGGCCTGCCAGCGGTTCTGGATCAAACAAGACCAGTGCCGCTGCACCGACCACCACAAGGGGCGCCGCTTCGCCCATGATGCGGCTCATGGCAAGGATGCTTCCGGTCATGATGCCGGGCATGGCCGAAGGAAGCACGTGATCGCGGGTCACTTGCCACTGCGTGCACCCGACCCCATAGGCCGATTCCCGAAGGGAGGTCGGCACGCTGCGTAGAGCCTCTTGGCTGGCCAGCACGATGATTGGCATGGCCATCACCCCCATCGTGAGGCCCGCTGCGAGGATGGACGGTCCAAGCCCGAGCCCAATGCCACCCTGCTTGACGAAAATCGCCAGCCCAAACATGCCGAACACGATGGACGGAACACCAGCCAAGTTGGTCACGAGCGCCTGAATCAACTTCGTGGTCTTGGTGGGCGCAGCATACTCCTCGAGGTAAATGGCTGCGCCGATAGACACGGGCATGGACACCACCATGGCGATGCCCATGACCCAAATGGTGCCAAAGAAGGCCGAGCGAATGCCGGACGCATACGGCTGGAAGATGTCCTGGTAACGCTCGGTCAGGAAAGGCACGTCGATCAGCAAGGGGATGAACAGGGTGGAGAACACCAGGAGCATCCTGGACCACATCAACACGCCTTCACGGTTGGTGATCGAATGCTTGAGGCGATCAAATTGTGTGACGTCCCGTCCTTGTGACTTCAATCGCTCCATGCCCTGGAGCGTTCGGTTGATGCCAACGGCGCTCATCGTCCAGCATCCTGCGCCCAGCCACGCCTCGAGGGTAAAGCCGGCCAGAGCGAGCGTCCCTGCTGCAAGGCCATACAAGGTGTATCTGACCGCCGCTTGCCTGTTCAGCAAGGCCTCCATCGCGGAAAGCACGGCGGGCATGGGGAAGGAGAGCAACGCCACGACGAACACGAGCATCAACCACGCCACCATGGTCAAGGGGTGGGACACGAAGCGACCGTCGTCGACCACCACGCTGACGTCTGCGCTGATCACGAAGGAGGAGACGGTAGGAGACCCGGTCTCGTCTGCCGCAGGAACCGGGCCGGAGGCCTGATGGATGTCCACCGGGACCTCGAGGCTTGACTGGATGTAGAACTTGGTCTTCTTTCCGACCTCGACCGCTTCGGTGGACACGCCGGAGGCGTTGATCACGATGTCTTCCCGAAGGCTCCGTTCAGACGTCACCGTCACGGCGATGCTGTGCGTCCGCTCCGTTCCGCCGTCGTCCCACGTGAGTTCCAGCACGACCGGATCACCGATCAGCGCACCGTCGTCGTCCACGGTTGGATGATCCCATTTCAGCACGTATTCCGACACTGGAATGAATTCAGAGGCAGGCTCGATCTGTCCAGTCTCTCCCTCGATGAAGGTCGGGACCGCGATTTGCCAGACGAGCACGGAGAGGAACATCAGGCCGATGAATCCCGAAAGCGCGAGCCCGGTCGAACCGGCCCGCTCCATGAGGTCGCGGCGCTTCCTGTTGCGCTTTTTCAGAAGGTCGATGTCCTTCTTCATCAGTACGCCTCCCGGTATGCGGACAACACCTTGTTGCCGAGCAGGTTCAAGCAGAGCGTGATGACGAAGAGGTAGAGGCCCACGGCAAAGATGGTCATGTAGCCGATCTCTCCGAAAGGCAAGTCCCCACCAACACGCTGAGCGATGTACGCGGTCATGGTCTGCGCTGGAAGGAACATATTGGACGTGTACACGGCGACGGTCCCGACCGCCAAGGTCACGGCCATGGTTTCGCCGACCGCCCGTGACAAGGCCAGGATGATGCTGGCCAAGATGCCAGACAGGGACGCCTGAATCATCACGCGGAAGGTGGTTTCAATGCGGGTGGCGCCCAAGGCGAGCGACCCCTCGCGGAGTTCGTTTGGAACCGCGCGCAAAGCATCCTCGGACATGGAGGCCACGAGGGGGAGGATCATCACGCCCACGACGATGGCCCCGTTGATCGGGTTCAGCACGTTCGGGGGCGCGTCAATCCAGCCTTGCGCGAAGGCGTATTCTCCAAACTGGACCACGAGCGGACCGATGTAAATGAAGGCGAAGAAGCCGTAGACCACAGAAGGAATGCCAGCGAGGAGCTCCAAGGTCGGCTTGACCACCGACACAAGACGCGGTGAAGCATATTCGCTCAGGTAGATGGCGCAACCCACGCCAAGCGGCACTGCCAAAAACAGGGCGCCAAAGGCCACTTGAATCGTGGTCAAAAGCAGGCTGTTCACGCCAAAGGACATGTTTTCGCACAGGGCCCGTCGATCAGCACAGGCACCGGTCGGCGTCCACTGCGTCGTGAAGAAAAACTCCCCGAAGGCCCCACCGTAATCCTTGCTTGCGCTGAAAAACAGGACCGTCACGGCTCCGCCGATCAGCGCATACAGCACCGTTCTGTCGCTCTTGTCTGCGTTGTTATTGGGCAACAAGACGAACACGTTGGCGGCACGTCTCCACATGAACAGGACCACGAGAAGCACAAGACGGAGGACGAAGGAATCGATGAGCACCCACGCGAGCAGGGCGATGACGACGATGCCATACATTGCGGATTTCGGAGGGAACATCGCTTTCTCGGGCATCCGAATCAGCACTTTCGGATCGACCCGCATTCGCCACTCCAGGGCCGCACAGCCGATCAACATCAGTGCGCCAAGGCCGGCTGCAGAGGCCACCCCGGAGAGGTTCACGGTGAAGGAAAACCACCCACGGGTGTTGGCGACTTCTGAGAAGAACGCGATGGCCTCGAACAACAAGGTCTGAATGATGCCAAGCGTGATCAGGATGACCGAAGTGCTGGTGAAGAACAGGATATACCTGGTCCGCTCCTTCGAAATCCGCTCCAGCATGGACATTTTGCCACCTCACACGGATTCCAATCGCTCGTTCATGAGCATGTTGAGCAGGGCCTCAGCGAAATTGATGCCGTAGGCGCACAGCCTCCGAATCGATTCCGAGATTTGAAACTCACAGAACAAGCGTTCTGCAGATTTTCGTCCGGTCCAGAGGTCGCTTTCCGACGCCTCGATGTCCTCGATGAGTTGCACAAGGGAGGTTTTGGCCTGGTGAATGATGCTGACGTCCTTCGTGTACATGTTGTGAACGAGCGTCTTCAACTCCTGACTCCACGTCGGGATGGCTTGGAGCGGCATTTCCGTCGTTTTTGTCTTCACGAGATGCGAATTTTCCCGCACCAGCATCGCCAACCTTGCGGCGTGGTCACCCATGCGCTCCAAAACCCGGGCGATGTTCGCGTGCTCCACCGCAGCATAACGGTCGACGTTCAACCCCTTCTCCACGGACGGGTTCTTGATGGCCGAGGCCACCTGGCGTTCGACCAACAGACGTCGCGCATCGATTTGCCGCTCTCGGTCTTGGATGTCTGAAAGCAACTCGTCGCTTTCGCCCCCCAACACTTCGAAGGCGTCGTTGACCAAACTGGAGATGAGGATGTACATTCGGTTGATGGACACTTGAAGACGAAGTTCTGACGGGTTCAGGATGGACACGATGCGAATGTGGCGTTCGTCGTCTTCCTCGATCTCCATCCCACGCGTGTCACGCAGAAAGTCCCGGATTTCCGTGCGTATGGCACGAGGAATGGGCTGCTTGCACGTCACGTCAATGGTGCTCGTGCCTGTGAGGTAGGCGCCGATGAGCAGGTCGGCCAATCCGTCGTTCAACGTGCAGCAGTCGATGCTGACGCACGTCTTGCTGTCTTTTCCCTGCATTGGCGAGATGCGGAGATCGCCGGTGGCGAGCTCTTCGATGCTGACGATGTCGCCTTTGCCCAGTTGATTGCCTCGAACCCAGGTCTTTGGCAGGGAGACGATCATCGTCGAGCCCCCGGTGACCTGAAGTTTTCGAAACTCACCGTCTGGCATGCAAGACCCCTCCAACGGCTCGTTCCATATGGTACGGGTGTAGATAGGCAATCTATGTATTCTATTGTTATCTATGTAGATATATGTAGAAACAAATAGACTGTAGAGGCCAAACCCATGGCCAAGAGGTGGCTGCCCACCACAAGGAGCGAGAACCATGAAACTCGGAACACATGCAAACACCCTGACCATCGTCCTCATGCTGGTAATCACTGGATTGGCCGGCTGCATTGGAGAAGGCGAAGCCGAAACCGAACAGCAAACGATTGCCATTGCTGGCAGCAGCACGGTCTTCCCCGTGGCCAGCGCCTGGGGCCAAGCCTACAGCGCGGCCAACGCGGACTACACCGTCACCGTGGCCGGCGGTGGATCTGGTGCAGGCGCCTCCAAGGTGTGCAGCACCGATGCCGATGCCGTGAACATCGGCGACATGAGCCGGGACTGGAAAGAGTCCGAAGCGACCGCGCAAGGCGAAGGCGTGTACGACTGCGCCAATTCTGACGTCACCGTCACCCAACTCGTCGTGGCCATCGACGGCCTTTCCGTCGTCATGAAGAAGGGCGGAGCGGCCGACCAGTGCGTCACCAACATGGGCGGTTTGTCCATGGCACAACTCCGCTGGATTTTCAGCGACTGGAGCGAGAGCGACCTCGCCACCCACGAAAAGGGCGGCCTCGACATGAACTCGACCACGCCGAACAACGACGGCGACGGCGTCCGTGAGTGGGGGGACCTCCACAATTCCACGGCGTGCCCCGACCAGGAAATCAAGCTCTGGGGTGCAGACTCTGACTCTGGAACCTACGAGTACTTCGGCGAGCAGGTCTTCTGCAAGAAGTGCTTCGCTGACGCAGATCCGGTGGCGGAAAGCTTCGACTCGGCCCGCGGCTACCAAAACTCCGCGGACGACAACCAGATCGTCAACGGCCTGACCGGTGACGAGTACGCCATCGGCTACTTCGGCTACGCCTACTACGAAGAGAACGCCAACGAGCTCTCCGTGGCCGCCATTGCCAACAACGACACCCACGGGGTTCAGGACGCCGGAAACGCCGTTGCCCCTGAAACCAGCACCGTCGCCGATGGAAGCTACGCACCCCTCTCCCGTTACATCTACATGAACGTCAACAACAACGACTGGGACCTCGTTCGGGGCTTCTTCGAGTACGGCTACTCTGAGGCCGGCATGGATCACGTGGCCGACGTGGGCTACGTCCCACTGCCCGACGCCATGCTGAACGAGATGCTGGGCCGCTTGGGCTGAGGTCTGCACCAGCAGAAGGTTGTGCGGGGAAGGGGCAATTGCCCCTTCTCCGCCTCATTTCGGTGCACTGCGCGCACATGCCTCGCAGAAAGGTCCCCATTTGAGCATTTCACCCGGCTCGAATGCGTCCGTATTCATTACGCATAAAAGAGTCATTCAAAGAAGACGGAGACGTCCTCGAGGGCTTTTCGTTCAAGGTCAGGCACCTTGGCGTCCTCCGCCGGGTAGCCGACAGGAAGCACCAGCATCGCCGTTTCGTGATCGGGCCGTTTCAGCAAGGTTTGCAGGAAACCCATCGGTGAGGGCGTGTGGGTCAGGGTGACCAGGCCCATGCGGTGGACCGCCGCGATGAACATCCCGGCCGCGATGCCGCACGACTCCGTGGCGTAGTAGGTCGGGCCCCACTCGCCGTTGTCGCGCAAGCGCTTGTTCTGTCGGAACAGGACCACCACCCATGGTGCATCGGTGAGGTGCGCCTTGATCGCGTCCGTGCCAAGCGGTGCGAGGACTTCCCGCCAGGCCTCGGGCATGCGCTCCTCGTAGGTGCGCCGCTCTTCGGCCTCGGCCGCGTCGCGCAAGCGCTGCTTGAGCTCCGCGTTGGAGACCGCGACAAAGGTCCACGGCTGAAGGTGGGCTCCGCTTGGGGCCGTACCACCCGCCAAGATGGCGGTTTCGATCAGGTCACGCGGAACGGGGCGCGTTGAGAAATGACGGGTCGTGCGCCGGCCACGCAAATCCTCGAGGAAGCGCCGACCGTCGTCGCGCATCTGTTCCATTGGGCGCTCATGCCAGACCAGCGGCACCATCGGCGCATCGTCCATGGTGGCGTGGACCTCGGCATACCTCATGGCCCTGCCCCTTGTTCGGGGGTGGCTTGAAGGGCGACGTGACGATGTGGTGACGTGACGACCGGCGACGGGAATGACGTGTTCTGGGATTCGGGCTGGCAAAGCGGAGCCGCTGCGCCTGCGCCCCAGCAGCCCGCCATCCTTCCCGCGAAACCCGTTTCCTCGAGCCCTCCGTCCATCGCCATCGGCGCCAATGCGGCCACAGGAGGAAGCATGTCGGGCAAGACGAAGCGTTCCTTTGGTGGTCCAAAGCACCCGGTCGCCTTGGGCGTCCTCGTGATTGTGGCCGTCGGCCTGATCATTGGAAATGTTGCGTTGGTGAACGCCAGCAACGCCTACGTTCCTTGGTCCGAGGTCGATGCCACGGTGGTGGGAGGCCCCATTGCTCCAGAGGCCTTCTTGACCACGGCAACCGTGTACCTCGAGGAGAACAACGGGACGGCGTACTATGAGGACAGATATGAGCGGTCGGACACGCAATGCTCGACGTACACGGACGAATATGGCGACACGTACGAAGACTGCTGGACCGAATACTGGACCGAGTACGAGTGCTACGCGGATCTCGATTTGAGGTGGACCGTGAACGGGACGGAGCATCAGGCGTGGGAATACAGCCCGATCCTCTACGATTCGGGCCCCTGCCTTTCTGCCATCGAGGATGTCTTTGCGAACGGGACCAACCTGACCATTGCCGTTGACCCGTACGATCCTTCCTCACATCAAGCGTTTGAGTTGGCCCTCATGACCGAAGTTGACGAGGACCATCCGGGTTTCCGAACCGGATACCGTGAATCTTCCCAGCTTGAATGGGGCGGCTACGGTCGCGCCGTGCTCGTAACCATGTGCGGCATGGACGCCGCTGTGGCGTACACCTTCGACGGCGAAGCATACGTCAGGGACATCTGGGGAGGGAGTCCAGTCACGGAAGGGTGGGGCTCGTCGTGCCTCGTCGATTACGTCGAAACGTTCGGACCTGGAAGCACCGTGACGGTGATGGTCGACACCGAAAACCCGTCAGAAGCGGCGTGGGAGGACCCCACCACCGACCCAGGCGAGTTCATTGGCACCGCCATGTGCTGCTCTGTCATCATCTTCCTCGTGGCCTTCGTGTTGACCGGCAAAGGAGGTACATCTCAGCCGAGGGTCATGATGGGTCGACATGGACACTATGGCCACCACTACGGAAACCGCCACCATCGCCGCCACCACCACAGCACCAGGTCGCACCATCGAGGGGGCTCAAACCGTCGGGTCCGTGTCGGGGGCCGCTCCAGCGGTGGAGGCGGTCGAGGCCGCAGTGGCGGTGGAGGTCGGAGTAGCGGAGGCGGCCGCCGCAGCGGCGGTGGCGGACGCGGTCGTCGCTGATGATCAATCTGCGGAGCGTCCGTCCGTGACGAAGCCCTTCCAGCGGCGCATGTACCCGATGAAGACCGGACTGAGCCCGGCTGCTGCAAGCGCTTCAGGCGAAAACGGTGGACGTGCGGGGGCATAGTCCTCTTCGGCCAACCCTTCTGGCCATGCCGGATGACCGATGGCCACCCGGGCCACACCGACCAAGTCGGCGCCTTCTCCGAGCACGAAGGCTGCGTCGGCCGCGTCCCAGATGGCGCCCGTCGACAGCAAGGGATAGCCTTCGGGCAAGGCAGCTCGGAAACGTCGCGTGAGGGTGCGCGGGTCGTCAGGTTCGTCTGGCGCACCTTGGAAGGCGTCCCAGCAGGAGATGTGCAGCAGGTCCACGCCCCATGCCGGCAACCACGTCGCCAACTCGAGGCTCTCAGAGAGGCGTATGCCCATCGCATCGATCTGCGGAGAAAGGCGGACGGCGAGCAAGAATTCAGGCGAGGTCGCGGCTCTTACGCCATCCACGATCGCCCTGAGGAAGGCGGCACGACCGGCCAAATCCCCGCCCCATCGGTCGCCTCTCCGGTTCGTTTTCGTCCCGAGAAATTGGGCGATGAGGTAGCCGTGCGCCCCGTGCAGTTCGACCCCGTCAAAACCGGCACGCTCGCAGCGGACCGCGGCCTCCACGAAGGCCGACACCAGCCCTTCCACCTCAGCCTCGGTCAGCGCTCGGGCCGGCTCTTCGGCCCCCTGGTCGTCCACGTCGCTGGCCGAAACAGGTTGACGGCCCGTGATGGCGCGAGGGGCCCGAAGCCCACCGTGGAAGATCTGCACGAGGCTTGTCGCGCCGTGGGAGCGCAACCCGTCGGCCAACTCGGTCAGGCGAGGCAGCTGATGGTCGCCCCACACGCCCATTTCGCCCTCCCAGCCCTGGCCGCCTTCGTCCACGTGGGCGGCCGCCGTCGTCACGATGCCGAATCCACCCTCCGCTCGACGCAGCAGCCAGCGGATTTCCTCGTCGGAAAGGACGCCGTCGTCGCGGGACTGTTTGTTGGTCATCGCCGCGAGGACCGCGCGGTTGCGCAGCGTCGGACGACCCTCGCCAAGCGCAAACGGGTCGAGGGGATGGGCCATGCTGCTTCACCTCAGGCTTCGGGCTCTGGCAAGCGCCCACGCATGCGCAGCCAGCCTTCCGAGCCCCACATCAGGGCGTACAGCGAGGTCAGCCACAGCACGAGGTGCATCCATGCGGCATCAGGGCCGGGCAAGCCCGTGCCTTCGGACATGGCGGGCAAGGCGATCAGCAGCAAGCAACCGAGCACGACGGTCACGCCATGCACGATCCAACGCATCGCTGCGAGGATCTCCGAGGACGAGGCGCGCATGTCGTGCATTTGCGCCTCGGTCAGGACCGCGGTGATGCCCGACAGCCTCGACCAGGCGGAATCGCCGTCCCAATGGAGGCGTCCAAGGCGGAAGCGGTGCAGGCCTTCGATGGCCAGGAAGAGCGAGGTCCACAGCACCACGACTTCCAGCAACGGTGCCGCGCCCAAGAGGTCCAGATCCCCCCACGTCGACCAAATGAGGAGGGTCCAGAGCCAGACCACCAGGCCGATTTGGAATTGGCGCGTGAATTTCGAGATGCGGAGCAGCAGGTCGGCGTCGTGCGCAAGGAACCACTCCAGGGCGATGACCAGGCCCACGAGGCCCGAGACGCCGGCGCCGAACAAGAGCCACCACCAATCGAGGCCGTCGTCGCGCCACGCCACGAGCAGCGCGATGAGGCACCAACCGAGCGCGAGCACCGAGGCGGCGTTGCTGGCCGCCTGCATCGTGTAGAGCGGATCGCGCCCGTCTTTCAGAACGGCCAAGCCACCCATCAGGCGGACCTCGAAGGCGGAGTCGTCCACCACGCCGTGGGCCGCGGCGGTCATGCCGCCCACGGCGGTGATGCGGGATTTTGCGACGATGCCCACTTCGTCGTCGTGGTTCCAGCGTGAGCCGCGTGCCGCGGCATCGGCGGCGCCTGAGCCGCCGCGTTTCCTGTGTGCGCCGGCGGAGCGAGAACGCGCCCAGCGACGCACGTCGTCGCTGATCAATTCTTCAACCTGGTCTTCGGACAGCGGGGCACCGTGGTCGGTGTACAGCCATCGGCACTGCAGCGGGAAGGGGTTCTCGTCCACGTCAGGAGCGACGACCTGGAACTGACCGGGGCCCAGCGTGGGCAGTTGTCCGACCAGATCGACGTCGCTGCCGGACTCCTTCAGCAGGTGACGGACTTTCTCGACGTCTTGCGGTTGGGTGAAGCGGCCGACGAAGGTGGTGTTGGCCTGTGCGAGGATTTTGTAGTCCACGTCGCTGACATTTTGCGTGGCCAGAACGCAGGCCACGCCGTATTTTCGGGCCTGCTTGAAGATGAGTTTGATGAGGTCTTTCGCCGGAGGATTGCGGGGATGCGGCGGCAGGTAGGGCGCCACTTCGTCCATGAAGAACAGGAGCTTGAGTTCCCCTTCGGCCGGCTGCTGGGTGAGCATCCAGTCGTAGAGTTCGCGTGACAATTCCTGCACGAAGTACTGCTTCTGGTTCTCGTCCTGAATGGTGTTCAGGTAGACGATGTTGAG
>JAYOTG010000028.1:10791-23550 GCA_038150305.1 Candidatus Poseidoniales archaeon | reverse complement strand
GGCCTGAAGCAATACCTGCAGGTGGAGCGGGCCTTCAGTCAACGTCGCATGGACGAGGCCTTCGAGAAGTTGGAAAACGGCGGGCGCCTTGGCGGCGGTCAGACTTCGCTCTTCTCATTTTGAGATGCAGCGTCACCACGGCGCCGGCGGTGCACGAGGCGTGCGCCAATCAACACCAGTGGCATCAGAACGAGGAAGGCCTGGTTGGCACGCCATTTGGCACGGAAGGCCGCCTGCATGGATGCGCCGTCGAAGTGGTTGCATTCCCAGGCCCGTGCGCCAGAATACACGACACCTTCTCCTGCTTGGTTTTGGTAGACCATGTGGAGCACTTCGTAGGCCACCGTCAGGTCAAACACGAACAGCAAGGAGAGCGTGAGGATGCATCCAAACAGCCACGGCCGGCCCACCTTGTCGGAGCCAACCATGTGGGCGAGGAGCGGCAAAAATGGAAGGAACAGCACGTAGAAGGCCCGGAACTCGGAGTGCTGCAGGACGGTGTTGCAGTAGTTGTTCGGCTGAAAGGAGATCATCAGCAGAGCGAAGGCCATCACCGGCGTGATCAAGAGAAGATGAGTCCAAGGCAGCGCAGTGGGCATGCGGCCCTGACGGTCCAGCCAAACCATCGCGCCAGGGAGCGTGAACAGGGCCACGGCGAACAGGATGTTGACGGCCAACATCGGTGTCGGAAGCACCGTCAGCACGCCAACGAGGGCGAGTCCTTGGCCCCCAGCCATGCATCCATGACAACCGGACTTGCCGATGAATCAACCGGTTTCTGACCTCCTGTTGTCGATTTGGAGCCACGCTTGTCTCATCAGGGCGCAACCACGCCGCATGGCTTCGGATTCCACGGCGTTGGCCAGCGTGGTCAAAGTGGTCGGTCTGGTCGCGGTCCTCCTGCTTGCTGGCGTGATGCAGCTGTGATCACGTGTGGAAGCGGTGTGGACTGGCCACGTGCGGCACGCCTTCGGTTTCGATGCGCGCCCCGGTGGCCTTGGCTTGCGCATCGTCGAGCGCTTCGAGGATGCGGTTGACCGGCGCGCACGGCACGCCGACCAAGCGTGCTTCGACCTCGGCCCGCGTAAGGTGCGCCACGGCGTGCGCGACGCACGCCTCGACCCGGTCACGGTCGGTGACGCGGCCGGGATTCGTGCTCCATTCGGCGTCCTCGGGGAGGGTCAGGTGCAACGCCGTCACCAGTTTCGCCCATTGGGCATCAGAACCGACCGCGATGGCGACCTCGCCATCGGCCGCTTGGAAGGCGCGGTAGGGCACGAGGTTCGGATGAGCGGTGCCCATCCGGCCGGGGTTGGTGCCACCCACCAAGGCGTTCTGGGCCTGATTGATGAGCAGGTCAAGCGCGCAGTCCCACAACGACAAGGTCAGCCGTGAACCCACGCCCTCGCGTTCTCGACGGAACAAGGCGGCGAGCACCGCTGCCCCGGCGTGCAATCCAGTGACGACGTCGATGACCGCCACGCCGACCTTTGCGGGCCCGCCTTCAGCGTCACCGGTGATGCCCATCAGCCCGCTGCGGGCCTGCATGGCGAGGTCGTATCCGCCCTCATCTCGACGTGGTCCGTCGTTGCCGTAGGCCGTGATGCTGCAGACCACGGCGCGCTCGGGCCACGGCGCGAACCACGCGTCGGCGCGGCCGGGGCGGAAATTCTCGAGGATGACGTCCGCGTTGGCCACCAAGCGCCGGACGTCCTCGAGGTCATCCTCCTTGCGCAGGTCCCTGCGGATGACCTGCTTGCCGAGGTTCACCGAGGTCCAGTACGCCGCGACTTCGTCGCCGTCCACTTCGGTGAAGGGAGGGCCCCAGCCCCGCGTGTCGTCCCCCCACGGGGCTTCGACGCGCAGCACGTCAGCGCCAAGGTCCTGCAGCAGTTTGGCCGTGTATGGCCCAGCTAAGACACGGGACAGGTCGAGGACGCGCACGCCTTCGAGGGGTCGGAACATGCCCGCACCTTGAGCCGAGGGCGCATGAAGGCTCGCCGAGCCCCGTGCGGACCCCAACCGTCAAGCGAGCCGAAGGCGGCCAAGGGGCGTGGAGCAGCGAGGCCGCCTTTGGCTCGTCGCGGGCATCGTGCTCGTCATCGTCGCGGTGCTGAGCAACGCCCCGGGCTTGGACACCACCTTGCTTCTGTCCGTGAACGAGGACGGTCAAGCGCCGTGGGGGTCGGCCAGGACGGTGGACCCGCTGGCCAGTGATCCAAACAGTGGCACTGAATTGACGCAGGCCGCGTGGCTGAATCCCCTCGACCTCGGTCTGCTTGGCGTGCGCTTGGTCGGCCTTGCTTCGCTCGCCGTCTTGGCGTGGGCTTTGGGCAGCCTGCCACGATGGCGCGACCCTGAGACGTCGTGGTCACCGTGGTTGGCGTCCATCGTCCTGTTGCATCCGGGCATGCTATTCGCGATTGGGCGCGGCTACAGCGAGCCGCTTGGGACCTTGCTCGGTGGCGTGATGCTCCTTGCCCCGTTCCATCCGGCGTTGTTCGGACGCATCCGATCGGGAAAACCTCGCACCGGTGCCGCCATGCTTGCCATCATCGTCGCGGTCAGCATCAGCACCGCGGCCGCCGCAGCCCTCCTCGCGGTCAAGGGCTTGAATCCGTGGTGGGCCATGGGTTGGGCGATGTATCTCATCGGCTGGTGCGATCCGATTGGTTTCGGGGAATGGAAAGCCAGCGATGCCACAAGGCGTGGTGCTGTCGGCTGGTTCGTGCTCGCCATGGTGTTCGGATTGGCCGCCGCGGGTCTGCTGGGCGTTGGCAGCGTGAGCGAAGCCCGAGGCGGATGGTGGTGGTGGAGCTTCCTGCCCTTCGCGGTCTTCGACGTGCTCGGCCTCTACCTGCTTGTAGGCGCTGGGCTCTGGGCTTTCCTCGGAAAGGACGCCATGGCCTTCAACAAGGCCGAGGGCGCCATGGAACTGCTCGTGGTATGCGGCTTCCTCGTGGGCCTGTTATCGGCTTACGTCGCGGCCTTGTGGGCCGTTGAGGGCCAAGCATGGGACCTCGCCTGGTGGAAGACAATGGTCGTGCTTGGCAACAACGGAAGGCACGGCATGGTGCTGCTTCCCGCTGCGGTGTGGCTGATCGTGCATCTTCAGGGCGAAGCTCCGCTTCCCACCGAACGCCTCCATCGCGCCTTCGTGCTGCTTCTCCCCTTGGCGCTGCTCGCCGCCGCACACGGTCAGACGCTGTGGACCGACGATGCGGCGGAGGCGGCGCTCGAGCACCTTGAGGAAGGTGACGACCTCCTGCTGATTCACGACCCGACCCTTGCGGTGCACTGGCTGTACACCATGCATCCCGTCCTTTCCGAGCAAGGCCCGGACGGGCTTGTCGGTCACTGGCGGGCGCCCGATGCGGGATGGGAGGACGAGCTGCTCAACGGCACCGTGCTGCCCGATCGCGGTGATTTGTCCAGCGTTGCGGTCATCGTGGTCGCACCTGACCTCGACGTGACCCTCGAAGGCTGGGTCGAAGCCGAGGCCGGAGACTCGCCGTGGATGAACGGTGGAGGCACGTGGCGCGTTCTTGTTGCCGAGGCGAACCCCTAAAGGGAGGCCGACGGAGGCCCAACTGCCCCCAATGTGGGGTGAGGGACCACCATGGGCCTCCATTCCTTCCGTCTGCCCGACATCGGAGAAGGCGTCGTCGAAGGGGAAGTGGTCGAATGGTTCGTGGTCGTGGGCGACCCCATCGTCGAGGACCAACCCTTGCTTTCGGTGATGACCGACAAGGCCACGGTGGAGATTCCTTCGCCGGTGACCGGCACCGTTGCACACCTCAGCGGTGACGTGGGCGACATCCTGCCCGTGGGCGAGATCTGCGCCCAGTTCGAGGTCGAGGGAGACGGCAACGGCAGCGCAGCCGCACCTGCCGAGTCCCCGGCTGTGGCTGCGTCTGCTCCAGCACCTGAGCCCGAGCCAAGCCCTGCCCCGCCCGCTCCTTCCGAAACGCCCGGTGCTTGGGCCACCACAACGACCACCACGAGCACCGACGACCCGGAAGAGATCGTCGAATGGACCGAATCCATCCTTGCCGTCAACGAGCGCAAGGGCGCAGAACGCGCGCATGAGGTCCTCGATGCGACCGTGGCGGCGGCCCGTGAAGCCGGCGTGGACGTGGGTCACCTGACCCAGTCGCCTTACCTCAACACCATCGCGGCCGGGGATGAGCCGGCCTATCCCGGCGACCTCGAGATGGAGGCGCGCATCCGCGACACCTTGCGGTGGAACGCGATGATGATGGTCACGCGCGCGAACAAGCACTTCGAAGGCCTCGGCGGCCACATCTCCACCTACGCGAGCATCGCCACCCTCTGGGAAGTCGGCCTCAACCACATGTTCCGCGGCAAGGACGGGGAAGGCCACGGCGATCACGTGTATTGGCAAGGCCATGCCAGTCCTGGTTTGTACGCCCGTGCATGGATGGAAGGCCGTTTTGAGCACGACCGCATTGAGCACTTCCGCCGTGAAGCCTTCACCACCGGACTCTCCTCCTACCCTCACCCACGCCTGATGCCGGACTACTGGGAGTACCCTACGGTGAGCATGGGCCTCGGTGCGATGACCGCCATCCGCCAAGCGCGCTTCAACCGCTACCTGCGCGACCGTGGCTTGGTGGACACCAATCACAGCCGCGTGTGGTACTTCATGGGCGACGGCGAATCCGATGAGCCCGAGTCGCTCTCAGAATTGACCCTCGCCAGCCGCGAACACCTCGACAACCTGACGATGGTCGTGAATTGCAACCTCCAGCGGCTTGACGGGCCGGTGCGTGGCAACACCAAGATCGTGCAAGAACTCGCCGCGCGCTTCACCGGTGCCGGCTGGAACGTCATCAAGTGCCTCTGGGGCCGTTCATGGGACCCGCTCTTTGCGGCGGACAGCACCGGTGCCTTGGCGGCCCGGCTCTCGGCCCTCACCGACGGCGACGAGCAGCGGCTGATGACCGCGTCGGGTGACGTCGTACGGGCCGAGTTGTTCAACACGCCAGAGCTTGCGGCGTTGGTCGCACACATGAGCGATGTCGACCTCGAAGCGCTGACCGATGACGTCGGTGGCCACGACCCCGTACGCATCCACGCCGCGTACAGCGCTGCCGTGGCGCACAAGGGACAACCGACGGTCATCCTCGCCCGCTCGATCAAGGGCTACGGCCTCGGGCCGACCTTTGCAGGTCGGAACGCCACGCACGGGAAAAAGAAGGCCGACGATTCCGCCTTGCACTACATGCGGGACACCATCGGCTTGGGCTTCACCGACGACGACCTGGAAAGCCTGCCTTACATCATGCCCGAGGACCGCTCGGAAGAAGTCGCGTACATGCTCGAGCGACGCGAGGCCCTCGGTGGCTTCCTGCCCGAACGGCGCACCTCATCGCTTGACGTAGCCCTGCCACCGGCCGAGGCCTACGCGGAATTTGACGAGGGCAGCGGCAAGCAATCCGTCAGCACCACGATGGCCTTCGTGCGCCTCTTGCGCAACTTGACCCGTGCTGATGGCATCGGTGAGCGCATCGTCCCCATCGTGCCCGACGAAGCACGAACTTTCGGTATGGACCCGCTGTTCAGTGCCTTGGGCATTTACGCACCGGACGGCCAACTGTACAAGCCGGTGGACCACAAGGTCCTGATGAAGTACAAGGAGAGCAAGACGGGACAGATCCTCGAAGAAGGCATCAACGAAGCCGGCGCGATGTCCACCTTCATCGCTTCAGGGACCTCCTACGCCACGCAGATGACGGCGACCGTGCCATTCTACATCTACTACTCCATGTTCGGGTTCCAACGCATCGGTGACCTCGTGTGGTCGGCCGCCGACAGCCGCTGCCGCGGCTTCCTGATCGGTGCCACCTCAGGCCGGACCACGCTCAACGGCGAAGGCCTCCAGCACCAGGACGGGCACTCCTTGCTCATCGCCATGTCCAACCCGGCGGTGCGTGCCTACGATCCGGCCTACGCCTACGAGATGGCGGCCATCATCAAGCGCGGTATGGAGGAGATGCACGGCGAAGACAAGGACGTCATCTACTACATCACCGCGTACAACGAGAATTTCGTGATGCCCGCCAAGGCGAAGGACGCCGATGAGGGCATCCTCCGCGGCTTGCACCGCATCGAAGCCGACGAGGCTCCGCTGGTCCGCTTGCTCGGCTCCGGCTCCATTCTGCCGCAAGCCGAGGCCGCCGCGGCCCGGCTCCGCGAACTCGGCGTGGCATGTGAGGTCTGGTCGGCCACGTCTTACGGCGAATTGCGTCGTGAGGCGATGGAAGCAGAGGCATGGAACACGCGGCATCCCAGCGAGGAGCCGCGGACCAGTTGGGTCAGCGAACAACTCGACGGCAAGGTGCCGGTGACCGTGGCGGTCAGCGACAACATGGCCGCGATTCCAGACCTGATCCGCCCATGGGTCGGCGGTTCCTTCCACGTGATGGGCACCGAAGGCTTCGGCCGTTCCGACACCCGCGAAAACCTTCGACGCTTCTACGGCATCGATGCAGACCGCATTGTGCTTGACACCCTCTCGGCCCTCGTCCGGGCCGGTGAAGTGGACGTCAAACTCCACGCTGGGGTGTTGGATTCGCTCGGCCTCGAGGACGTCGACGACGTCACCTCGATCTGAGCGGTGGCTCCCAGCGGCCTTTGCGCCGCACGTGATCGGTCAGGTGCCAGTACACGGTCGTCAGACCACCACGACCTTCCACTGCGTGTCCCACCTCCGCCGCATCCAGCACAGGAGGGAGCTTCTGCCACGCTCGACGCGCCCGTCCAGCCAGACCCGGCAGGTGGAGGGCAGGGCCACACACCGGCCAGCCCCGATGGACGTGCCATGGGCGTTCCACCACGTTGGCTTGCCTCATGGCGTCCACAACGTCCGACCACCGTCGCGTCGGACCGGCTTTCCTGCGCACCAAGCGGGAGGGGTTGACCGAGGAATCGACCGTCACGCCCGCTTGGGCCAAGGCATCGGCCATCCAAGGCGCGACGTAGCCCGAAGGAGCCCGGAACCAAGGACGAGCCTGCTCGCCGAAGGCCTCCGCGTTGGCGGCAAAGGACCGCCTGACCGCTGCCGTCAGCCCAGTCGCGTCCTCGGGCCAAGCGCCCCAAGCGCGGTGGCTGGTGCCGTGGCTGGCGAAGGTCAGCCGCGGCCCGCCACGTGCTGCAAGATCGAGCAAAGCCTTCCGAGCATCGGGCTGCTCCAACTGGTCCTGAATGACGAAGACCGTGACCGCGTGGCCGCTGTGTTCGACCCAGTCTCCAAAGCGTTCGATGGCCTTCAACCATCCTTTGCTGGGTTGGCGGGACGTCTGACGACCGTCTGGGTCCTTGCTTCGTGTGGGGTGCCCCTGCCGCCATGGACGGTGATGGGCGTCGTCGGTGTCCACGGTCAACCAGGTGCGGCTCACGCCTCGCCGCCCCCGACTTGGATCAGGTGAAGGTGATGAGGGATGGTGCGTCCACCAAAGTCGATGCCGACGAAGTCGTCCAGCGGCGTACCGCCCCATCGCGTGCACAAGGCACGGGCCGTGGCGAGCCCCGGCCCGTTGTGAGGGTGGACGGCCACTTCGACGACCGCTTCGATACCTCGCTCGTTGAGCCATTCGAAGACCGCATCGATGGCTCGACTGGCGATCCGCTGCCCTTGATGGCCGACACGGATCCAGTAGCCGAGGCTCCAGCTGCTGAGGTCGAGTTGCAGTTCGTCGCCAAGCCCGATGGTGCCCACATGCAGATCGTCCATTCGGATTGACCAGAAATGGATGCGGTCCTCCTCCGCGCTGCGGAGGATGTCGCGCACGAAGTCCGCCAACTGTTCGGCAACGTTGCGCGGATACATCCATGGTAGCGCCGTTTGACCGTCTTCGGGAGATTCATGGTAACTCTCCAGCAGATCGGTCAGGTCACCGCTGGAAATCGGACGGAGCACCAACCCACCGTCGGCGTTGAGCGTCGGTGTCTGCATCCGGTCACCTCAGGTGGTGCACGGCCGCGTGCACGCGGCCATCATCAGGTTGGGCGGCCGAGGCGCGGACCAGCAAGGTCTCAAGGGCCTCGTTTCGGCCGAGTTGTTTGAGCAGAAGACCGACGTGATAGATCAGGTCGAGATCGTCAGGAAGGTGGGGTCCAACGTGATCCAAATCTGCAGCAGCACGTTGGAGTTGCCCGGCTCCGACCGCTTCGAAAATCGGCACAAGGGCCGTTTGCGCGGCCGAGAGGCTCCACGCTTCCTTGGCCGTCCACGGCATCCAACGGTCGGGGTGCTGCACGGGTGGAGCGGGTTGGACGACGGGAGCAGCCTCCTCCACGGCATCGAAGTCGGGCAATTCAGGTGGCGCGATGTCCTGTGATGGGGCCACCTGGGGGGCAGGCGAGGGGACGTCGTCTGGCTCTTCGATGGCGTCCAAATCGGGGAGTTCTGGCAACTGTTCTGTATGACCCATCAGGTCCTCATCACGTTCTTGCGGGACGCTGGGTGAATGCAACCCGCCGATGTTCATTGGCACGGGCTCAGCGATGTCCTCCATTGGGTCATGATCTGGTACCTCGAACGTGCCGGCATCGTCTCGCACGTCGTTCGGAGCCAGCGTGGCCTCTTCCTCGGCCACGTACGCCTTGGTTTCGTTCAACGTTGGACCTGAGGCTTCCATGAACTCGTGCTCGCCGATGACGTCCTGCTCCTCTTCAACGGGGGCAGGCGCCTCAAAATCAGGCACGTCAACGGTGATGTCGTCCATCGCCAAGACCGCTTCCACCACAGGTGCGTCGTCGTTCACAGCCGTGGGTTCTGCTTCCAAGAGGGCCAAAATGTCGGCTTGGTCACCGACGTCCGGGCGCGAGCCTTGGTCACGGGGTGACTTGTCGAATTCGTAGTAGCACTGGGGGCACACTGAACTCGGCTCGTCAGGGACGAATCCGCAGAAGGTGCAGGCACCTTCGACCTGCTGCTCCTTCTTCCGCCGCCTAAACATGAGGCAACCTCTCTTCGCCGGGCAGATGGGTCCGGTTTAATCCTCGTCCCTCCTCGTCCGCCGGTCGGCAGAGCCTCATACCTCCCCCAGAATCGCCAGCACATGGGCAAACGGGGCGGCGTCCGACGGATGGACAGCCGGTCCCGTGAGACGCCCACGGCGCGCGCGGTGGACGACGGCCCCGCTCCTGTCCGCTGGGACAGAGGCCAAGACCATCTGGAGCGCTTCACGAACCTCATCGGTCAGGAGCTGGAGGATGAACTGTCCACCGTCGAAGAGCGTTGGCGGCACTGGAGCAAGTCGCGTTTGGTTGACGCCGGTCTGACCCTGTACGACCTCAAAGCACGCCCGCGCGGGCGCCTTTTTGGCGACCCAATCCTGGTGTTTGAAGCCCGAGACGGTGGGCGCTTGCCCGTTCATCGCTTTTCGCACGGCGACATGGTCATCCTCAGCCGAACGCGGCCATGGGGCGAGAAAACCGTCGAAGGCTTGGTCCTCGATCGCGGACCGACCCGGGTCCGGGTCGTGGTCGGAGAGCGTCCAAAAGGCGTACGTGACGGTGTCTGGCGCCTTGATCGAGGCGCCAACCGTGTGGCGCACGATCGAATGGCTGACGCGTTGCTGCGTTTGCACGATGCCGGAGCGGACGACGGCACGCCGCTTCGCGACCTCTTGTTGGGACAAGTGCATGACCCGGAGGCCTCCGCGGCCTCCCCTCCTGGCATCGGTGGACGCCTTCGTCGCCTTCGCAATGACCCGACAGGCTCACTCAACGCCTCTCAATCCGCTGCTGTCGAAGCGGCCCTCCAGCAACGCCTGACCTTGATTCAAGGCCCGCCCGGGACAGGAAAGACGCACACGGCCGTGCACCTTCTCTCAACGATGGCGGCGCAAGGCCGGGGCCCGATCCTTGCCACCGCCGAATCCAACGTGGCCGTGGACAACCTGCTGGAAGGTTTGCTCGAATCAGGCGTGAACGCCGTGCGCATTGGCCAACCGGTCAAAGTTCGTGCCTCCTTGCGCGAGGCCACCCTCGACGCACAGTTGGAACATCATCCCCTGCAAGAGGATTTGGCGGCGCTCCGCGACGAACACGACACCCTCAAACGAGGGCTGTCAGGGCTTCGTGGCAAAGAACGCGGTCTGGCGCACAAGGACCTCTCGATGCAGCGACGTGAGATGCAGCGGCTGGAGCGGCAGATGATCGACGGCCTGCTTGACGGTGCTGAGGTGGTCTGTGCCACCACGGTGGGCTCAGGTCATCGGATCCTTGGGTCGCGCCGATTTCCCATCGTGTTGGTGGACGAAGCCACCCAGGCGAGCGAACCCAGCAGCCTTGTGCCAATCGTTCGTGGGTGCCGCCACCTTGTTTTGGTGGGCGATCACCGTCAACTGCCACCCACGGTGCTCTCGGACCGCGCCACCGAGGGTGGGCTTGGGCGTTCCTTGTTCGAGCGCCTCATCGATTTGGGTCTGCCCACCCACATGCTCACCACACAGTACCGCATGCATCCGAGCATCCGTGAATTCCCCGCCGCTCGTTTCTACGAGGACCGCCTTGAAGACGGCTGTTCGAGGGCAGAGCGGCCACCCCCTGCAGGCTTCCTCTGGCCGGATTGGGACCGTCCAGTCGCCTTCGTGCCGGTGGACGGCGAGGAGGAATTGGACGCGGAAGGCGCTTCGAAGGCCAACCGCGACCAAGCGGCGGCGACCTTCAGCATCGTCAGCGACCTCCTCGCAGCGGGTGACCTCGAGGGTCATGACGTCGGTGTCGTGACGCCGTACACGGCTCAGGTTCGTCTGTTGACCGACCTCTTCGACGAAGGCGGAGGCCTCGACGAGGGCGGACGCTTCCACGGGCTTGAGGTGCGCAGCGTGGACGGTTACCAGGGCCGCGAGAAGGAGGTCATCGTGTTCTGCACCGTCCGTTCCAACCCCCGAGGCGAGATTGGATTCCTGTCCGATCGGCGGCGCCTCAACGTGGCCATCACCCGGGCCAGACGCGGATTGGTGATGGTTGGGCACCCTCAGACCCTCCGACGCGACGGCACATGGCGAGCCTGGCTGGATTGGGCCGAGGAACTCGGCCTGATGGCATGGCACGTCGGCCGAGGTTGAGGCACATCTTCAACAGGGGGCGGCGCGAGGCCGTTCCATGGCGTCTCCCATCAGCCTCAATCCGGGCGGAGGGACACTCGCGCAACAGGTGCTTTCAACCGCCCCTGAAGGCATGCTCATCGCCCCGGTTTGGCGGCGCGCAGCTGCGTTCATGACCGACGTCATCGTGCTGAGCCTGCTGCTCCACTTCCTCTCAGGCCAGCAACTCCTGCTGATGCTGTCTGCCAACGTCTTTGCGCTCGAGACCTTCGATGCACGCGTTGTCGCCGGTTACATCGTGAGCTGGGCCTTGTTTTTCGGTGCATTTTGGCTGTACTGGAAGTACACGGGTCGTGCATACGGCCGCTCCCTCGGACAGCGCGCGTTCCGTATCGCCTTGGTGCATGACGACGGCACGTTGCTTCCCGAGGACCACTGGGGTCCACGTGCTGCCGCCAAACTTCGGTACCTGATTCCCTTCGTCGGCTGGTTCTGGTTTGGCGCTCGAGACTTATGGAAGGCACGTTCGTCCGGTGCGGAATACCGTACGGGTGTGGACCGTGCTCACCACACGGTGGCGGCCGTGGATTGGTCCCTCCCATCAGAGACGAGGCACGGCCTTCGGTGAGGCCCATCAGCACCGCATTCAAGTACGGCGTGGCCTTCTCTCGCCGCATGGCGGAGGAACACAGCGCGCGCGTGGCTTCCATCGAAGCCAGGCTTCAGTCCGTCCGAATGGAGATTGACGACGACGATGAAGACGTGCTCGACATCGAAGTGGTGTTGATCAATGAGGCTGCCGTTCCGCTTGGCGGCGTCGACGTCCGCGTGGTCACGTCTGAAGGCAAGGAAGTCGGCCCATTGGTGCCCATCAGTTCACTTGGACCGGGGGCGCAGCGCAGCCTCCGTTTCCATCTTCACCTCGATCATGGCGAGTGGTCCCTCACCGCCAACACCATGTCGGGTTCGCTCGACCTCGGCCCCTTTGCATGCGACATGGAATACGAGGCGCCCAAGGGGCGAAAACTCGCCAACGCCATGGGTTCGAGCCTCTTCTCAGGTGCGTTCGAAGGCCAGCTCGATGAGTTCGGCCAAGTGGCTGAACGCGGGCTCATCGACGCTTCAAGCGTCCAGATGACGAGCTTTCGCGCTGAAAACGCGGAAGGCGGTGCCACCACCATCCGTGCTGCGGGCACCTTCGGTCATGCTGAGGAGGAAGGCCCGAAGACCCCGCCATGGGCCGGCGCTGCTCCCGCGCCGGCTTCGTTGGTCGAAGCACCGCTGCCAACCGCTGATCCACTGCTGGCACCGGTCACGTCCTCACCTGCCCCGGCGGCCCTGGAGCCTGAGGCACCTCCTGCTGCAGACCCCTTGCTCGCCCCCATCACGCCGACGCCAAAGGAGCCCGAGGCCGCACCCGAAGCACCGCCAACACCCGCTCCTGTCGACGTGGCGCCAACCCCACCGGCCACCCCTCCATCTGCTCCTCCTTCTGGCCCCCCAAGCGGCCCGCCGTCCGGGCCACCTTCTGGGCCACCTTCTGGGCCACCAAGCGGTCCGCCGTCCGGACCTCCGAGCGGTCCGCCATCTGGACCACCGTCCGGGCCACCTTCGGGGCCCCCGACAGGTCCGCCCAGCGGTCCTCCGTCCGGCCCACCAACAGGCCCGCCTGGTGGTC
>JAYOTG010000028.1:0-10691 GCA_038150305.1 Candidatus Poseidoniales archaeon | reverse complement strand
ACAGGTCCGCCCAGCGGTCCTCCGTCCGGCCCACCAACAGGCCCGCCTGGTGGTCCTCCGTCAGGCCCTCCAAGCGGCCCACCGTCCACGTCCTAAGCGAGGTTGAGCCCCATGTCGGATACCTTCTCGATGGAGTTGTGTGGATCGAAAGGCGCATGGCAAATCGTCCCCGAGGGATGCGACGGCATCGACTTGGAAACCGTCGGTGCGAAGATCGTCGCTGACGGCTATGCGGTGGGGCTTCGCACGCGCTTGATGTGGACCTTCACAGGCCCAAGCGACCTCTCCTTGTTCCCGAGCGGGAAATTGCTGGTCAAGACACAAGACCAGGAGCTCGCTTCCAACGTCGCAGAGCGCCACCTCAACCACTGGATTCAGACGGGTTGAACGGCATGGACCTCGACACCGTTGTCGCGCGCCTCCTCGCAGATGAGGCCGTGGTGTATCCCACCAGCACCCTTCCTGGATTGGGTGCCCGGCCAACGCCTCAAGGCTTGGACGCCGTGTTTGCCCTGAAGGCACGCGATGACCGTAAACCGGTCAGTTTAGCGGTCCGCAACCTGCAACAAGCCGAGGCTTTGGTCCACATTCCTGCGATGGCCTACGCGCTTGTCGAGGCTTTTCCTCCGGGGAGCCTCTCCCTGATCCTACCTGCTCGTGAGGCACAAGATGCACGGCTCGGCGGTCAATCCATCGCGGTACGATGCGTGGTTCACCCGGTTGCCCTCGCGCTAGTGGATGCCGTTGGGCCCATCACGGCCACCAGCGCCAACATGAGCGGTGAAGTGCCGGCCTTGGACACCGAGGTGTGTGCAGATCAGCTTGGCCTTCCCCGCGACGCCGCAGCACCGGGTCTTTGTCCCGGCGGTCCCGGCAGCACCTTCCTTTTGCTTCAAGAACGGGCCGGAGCCACGGAGGTAAGCGTTATCAGGGCGGGCGCTGTACCTGTAACGGACGTGATGGCATGGGTGACTTCGAGGAGGGCATGAAGTACTGGCGTGATGCCGGTCACGTGGCCCGTCGGACGCTCGAGGCCATGAAGGATGAACTTCAACCAGGCAAGGCGTGGCACGAAATCATCGAGGCCGCTGAGCGCTTCATCCACCGCCACGGCGGCAAGCCGGCCTTTCCCGGCACCATCGCGGTGAACAACATCGCCGCCCACTTCACGACCGAACACACGGTCAGTCCACCGGAAGGCTGGGAAGGCGACATGGTGCTCCAGAAGGGCGACCTGGTGAAGATCGATTACGGCGTGCACATCAAGGGACACATCGGCGACAACGCCCTGACCTTCGAGGTCGGCAACACCAACAACCACACCGAGCAAATCAAGGCCGCTCGCGAGTCTCGCGACGCGGCCATCGAGATGATGCATCCGGGTACACCTTGGCACAAGGTCGGTGAAGCGGCAGCACAACCCTCCCTCGACGCCGGCTTCCAACCCATCAGGAATCTGTGCGGCCACCAGCTCAAGCCTTGGGTGTTGCACGCTGGCGTGTCGGTGCCCTCCTACCGCTGCGGCCCCGATCACCAGGGCTTCAAGGGCGTTGTTGAGGAAGGTTCCGTGTACGCCGTGGAGCCGTTCAACACCACCGGCGAGCAAGGCCTGATCAAGAACATGGGCCCGAGCAATTCGTCCAACATTTACCGGGTGACGGGCGCCACCACCTCCCGGAAAGCACGTGCCAAGAAACAACTCAAACCACTCGGGGCACAAATGGCGCGCAACCTCGAGGAGCGCTACGAGACCCTTCCGTTCGCCGAACGTTGGGCTTACCCCATGCTGGAGAAGCCCTTCCCGGACGCCAATGAGGCCAGCCGGCAATCCAAGTGGAACGCCTTGGTGAAGAAGCTCGTCAGCATCCGGTTTTTGGAAACCTACCACGTGCTGGCTTGCGCTGACGACGGCATGGTCGGTCAATTCGAACACACGGTGGCGGTCACCTCAGGCGGCCCAGAGATCCTCACCGTCGAATGAGCCGGTGATCCCGGTCACCAACCTCACTCGCCGTTCCATGGTGAGAGGTCTCCTCCACGCCCTCCAGCATCGCTCATTTCTGCGGAGGGGCCGACCGATGATGCATCCGGCAAGGGTTATGAAGGCAGGACGCATACGAACATCTGAACAGGTGTGAATTGGCTTCGTTGAGTGCATCCCATCCCCTCTGCGTCTGCTCTCGCCCTGTTCACCTTCATTCACTCCAGCCGCGAGGCTGTTCACAAACGGTTTGCACCACCCGCGGCCGATGAATAGAATCAGAAATAACATCGCATGACGGCGCAGTGCGTCGGTTTTCATGCGCCGGGCCGAAGTAAGCCGGCGAAGTCTTCAAATAAGACGGTTGATTTGGGAGAAAAGCCCGTAACGGGCAGGAAGGACTGAAAATGAACAAAGAAAACCGAAATGATGAGGCTGTGAGCCCCGTTATCGCGACCATCCTGATGGTGGCGATTACGGTCGTGCTCGCTGGTGTGCTGTACGTCTGGGCAAGCTCCCTGGCTGAAGGCAATGCCGACGGTGACATCGCCTTTTACGTCTTCGACGCCGAAGACGCTGGTGGCGACCTCACCGACGGCACCGATGACAACCTGGTTCGCGTCACCATGACGCAAGGCCAGGACGTCAACTGGGCCTCTGTGAACGTGAAGATTAGCGTCAACAACGGCGCGCCCCTCGACTGCGACCGCCAGGCCCCTGGTGAGACCGTCGACACCGACTGCGCCCTGATTGAGTTCGGCGACGACTCCGACTCCGACTGGAGCGTCAGCGACGGTGTGACCATCGTCGAGAACGGTCAGCCCATCTGCTCCGCCGCAGAGAGCTGCAGCGTCAAGGTGACCATCACGAACACCCGTGAAGGCAACACCATGGACGAGTCCTCCACCGTTGCTCAGTGAGCATCGCGTGAAGGATCTTCACCGTACACACCACGTCCAGTGAAGGACGCGGCCGTCCTCCCGGGTGCTGCGGCATCCGGGGGGGCCTCCCCCTCATTCCACACGTTGACGCGCATCAGCGCTCGGCGTCCACACATGCGCTGGACCGCCAAACCAATCACGCCACCAAGCGCCCCACAACGGGATCATTCCGCCGATGACGGTTGACAGGCCCTTGAACGGTTTCGGCCAAGTACGCTCAACCACGCCCGTCAACAGCATCAGCACCGCCGTCGCCTCGATGACGGTCAGCACAAGGCCAAGGGGCGTGCTCCAAGGCAGTCCGCCTTGAAGGACTGACAAGGACCACCTGATTTCTGCCATCTGCCATCCGGCGAGAAGCAAGAACGGAGCACGCAGATGAGCATGACGCTGGAAGCGCAGGGTCATGGCAAACTCCGTGGGCCCCCTCACGTGCTTTTTCCTCCGCAACAGGCGGATGAGCCCTCGGCCACGGCGAATCCGTTGATCCCAACGGGTGCCGAGCGCGCGGGGTGTTGTGTCGTGGAAGATGGCCTCAGGGTGCTGAGCGGTCCTGTAGCCTTGCTCGGCGATGGCCGTCGCGATTTGGGCGTCGTCTGCGTTTGAGGTCACGTCAAAGGATTCAGGGTCGACAAGGTTCGCTCGAAACGCCATGAGGCTGCCTTCAAGGAAGGGCGTGGCTCCAAGGCTGCTTTCTGCCTCACGCAGCCACGAAAACAAGCCTCTGTGACCGGCTTCAATGGCGGTCATTTCACGGCGTTCTGGCCGTCCGCCCACGGCGCCGAGGTCCTCTTCTCTCATGGCGCGAATCAGCGCTTGCACGGCATTCGGAGCACAGGTGGCGTCGGCGTCGACCATGACGATGATGGCGTCTGGAGACCCACGGCGAATCTCAGCGATGGCCCGCTGCACCGCCGCCGTCTTTCCTTTGCGTTCTTCCATGGGCAAGAGCACGTGGCTTGCGAACGCATCAGGGTTGGACGACAGCCATGCCTCTGCCGCTTCGAGCGTGCCGTCGTCTGACGCGGAGTCGATCAGCATCAGGCTCACGTCGGCCTCGCCAAGGGCGTGGCCCTCAATTCGCTGGGCGGCGAGGTTGTCGAGCCTTCGCTCGATGACGGCCACTTCGTTCCAGGTGGGCACCAGCACGATCACCTCGGGCATGGCGCCCATGTCGATGGCATCTGTTCTCGGCGTCCACGGTGAGCGCATCGCCCTGATGCAACGCCGCCGGTGGGCGAGGAAGGGCAGCCCAAACCAGAGGGCAACCGCGCCCTCAGCCAACGCCCACCAAAGCACGCACCTCCGTCCTTCCCGGTGGTTTCAGCCCTTCCCGTCCATCGGTGTGCTCATGGCCAACTTTCGCATGGCCCGGGGTATGCCGCACGTGATCCATGTCGGGCCGTGCAATTCCCCCGGTGGCATCCGCACCGTCATGCGGACCTTGGCTGAACATCCACCCGAAGGGTGGACGGCCTCGCTGTTGGCTTCGCATGCACCCACGCGCGTGGCCATGCTCCGGGCTGCACGAAAGGCGGCTCGCGCGTTGCGCCGCCTGCCCGATGATGCCTCGACCTTGGTCCACCTCCATGCGGCCAGCGACTGGTCGCTTCGGCGCAAGCTGCGCTTGGCCGCCGCGTGCAAGGCTCCGGTCGTCCTTCACCTGCACAGCGGTGACACGGCGCGTTGGTTGCAGGCTTCGGCTAAGCGGGTGGACCGCATCCGTTCTGCCATCCAGCGCCACGTTGACGCGGTGGTCGTTCTCGATACGGCGTGGAAAGATGTGCTTGAACCGATCATCGGTCCGGTCGAAGTCGTCCCAAACCCAGTGCATCCAAAACACTGCTTCAATCCAGCAGCGTCTGAAGAAGAATACGTTCTAGTGATGGGACGGGATGTCTCAGCAAAGCATCGAGAGTTTGCGATCCAGCTGATCGAAATCCTACGTGAATCGAAGCCTGGACTTTCCTTGCATCTCACTGGTGGGACGCCAACTGTCGGAGATGGATGGACAATTCACGGTTGGATCAGCGAAGATGAACGAATGACCCTCTTGCGAAGAGCGGCCATGTTGTTGCTTCCGTCCGCATTTGAAGGACAACCGATTGCCGCTTTGGAAGCCTTAGCTTGTGGTGTACCAGTGCTTGCCTCAGATCGATTGCCCGCTTTGCCGTCTACTGGAGCGCGAGCCAAATTTGGAGATCTTGCGAGTTTTGCGTCTGAGGCGGTTGAACTTCTCGAACACCCACCAAGTCCTACCTTGTTGACTGCCTCGGTACAATCGCATTCTGCAGGACTCGTTGCTCAGCATTGGTTGGCCGTCTATGCAAAGGTATTGGAATGACATCATTGCTGAGTTAGACTCCTGCAAGGCGTTCATCGATCATCGCTGCAATCCCCTGCTGGAGGCTCACTCCAGCATTCCATCCGATGTCTTCGGAGATGGCCAAAACGTTCGCAATGGATTTTCGTATGTCGCCTGGCCGCTCCTTGTCAAACACTGGCTCGAGAGCAGGGGAGTCAAGCCCGTGGGTGTGCAATGCGCTCCGAATCAGGCGAACGAGTTCCAAGAGAGTGACTCCTGTTCCGGTTGCGACATTGTACGCGCGGCGTTGGGGAGAAGGCCAAGGTTCTGTTGCCAGATCAAGGAGGAGGTGTGCAACATCATCAACATGAACGAAATCCCGTGTTTGACCTCCATCACCATAAATGGTCGGAGGTAACCCTCGCATCATCCGATCGACGAAAGCGGGAATGACTGCTGCATAGGCTCCATCCGAACGCTGGCCGTGGCCATAGACGTTGAAGAAACGTAGGGCAATGGCTTCACGACCTTTGGATTGAAGTTCCTCAACCAGAATTTCGTTTTCCCACTTGCTGTCCGCATAAGGGGAGAGACGCTTCCCAACCTTTTCTTCGACCTGAACCTCCGCTGTGACATCTCCATACACTGCGGCAGAAGAGGCCAGCACGAGGCGATTGATGCCACGCATATCCATGGCTTCCGCAAGGTGCCTTGTTCCATGGACGTTGATCTGTCGTGTTGTTTGAGGGTCCTCGATGGATTTTGGAACAGATACCTGTGCACCGAGATGCACCACGGCATCAACCCCATCCAGTGCCGCGAAGATAGGTTGATCATCGCGCAGGTCACCGACAATAGCCTCTGCCCCCTTGCTTACGAGGTCGTCCAGTCTTGATTTCAGACCAGTGCTTAGGTCATCAAGGATGACAACCTGAAACCCTCTGGCGAGTGCCAATTCCGCGCACCTGCTGCCGATGAAACCCGCGCCGCCAGTGACAAGGATTCGTTTCACAACCCTTCCAGCCAAAACATCCCGATAAGCATGAAGGCTACCAACCATGGCGCTGACCATGAGTCGATGGGGTATGCTTCATCGATTCCGGGTGAGGAAGGCGTACAATTCCCGACATTTCGAGCGGGCCCTAAAGTTGGCGTCGAAGAAGGTTCACCACCACCAACATGCTACGTTCTATCGCGATATTGTGATCCGCTCGTTGTGGTCATTGCAACGATATGATGAGGTGATTCGGTTCTCTGAAAAGTGGCCAAATTCTGACCATCAAAACCTCAGTTCGCGCGCGACACAGCGGAAAAATCAGACGTTCTCAGCGACTGAGTCGAGGTATTCCGAACCAGACAGCCTAGATCACGTGGGTTGGAATCCTGATTCTGTGGTGAGCAATTGGTTTCAATTGGGTAAGAGGGTTTGGTTTCGGCATCCATGGGGCTGGGTTCATTGGGACATGCCTGAATCATTTGAGCTCAGGAACACACACCCTGCTTTGTTGGAACTTGCTTCGGATGTTCTGCTTCGACCGTGGGTCGATGAGGTCAAACGCCCTTTTGCCAAGAGGGTGAAGCGCTCCGGCCCGTGCGGTCTTGCCTGGTCAGCGGGAGTGGATTCGACAGCAGCAATGTTGCTGCTACCAGAAGACACAGTGCTGGGATATCACCATCGTGATGTTCCCTCGATGATCGACCATCGGAACGCCGAGGCCACGATTGATCATGTGAGAGATTCCGGGCGTGAGGTTGTGGTGGTGCCCTCCGACCACGAGCTCATCAGAACTCACCACAGCAAGATGATTGGCTTCAGCACAGATTACGCATCTGGTGTCCATCTCATCCTGTTGGCAGACGAACTCAACCTCTCTGGGATTGGGTTTGGTGTCCCAATCGACAATTCATGGCTGGCGAAGGGTGCCTCGTTCCGAAATTTTGCGAAAAGTCGGCATTGGGTGATGTGGAAAGCGAGGTTTGAGGAAGCCGGTCTTGACCTTGTTTTACCAATCAACCACATCTCTGAGGCGGGTGCACTCAGGCTCATCAACACACATCCAGTCGGTGAAGTTGTCAATTCCTGCCTTCGAGGCGACGGCTTGCAGGGTTGTGGAAGATGTTGGAAATGTTTCCTCAAAAACGGATTGATGGGTCGAACATATGACGTCACATCAACAGAAGTTCGAACCTTTCTGCAACGTCGCCCGCTCAGAACCGCGCAACATGCATTGTATGTCATCAAACAACAGGGACTTGAAGACCTCGTGCCAGATCTCGCCCATCACCTTGCTCAGGACATGACATGGTGGGAAGAGGCCTACGGTCCGGGGTTGGATCTCATCCAATCTCCATGGCGTTCCACCGTTGAGGCACGTACAAGAGCAATGTTCCGGGTCTATGATGAATCATCCCCGCTCACACAGGTAGACCTTCGTTGATTGCCTGATATCGGCTTCACAATCCCCAAGCATGATTTACGCCATCATGGAGGTCATGATATGGATGAGATGGAGTCTAACCATATCCATCCAGAGCCCATGCGGGGATTGCACGCCGAGGTTGCCCGCCTGAAGCGTGAGCGTGCACGCTTGCGGGGCACGGTGTCGTTCCAATTAGGACTTCACCTGACGACTGCAATACGGAAGCCTTGGCGCTTCCCCTTGTTGCCAATCACATTCCCATTGTTATGCCTTCGACTTGGGCTCCAAAAGATTGGACGCGCACCCCATCCCCCCTTAGCTGGGCTTTCTTCAATCCCAATGACCCCCCGGCGGAGAAGTGTGGTCTTGTTTCCAACAAACGGTGTTGGTTTCGGGCATTTCACACGAATGTATGCACTCGCACGGCGACTTCGGCAGCAGGATCCTGATTTAGAAATCGTGATGTTTACCTCAATGCCGACCCTGCACGTGCCCTACGCTGATGATTTTGTGACGTATCACCTTGCAGGCAGAAAAAAGCATGGCGATCTCTCAGCTTCTGCATGGAATGGCCTCTTAGAAGACATGTTGCGCGTGATTTTGGACCTCCACAAACCCGCTGTTTTTGTCTTCGATGGAGCTTTCCCATACCGTGGCATGCTGAACGCCATACAAGGTGAGGAACATCTCTGCAAACTGTGGATGAAGCGCGGCATGTTCCGTGCAGGAGCCCGTGTCCCAGTGGACAGCACTGAATTTTTTGACAGCCTGATTTATCCAGGAGACGCCGTGGTAGAACAGTCCACCTCGCTTCCGCGCAAGGTTGAGGAGGTGTGGGTCAATCCGATGCTTGTCTACGAACCGTCAGAATTGCTTGAGAGGAGCACAGTTCGTCGCAGACTTGGCCTGCCACCGAGCGCTCGAGTCGTCTACGTACAGCTGGGCGCAGGTCGAATCAATGACATTCATTCCGAAATTCGTCTGGTGGTGGACGCCCTGCTTTCCAGCAGCGACATTCACGTCGTTCTTGGGGAATCGATGCTCGGCGAGCGCTTGGAATTTGACCTCGAGCGTGTTCAAATTTTGCGGGACTACCCCAATATGCTCATGTTCAACGCCTTTGATTACTCGATTCAAGCCGGCGGGTACAACTCCTTTCACGAAATGCGGAGCCTTCAGATTCCAACCCTCTTCCTTCCTAACATGGAAACCGGAATGGACGATCAAAAAGCGCGTTGTGATGTGGCCGTGAAAGAGGGATGGGGATTGGTCAATGAAGACAGGTCTGCCCGTGCACTTGCTTCCGATGTTGAGCGGTTGTTGTCTTTGCCCTCTGGCGCAGGGCCCATATCAGATACGTTGAATGGGGCGGAGCAAGTGGCTTCCATCGTTCAAGAGAAGGTGAACGCTCATGTTGGAGTATGACGAAATTTGGATGGCGCCATCGAGCCTCTTTGAGGACATCGAGAAGCGAGTGCCGTCCCGTGGTGCCATCGTCGAGATGGGTTCCGGGCACGGAACCGACAGGTTGCAGCAAAATTATACCGTAACATCGTTCGAACACGACCCGAGTTGGGCAGCACGGGCTCCGTCGGATTGTATTCTTGCCCCTATCGTCGCCAATGAACATGCTGAATCAGCAGGCCAAGTCGGTTGGTATGACCTCAAGATGGTCATTCCCAATTTGCCGGACGAAATCGCAGCCGTGTTGATTGATGGTCCACCAGGAGACATCGGAAGAATGGGTTTTCTTTCTGTGCTTGAGGAGATTCCCGACAGCGTCCTAATCTACGTCGATGACGTACATCGGGAAGCCGAAAAGAGGCTCCTAACGCGCATCCATGAAGCACGAGGGGGGCGTATCGAAACGGTTATTCAGCCTTCCGACAAAGCCGGGCAGCGTGCATGGGCAGTCGTGTTGCCTGCTGGGGTGAGTGAATGAGCGGGTCACGGTACGGAGATGCGCTCCCTCAAGGTCTGGATTTACCGCCCGTCGACCGAAACGCCAACGATTATTCTCGCATCGAGTCCATGGTTGGGTCCGTTGAACCAACACTTCCGATCAGTGTTGTGCTTCCAGTGTACAACAGGATCGACATGCTTCGTCGAACGATGGCCATGCTCACCCATCAAACGTACCCTCTTCATTTGATGGAGGTCATCATCGCAGACGACGGTTCAAACGATCAACCAGAACAACTGATCGAGGAGTTTTCCGAATTTTTCGAGGTAAATTACGTTCGACAGCGAGATTTAGGGTATCGACTTTCCCACGTCAGGAACCTTGGTGTCCGAAGTGCAAGGCACGATCACGTCATCATCCTTGATTGCGACATGGCGCCAGTTCCTGATCTCGTTCGCATCTACGCATCATGGCTCGCGCTCGATGAAAAAGTGCTCCTGATTGGACATCGACGCTATGTCGATGCCAACGATATAGCGCCCGAATCTGTCCTCGCGGACCCTCGGGTTATGCTTGAGTTGCCCAATGTGGAAACCAAAAATGCGGTCATGAAAAACTCCCCAAGCAAGGATTGGCGTGAGCCCATCTATGCCGAAACGGACATGCTCAAACAAGCAGATCATCCATTCCGGGTTTCTTCCTGTGGCAATGTTGCGTTCCATCGTAGAATTTTTTCAGAGGCCGGACCATTCGACGAGGATTTCACGGATTGGGGGGCTGAAGACAACGAATTCGGCTATCGGGTTTGGAATGCAGGCTACTGGTTTGTGCCACTTGTCGAAGCGATGGGGATGCACCAAGAGCCACCCGGAGGTCGCGAGTTTGTAGACCGAGAGGCAGGCAAGGCGGTCACCCGCCCGATGCTTCTCGATAAGGTTCCTTCGTACTACAGAGCATACGACCCCGAGGCTCATCCGACGGTGCCCTTGGTTTCGGTGTACATCCCAGCATACAACGCTTCAACAACCATAGAATCCTCCATCCAATCTGCGCTTCGACAAACCTACGCCGACTTAGAAATTGTGGTGTGTGACGACGGGTCAACCGATGACACGCTTGAGATCCTCCATCGGCTGTACGG
>JAYOTG010000027.1:0-24444 GCA_038150305.1 Candidatus Poseidoniales archaeon | reverse complement strand
TAAAGGAGTCGCCGTTGGCTGGGGCGGTGATGCTGGTGATGGACATCGCGCCGTCACCGTCGACCTCAGAGTCCGCCGTGACGTTGCCGAGGCCGACCTGCTGGTCGTTGCACAAGCGCTCCGCGGTGCACACCTTGACCGAGATGGTGTAGACGGTACCGTGCGTGGTGAAGGTGCCTGGACGGGTGTAGGTCTTGACGTCGGACTCGAAGGCCTCCACGAAGGAGTTCATGCAGTCGGCGTCCCCAGCAACGTCGCAAATCTCGAGCAGGAAGATGTCGCCGAGCGACATGGTCTCGGAAGCGTCAATGTCCCAGTTCACGATCAGGGTGCCGCCCTTTCCTGCGGCAGCAGAGAACGCGGTGATGCCCACGCTGGGTGCCTCAGCGAGGTCAAGCGCACCGCCGAAGAGCACGAACTTCCCGGCGCTCAGGGTGTCCTCGTTCGCGGGCAAGTCCCAGGTAAACACGCTCATGGTGGGGTCAACCGTGCTGTCCTCGGGCGTGTCGTCAATGAGTTGGTACATGCTGCCTTGGTTGAACCAAATGCTCCCGCC
Source organism: Candidatus Poseidoniales archaeon (assembly GCA_038150305.1). GTDB lineage: Archaea > Thermoplasmatota > Poseidoniia > Poseidoniales > Poseidoniaceae > MGIIa-L3. Next base: position 23,888 of record JAYOTG010000027.1, on the reverse strand, counting down.
TTCATCGGCGTCCATAAGGGACTTTGGAACGGTGAACGTCATGCTCTGGCTCAGCACGCCACTCGCGGCGAGAGAACCGAGCTGCGCATCGGGAGCGAAGTCGATGACCGCAACGGAATCGTACTGTCCGGAGTAGCCGGTGAGTTCCATGTTGGTCACACCAGCGCTCGCGTCGGTCGCGGTGATGGTGTAGGGTGTGGTGCTCGAGTACTGCAGCGCGTAGGCCACCGTGATGCCGCTGTCGGCCGTGGTGGCTTCAGCGGTCACGTCGTTCCAGATGGTGAGATCCATGTATTCCGAGGTGGAAGCACCGTTGTCGTCGTTCACGGTCACCTTCACGCGGGGTGCGGGCATGTACTCGGGCAGGATTTGGAAGGTGCACTGTGCACCGACAGCACCCACGCCACCGCACATGCCGAGGTCGTTGTCCACGCCACCGACTTCGACGGCCCAGGTGTAGGTCAGGCAGTCGCCGGCCACGCAGTCCACGTCGAAGGCGAGCACGTCAAACTCAAGCGGTGCTTCTTGGGACACGACGAGATCGCCGGTGTTGAACATCGTCATCGAGAGAACGCTGGGTTGGTTGTTCACCACATCGAGGTTCATGACCTTCCGGTTGTTGGAGGCCTTCTCGTCCGTGATCGCGGTGTCCAGACGCTCAGCGGTGGTGTCCCACACGCCGAGGAAGTTCAGGTCAGCCTCGAAGTTGTATTCTCCGACCGTCAGCGCGTTCTCGTTGTTGAGCATCACGCAAGCGGAACCGAAGATGTCAGCCTCCTGAGGCGTGCCCCCCGGCTGAGTCGCGGCCCCGCTGTCGCCGAGGAGCTTGTGGGTGTAGGCTGGAGCGAGGCCCGTGGGGCACTCGTCCGAGTTGTAGGTGTCTTCCGTACCGTCAGGCGAGGTCACGGTAAACACCACGTTCCAGTCGACCATCTTGCTGAAGTCGGAACCGAAGTGACCGACGGTAGCGTGGAGGAGGGTGGTGCCCACGCGCAAGTCGAGGTCCATGCCGTCCTGAATGACCGAGGTGGGTTCACCGGAGCCGTCGGCGCTGTAACCTTGGGCCACGGAAAGGGTCTGGAGGCGGATGTCATGGAAGAGGGCGCTGAAGCCGTAGATGTCATCCGAGTCCGTGCGCGAGTAATCGTCGTTGGTCTCGAGGTACTCGCACCAGTTGTCGCTGGTCAATTCAACAGGTGGCTCGGCCGCGGGGTCATCGATCCACGATTCGGAGCAAGCCGGGTCTTGACCGTACATCGTGTGGTCAACAACACGGGCGTCGATGCTGTAGCCTCCATCGCCTGGGGTGACCGTACCGGTCATGGTCCAAGCGGTTTGGAAGGCCAGAACAGAGCGCGAGGCGTCGGTACCGGTGTCGGTGGTGGTGTTGCGGTAGACTTCAACGGTCTGTGCGTTGCCGGCAACGACGAGCCATTCATCACCGTCGACGCCGAGATCGAAACCACCGCCGCTTGCGGAGTAAAATCCGGCGAGCTCAACGCTGACGTTGACCTCGCGCGGGTTGAAATCTTGGCTGCCATCTGCGGTGACGGTCAGCAGGAACTGGCGGGACTCGGTGCCCGTTCCCACCGCACGGTCGCCTTCTTCGCAGACGCCGGCACCGTCGGTCCAGCACAGGTCGACCTCGATGTCCGTGTAGTCACGCACGACGACGTAGATTTCCTCTTCATCGTTCGCAGGGTCGGTGTCCTGGTCAGAGTCGACGGAAACCACCACGAGGTACTCACCGACGCTGGGGGACCACGTGATGTCCGCACCGCCGGTGCTCAGCGTGGCCGCGCCACCCGTGTAGATGGTGTTGGCCGCGAAGGAGGTCTCGTCGCAGGAGGCGGCTTCATCGCACACCGCCACGTCGTTGGTCCACGACAGGGGCTGGCCAGCCGAGTCCAAGGCCTGGAGGCCCCGGGTCTTGGTGGAATCGGTCAGGTAGATGTCCAAAGAGTACGACATGTCTTCCACGTCACCGGTTCCGATGTTCTTCATGACCACCTCAAAGGTGGTCGATTCACCGACGAGCAACTCGTCACGGCAGCCCGCTGCCGTACAGGTGGTCTCGGACGGCTGGGTGATGCCGAGGATGTCGACGTCTGCGCCCGATCGAGCGCTGGTTTGGTCGACGGAGTCTTCGGTGTCAAGTTCGTTGGTTGGAATTCCCGCGAGCAGGCTAGCGAGCAGCAGCGTCACGAGAAGCATGGTGGTCATGTTTCGCATTTGGGTCCCTCCACAATGTGGCTACAGAAGCCCACGCTTTGCGCCGTATATATAATATGGGACGAGTCAGAATTGGTCCTGAATGGGCTGCTGCGTGGAAATTACCCTCATTCGAGTGAACGAAGCGCCTCCGCTGGAGCGATTCTGGTTGCGGCACGGATTGGTCCGAACACGGCTGCGCTCACGAGCACCATGCCGCCGAGCAAAACCGACAGGGCGCTGCCCCATGGAAGCGACAGTTCTGCGCCTTGGTCGGCCCACAGGGCCGCGTGCAGACGGACGTGAAACATCATGCCGATGACCGCTCCAACCAGCAGCCCGAGCCCGCCGGTCCAAGCCACTTCACCGGCGAGGCTTTGTCCGATGCGTCGCTTGGTGACCCCGATTGCCCGAAGCAAGCCAATGACGTGGTTCCGATCTCGGACCGCTCGCGCGGTAACCACGCCGATGCCGAGCAAACCAACGCCCAAGCCGAGGGCAAGGTAGGCTTGGAAGATGGCCAAAATGGCCAACACAAGACCCTGCACGAGGAGGATGTCGTCCACGATGAGCGTCACCAGCACGCCCTCATCGGCCAAGGCCTCATCCAAGGCCTCCGAAACACCGGCAGCGGCACGACGCTCCGCCTCGCTTTTTCCAGGTGGGACGTCGACGTCCTTCGGGTCGTCCTCCAACACCGGAGACAATGGGTCCACTGAGACGTACACCCGCGTGATGGCCCCGTCATAGCGTTCCTCGACCATGGACTGATTCGCCCATACGCCAGGCGAAAACGCCAGCGAGGACTGGGCCAAAAATCCAGCCACCCGTACGGTTTTTGCCGTGCCAGGATCAGATGGGGCGATCAGGTCGAATTCCTGTCCAAGCTTCAGCGGCAGGACGCCAACCGCAGCACCATCGGTGCTGGCCTCAAGTCCGAACGAGGCGTCCAAGAGGACCCATTCATCGTCCAAGAGGACGCGGTTCCACACGTCTTCTTCCGTGGATCCTAAGCTTTCGTCCCAAATGTACAGAGGAAGACCACCATGCATGGCGAAGGCCTCATCCGCTCCTCGAAGCACGTAAGGCACCGGATCGTTTCGACCGTCGTCGAGCACGACCACGGCCCTCGAGACGGCAGCGACCGCGTCAATGCGCTCCGCTTGTTGAGGTGCAAGCCCCCACGCTGCCGGGTCGGTCCCGACCTCGACAGGGGCGGAACGGCTTCCGGACAGAAGGATCTCGAAATCTCCTTCCGACTCCTCCACAAAGTCTCCAGAGACCGCAGCGAAGGAACTGGTGTAACCGCCAAGGACGACCACGGCGAACACCGTCACGGCGAACATGGACATCACCACCGCCGTGCGCAAGGGTTGTGCCACTGGATGGGCGAGCGCCAAGCGACCCACCAACCGTGGGCTGCGGCCACGGGCCGCGAGCGAACGAAGCGCGCGAGGGATCACCGTCACCAAGACCACGACACCCGCCAGCACCTGAACCAAGCCCAGCACGAGCATGCTGACTTCGTCGAAGGCCGTCTGTGCCCGAAACGGGTCAAGCGACTCCGGCCACCATGACCACACGAGCAGACCAAGCGATGCAGCGCCTATCGCACGGGAGGGGGCACGTCTCAGCCTGGCCTCGCTCAGGGGACCGGTCGATGAACGCAACGCGGGAAGGATCCACAGGAGAATCAAGGACAAAGCGACGATCAGCCCGTCGCCGATCAACAGCCAACGCAAGCGAGCGAAGGGCGCGTCTAAGCCCCCAAAGATGAGCGAAACAGCAGCGACGCCAGAGAGGCCAAAGGCGGCGGCGACGGCCACGAACACCGGCCACGGCAAGGCCTCTTGGACGCGGGTTCGTACCCCACGAAGCGCGTGTAGGACGTCCAAGCGGCTGGACCATTGAGCTGATGCACCCAGGGTCGTCACCGCGACGACCGTCCCCCAGACGGCCCCTGCGACCACTGATGACCATGACCATGCGAAGCTGAAGCTGGTGGCCCCAACGGCACTGAAGGCAGAGGTGAAACCAAGTGCAACACCTCGACCGAGGACGACGCCGAGCAGACCGCCCAGCAACCCGGCCAAGGAAGCGACCATGAGCCCCTCCATCAGGGCGGCACTTCGCGCGTCGGCACGGGTGAGACCGACGGCCCGTAGCGTGGCCAATTCTTTGCGGCGCGCTTCAGCGAGCAACACCACCACCGTCACCGCCAGCAGCACGCCTGCGGCGATGGTGAACCCACCGAACACGAGGAACATGCCGGAGAGCACCCCAGAGGAGACCTCAGCTTGTTCAGCCGCCTCCACGCGCACCGGGCTCAACCCAAGACCGCTGCTTTCGAGGGTCGCCATGTCGTCAAACCACGCCTCAATCGTCCGGAGCAGCGCATCATAACTCAGCTCCGGGGATTGGATCACCATCATGGAGCGGTCGCCTTCGGATGCGCCAGCGAGACGCACGGCGGTATCTGGGTGCACCACGCCGAGGATGAGCTGTTCCAACTCCTCCACGCCAGTCAAGTTCACGCTTGTGGCGGACGTGCTGACGTTCAACCGGGTTCGCTGGCTGTCGCCCCAAGCCCACGGGACCGCACCGGCGACCCAGACCTCGTCCGCATCGGTCAGGTTGAGCACATCGAAGGCTCCGCTGAGCACCACCTCGTCGACGCTCACTTCGAGCCCGTCATCGCCTGAAGCGGCGAGGAAGAGGACCGGCACACGCCCTAGACCGTCGATTTCGGCGGCTTTCGGCAGGCGCATCTCGACGACGTCACCGTGCTCAAGGCTCCAACCGATGAGGCGGTCCTCGCCTGCGCACCACGCGAGCGTGCTGTTGACGCCGTCGATGACGCCAGTGTGGCCGTCGCATCCCGGCCCTGCAGCTGCGCTTTGGTTTTGAGGGCCATGCGGACTGGGAGGCGAATGGCCTTCGAGGCTCCAAGCCTGCACGCCGGTCGCATCCGCTTGAACCCGGTGTGCTTGCCATCCGAACAGGCCTTCAGCGTGAAGGATGTGCGAGCCGTTTACCTCAGCCTCAAGCACCATGTTGAGCAGAGGGTCTGGCACAGTCACGCCCACCGGGTGCCGGTACACAGGCTCGGCACCCTCGCCCGAGTCAAGTGCACCGTAATGGGCCACGTGCAGGTCCGAAAGGTTGCCTTCGACCACCATCGCGCCGATGTCGCCCGCTGATAACGCGTGCACAGGATCTTCGCCGATGCGGGTCGCCCCTTCCAAGGGCCGGTCAGCCCGCATGACGTGCAGCCCTTGGGGATGGCCAAACCAACCCGTGCCGTTCACGATGGCGTGTGCATCGAGCAATTCACCTTCGGGGACATACCACAGCGCGGGCGTGCCTGAACCAGCGACCTGGAAACCAGCGCCAGCCATCCCGACGTGCCAGAGCGCACCACCGGACCATTGCAGGTCCGTGATGTCAGCGTCGGCGAGCACGAGGGAACGATGGCCGTTGAGTTCCAACACCTCAATTGGCGCCTGCACAAGTTCGGACATGCTGGCTCCGCTTGCGAGGGTGCTCAGGTTGTCTCGGAAGGCGTCGACGAGCGTCGCCTCCAACCGCCCTAGACCTGTTTCTCGTGCCACGGCAAGAGCGCCCGAAGCGGGTTCAAACACAAGGCCATCCATACGAGCAGTCCACGCCACGTCGATCACGTTCGCGAGGCGATCGTCCACGGACGCCCAGGCCTCGCGGTCCTCGTACGGTACGCGTGCCGAGAGGTGGAGGGAGGACGCGCCTTCGCCGGCAAGGGCCTCAAAAGTGCCCATCGAAGTCATCAGAGCAGGTTGACCCAGTCCGCCTATCGCAGCACCGGCATCGGCTGGGACCACGGCATGAACGTGAACGAGGCCTCGATGGCGCACGACGCGTCCGTCTTCGACCGTGGTCCAGCTGAGGTTGAGCAGGCCCCCCACCTCAACCTCCAATTCCTCGGCGAGTTCATCGGTGATGGCCGCCTCATGACGGCCGGTGGCGTTGGAGAGAAGGCCGAGCGTGGCGTAGGTCAATCCGCTGCTCGGCTCAAGCGGTGGCCACGGGTCCGGGTGGTCCTCGATGGTGGCTTGTGCGTACCAACCCACGGAAGGAAGCGCACGCCCGGTCGGACCTTCGATGGCCGTGGCCAAGGCACGCGTGGCCCGAATGCCGTCAAAGAGGCCCGTCCCGTCCGTGTCGGTCAACGCCATGGCTTCGGCCGCCACTTCGGCGATGAACCCAGCCTCGAGCAAGATGGGCTGGGCCGTCCCGGGGTCCCTGCCGGACAGGACCACGTCCGTTTCGGTCCACACCGCGTCGACCTGCCGCTCGACCGTCGCATCCAAACTGTCGCCGACCACCAGCGAGGAGGAAACGATGGAGGAGGAGACGATGAGGGCCACGAGCAGAAGCGCGGCTTGTTTGGGCCGCGCCCGGAGGCTTCGCACCGCAAGGCGCCCCACAAGCGCGCGACGAGGCCACAACACCGTGGGAATCAACAGCGACGAGGCCAGGCCAACCAAGGCTCCTGAAAGCACCGAAAGCACCGGACCAAGGCCAAGCCAAACCAGCAGCCACGCCATCAAACCTGCGTCGAAGGCAGGTCCGAAGATCACGAAGAGGCTGGACCACAAGGTGCGATCGCGAAGGCCGAGAAGCGCGAACAGCCCGAAGAGGAGCCCGGCCAACACCGCCAGACCGACAACAAGGACGAGCATCACGCCTCCTCCGAGGCGTCGTGGAGGAATAGCCCGTCGCGCATGCGCAGGACACGGTCGCATCGGGCAGCGACCGCATCGTCATGGGTCACGATCAGGAAGGTCATGCCCTCTTCACGGCACAGGGTGGACATCAGGTCAAGCACTTCGTTGCTGGTGACCGAGTCAAGGTTCCCCGTCGGTTCATCGCACAACACGATCGACGGGCGGTGCACCACGGCTCGAGCGACCGCGACGCGCTGTTGCTGGCCGCCGCTCAGCATCGCCGGAAGATGCCCTGCGCGGTCCGCGAGACCAACCGAAGCCAAGGCTTCGAGGGCCACCTTGCGAACGTCATGTGCGGGTTGCCCGGTGAGAAGGAGGGGGATCTCGACGTTCTCGGTGGCCGTCAGCACGGGGAGGAGGTTGAAGGCCTGGAAGACGAAGCCAAGCCGTTCCCCTCGCAACCTCGTGCGGCGGTCGTCGTCAAGGTCGAACAGTGAATCGCCTTGGATGAGCACCGTCCCCGCAGAGGGTGCATCCAAACCGCTGAGAACGTTGAGCAGCGAGGTCTTCCCGCATCCAGAGGGCCCGGTGATGGCGACCATTTCGCCTGCATGCACCTCAAGGTCCACCCCTCGAACAGCATCGACCCTACCTTCTCCGCTTGGGTAGACCTTCCATACGCCGGCGGCATGGAGGGCTACGACCATGCACAACAAGCCCCGAGTGCGTTTATCAAGCCGCGCCACAACCGCACCCCATGGGCCTCATCACGGTTCACATCCTCGCCTTCGGGCCTGCTGCAGAGCGGCTTGACGGCCGCCATCACGTCCGTGAAATCGAGGCAGGCACCACGGCAGAAGGCCTCGCCATCGCGCTCGGTTTGGACGATTGGCTGGCCATGGGGATGGCGCTGGCCATCGGCGGGCAGCGGGTGGAGCGCGATGCTGTGCTCGAAGACGGCGTCGAACTGGCCTTGCTCCCCCCGGTCTCAGGCGGTTGAAGCCGTTTCAACGCGAAGCCTTGAAGCGAACGAGCACCCACCACGGCTTGAGCAACATGGCATCCATCGGCGGCCCAGAGGTCCTGATCATCATCGTCGTGTTCTTCGTGCTCTTCGGCGCACGCCGGCTCCCGGAGTTGGCGAACGCCCTCGGAAGGAGCAAGGGTGAATTCCAGAAAGGGCTGCAGGAGGCGACCTCGCTTCCACGGGAGGCCCAAACCATCGCCGACCTCGAAGCGGGCGGCATGACCCCGGATGTGGCCCTCGTGGAACGCGCCAAAGCCCTCGGGCTTGACCCGAGCGGCATGAGTCCCGAAGACCTGCAACGAAAGGTCGACGCCCTCGAGCAGGCCGAAGAGTGACCTCAACGCCGAGGGCGTTTCATCACCGTCGGACTTCCGCACACGTCGCAGTCTGGACCGGGACCGTCCCGCTCGCGTTTCGCGCCGGTGCTGACGTCATGCTCCTTCCCGCAGCCTGTGCACCGCCAGACCCAGGACCACTGCTGCTTGGCGCCACGGGTGGCCAGAGAACGTGCCTCAATTCCAGCCTTCATGGCCACGTTCTGCAGGCGATAGTCGTCGGTGATCAGGGGGCGCTGCAGGCCAAGGGACAGGGCCAGGACCTCGAGGTCCACCGTTGAAAGTCGGGGCAAATCACCGGTCGACGCGGCCGCGGAAGTGGCGGCTTCAAGGTGCGCCGGACTCGGGTTCATCCACTCGATCTGGGCGGCCTCCACCAGCATGCGCCTCGCCGGTGAGAGCCGTTCCAATTCATCGAGCTGCGCCGGGCAGCACACGCCTCCGGCCAGCCGTTCAAGCGGCCAGTGAAGCAGGGCTGTGGTGTCAAGCACCGCGCCTTCCGCTCCGCCGGTCATGCCATCGGCTGGAAGCCCTCGTCCAAGAAGCACCCGCCTGCGAAGACCTAACGGTAAGGGCGCTCAGCGCCACACGTGGCGTGGGAGCAAGCGGTCATCGACGCGGCCGACGCCGCAGGGCTGCTCGGCTTGGCGCTGCTGACGTTCACAGAAGCCATCATTCACCCCATTCCACCGGATTTGCTCATCCTGCCAATGGCAGCCGCAGCCGATGGGTCAAGCCGCTTGTTCAGCATCTGGATCGTGGCCACGCTCACCAGCGTCGCCGGCGCCATTGTTGGCTCGTGGCTCGGCGCCCGGGCTGGCCGACCGCTGCTGGTTCGGTTTCGGCAAGAGAAGAATTTGCAACGTTTGGAAGTCCTGCTCGAGCGGCACGGAACCCTTGGGGTGCTTATCGCCGGCTTCTCACCCATCCCCTACAAGGTGATGGGATGGGCTGCTGGCATGGGGAAGATGGAGATGCGCCCCTTCGTGTTGGCCGGTATGGTCAGCCGCGGCCTTCGCTTTGGGCTTGAGATTGTCCTGGTGGTTCGATACGGCAACGCAGCCTTGGATGCCATTGGATGGATCCTCGATCGCGAGATCCTCCTTGCGGTGGCCATGTTGGTGATGTTCGCTGCTGCATGGGCGGCTTGGCGGTGGTGGGCATCCCTGACCCCTGAGGCCACCTCTGAGGAACAATGAGCCCAGCCCGCTCAGCCGAACGTTCATCAATGGGATTCCAGTCCGCGGGTTAAGCTCGTGTGGTGTAGCCCGGCCCATCATTTCGGATTTTCATTCCGACGACCCGGGTTCGAATCCCGGCCCGAGCACTTCTCAAACGTAGACTGCGGCCCATTTTGGGCCGTTCAAGTACCGCGTGATGGCTCGACGCGCTGCCCTCAGATGGGAAGGAATTCCAGCATGACTTCACCGCGCTCGGTGATTTTCAAGGTCGGTCGGAAGCCTTCGTGAGGGGTGTTTCGGATGGCTGCGTGCAAGCGAACGCGCATCGCATCGTCGATGAGCAAGTCCATCATGTCGTCCAATGGCGTGGCTGCTGGAGCCTCTTCGAGGTCCGCTTCTGGTGCGTCAGCCAACGCTTCGGACGTTTCGCTGGATGCCTCAACGGCGGCCGCCTCTGTGTCCTCCTCGTGAGCAGCATCCTCGACCTCAATCGCGTCAAGGTCCGCTTGGCTGGTGACCGGCGCAGGAGTTTGCTCAAGCAAAGAGGCGGGGGCGGCTTGCACCGTCCCTCCATAGGTCGCCCCGCCTTGGACCATGTGCATCTCCACCTCTGTGGCTTCCAACACGCCCGAGGGGCCGCCCTGACGTTGGAGGTAGAGGGTCCCAAACCCGAAAGCAATCATACCGATGACGAGGAAGAGGACCGCGCGCCAGAAGCCGGCGTTGCTGCCTTCGATGGTCAAGGAGAGGCCGATCAGGGCGATCAAACCGCCGTAGATTCCAATGGCACGCTGCCATGATGCTCCGCCTGCACCAAAGCCGTTGATGCCGAGGCTGAGGCAAATGAGGGCAATCAACAGGAGCCTGAAGGTCCACGTGTCTGCACCCGCGAACAGCATCAAGATTGACGCGAGCAAGTAGCCCAACCCTAGGATGCCCATGGTGTCACGTGAACGTTCCACGTCCGGAGCAAATCCGTCCAACCAAGCGGTGACGGGATCGCTTCGGGTCATGCCGATCAGCAACAGCACCGCGGCCTCCACACCGAGCACAACGCCGGAAAGGAACGTGGTGTCTGCGGCGCCGACGGTCAAGGTGTTCACGACCACGGCTGCGGCCAAGGCGTGAAGCACGGGGATGATGCCCAGTCGAACGTCGGTGGGGCGACGAAGGAGTTGCCGTGTCCCGAGGACTGCACCCGCGAGGTGACCAAGGCCGAGCGCAAAGGTCGGCGTGCAGAGCAGCAGCACGATGCTGCCAACTTCGAGGGATTGGGTGATGTTGTGACGCCCCTTCTCGCTCGAGAAATCAAACTCCCCCTTCGGAAGAGGGGCCTCTGCGTCCAACGGGGCCGTGTACCGGAAGATGATGGCGTCTTGGCCAAAGGTGAACAGCATGGCCAGGATGCCAACGGTGGCGCAGGCGACCTGCACGGCATCTCCGGCTGAATCCATCGTGGTGGGCAAGAAAATCAGGAGCCAAAGCAGCAAGGCGACGTGCAACCAGACCACCGCGTCTGGACGGCCAAACCACCACTGACGAAGGATGAGGATCCCAATGACCGAGGCTCCAGCCCAGATGATGTCGGGCACGAGGACGACGATGCCGAAGAGCATCCACGCCGTGGCCATTCCGCCACCGGCGTTCGCTTCGCCCGCACGCCGGGCCATGATGGAAGCGCGAACGGGCTCCACCATGGTGGCGATGAGCAGCACGCCAACGATGCTGTTCAGCCCGAGCAGTTCGTTGAACGGCAGGCCAACGTCCTCAATGAACGAGGCTGTTCGGGTGAACAGGAAGGATTCGTTCGCCGTGAACGGGTTGAGGAACCAGATGAGTGGAGCGAGGGCCAGAATAGCGTCCCGTCCATGGCGGTGGGCGAGCCAAGCGACGACCGCAAACAGAAGGGGCATCCGCAAACCGATGTACAGGTCGAGGGAAGCCAGCATCAAGAGAAGAACAAGCGTAAGTCGATCGAGGTCAACGCTGTCGTAGACGAAATCCTTGCGCTTCATCGCCAGCACCACCATCGGCACAGCAAGGAGGCTGATTTCCCACACCCACAGTTCAAGGAAGAGTTGGCCGGTGATGTCCTCCCGAGCATGGATGTCGCCGCTGAGGATGGGCCACAGGACCAGCAGCAACACCACGACCAATCCGTAGGCACGGTCGCTCGAGGTGATGCGTTCCATTCGAAGCGCTTCACCGAGCAGAAGGAGGAAGGGCAGCACGGGGAACAGCAACCTGAGCAGCTCCTGCTCAAGGCCTCCCGCGGCTTGCGCCATCATCACGATGGAGAGCATGAGCCCAACTTGGTCGAGCGGCGTCCCGGCTTCGATGGCATCGGTTTCATCCTCGGCTGGTCGGCCACCTGTCCCGAAATAGGCAATCATACCACCGAGGCCGACCTGACTGGAACGTTCGACCAGCGACAAGCCGTACAACATGGTCGCCACCAGCAACAGCACTTCGGTGTCTGTGCCCTCACCAAGGGTCAGGCGACCCGTGGACGCAAGCACCGCCGGCACCAGCATGGCCACCGCGCCTTGGTACGACACCGAGGCGAGCTCGGACACGTCGCTGGACGCCAGTTTCCGAAGGTCGATTTGCCACATGACGAGGGGCAAGAGCGCCACAATCCACCCGAGCACGGCGCTTTCGCCCAACAAATCCGCAAAGGTCGGGGTGACGACAATGAGGGCGATAACGGCCACTGGAGCGAGGGAAGGCAGGAGCCCGCGTTGTTTGCCCAGGAAGGCCAGCATGAGCAAGGCTGCGGGGACGATGCCCGGCAGCATCTCGTCCGTGATCTGCGCAGCATCAAGCAGTTCGGCGTCCACAAGCGTACCTCGAATCACCGCTGAAAGGGCGAGGGCCGCCATGGTGGCTTGGGCCACCCAGGGCCGTGTTGCGTCGGCGTAGCCAAGCATGTACACCGCCGTGGTGATGGCGATTAGCCACGGGACGTCCGCGGCATCCCCTGAAAAAGTCCAGAGGGTTGCCGCGAGGAGGATGGGCATCGCGGGCGTTCGTCGTGCGTGAACGGCCGGGAAGTAGCCAAAGAGCAAGGCGCCCCACAGCAGCGCACCGGGCGTCAAGATTTCCGCCGCTTGTGCACCGAGGACGCTCGAAACGGTGTAATCGAGGAAGACCAGATGGGCACCGTTCGTTGTGCCGTCCCACGGGAAGAGGAGCAGCATCACGAACACGACGATGCCCACCATCGCCCAAGAGATGCTTTCCACCAACTCTCGGCGTAATCGGGCGTCTTTGGCAAACCAGCCTTGGAGGAAAATGAGCGGAATGAGCATGCTGATTGCGGCGAGTTGTTCGCTTCCATCGACGACCACCTCGTCGAGGTTGAGTTGGTAGACCAGCGGAAGCAGGCTTGTCGTGATGGCCGAGATGACAAAGGTGTAGGAGACGTCAGACTGGACGCTCATGTGCATCGACAGGCCACACAACACGATCATGGCCAGACCGAGTTGCCAACCAAAGGCCTCGCCAGACCAGTGCGTCCAGGTGCCGATGCCCACCCACAGCAACGCGATGGGAGAGAAGACCATCACGGCCCACGCAAGGTCCAACGCGCCGGTGTAACGGGACAAGAGACGGCGCTGGGCCAAGACCAAGGCGACGGTCCCGACCGTTTGGAGGAGGATGGTGTTCGGTCCGGCCCGCCAATTTTGAGCATCAATGGACCACGGACCGCTTGAATTGCCCTCCACGAAGACGTTGAGGTTGATCGGATCTGCACTGAGCCAACCGGCAAGGAAACGCGTGCCCCACAGCATCCCAATGGCCATGAAAAAGAAGGCCAACCCGAGCAAGTAGCCTTGCGGTTGATCCAGCGATGACTGGCCCCCACGGACCCGAATTTCGATCATGAACATCGCCATGGCCGAAGACACACCACCGCCGATCAGCAGGGCGAGAAAGTTGAGTTCTGATGCGCCCTCAGCGAAGGCCAAGGAGAGGATACCGCCCCAGATGAACAGCAGGGCAACACCGTACATGATGACCTGAGAAAAGCGCTCCAGTGCCTCGTTGCGTTGAACGGCAACGGGTTGCAGGCCAACCGAAGTTCGCGAGAGCGTGTTCTGCTGAACCACCTCAAGTGCGGAAGGTGCTTCGTGCGGTGCAGCCTGAGTCATGCAGGCAATTCAGTCATTGACGGTATAACGCTTCTACCGAAACAAGCCGCCAACGAGCCGTTCATGCGGTCGAGAGGAAGACCCGGACCCTTCAGGCGAGACGCCCAGCGTTGTAGTCTTGGATGGCTTGGACGATTTCCTCTTCCGTGTTCATCACGAAGGGCCCGTACCTTGCAATGGGCTCGTCGAGGTTTGGGCCTGCCAGCACCAACAGCTCCGCACCGGCATCACCGGCCTCAAGGTGCACGGACGGGCCGGGGGTCAGCAAGGCCAATTGCCCATCTTCAACGCGACGTTGCCCGACGTGCAGATCGCCACCAAAGACGTACAGCATCCCGTTGAGGTCATCGTCGATGGGCTGCTCCAAACGCGCACCAGGCTTCAGCCGTAGGTGCAGGTAGGTGATGGGGAGCACCGTGTCGATGACCGCTTCTGCACCAAGGCACGCACCTGCGATGACTTTGGCCCACACCGACCCGTCCTCAGAGGTGACCTCGGGAATGGAGGCGGACGGCACGTCTTGATAGCGCGGCGCCATCATCTTGTGTTCAGCAGGCAAGTTCACCCAGATCTGGAACCCATGGCTTCGTCCACCGTCTCGCATGACGTCCTCGTGAGGCAGCTCGCTGTGGATGACGCCTCGGCCGGCGGTCATCCATTGCACGTCGCCCGGCCGAAGGGTTCCGCTGTTGCCGGCGGAGTCCTCGTGGACCATGCAGCCGTCGAGCAGGTAGGTCACCGTCTCAAAGCCGCGATGGGGATGGGACGGTGCGCCCACCGCTTCGCCCGGACCGTAGTCCACAGGGCCCATCTCGTCCAGCAACAAAAACGGGCTCATCATGGCCCCCATGGCTGCAGGACGGCGCACGAGGAAGCCACCGCCTTCTCGGACCGTTCGCGTGGGGATGGTGGTACGGACGGTACGTGTCATGGGTTCACGTCTGAAAGGACGTCTATGATGGCTTGCACACGTCCCATATACCTGCAACTGCAGGTGATACCATGGCGAAACTCGTGGTTGGTGGAGGATGCTTCTGGTGCATCGAAGCGGCGATGAAGGACCTGAAAGGCGTGCTTGCGGCTCGGCCTGGCTATGCAGGAGGCCATGTTGAGCACCCCACCTACGAGCAGGTCTGCGGCAAGCGCACCGGCCACGCTGAAGTGGTGGAATTCGAGTACGACACCGACGTCATTGACCACGGCACCATGCTTCGCGTGTTCTTCACAGCCCACGACCCGACGCAACTGAACCGCCAAGGGAACGACGTGGGACCCCAATACAGGAGCATCGTCTTCGTCGACGGTGAGAAGGAACGCGCCTCCCTCGAAGCGGTCCTCGGCGACGTCTCAACATGGTACGACGAGGCGATCGTGACCGTGGTGGAAGACCTCGGCGACCACCGGTTCTGGACAGCAGAGGCCGTGCATCATGACTACTTCGCCAACAACCCACAGAATCCGTATTGCGGCTTCGTGGTGGCCCCGAAGGTCAACAAGGTGCGGGCCAAGCACGCTGCCTTGTTCGAGCGTTGATTCAACACAGGTTGGTCAACCGGCGGGCGACGTCCTCGAGGCTCTCCTGCCGAGCGTCTTCGCCCTTCTTCTCGATGGTCGAGCGCCCGACGACGTCGCATCCAAGGAAGAGGAATTGGTTGCGCATCGCGGTGATGATGTACTCCCCACCGCCCCCGGAGGAGGTCGCCAGAGCCACGGGCCGCCCGTTAAACAGGGCGCGGAAATCTTGCCAGCGGGTGGAGAGCCAGGTGATGGCGTTGACCAAGGTTGGCGGTGTTGAACCGTTGTACTCCGGAGCGCACACCAACCAGCCGTCGGCCGCTTCCAAGCGGGACCACAGCGCGTCCAAATCGTCGGGAGCACCGTGTTCCTTGGAGTGTGACGTGGTGAAGATCGGCAAGTCCATGCCGGCCAGTTCGATCACGTCGGCGCCATGACCGTCTGCTTCCAGCACCTCCGCAAAGCGTTGAGCGAGGGCAAGGTTTCGGTCGCTGGTTGCGGCGATGATCGCGATGGCGGCCATGCGCTGTGCTTGGGGCTTCGGTCCTTGAAAGGTCGCCCGGACTCAGGGTTCAAGAAACACCGGCGCTGGCGGGGACCATGGACGACCTTGTGCTGCAGCACGCCAGCGAGACGGATGAGGATTTCCTGATGTACACCAGCACCTTCTGCCCCTACTGCGTGGCCGCCAAGCGCCTGTTTGCGAGCAAGGGGCTCTCGTACAGGGAGATCAACTTCGACCGCGAACGCGACATGCAAGCGCAGGTGGTCAGGGAAACCGGCCACAGGACGGTCCCCGTTATCCTCGATCTCCGTGGCGAGCAGCCGATGTTCATCGGTGGGTTTGACGAAACCAGCCGTTACTTGGCCTGAGTGGCTGCGTCCCACCCGTCCGCCAAGGCCTCCAACCACTCTTTGACCGCGGCGTGATGCTCGGTTGGGATCATGTGCCCCTTCGGGTGTTCGATCAATTCGGTGGCCCAACCTGCGTCTTCGAACAAATGTGCAATCGCCCATCCGTCCTCGATCGGTACACGCACGTCACGCTCTCCGTGCATCCAAAAGAGATGCTTTCGCTCGAGTTCCTCCAGCCGAAGCCGGAGTTCCATGGGCCGAATGAGCCGGGTTCCGAGCGCGATGACACCAATGATGCGGTCCGCGAGGGGGAGGTGCAGCATCTCTTGGGCCATCGCCCCGCCCATGCTGAAGCCTCCAACCACCAAGGGACCTGCAGGAGCGTGCCGCGCAACCTCCTGCTCCAGCTGCGCCAGTGAGGCATCCACGTCGAACAATTCCGTGCGGCTCAAGTTGGCACGCCGTGTGGGTGAAGCGCTCCATTCCTCGTACCGCCACCACGCGAAACCCCGACGGGGATGAGGGAACCGACCTTCGGGCACGAGTAGGGTCCAGCCCTCTGGAAGAATGGCCTCGGCAAAAGGCCGCATCATGTCAGCCGTGCCGGTCATGCCGTGCATCATCAGCAGGGTCGGCATGCGTTCACCCGAGCGTCCAACTCTGCGAAATGGCACCCGCGAGGCGAACCTCGACATGGGAGCCACCGCCCTGGACGGTCGCGGTCAACTGGTATTCACCCGACACGGACGGGATGGAACCCACCGCGCCGCGCTCTGCAGATCCTGCACCCCAAGCGCGGCTCAGTGGCGAGGCGCTGGTGTGGTCACGCAGGACCAACGAGCCGCTCCCGCCGGCGGCGATGTCCACGTCGAGGTACCACACCAAGCGGTCAAAACCGACGCCGGAAGGATGACCCTCGTCGAGGAAGCTGTCTCGGAACTCGGCGTCGCTGTCGGTGTAGACGTCCGCGAAGAGATCGGTGGCGCGCAGGAAGTGGACTTGGCCCTCATGGCTGTCGCCGGAACCGGCCAGCACCATCCGCAGGCGGTCCACCCCGGCGGGGTCCGTCCACGTCAGATCACGGAGGAAGCCGACGCCGCCGTCCATGGTGTAGCGGAGGTCATGGCCGTCGTCAGAAGTGGCCACCACGGTGGCGACGCCGCGGTCCACCAGGGTGGTGGTGGCGGTCCAGTCCTGTGCAAACAGCGTGAAGGTCCAGGTGTCGTCACGCTCGAAGGGAAAGGAGAAGACGCGTTGCGCCTCACCGTTTTCGTACACGCTCAGCGCGTCCATGGTGACGCGGCCGAGGAAGGGGTTGTGGTTGACCACCGCGTGGCGCATGGCCTCACGTTCGCTGGAGATGCCAAGCATCCACTGCCCGTCAACAGGGTCCTCATCGGCCACCACAAGGCGGGCGGAATCCTCACCGAACTCTGGCGTCACGAAGGTGTAGAGCCACCAATCACCGACCTCCCAAGGCGGCGCGATGAGCCCTTCTTCGGCCGCGATTTCCGATGGCGTGCGAGGCCCCTCAAGGCAACCGGCAAGCGCCGGAAGCAGCAGCAAAGCCACCAGCATCGCGGCGCGCATGTCACCCCCACCTGTGGGCGTGTTGATGAACCCGACGCGGGGCTCAGAGCAATCCGGTCGCGCTCAGGCTCGGGGCGATAACGACCGCCACGATGGACATGAGCTTGATCAGGATGTTCAGCGAAGGACCGGAGGTGTCCTTGAACGGGTCACCGATGGTGTCGCCGATCACGGCAGCGGAGTGGGCTTCGTCGCCCTTCTTCGCGCCTTCGATGTGGTCCTGCTCAATGGCCTTCTTCGCATTGTCCCAAGCGCCACCGGCGTTGGCCATGAAGAGGGCCATCAAGACGCCGGTCACGAGGGCACCGGCAAGGAGCCCGCCGAGGGCGGAAGCGCCCAGCACAAAGCCGACCACGATGGGGGCGACGATGGCGAGGGCGCCGGGAGGCATCATCTCGCGCAGGGCAGCCTTGGTGGAAATGTCCACACAGGTGGCCGAGTCGGGCTTGACGCCTTCCTTGCCTTCGAGGAGGCCGGGGATCTCACGGAACTGGCGGCGGATTTCCTCCACCATGTCACCGGCGGCCTTGCCGACGGAATCCATGGTCATGGCCGCGACCACGAAGGGCAGCGCACCACCGATGAGCAGACCGATGACGACCATGGGGTCGTCCAGGGTGAGGTCGATGGTCTCGCCAGAGGCGGCCACGGCGGTCTTGAAGGCCGCGAAGAGGGCGAGGGCAGTGAGGGCCGCGGAGCCGATGGCGAAGCCCTTGCCGACCGCAGCGGTGGTGTTGCCAATGGAGTCGAGGGCGTCGGTGATGGCGCGAACGTCGTCACCAAGCTCGGACATCTCGGCGATGCCACCGGCGTTGTCGGCCACAGGTCCGTAGGCGTCGACGGTCATCGTCACACCGACGGTGCCAAGCATGCCCATGGCGGCCATGGCGATGCCGTAGAGGCCGAGGTCGCCGCCGCCCATCGCTTCGTTGGCGCCGTAGATGCCAATGGCGATGAGGATGATTGGGAGGAAGGTGGACATCATGCCCACGGAAAGGCCAGCAATCGCGTTGGTCGCGGGACCAGACTTGGACATCTGACCGATCTTGGGGATGGCGCGGGGCTTCAGACCAAACACGGGCTCAATGCCGGTGTAGTACTCGGTGACCAGGCCGATCATGATGCCCACGATGCTGCCGAGGATGACGGCATACATCGGTTCGTAGCCGGTGTCAAGCCCAAGGACGTTGATGGCCACAAAGCCACCGGCCCAGAAGAGGAGCGCGCCAATGAAGGTCGTGTTGCGCAACGCGGCGGCGGGATCCTTGCCGTTCTTGAGGACGGCCATGGAGAAGATGCCGACGATGGAAGCGACGTAGCCCACAAAGCCGAGGAGGATGGGCAGGAGCACGTAGTGGCTCACGTCGCCCGCGGCGGCGATTTCGGTCGAGCCTTGGGCGATGACCATCGCCGCGATGATGGAACCGACGAAGGACTCGAAGATGTCCGCACCCATGCCGGCCACGTCACCCACGTTGTCGCCCACGTTGTCGGCGATGACGCCGGGGTTGCGGGGGTCGTCCTCAGGAAGACCGGCCTCGACCTTGCCGACCAGGTCGGCGCCGACGTCGGCGGCCTTGGTGTAGATGCCACCGCCAACGCGGGCGAAGAGGGCGATGCTGCTGGCACCCATGCCGAATCCGGCCGCGTACTGCAACGAGTTGCCGGTGTAAGCAGCGCCGTCGTCAGCGTTGCCGAGCCAGAAGGCGATGATGGAGATGCCAAGCAGGCCAAGCCCGCCGACGGAGAGGCCCATCACGGCGCCGCCGTTGTAGGACACGGCGAGCGCAGCGGGCTGACCGCCGTTCTTGGCGGCCATGGCCGTGCGTCCGTTGGCCGAGGTGGCCGAGCGCATGCCGGAGAAGCCGGCGGCGACGCTTGCCGCGGCACCGAGAATGAAGGCCACAACGGTTTCGAGTCCGCCGTCGCTTCCGTTGATGGCGTAGAGCACCACGGAGACGATGACGACGAAGACACCGATGTACCGATACTCCGAGGTCAGGAAGGCCATGGCCCCCTTCTGGATTTCTTCGGTGATGTCAGCGACCTTTTCGTTGTCGATGACGATGCTGTCGTTTTGGCGGTACAGGACGAACGCGACAATCAGCCCAATCAGGGCGACGGCGGCGGCAATCAGGGGGATGTTCTCCAACATAATGGGCACCTCTTGCCCTCGGCGACCTGAGGACCTTACATAAGTGGTTCCCCATGCTTTCGGGCCTCTGCGGCCCGTTCCGGGGGTTCACCTCAGGCGTCGCTCCATTCCCCCAACCACGCGTCAACCAGTCCGGGAAGCACGTCGCCGGCCAGTCCGAGGTGCACCTCATCGAAATCGTCCACGTTCACGGGTGCATCGAGGTTGACCAACACCGTGGTGGCGCCGATGCTTCGCGCTGCGGCAGCGATACCAGCGGCGGGATGCACGTGCCCTGAGGTGCCCACCACCAGGCACAGATCACCGTGCTGGAGGGCGTCGATGACAGAATGGATGCGCTCCATGCCCATGGGAATTTCACCAAACCACACGATGTCGGGCCTCATGCGAGAAGGGGTGGTGCAGCACGAGCATTCCACGAACGCGAGCGGGTCAAGGTCCGCCTCGGACATGCGCTCTTCGTTTCGTCCGCTTCGTTCGCATCGAAGCATGCGCAGCTGACCGTGCATCGGCAGCAGCGAAACCGAGCCGGCCCGCTGGTGCAGGTCATCGACGTTCTGGGTGATGAGCAGCATCTCCGGCCCCTCCCGTTCGAGGCGAGTCAGCGCGCGATGGGCGTCGTTGGGTTCAACGTCCAACAAGGCGCGTCGCCGCAGCGTGTAGAAGCGCCAGACGGTTTCAGGATCCCGCCACCAAGCGGCAGGCGTGGCCACCTCTTCGATACGATGGCCCTCCC
Source organism: Candidatus Poseidoniales archaeon (assembly GCA_038150305.1). Taxonomy (GTDB): domain Archaea; phylum Thermoplasmatota; class Poseidoniia; order Poseidoniales; family Poseidoniaceae; genus MGIIa-L3. Next base: position 3,426 of record JAYOTG010000027.1, on the reverse strand, counting down.
ACAAACCGTCGTCGCCACGGAAGGTCGCCAGGCCCGATTCAGCGGAGATACCGGCGCCGGTGAGCACCACAATTCGCTCGGGCCGAAGCATGATGCATGCTCGCCACCGCCTTCCTTGAATCCATCTCGGCCCGAGCGAGGCTTGAAACACCACGGCCGTGACCGAGGGCCATGGCCATCACCGCCGACGAGGTCCTCGCCGAGATCGGCCCGGTCCAGGCCGTGCTTGACGAGCACGATGGCATCGTGAACGTCCTTGACACCAGCGGTGGCGTCGTGATGCTGTCCCTCGAAGGCGGCTGCACCGGGTGCTCATCCACGCCGATGACGGCCATGCAGATCTACTACGCCCTCAAGCAACTCGACACGGTGGAGGACGTCGTGTTCGTCAACGGAGAACTCCCTGAGTACATGCGGACCTTCATTGACCAACGCATGGCCGCCGAAGCCGAAGACGGTGAACCCATGGGCGAAATCGTCTGAAGCCCTCACTCGGCTTCGTCGTTCATCCGGCCGATGCTGTGCGGATTGGCTCCAAAGCTCACGTTGGTGCCCTTGATGTTCATGCGAGCGGCAACGGCGATGAGCACGCAAAACAACGATAGCGGCCGTGGAAGGTAGTTTGAGCCCCACAACTCGCCACCCGCAAGGGACAGCCACCACAGGACAGCCGCGGCGAGCACCAGCACCACCGAGATGACGTTCTGAGCCACCCGCTCCGCGGACGGCGAGCGGGAAAGGGTGGCGATGAAGGTGAACAGCACCGCGGCCACGCCGCACAGGGTTTCAGCTAGGGCCTCGATGAGGGTCACCGCGACCATGCACCGCGGTGCGAGCGCTGACTCAAGAAGTGTGCGAGCGCGTCGCAAGGTTCTCATGGCCCTTGCCCGAGGTTCGGACATGGCGGGAGGAGGATTCAGTCTGCCCCGGCCACGGCCGAATGGGCCGCCCTATTTCGGACGGAACCAAGTGGCATCTGCGCTCCATCAGGTCGGTGTCCTTCTGGAGTTGGCCGACGCCAACGTCTTCCGAATTCGCTCCTACCAAAACGGGTCACGCACGCTTGGTACGCTGACGGACGACCTTTGGGAATTGGTGGAAACCGGCCGCCTTGTGGAGATCAAAGGCATTGGCAAGGGGCTGGCCTCGGGCATTGAACAAGCGATGCGTGAGGGGGCATGGCCCTCGGATTGGGTGGACCTTCACGACAACACGCCACCGGGCATGCTGGACATGCTGGACATCCCTGGGCTGGGGCCGAAGCGCATCCGCGTCATGCACGAGGAACTCGGCGTCGCGTCCATCGCCGATTTGCGCGAAGCCTGTGAATCCGGTCAGGTCGCTGAACTGAAGGGCTTCGGCGCCAAAACGCAAGCCCGGCTGCTCGACGGCCTCGATCTGCTGGCCCGGTTCCGCTCTCGCCGTCGTCTCGACATTGGTCTGATGTACGGCGAGGCCTTTCAAAGCCGCGTCGCCACCATCCCCGGCGTGCAACACGCGACCCTCGCGGGCTCTGCACGCCGACGGCGCGAGACCATCGGCGACCTCGACCTGGTGGTCGCCGTTGACGAAGCCGACCATGCGGCCGTGGCCGAAGCCATCCTGGCGCTTCCCGGCATCGCCGACGTCAAGGGCGCGGGCTCCTCGAAGATCAGCCTCATCCTCGACACCGAAATCTTCGACGAGGCGTTCACGCTTCCTCACCTCGACGCCAACGTTCTGGACGCCATCGGTGGCGCAGAATACGAATCGATGGAAGCCGGCGGCACCATCGATGCCCAAGTTCGCCTCGTGCCGCCGGAGGTGGCGCCGTTCACCTTGGCCTACTTCACCGGAAGCAAGGAACACAACATCGCGATGCGCCAGAGGGCCATCGATCAAGGCCTGCGGCTGAACGAATTCGGGTTGATCCCGGAAGCCCTCGCTGGCGACCTCAAGGGCATGGAGGCGGCCGTGCATTCCCTCGAAGCCTCGAGTGAGGCGGACATTTACGCCCACCTCGGCTTGGCCTACGTTCCACCTGAGCTTCGCGAAGACACCGGCGAAGTCGCGGCCGCCGTAGGCAACGAACTCCCTGCGCTCCTTGAGCCGAACATGATTCGAGGCAGCCTCCACAACCACACCAACCTCTCCGACGGCGAAGCGAGCCTCGAGGTGATGGCCGACGCTGCCCACCGCATGGGCTGGTCGTGGCTGGGCTTGGCGGACCACTCCCCTACGCTGGTCATTGCCAACGGTGCTTCTGCTGACGATCTGTTGGCCCAAGGCGCGACCGTTCGGGCCGCCAACGCGGAATGGGCCGAACAAGGCAAGGATTTCCGCCTCTTCCATGGCGTCGAATCCGACGTCCTTGAAGGCGGCAAACTCGACCATCCAGATGAGGTGCTCAACGAGTTGGACTACGTGGTGGCCAGCGTGCACGCGCTTGGCCGGTGGCGCGGTCGAGACGAGCAAACCAACACGGAGGAATTGCTGCAAGCCATCGACCATCCGGCCACGACGGTGCTCGGGCATCCAACCGGACGCATTCTGCAAGGGCGTGACGGCTACGAGGTGGATTTGATGGCCGTGCTCGATCACATGGCCGAGCACAACGCCGAGGGACGACTCAAGGCCATGGAACTCAACGCAAGCCCGTACCGGCTCGACCTCGACTGGCGGCACTGCAAGCGGGCCAAGGAACTCGGGGTGCCGGTCGTGGTCAACCCTGACGCGCACTCCGTGCGGGGCCTTGCGGACATGGCCTACGGCGTCATGACCGCTCGACGCGGCTGGCTTGGCCCCAATGATGTCCTCAACACCCTAAGCGGGGAAGCCATGGCGGCCCGCTTGCGCGGCGACGAAGGTTGAAGCGTCATCGTGGAGCGTGTGAAACCATGCGCACCGTCAGTGCCCTGTCCTTTGCGGGCGTGTTGGCCATCCCAGGCATGCTGCTTGGACTGATGGTGTGGTACCTCATCGGCCAACCCAGTGGAACGTGGAACCCAGGTGTCGTCTTCGCGTGCAACCTGATTCCGCTCGGCTCGATCGTTGGCGGTTTCATCATCGGATGGCGCTCAGGACGCGACCCGGTCATCGAAGGATGACACAAAGATGGCGTTCACAGCGACTCACCGCACCCCGTGGATTCGTCAAAGATAATGCGAAGGCGTTCGGATGATTCCACGCAATCGATCCGAATCAATTGATAGGGACTAGGATACAAATATTACCAACGGTCGTGAGGGGGGAGTGATGCAATTTAGATGGTGGTTGGTTCTATCTCTCTCACTTATGTTGATGACACCAACTGCATTTGCAGATGTTGATGATGATGATGATGATGAGCAAAAAATCCTCGGAATCGAGGGCGAGGATTTAGGGGATATTGCTCTTTACCTAATGGTTGCTACATTGCTTATTGTTGTCTGGAAACCTACCTTTACG
>JAYOTG010000026.1:0-24962 GCA_038150305.1 Candidatus Poseidoniales archaeon | reverse complement strand
AACGAGGTCATCGCCAACCGCGCCATCGAGATGGCCGGCGGCGTGCTCGGCAGCAAGTCGCCCGTGCACCCCAACGACCACGTCAACCGGGCGCAGTCCTCCAACGACACCTTCCCCACCGCGATGCACATCGCCGGGGCTGAAGCCATCGTCCACGAGGTCATTCCTTCCTTGGTCGCCCTGCGTGACGCGCTGGCGGCCAAGGCCGAGGCCTGGTCGGACATCGTCAAGATCGGCCGGACCCACCTCATGGACGCCGTACCGCTCACTCTCGGACAGGAAGCCGGCGGCTGGGTGGCCCAATTGGACGCGGACCTGCGCCGCCTCTCCTTCGCGGTCGAGGACCTGCACGAGTTGGCGCTCGGCGGCACCGCCGTGGGCACCGGCCTGAACACGCATCCAGACTTCGCCGAGCGGGTGGCCGCGGCCATCGCCGAAACGACCGGCTTGCCCTTCGTCTCCGCACCGAACAAGTTCGCCCAACTGGCGGCCCACGACGCCGTGGTCGCTGCTTCTGGAGCCTTCAACACCCTCGCGGCTTCGCTGATGAAGATCGCCAACGACGTCCGCTGGCTCGGTTCTGGGCCCCGCTGTGGCCTTGGTGAACTCGCGCTGCCGGCCAACGAACCCGGCTCCTCCATCATGCCCGGAAAGGTCAACCCGACGCAAGCCGAAGCCATGACGATGGTCTGCTGTCAGGTCATGGGCAACCACACGGCCATCACCATCGGTGGCAGCCAAGGCAACTTCGAACTCAACGTGTACAAGCCGATGATGATCCACAACCTTCTGCACAGCGCGCGCCTGCTCACGGACGCCTGCCGCGCCTTCCGCACGAAGTGCGTCGACGGTTTGGAGCCGAACCTCGCCGCCATCGGCGACCACCTCGAGAACTCGCTGATGCTCGTGACCGCGCTGAACAACCACATCGGCTACGACATGGCGGCGAAGATCGCCAAGAAGGCGCACGAGGAAGGCACCACGCTGCGTGAGGCTGCCCTTGCGCTCAATGCCTTGACCGAGGAACAGTTCGATGCGTGGGTCCGGCCCGAGGACATGACCGGGCCTTCGGCCTGATCAGTTTCGAAGCGCCTTCAGCTTGGCCAACATCGCGGCGCGGTGCGCGGCCGCTTCGTCGTCCACAGCCTCAGTATCGTCCTCATCTCGGGCGAGCCTGCGCCGCAGCATGGGCGCATCGAGGACGATGACGTCGCCCGCTTGCGTGCCCATGGCAAGCCGCGAACCCTCAGCCGTCATGGCCTCGATCTTGGACACCTCGTAGGTCACGAGGCTCGTGCCGTCTGCTTCGACCAATTCCAAGTGGCCTTGCGCGCCCGACCAGCGGGCGACGGCCACGAATTCGTCCTCACCTTCCACGGCGGTTGCAGCCGTCACGGGTGCGCCCTTGAGCGACCAGGCCACGCCATGGTCGATGCAGGCGAAGGCCCCTTCGCCGCTGAGGAAGAGGCGACCGCCACCCGTGTGCAGTGCATCCGCCTGGGCCATGCCGTCCACGCCCTCGCCGCTGAGGCGCAGCAGGTCGCCCACGCTGGACAGCACGAGCGGGCCTTCCGCGTCGTGCGCCATGGCCAGCACCGCGGCGTCGTTGATGGCACGGTGCTCGAAGGTACGGCCGTCGTTGGTCACGAGCAGGCCGCCGCGCGGCCGTCCAAGGCCGAAGAGCAGTTCACCGTCGTGTTCGATGACGTCCCAAGGGCGTTCGTCGAGGCGGTGTACGTGGAGTTCCTCGCCCGAGGCATCGTGCAGCCAGAGGGCGGATTCGAGGAAATCGAAGTGCTCGATGTCGTAGACCGAGGAGGTGGTCAGCAGGTGTTCGCTGATCACGCATTGCAGGTCGGCGCTGCCCTCCAGCGGACGCGACCAGCGTTCTTCGCCGGTGGCGAGGTCAAGCACGACCACGTGCAGGCCAGCGGTCAGCGCCAGCGCGTCGCCCCATGGCGTCACGGCCATCACGCGATCAGGCGTCGACGCCGTCCAGAGCAATTCACCCTGCTCGTCCCAGCGCTTGACGCATCCGTTCCAGCCTCCGGCGATAAGCCCCCCGTCGGGAAAGAGGTGAACCGACGAGACGGGCTCGTCGAGATGGCGCACCATCCACGCGAGGTCCCGCAGGTCCATGACGCGTCCACGGGCCGCTTCAGGCATCAGCCTTGGGGGTCGCTGCGCCTCCTCGGTGGCGGTCGCATCAGGCCAGCAAGCGGTCGACGATGCCGCGCAAGTCCAGAGCACGCGAGGCGGGGTCGAGGCCAAGCTCAGCGATGCGTGCCCGACCGGCCTCGCTCCAGGCCGCTCGGGTGTCCATGTCGGCCGCTTGCTCAAGGGCAGCATGCCATGCGGCACGGTCGTTGCGCGGCAGCAAGCGGCCGGACACGCCGTCGGTGATCGTGGTGCCAAAGCCGCCGTCCTTGACCATCAGGGCCGGCGTACCGACGGCGTGGGCTTCCACGGGCGTCAGCCCGAAGGGCTCGCCGTGGGCGAAGGAGATGACCGCTCGGGCCGTGGCCATGCGGTGCGCGAGGTCGTCGTGGCTCAGGCGAGGCGCGATGTCGAGGGCCACTCCGACGGCGTCAGCGTGGGCCTTGAGCCCCTCAAGGTCGGCGGCCTCTCCGCCACCAACGTGCACCAAGGTAAGGCCGGTGCCGACGAGCATGTCGATGCATTCCCAGGTGCCCTTGGCCCATGCTGCGCGCCCGACCGTCAGGACGTGCCCTTCGGGCGCTGGTGCAGGTCCTTCGCGGGCCCACATGGCGGCGTCCACGCAGGGCAGGAACACGCCTGCGTCCAGGCCAAAGACGGCCTTGATGCGCGATTGAATGTAGGGTGAATTTCCACTGATGGCGCAGCGTTGCCGTGCCGCCAGGCGGCGCACCAAGGCGCGGTCCCTGCGGCGTGGCGCAGTGAGCAAGAGGCGCGTCAGCGCCACGGGGCGGGGTTGGCGGCCGTCGATCTTCGCCCACAGGGCGGTTTCGCCGTGCAAGCCGCGGCGCGGCTCGAGCATGTGAACGTGAAGAGGCAGATCAGCGGGCAAGGCATCGGCCGCCTCGAGCGAACCCTCGCCCGAGACGAGGTGGGCTACGTCCGCGCCATCCAGCGATATGCGTCCGACGTCGCTGGAGAAGAAAGCGCGCCACGCACGCGAGGCCGCGCGGCTGGAAGCCGCGGTGATGCGCACGAGCACGGAGGTGTCGCCTTTCCACGCTTCGGTGGGCGTGAACACGGGGATGCCGAGGCGGGCCGCTTCGGCTTCCATGTCAGGATGGCCGTGAAGCGTCGCGATGCGGATCGAGGAGAAGACCTGCAGCCACGTTTCGAGTTGACGCACGACGTCGCGTTCGGCGCCGCCGTACTGGGCGAAGGATCCCTTCACGATGAGCAAGGCCGGGCCGTCCGACGCTTCGCTCATGGCGTGACGTCCCACGCGTTCGGCATCAAGGTGGCGACGTTGGGCCTCAGAACATGCCGTCCATGCCCATGCCGCCCATGCCACCCATGCCGCCCATGCCACCGTCGTCGGCACCCTTGGGCTCGGGCTTGTCGGCGACCAGGGTTTCCGTGGTCAACACGAGGCCGGCGATGGAGCCGGCGTTTTGGAGGGCGTTGCGGGTCACCTTGACCGGATCGATGACGCCCATCTCGAAGAGGTCGCCGTACTCGCCGGTCTTGGCGTTGTAGCCGAAACTTCCCTCGCCGTCATCGACCTTGGCGGCGACGATGGCGGGCTCAAGTCCGGCGTTGTCCACGATTTGGCGTAGGGGCGCCACGAGGGCGGAGCGCACGATGCTCGCACCGAGGGCCTCGTCCCCGCTCAGGTCGAGGTTGTCGAGCACGCCGGTCGAGCGGAAGAGCGCGAGGCCGCCACCGGCGACCACGCCTTCGGCCATAGCCGCACGGGTGGCGTTGAGGGCATCGTCGACGCGGGCCTTCGTCTCCTTGGCTTCGGTTTCCGTGGCGGCGCCAATCTTCAGGACCGCGACACCGGATCCGAGCTTACCCACGCGCTTCTCGATCTTTTCACGGTCCCACTTGGAGGTCGCGAGTTTGGCGCGACCGCGGAGCAGTTCCACGCGCTCGCCGACCGCGACTTCGTCGCCGCCGCCTCCGATGAGCGTGGTCTTGTTCTTCGTGACGATGACCTTCTCGGCGGTGCCGAGGGAGGCGATGCCTTGGGCCTGCAGGTCGCCACCCTTGTCCTTGGTGATGACCGCGCCACCGGTGAGGATGGCGATGTCGTCGAGCATCTCGCCCTGTTCGTCACCGAAGCCGGGCGCCTTGACCACGCAGGCCTTCAGCACCTTGGAGGCGACGTTGATGACCAGCGTGGCGAGGGCTTGGCCCTCGACGTCCTTGGCGACGATGAGAAGCGGGCGCTTCTGCTGCATGGCGTACTCGAGCACGGGAATGAGTTCCTGCGTGCTGTTGATGCTCTGGTCGGTCATCAGGACGAGCGGCGCCTCGAGCACCGCTTCGCGGCGTTCCTGGTCGGTCACCATGTAAGGGGAGACGTAGCCCTTGTCGAACTCCATGCCGTCCACGACTTCGAGTTCGGTTTCCATGGACTTCGAGTCCTCGACGGTGATGACGCCTTCGCGTCCAACCTTGTCGAAGGCCTCGGCGATGAGCGCCCCGATCTCCGGGTCGTTGTTGGCCGCGATGGTCGCGACCTGACGGATCATGTCGCCGCTGTCCACCTCGATGGCGCTGCCTTTGAGGTGCTCCACCACGGCCGCAATGGCCGCATCGAAGCCGGACTTGAGGGCCACGGGGCTCGCGCCTGCGGTCACGTTGCGCATGCCTTGGTGCACCAAGGCCTGGGTCATCACGGAGGCCGTGGACGTGCCGTCGCCGGCGTTGTCCTGCGTCTTCGAGGCCACTTCTTGGATGAGCTTGGCGCCCATGTTGGCAAAGGCGTCCTCAAGTTCGATGTCCTTGGCGATGGTCACGCCGTCGTTGATGATCGTCGGGCTGCCCCAGGACTTCTCGAGCACCACGGTGCGGGCGGCGGGACCAAGGGTCACCTTGACCGCGTTCGCCACCGCGTCGATGCCTTCGACCAACTTGTTGCGCGCTTCGTCTCCGTACACAATTTGCTTCGCCATGGTCTCACCTCAGTTGGTCACCTTTGCCTGGAGTTCTTCCTCCTTGATGAGCAGGTACTCGATGCCGAGCCATTCGATGGTCGTCCCCGAGTAGTTTCGGTAGATGACGCGGTCGCCTTCAGCGACGTGCTCCGCGTCAGGGCCAACGGCCAACACGCGACCGACGTTCATCGCGTCGCGTGCTTCTTCAGGCAGCAACAAGCCACCTGCGGTCGTTTCGGGGGCCTTCTCGATCTCGAGAAGGACCATCGCTGCCAACGGTTCAATGCCTACGCTCATGGTGTTCAACTCCAGGTTCACTAGTGAACTCAAGGTTGCGTAATCGGGGTGGTATTTCAATGCCACGAATTGAGACGGCGGCGGTGGTTGACGTGGCGCCGTCGGCAGGTTCAATCCGGACCCACGTCACGCCAAGGCGTGGATGAAGCGACACTGCTCGCGTCTGAGGAGGGCGACGAGGATTGGCTGGCGGCCGAAATCGCCACCGGCCTGACCTTCGCCAGCAGCGATGCTGTCATGCTCACCGAAGCCAAGGGACTGCACCCCATGGCGCGCTCCATCGCCGTGCTGGTCATCGTGGTCTCGCTGCTTGGCTTTGCCAATGGATTGGATTTCGCATCACCCGAGCAAGGGGTGGTGCGGCCGGACGAGTTCGTCTACGCCATGTCGCGCGCCGCGCCTGAGGACACGGCCATCTTCCGCGGTAGCGTGGTGGATGAAGGCGGCGAGGGGCTTGAGAACGTCACCATCTACGTGCAGTGGGAATCGGGGAACCAGTGGGTCTACGCTGAGGCTCAAACCGATGCACAGGGCGAATATTTCCTCGAAAACCTCACGCCTGGCTTGGTCCGCGTAGACCTTCTGCTGGAGCGGGACAACCACACCGACGTGTTGTCCAACAGGGTCCTGCTTTCGCCTCCGGCTTTGTTCGAACCCTACGGCTTTACGACCCTCAGGTTTGACTTCCCTTCGCAGGCCAAATTCGAGGCTGCGCCGTGCAACAACGGGGCCGACACCTGCGAACTTCGCACCATCGACAATTCTGCCCAACAGATGGAACATCCGATGATGGATCCTGCTGCGGCGGGGCTGTACGTGGTCATCGGCTTCGGATTCATGGGACTCGCGCTCATCAGCGGCGGCTTCGGTGTGATGTCGCTCAAACTTGGTTCGCTGCCCTTGCTTCGGGTCGGCGCCGTGCTGTCCATCTTCACGATGGGGCATTTCTACAGCGCCTGCATCCTTGGCCTGACGGCCGTCATCCTGACCTTCCTCGTGCCGCGCCGGCTTGTACCGGTCATGACCTGAAGGCCTCAACGCCTTCACCGATCACGATGAAACGATTGGGAGCTTGCGCCATCAGGCGTTGCAGATCTGCACCGTCGCACCACAGCAGCAGGTCCACCGCCTCCTCGCTGGTTCGGCGTTCCAACACCAAACCGGCGTTTCGAACGGCGTCTTCCAGGGCCGCGATGGGCCGCCCGCCTTCGTCGGGTGCAGCAATCCGAAGCACGCGGGCAGGCCCGTGAAGGTGCGTGAGGATGGCGTCGCGCAGGGCCACCATACCTTCTCCCGTGTGCGCGGACACGAAGTGGGGGTCGAACAGGCCGATGTCGGCCACCAAGTCCTCGACGGCTTTCCTCTGTTCGTTGTCGATGAGGTCGATTTTGGTCAGCACGACCATCACTTCCACGTCGTCCTCGTCGAGACGGTCTTGCACCTCCCGAATCGAGGTGTTGAGGCGACGGAGCAACTCGTCTCTGTTGTCGCTGGCGTCCGCCATGAGCAGGAGTAAATCGCACTCCAGCGCCTCGGCCAAGGTGGCGCGGAAGGCCTCGAGCGTCTCGCTCGGAAGGGCATCGATGAACCCGATGGTGTCGGCCAGCAGCACACGTGGACTGGCCTCCATGCGACCCACGGTGGTCTCAAGCGTGGAGAACAAGCGGTCCTCGACGAGCACGGATTTTCCGGACAGGGCGCGGAAGAGGCTCGACTTTCCTGCGTTTGTGTAGCCCGCAAGACCGACCGTCCTCGCACCGCTGCGGGTGCGCTGCCTGCGTCGCTCGGATTGCGCCCGAGCGTGGCGCTGGAGGCGTTTACGAAGGCCCTCGATCTCTCGTCCCAAGGCCACCAACACTTCCGTTGCGCCCGTGGCACCCGCACCACCGTAGCCGGCGCGCTCGCCCGTGGTCTCTTGTGAGATCAGTTCACGGAGGACGGTTCGGTCGGAACGAAGCCTCGCGATGCGCACCTGCGTTCGGGCTTCCACCGAAGCAGCGTGGGCCGTGAACAAGGCCAGCAACAAGCGCACTCGGTCCCAGACTTCGACGCCCAAGACCGTCGAGGTCGCCACCAACTGACGAGGCGTGGCGTTGGTGTGCATCAGGACGAGGTCAACGCCGTGCCAAGCATGGCCGCTCGGTGCGCTCCGGAGCACATCACCGACCTCGTCCAAGCGGCCGCGGCCAAGGTAGGTGCGAGGGTCGTCCCGGCCACGCTGCTTGACCACGTCGACGATGTCGATGCCCATCGTCTTCGCGAGGTCGGTGAATTCGGTCGTGTCGTCCTCGCCGCGCACCACGAGCACGGCACGACGGCCGGCATGGTCGGTACGGGCTGCACCGAGGAGCACGCCGCCCGCACCGGCCAACACGTCCCGTTGCGCCATCGCGACGAACTCGGCGTCTCTCCTATCAGCCCGATGGATGAGCCGTCAGCGTGATGAGCAGGAAGCCTCCACGGACGCACATGGAACCCGTGTCCGTCGACCTCCGCCTCGAAGGGCATGCGTCGAGCGCGGCCGTCGTTGAGGGCTTGGACGGCGTGACCACGAGCACCGAGGACAATGTCCTCGTCCTGCAGATCACGGCGCCGACGCTTCGCGAGGTGCAAAGGGTCCTCGACGCTGCCCTTGCGGCCCTCAACGAGGCCCAAACCCCGGGTTGAGCCGCGAGGCAGGGTTGATGAGGGCGGGCCCTGACCGGCGCGCGATGGACGGAGAGGAAAGCGGCGGCCGCGCCCCCGTGGTCATCGTCCGTCCAACGACCAACGTCACCAGCGGTGTGGCGGTCACGCAGAAGCTCGTCCGAGCAGCAGTCGCCTTTGGCGACCTTATTCGTGGCACCTACGGGCCCAACGGCTTGGACAAAATGCTGTACAAGTCCAACGGAGAAACCGCCGTCACCAACGACGGGGCCCGCATCGTGGCCGATTTGCTGGTCAAGCATCCAGCGGCCAAGACCTTCGTGTCGATGGCGGAAACCCAGGAAAACGCCTGCGGCGATGGCGTCACGGGGTGCCTCATCTTCGCAGGGGAACTGATGCGTGAGGGTGGCCGCCTGCTCGAACGCAGCCTTCACCCGCTGACCCTTGTGGAGGGGTACCGCGAGGCCGCCGACATCACGTTGGCGACCGCAGCACGCCGCAGCGTGGATGCTTCGGACGCCGATGAAGGGCGATGGTCGGACGTGGCACTGACCGCCATGACCGGGACGAGCGCTGAAGCCGGTGGGGCGGAACTCGCTGCCCTGGTGGTGGACGCCGCCCTCCTCGTCCAGCGAACGGCCGAGGGGGACCCGCTCTCCTATGAGCGCATCCGGATGGCCAAGCGCGGCGCAGGTGCCCTTGGCGACAGCCGCCTCATCCCCGGAATAATCCTCGACCAGCGCGTCGCACTGGACCGTCAAGCCCGAAGCTTGGAGCAGGTCAAGGTGGCGGTGCTGACGCGTCCGCTTGCCCTGCAGAAAGGTGTCCGTGAGACCGAGATCGAAGTCAACGACGTGGACCAACTTGAGTCCTTCATGGCCGCCGAGGATGCGCTTCTCGACGCGCACGCCCAAGCCGTGCTCGCCTCCGGAGCGCGCCTCATCGTCTGCGCCAAGGAGGTTGAGCCCCGCGTCCTTCACCGCCTTGTCGATGCGGGCTGCGTCGTGTTGGCGGACGTGGAGCGCGACGGGGCTGAGGACCTCGCCGAGGTGACGGGCGCAACGCTATGCGAACACCTCGACGACTTGACCGCCGAGTCTCTTGGATCGCTTGACCGCTTTTCCGTGGAGACACTCGAAGGGGACGAAGGCCGCCGCGAACGCCTCGTCTTCGAGCATGCGAACAGTAGACTGGCGTGCATTGACGTCGGCGGCAGCGCGGGCACAGCCACCGAGGAAGTGATTCGAGGCCTCTTCGACGCGCTTCGCTCGGTGATTGGAGCCATGGATTCTGGCCGTTTGCTCCTCGGTGGAGGCAGCCTGCACATCGCCGCCGCTTCCGCGGTGCGTGAAGCGGCCGAGGCCGCGACCGGGCGACGCAGGCTGGCCATGGATGCGTACGCTCGAGCGCTCGAGGCCGTCCCCGGTGCGCTCATCGAAAACGCGGGGGCCAATCGCCTCGACGTGCTGCTCGATCTGCGGGCCGCCCACCGTGCGGGCCGAGGCAACGAGGGGGTCACCGTCGCGGGTGCCAATGGCGTCATCGAGCACGCATGGGCGAACGCGGAGACCCTCGAACACGCCATCGAGGTCGCAACGGAGGCCGTCTGCGGCCTGCTCCGAATCGACCAGGTGATTTCGGCTCGGGGCGACTGACGCCACGTTCATAACCGGTCTACCGATGCTCGATAAAACGGGTCACGCCATGCAACAGGAGCCCGTTCGGCCACGCGCCTTGCTCAGCGTGTGGGACAAGCGCGACATCATCCCTTTCGCACAAGGTCTTGCGGAATTGGGCTTCGAACTCCTGTCCACCGGCGGCACCGCGAGGACCCTGCGTGAAGCGGGATTGACGGTCACGGACGTGTCCGAAGCCACGGGTCATCCGGAGATCTTTGACGGCCGTGTGAAGTCGCTTCATCCCGCCATTCACGGCCCCCTCCTTGCTCGTTTGGAGCGAGAAGACGACGCTGCCCACCTCAAGGAACTCGGGTATCCCCCCATTCAGGTGGTGGCGGTCAACCTCTACCCCTTTGCCGAGGCAGCAGCAAAAGAGCCACCGCTCGCCGAGTCCGAACTCCTCGAAATGATCGACATCGGGGGGCCCACCCTCGTGCGGGCCTCGGCCAAGAATCATCGCAACGTCCTGATCGTGGTACGGCCAGAACGCTACACAGACGTGCTCGATGCCCTGAGATCCGCACCCGCGCCTGAAGCCGTCGGCCTCGAACTGCGCCAAGCCTTGGCGCTGGAAGCCTTCCAGCAAACTTCGGGCTACGACACAGCCATCGCCCGAACCCTCCACGAGCGTTGGATTGGGGCGCCGGAGTCCGTGGAGCGCGTCGAGGACCAGGCCGACCGCTTGCCTGCGGTCATCCGCGTGGCTGCAACCCAACGTCAGGTGCTTCGATACGGCGAAAACGCGCATCAGGCGGCCGCTTTGTTTGTTGACGCTGCTTCCGTTGGTGATGCTTCGACCTTGGTCGGAGCTCAGGTTGAGGGCGGCAAAGCGATGTCCTACAACAACTACGCTGACGCCGACGCGTGCCTTCGCCTGTGCCGGTCGCTGTCCACCGAAGAATGGCCAGAAGCACCCCACGCGTGTGTCATCGTCAAACACGCCAACCCCTGCGGTGCAGCCCTCGGCGCAACCCAAGAGGAGGCCTTCACACACGCCTTGGCCTCGGATCCAGAATCCGCGTTTGGCTCGATCATCGCCTTCAACACCCTCGTCACGTTGGCCACCGCCGAAGCCATTGGCGATCTCTTCGTCGAAGTCGTGATGGCCCCTGCCTACGACGAAGACGCCCGTGCGCACCTTCGCTCCAAGAGCAACCGCCGCCTGCTCACCCTTGCGTCACCGGGCGATCGGCTCGCTCCACTCGAGCGAACCTTGGTGCACAAGCCCATCGAAGGCGGCTGGCTGATGCAGACCGAAGAGCCCCCCCGGCTCGACCTCAACGATCTTTCCACGGTAACCGCCCGCCAAATGGACGCGGCCGACGCGGCATCAATGCGCTTCGCGGCAAGGGTCTGTGAACAGGTGAAATCGAACGCCATCGTCATGGTTCAGGGTTTGGCCACCGTCGGCATCGGGCCCGGCCAAACCAGCCGCGTGGAAGCGGTTCGCATCGCCAGCCGTCGGGCCGGTGAGCGGGCCCAAGGTTGTGTGCTGGCTTCGGACGCGTTCTTCCCCTTCCCTGACGGCGTTGAGCAGGCCGCCGAAGCCGGCGCCCGCTTGATTGTGCAACCCGGCGGCTCGATTCGTGACGAGCAGGTCATCGCCGCCGCGGACGCCCTGGGCGTTGCGATGGTGTTCACGGGTCGCAGGTTGTTCCGTCACTGAATTGGCGCGGGCCAAGGACCAAATGTCGGGCCCATGCCGAACAGACATGGGGCACCTCGAAGACGTCGGCATGGGCTACTTCGCCCACCTGAAAACGGCATGGGGCATGGCTTTCCTCTTTCTGTTCGGAGGCGTGCGTTTGCTGATTCATGGACTTCTGCCCTTCGTTGACACCGAAGCCGGTCAGCGGACCGTGACGAAGGTCAGGCGCCGGATGGGGCACGAGGACTGATCACGCCGTGCGGGTTCGGACGCGGATGAGGATGAACCACACGCCGATGAGCCCGGTCACGAGCACCGTGGTCGGACCAAAACCGGGATCAGCTCCAGTCCATGTTGAGGGTTGAAACAAGGTGCCATCGCCACGAACGGAAACCTGCCACACGCCGTAGGTCGAAAGAAGGGTGGAGGCCGTGATGAAGCCTGCAATGCCGTACTTCGCGTGCTTTGGGATCGTTTTTCCTGTGGCGTAATACTCGAAAATAGCCGCCCCGAACCACCGGTTTTCCAAGGTCCAGCGGAACAGGTTCGGGCTGGACATGGAGAAAAAGAAGGCAGCAGGCACCGCCCACGACACGGTCGGCCAGCCCGGCACCCAGATGCCAACGATGGCGAAGACGATGAAAATCAGGCCGAGCGAGAGGAAGACGATCCGCTTGAAGGGGTTGGACGTGATGGCGTACGTCGCCATGACCTCGTCGACGGTGGCCAGCCTGACCATCGCCTCCGTCATGTCGCTTCGGCAGAGCCTCCAATCAAAAAGAATGTCTCAGGGCCGAAGTGCTCATGATAGGCCCAAACCTGCACACAGCATGCGCCTTCGCCACGCCACACCCGAGGCGCCACTGCGCCTTGCGGTGCTGGCTTCAGGGTCGGGTTCTGGGATGGAAGCCCTCGTTCGCTACCAGCAGGCCATGGAGCCGCTCCACGCCACGGTTGTGGTCGTGACGGACAAAGCAAACGCCGGCGCCATTGAACGCGCCACGTCGCTTGGATGTGCGGTGGAAGTCGTTCCTTTGCCGAACGTCGAGGACCGCGTGGCCCGCCGGTCGGCCCACGAGGACTTGATTCAGGCCAAACTGGAAGCCTACGATGTTGAGGCCATTGTGCTGTCCGGGTGGATGAGGCTGTTGACGGCAGTCTTCGTCGAGCGATGGGAGGGGCGCTTGGTTAACATCCACCCCTCGTTGCTCCCTGACTTCCCTGGTGCGCATGCCCACCGCGACGTGCTCGAGGCAGGAGCGACCGAAAGTGGATGCACGGTTCACTTCGTGGACGCGGGGATGGACACTGGACCGATCATCGCCCAAGCGGCCGTCCCTGTGCTTGAGGACGACGACGTCGCACGTTTGGCAGCCCGGGTGAAGGCCGAGGAGCATCGCTTGTACCCACGGGTGCTCGATGCGCTGGCGTCAGGAGCCATCTCGTTCGATGCCCCGCTGTTGCCTTGAACGCAACGCGCCGAGCTCTTCTGGTGTGTTGACCGTGGTCAGATGGCCTGCGACAGATTCGAAGGGTCGGCCGTCGAGTCCATCGAACAAGGCCTCGACCCGTCGTTCGGCATCGGGCGCCGCCACCCAGCCCTCTGGAAGGCGGCTGAAGAGCACTTGACGACGGCCAGAAGGATCCAAGGGAACGCCCTCAGGCATGGCCGCGAGTTCGGCAAACCCCTGTCGGTCGATAGAGACGGCGTCGCACGGTGTCAACACCACCGAAGGCAGATCGCCGTTGAACACGTGAACCAACACGTCATGCAAGCACGTGGCGTCTGCGGGATCGTCCAGCACCACATCTGCGTCGGTGGTCCATCCCTCTCGCTCAAGTTCCTCGCCACGCGGTTGAGGCCCTGCAAGCACAATGCGAGGGGTCAGGCCCGCTGCTTTTGCCTCGGCGAGGATCCTTCGGATGCCACCGGCCATTCGCGCTTTGTCCTGCCCCATCCTTCGGCTCTGCCCGCCGGCGAGCACAACCAAGCCGACCATGGGGTCACCTCATGGCTTCGAGGGCGTCAAGCGCTTCGGTCAACTCGTCCAGCAAGCCTCGAACGCGCAGCATCAGCACTTCTCGCTCTTTGGAGGAGCGTGCTTCAGGCAACCACGTCAGCAGACGTCGAACGTCCGCCGCATCGCGGTTCACGGTCCACTGAAGGACGGCTTCCCGCACAGGGTCTTCCGTGGGGAAGAGCCGCTCCGCCATGCAACGAGTTTAGGCGGTACCGGCATCAACATGACGCTCAAGCCAACGTTCACGCAGGCGTTCGAACATGCGGCTTGGGGCGTCGACGGACGCCACCATGTCATGGACGGCAGGACCGACGTCCTCGGGAGGGCCCGTCATCACGATGACGGCCGCATAGCGGTGCCACAAGGGCGCTTGCGCCGCCATGGCCAACGCCCACGCTTCGTCGGGCCCTGTGCCCGTAGCGCGGCGAATCTCTTCAGCCGCGTCCACGACCGGAGCCAGCCCCACGTCATGTTGCAGCAGGGTCGAAAAGACCGTCCAGCGCTGGTCGCCCAAGGCGTCCTCAGGAAGGTTCGCAAGCAGCATCCCTGCCAATTTCCTGTGTTCTCGCCCTCCCCGTTTCCACAGGGCAGGGATGCTCTTCGCCAGGCGCCGCCACCGTCCTTCGGCGAGACTCAGCAAATAGGACGCCATGCGGCGGAGCACCTCATCGTCAAGACCGCGTGCAGGCGGGCCCTCGCTCAGCTCATCGTAGCGGTCCAGGTGGTGCCGCATCGCAAGGCGATCGCCCATGCCGTCGTAGACGCGCTCCATCCGCTTTGGCAAGGCCTTGGGCCGCGGCAGCTTGGGAAGATGGCGGCGCAGAGCCTCGTCCACGGGGTCTTGACTCACGCCCGCTCCCGCCTTGAGAAGACGATGGTGCTGAGGTCGGTGATGGTCTCACGCACCCGTTCGATGGCCTTTGGATCGCTCAATCGGAGGCGGGCCATCTCTCCGGCTTGTTGCAGGAAATGTTCGTGTTCTTCAGGCGTGATGCTCATCACCTCTTGCAGGTGCTCGAGCACCCTGAATTCATCACGGCTCAGCGAGGCGTTGAGCAAGGCCACGGCGACCACTTTGCTGTAGGCTTCGCGCTGCTCATCGTGGTCGATGGGCTGCCCTTCCGGCAGCGGAGCGCCGCCTTCGACGGCAGCGTAGGCCTGTGCTGGCTGCTCTTCTTCCAACTTGAGCGCCGTCGCCAACCGAATGGCCAGTCGCTTTTCTTCCCGGGTGAGCACACCGTCCGCAAGCATGACCTCAATGGTGGACCGGAAGAGGTCAAGCCGGTCAAGGTCGGGGCTGCGGGGGTTGGGCACATCAGCGCTTTCACTTGCCTCCATTTGAATGCATTCGCCGACACAGCAGAACGGCCGGAACCTGTCCCTGTGTTGAAGGAGGGTTCAAATGGAAGGCTCCGTGAGGTCGTGTTATCCTTACACTCACGCTACCGCTTCGTGCGGCGGCTTCCTCCGCTTCGGCGGAGATGGGCGAGCGGATGCAAAATGAGGTGAAGAATCATGTCAAAATCACGAGGAGGCCGCGGTGGCGGCGGAAACAACAGCGGACGAGGAAAGGCCACGGCCATGAAGTACGAAATCCGGGCGGACATCAAAATCAACGGCAGCGTCCAGCGCAAGGACATCATCGGGGCCATCATGGGCCAAACCGAGGGGCTCCTCGGCGATGATCTCGAGTTGCGCAAGCTTCAGCGCACTGCGCGCG
Source organism: Candidatus Poseidoniales archaeon (assembly GCA_038150305.1). GTDB lineage: Archaea > Thermoplasmatota > Poseidoniia > Poseidoniales > Poseidoniaceae > MGIIa-L3. Next base: position 9,852 of record JAYOTG010000026.1, on the reverse strand, counting down.
TGGGTCACGTTGACGTTGAAATGAACACCAGCGGCGGCAAGGTGCACGGGATGATCATCATCCCCAGCAGCCTCGACAACGTTGAGACCGCCATCATCGGCAGCGCGTTGGAGACCATCGATCGCATCGGTCCCTGCAACGCCATCATCAAGGTCCTCGAAATCCGCGACATTCGTGCCACCAAGCGCACGGCCGTCGTGGAGCGCGCAAAGGAACTGCTGCTTGACATGGTCAACAGCGGCGAGTCCGCCACCAAGACCGTCATCGAAGAGGTTCGCTCCGTGCTCACCGTTGGGCAGGCCAAGGCCTTCCATGGTTTGACCTGCGGGCCGAACGTCGAGTCGAGCGCTTCCCTCATCATTGTTGAAGGGCGCAACGACGTTCGAAATCTCCTGAACTGCGGCATCAAGAACGCGATCAGCGCCGACGGCGCAGGCGACATCAAGCAGGAACTCATCGACCTGGCCAACGGCAAGGACACGGTCATCGTCGCCATCGACGGCGACCGTGGCGGTGAGATGCTCTTCCAGCAACTGAACGGGACGATGAAGGTCGACTTCGTCGCGCAAGCACCGGTTGGCCAGGAGTGGGAATTGCTCCCACAAAAGACCGTCACGGTAACGCTCTCGAAGAAGGAGGACGCCGCCAAGTTCGCTGCACGCCTCGCCAAGAAGCAGAAGGAAGACGACGCCAAGGCCGGCGTGCCCGACAAGGATTGGGCCGAGGGCATGGACGAATCCTACGAAGCTCCTGAGGAAGTCAAGGACATGCTGTCGCTGATCGACGGCTTGGAGAAGAACCACGCACAACTCATCATGGCCGACGGTGAGGCGAGCGAGCCCATTCCAGCGGGCGACCTTGCTGAAGTCGCAGAAGAGGCTGATGGCGCGGTGGCCATCGTCATCAACAGCACCATCAACGCGCGTATGGTGGAAATCGCCTCCACGGCAGCCATCCCAACGCTGGTGGGAACGAAGGCCGGAAAGGGCTTCAAGGCCGTTGACGACGTGGACGTGTGGTTCCAAAAGGCGTGAAGTCATCAACGAATTCCGCCTGCCGAAGGCAGGTTGATCGCTTCGTTCAGCCGTTGAACTTCGGTTCGCAACGCGGACGTTTGAGTCGATGACGGCAGCTCATGCACATCTTCGCCGAGCGGCAGCCGTCGACCTGGCCCCGGGATTCTGTCCAGCGCTTGTCCGAGTTCAAGCGCATCGTGAACCAGTCCGTGGCCGTTGGGCAAATGCCGTGCCTGCAGCCTCAACGCCGTCCACGCTTCAAGCGGTTCGACCATGTCGCTCAGGTTGTTCAGCAATTCCTTCTGAGCAACGGTGGCGTGGTCCAAGGCATCGGGTGTCAGCCGCAGGGCCAACCGGAGCAAGCGTGTCAACCGCAGGTCCTTCGGTTGTTCTTGCACGTGTGGGCCCAGTGCACGGCGCACGCTCCGCGCGTCCATGGTTGCAGGCGCCTCAAGGCCAAGCCGCGAAAACAGGGCAAGAAGGGCAGGACGCACGTCTTCGCTTCCCTCGCTCACCGAGGGCGAAGAGGGCGCTTTTGCCATGGTACGCGAAGGCTCGTGCACAGGCAAAGGCTCGGCCGTCTCCTGTTCGCCGACGCTTGCCTGAGCATCGTCGTGCTCGACCAGGGTTTCATCAAGATGCTCCGGAGCATTGGGCGGCTCACCGGCAGGCTCAGGCATTGTGCTGGCTTCAACGGGCGCTGAAGATTCGGGAACGACCACGGGTGCTGGAGCCGCTGGGACCGCTTCATCCACGGTCAACGCCGTCTCTTGGGCTGCGACGGCAGGCGGCGAGATCCCGGTCGCTGATGTTGGCATGCTGTCCGGCCTCCATGCCCGCCACGTGGGCGCGTCCGGGTCGGGAGGTGAAGCAGCGAGTTGGCGTGCAAGTTGGGGGAGTTCGTGGGCGAGGTCTGCCAGGGCCTCAGGACGTCGCATGCGGTCCAACACGTCCATGCCAAGTTCGCTGTCCCTCTCCCAAGGCAGCGCCTCCAACCTCCGACGCAGCCGACGATGATCGCTCACCGCTTGACGAAGCCCAGGCATGGCCATGCCGACGTCCATCGGGTGGTCCGCCACGCGTTGTTGCAATACCTCCACGTTCCACCCGAGGGCAGCCCACTGCTCGAGTTCTTCCAGAACACGACGTTGAATCCGACCTTCGATGCCTCCGTCTGAACGTCGCGAGGTGGCACGTGCTCTCATCGCATCAACGCGGCGCTCAGCCTCAGCGAGGCTCATCGAAGGGGGAGGCGAACTCGCGTCCGTCCAGCCACGCCGTCGCAAGTCGGTCCACTCATCGAGAATCAGGGCCCGATGGCGCGATGTGCGGCGCTCTAATCGCGTGGTCCATGCGTCAACGTCGTCGAGAAGCGATTCCGTCAGGTCAACGGTCCTGAGCAACTCATCGTGCCGTGTTCGGCCTTCTTCCCCCTCCACGGAGAGGTCCAGCGCATCCATGCGACGGCGCAGTTCGATGGCTCGGTGCACCAGGCCTTGGTGTGCCTCCAGACTGTGCAGTGTTGCAGCAGGGTCGTGGCGAACGCGAGCATGCCAGGCCTCGGTGTCGAAGCCTTCCAACTCCCACGCCTCGAGCATCGTCTGTGCTTGGGCGGTGGCTTGCCCCCAACTGGCGTGCAGCGCATCGACCTGATCGATGAAGGCCTCGGTTGCTTCGAGGTCGCCCGCCAAGGCCATGGCGCGTGCGGCCTCCTCTGGCCGGACGGAGGCGATGTCGTTCAAGCGCCGCCATGCCACGCCATGGCGCGCCCTGAGGCGCTCAACTTCCTCGAAATTGGCTTCCCAATCGAGCAGATCTTGCGGCAAGGCTCGGCCGTCCAGCGGTAACCTGTACCCCTCCTTTCGCCAGCCGTCCAGCGAGGCGTTGAGCCGGTCAAGCCGACGCTGAAATCCGTCGACGATCCGACCGACCTCCGCCTCAAGTTCTGCGGCAGCCGTCTGGTCACCGGCGGTCGTCACCTCCTTGACGCGGCCCAGCAAGCGCTCTGCGATGCTTCCGTCGAAGGGCCGCACGTCACGGTCCACACGCAGCCGAATGCGCTGAAGGTCGTCGCTCAGCCGCGTCCACGCTTCAAGGGCATCGTAGCCGTCAAGCAAGGTCGCGGAGGAGAGCGGAGGAACGGGCAGGCCTTCGGCGATCAAGCGGTCCACCGTCACTTGCATGGCCGACCTTTGCTTCTCCTGGTCGGCTTCCACGTCGAGCAAGGCACGGTGAAGGTCGGCGTAGTCCGCAGGGCTTCTGAGCAATCCCTCGAGGCGATGCACGTCGATGGCGAAAGCAGGGTCGAGGCGATCGAGCCTGCGCACCACCTCGTCCAATTCGTCCCCTCGGTTCGTGTGGGTCCATGCTTCGCGTGCCTGTTCAGCCACCAACCCATACGGGCGATGTTGCCGGCTCCACGCCGTCCACGCCGATTCAAAGCGCTCCAGATCGTTGAGGTCCTGCTTGGTTGGCGCTGTCGGTGGAGGCGCACGTCGTGCAAGGGCTTCATCGACGGCCGCCGTTTGTTCGTTGAGGCGCGTCAAACCCCGTCCGCGTTCATCGAACGCCTTCAGCACAAGATCTTGGCTTCCAGGGTTTGCCTCCAACTCTGCTTTGAGGAGCGTGACGTCCCAACCGGCTCGGGCACGGACCGAGACGGGGTCGGCTCCCCCTTCCTCGCCGGCCCCCTCCTGCATGGGAATCCATCCGTCATGCCCTCACCCCGCTCTTCAACCTGTGCGCCACTGCTCCACGAGAACGCTCCTTCGGCGTACGTGAACGGGTCACGAAACCCGGACGAGCGACCGCGGCCTGACGGAGAGCATAAAGGGGCCACGAAACCGAACGGGGACGATGGACCCGGTGCTGGCTGCTCTTCTTGCCACCTCCCTCGGTTTTGGCGGTGCCGGCGCCGCCGCATGGCGGCGCGTGACGACGCGATGGAACACCCTCGACGACCAGCGTTTGGTCAACGAGCAAGCCGCGGCAGCCCACGCCGTTCAGCAACGCGAAGCGATCGAGACGCTGGGTCGTCGCCTGTCGTCCATGGAGGCCTTGCTCGAGGATGCACGGAGCGTTCTTCCTGACCTCGATGGCGCCATCATGGCGCATCGCCTGCTCGACGAGGACGACGTCGATGCGGTGGCCTTGTGGCGCACCTTGGACCGGCTGGTGGTTGGTCTCCCTTCCACGCCAGAGGCCATGGAGGCCGCCATCGATCCGATGAAGCGCTCGACCCTGCAACACCTCTTCGCTCGCGCCACGGCCGACGCGCTGCCCGTCGAAGGCCAGCTGTCTTCTGCGAGTTTGACCCAATTGGCCGAAGCGGCCCTGTTGATGGGTCACGACGCGACCGCCGAGCATCTGCTCCAGCACGCCCTTGCCGACCGTCCGGGTGACGCTGCGCTGCACGCCATTGCCGAGCGCATCGCTGCGCGCCGTGGTGACGGTGCTGCACGTTTGGCGCACCTCGAGGCACAACTCTCAGAGCGGCCCGACGACACCGACCTTCTCCGCCGTCAGGCCCATCTCTTGGCTTCGGCAGGACAAGCCGATGCAGAACGGCCGGTTCGTCGGCTTGAGGCGCTCGGCAAGGTCACGGCAGCCGACCGCAGCCTGCTCTCAGGCCTGCGCGCACGAGCGGGTGCACCCGACGAGGCCCTGGCCGAGATCGAAGCCGCACTTCGTGAAGACCCCTCTCAACCGGACGACTGGGTTCGTCGAGGCGAACTCCTCGAGGCCAGCGATGTCGAACAAGCGTTGTCCTCCGCTGAGGCCTGCCTCAACCTCGACCGACAGCACGGTGAAGGGTGGGCGCTCAAAGCCCGCTGCTTGGCGCGCCTGTCTGGCCGAGAACAGGAGGCGCTCAAGGCCGCCACGCACGCCGTCGCCCTCAGCGCGGGGGGTTGGACCACCATCTTGCTGAAGGCAGACCTTCAGGAAGGGGTTGGTGCGTTCACGGCTGCTGAGGAGGGGCTTGACCGGGCCATGCTGGCTCACGCCGACAACGCTCAACTTCGTGCGGCCATCGCCACGCGGCGGCTCGAACGTGGTGGCTTGGAGGAAGCTCAAGCCCTGCTCGACGCCGTGCCGGCCGGCGTGGACCATGCCAGCCTGCATCTGGTGGAAGGCCGCCTCGCCCTCGCACGTGCTGACTTGATCCGTGATGGAACGGGCTCGGTTGACGGCGGTCGCTTGCGTGAAGCGGGCGATGCCATCGATCAGGCGCTGAAACTGGATCGGGAGAACGGGCTTGCTTGGCTTGCGATGGGGCGTGTCCAGCGCCTGCTTGGTGACTTCGAGGCCGCCTCAGACTCCCTGACGCGGGCCGGACGCCTGCTCGACGAGCATCTCCCTGCACTGTGTGCGGAATCCGCCCTTTTGGCGTTGGAAAACGGCGACGACATCGAAGCCGAACGCCTCACGGACGCGGCCGATATCCGTGGCGAAGGGGCCCTCATCGCGTACGTCCGAGGGAACATCGACGCACGTCGTGGGCGGCTTGACGACGCCATCGCGAGGTACGACGAGGCCTTGACGCTTGACCCCACCCACGTGCGCGCCAGGCTCAACCGCTGCTCGGCCTACCTCGGTGGCGACCTTCCAGAGCGTGCGCTTGAGGACGCCGAGCGCCTCTTGGTGCAGGCGCCCAATCTTCTGCTTGCACGCTTGCGACGTGCTGAATCCAAGATGGCTTTGACGCATTGGAACGAAGCCGTTGACGACCTCAAGGTCATCATTGACGCCGTGCCGAACCATCACCATGCGCTGACGCAGATGGCCGCGTGCCACGTGGCGCTTGACCGCCCAGAACGCGCTGAAGCACCGCTGAACGAGGCCCTTCGGGCAGCTCCAAACCACGCGCATGCCTGGCATCAGCGCGGCCTCCTCTACCTTCGTTGGGAGCGCTTTGAGGAAGCGGCCTCCGATTTCGAAGCGGCCATCCGCTGCCGAGGCGACCATCTCGAGGCTCGCCTTCACCTTGCGGCCATTCACCACACCCTTGGCCACCACGAGGAAGCTGCGGCCGCGTGGCGTGCCGTGTTGAGCATCGATCCTGACCATGCCCTTGCTCGCCGTCGTCTCGAGCAAAGCGAGGAGCACCTCGTCGCTTGAGACTCGAGGAAGGGCTATGTCGTGGAGGGCCCACGCAGGGCCATGTCCCTCGAACCCGGCATGACCGCACCCGATTTCCACCTTCCCAACGCGAACGCCAACCACGGTCCTGATGCGATGGACCTCGCTGCAGCCCGCGGCGAGCACGGCACCATCGTGGTCTTCGAGTGCAACCACTGCCCCTACGTCGTCGCGAGCGTCGGCCGACTCAACGTCATGGCTGAACATGCTGCCTCGGTTGGTGTCGGCTTTGTCGGCATCAACAGCAACGACCCTGTTGTCTACGAGAACGATTCCTGGGAGCACATGGTGAAGCGAGCCGAAGGCGGCATGCCCTACCCCTACCTCCACGATGCGGAACAGACCGTGGCCACGGCATGGGGCGCGGAACGCACGCCGGAAGTTTACCTGCTGAACGCTCAGGATGAGGTCGTGTACCGGGGTCGGATGGACGATTCGCCCAAAGATCCTGGACAGGTGACCACAGAGGACCTTCGTGATGCGTTGACGGCCATGCTGAATGACCAATCTCCCGCAGTTGACCGCACCCAGAGCATCGGTTGCTCGGTGAAGTGGAAGGCTTGAGTGGAGCATGAACGGTGCATGGCGCGCCTATGGCGCAGAATTCGTCGGAACCGCATGGATGGTTGCTGTGGGAACAGGGAGCGTCGCCCTTGGCGGCTCCTTGCTCGTGGTTTCCCTGTCCTTCGGCCTCGCCGTCACGCTCGCCATCCTTGCGTTACGCGGTGTGTCCGGGGCTCACATCAATCCGGCCGTGTCCACAGGTTTCGTGCTGACGGGGCATCTGCCGCGTGAACGGTGGCTTGGCTACGTGCTGGCTCAAGGGGCCGGAGGCCTGCTTGGGAGCGGCGTGGTCCACCTGATGATCGGGCCCGATGAGCTTGCCCCGACGGTGTTCGCCGAAGGTCTGTCCATGCTCTCCGCGGTCGGCATCGAGGTTGGCATCACGGCCGCGTTGATGGCGTCCATTCTCGGGGTGGTCGCATGGCGTGACGATTCCACCCCGACCGTTGCGGTCGTGGTTGGAGCGGTGGTGGCCTTGCTTGCGTACTTCTTCGGACCGCTCACGGGCGCGTCGATGAATCCGGCGCGGACCTTTGGCCCGAACCTTCTGTCCGAATCCGGCGGTCTCGTCGTGTACACCTTGGCCACCGTCGCAGGGGCGGTGCTGGCGGCCGCTGTGGTCCGTTGGAAGGTCAATGCCGTGCCCTGATCAGTACTGTTCGAGCACGAGTTCGGTGGTGGTGGACGCAATCTCGTCAGGAGCCGCCATCCACATTTTGTCGAGCAGTTGACGCAAGGACATCGTGTCATCGACGTGCACGAGGGCAATCAGATCGGCCTCGCCAGACACCTCGTAGACCACTTCAACGCCGGTCCAGTGGGTGACTTCGGCAGCGAAGGAACCGATTTCTGCGCCTGGTGCGACCTTGATGCGCACCAAAGCGGTCAGGCCCACGCCACCTTCTCGAATGGTGTAGCCGCGGATGGTTCCGTCTTCCTCGAGTTTCCTCACGTGGGTGCGGACGGTGCGTTCGCTCGCTCCGACCTCCTTGGCCAAGTCCACGTAGGAGATGCGACCGTTGGCGCGAAGGGCAGCAAGGATGGCTCGGTCAATTTCGGCGATGCGGGGCATGGCACTTGAGGAAAGACGGACCCATATAGCCCCTTCTACGCCGATATCTTCCACATTCAAGGGTTTGTTGAACGAAATTCGGAAAAGTCCTGAGAATGCTCGCCTTCAAGAAGGCGGGAGGTTCAGAACCAAACGTGGCGAGTGCAGAGGGTGTTGCGCGCCTGCAGACCTTCCTCGATGAGGTGGCCAACCTCGAACTTCCTGATGCCCAGCACCAGTGGTATCAGGTTGAAGTCGCCGCCATGCTCGACGGCAGCGAGATCCTGATGCACGAGGTCCAACCGTTGACCGGTGCCGCCCTGCTGTTCATGAACAACGGCGTGGTCCTCGCAGAGCCGTGCTGCCGCGGGCTTCGGCAATACCCTCGCCACCTCCTGCATCTCTTCGTGGAGGATTTCCGAGGCACGCCTCAGGTCGATCCCGATGGCCTGCTTTACCGCGTCGAACTCTTTTCGATTTCACCTGCTGACGAGCAGCTGTGCTGGCTTCACGAATGCCGAGAAGAACACGACATTCCAGCCGCCCAGACCTCCACCGCCCGGTGGATGCGCTGGCTCAACCACGTCTGAACCGCCGCACCGTTGAAGGACGGACGTCTGTTCGCTTCGCTTGGGGAAGGACGTGAGCGGTCACATCACCGGATTGGATGCAAGGATGATCTTGGATTCCCGCGGGAACCCGACGGTCGAGGTCGATTGTTACGTGGACGGTGCGCTCGCAGGACGCGCCGCCGTGCCCTCCGGGGCATCCACCGGCCGCCACGAAGCGGTGGAACTCCGTGACGGCGGTCAACCATGGTTGGGCAAAGGCGTGGATGCCGCGGTGACCGCGGTCACCGAACACATCGCTCAGGCCTTGGTGGGCATGCCGGTGGACGACCAGCGCATGCTTGACGAGACCATCGTCGAACTTGACGGCACTGGAAACAAGTCACGCTTGGGGGCCAACGCCACGCTCGGTGCTTCCCTGGCCTGCCTGCATGCTGGCGCAGCACAGCACGAGCTGCCGGTCTGGCGCTATGTCGGCGGTGTCGCGGGCGGTTTGATGCCCGTCCCGATGATGAACATCCTCAACGGCGGAGCACACGCCGCTTCCAACGTTGACGTGCAGGAATTCATGGTCGTGCCGCACGGCTTCGATTCCTTCGGAGAAGGCTTGCGTGCGGGCGTGGAAACCTACCACGCCCTCAAGGCCGAATTGCGCCAAGACGGCTTGCTGGGCGGCATCGGGGACGAGGGAGGCTTCGCGCCCAACCTCCCCTCCAACGAAGACGGCTTGCGTTACCTGGTTCGAGCCATCGAAGCCGCCGGGTATTCCACCGAACAAATGGGCATCGCGCTCGACGTGGCCAGCACCGAATTCCACCATGACGGCGCCTACCACATCGACGGGCAGGCCATCGACAGCGAGGGGCTGGCCGACCTGTATTCGGGGTGGCTGGACGAGTACCCCATCCTGTCCATCGAGGACGGATTTGACGAGGACGACTGGCTTGGCTGGTCCCGGTTCACGGCCCGCGAAGGCCACCGTGTGCAGATCGTGGGCGACGACCTCTTCGTGACCCAATCGGAGCGCCTCGCCCGAGGCATCGAGATGCAGGCCGCCAACGCGATGCTGGTCAAGGTCAACCAAGTGGGCACCGTCACCGAGACCCTCGAGGCGATGGACCTGGCATCACGGAACGGGTTCAACAACGTCGTCAGCCATCGTTCCGGTGAAACCGAGGACGTGACGATCGCCGACCTGTGCGTGGGCACGCGTGCGGGACAAATCAAGACGGGTGCACCTGCGCGCAGCGACCGGACGGCGAAGTACAACCAGCTGCTTCGTATCGCTTCCGAAGTCAGCGATTACGCCAGTCCCTTTGACGTCTGAGCGCAGGCCGAATGTCACGCTTCAAAAGGGGCTGAGCATCGCGGAAACCATGCGAATCGTCGCCACGCTGCTCTGTACCCTCGTCGTGTTCAGCTTCCTTGCTGCTCCCGGCATGTCCGAAGAAACCGACACCACCGCCACCGCGGTGGTCACCCCCGACGCCGAGTGCGACCACACGGTTCGCAT
>JAYOTG010000025.1:0-29567 GCA_038150305.1 Candidatus Poseidoniales archaeon | reverse complement strand
GTGCGGGCATGACCACCGCCAAACGGCGACCTTCCCACATGCTCCGCTGCGAACGACGGCTCCACATAAGGTGTCTGAAGCCACAAGACGAAGCCGATGATTGATATTCCCAGTCGTTGCGAGGGTGGCGTGGGTGCGCCTCGACATCGTCTGGTCCTCATCGGATCGAACCTCGAACTTCGCATCGTGTCGATCATCGTTCGAGCCAGGGAATCCGTGGACGAAGTCGTGCTGCTCGACCGGGGCTCTTCCGACGCCACGGTGGAACTGGCCGAGCGCTTGGAATGTCCCGTCCTGACGCACGTTGAGGAGCACATCACCGCCTCAAGCCTGGCGTCGTTGCTCAAGGAAGCCGGCCTTCAAGACGCGGAACGTACGCTCTTCCTTCGCGTCAACGACGCGTGGCGGTTGCGCGATCTTCCCTTGTCGATCAACCGCTTGCACGAACGCTGGGACGTCCACGTGTCCATCGTACTCGACGAAGACGAAGGTCCGCCGGAGGACGTCGTGTTGCTCGATGCCGACGTTCAGCACCTTCAGGTCACGCCTGCGGGCTTTGCAGCCCTCGCTGCCCTCGGGCCCCTGGGCACCGCCATGGACCTGCCCGAAGACCTCGGTGTTCGCGTCAGCCGCCACATTGCGCGACCAAACGTGCACCAAGCCGAATCCCTGGCGAGCGCTTCTCGCATGGCCCAGATGTTCTACTGGATGCTGGAATCCAAGCACCCGCTGGTCTTGATTGGCCTGCCCGGTTTGGTGCTCTTCGTGCTTGGAATCCGGCTTTCCGGCAACGTCATCGACCAATTCAAGGAGCTGAATTCAACGTCGCTCGGCGTCACGCTGGCCACCGTGGCGGTCACGCTCATGGGCCTGTTCGCCCTGATGACCGCCGTGCTGCTCTGGATCATGGAGAAACAGGTGGCCAGCCTCCACCACCAAGTGGAAAGCGAGGGTGGCGCCGCGTGACGAAGGCTCCCGTCAACGGCCTGTTGTGCCTCGACATGGACCGGGTCCTTGTGGATCACCTGTCCACGTGGCAAGTGGTCTACGACGCAATTGGCGCCGACAATTCGGCATCGTTCAACTTGTACAACCAAGGAAAATTGGACGAGTGGACGTGGATCAAGTTGGACCTTCGACTGATTGAAGCTGCCTTCGAAGCCATGGACGGAAGCCAGGCCAGAAACGACCGTCTTGATGACATTCTGCTTGCGGCACCCACGATGAAGGGCGTCGAACACCTCATCCAGACCGCCCACAATGCCGGTTGGCACGTCGCCATCGTCAGCGGTGGTGTGCAGGCAACGGCGCACAGGATTGCCGCGAAATTCCCAACAGAAACACCTTGGCGACGGCGCTGGGGCGGCATCGAGAAGCGTTACGCCATCGAGGCAGGTCACGGCTGCGACAGCCGGTTGGACGTGTTCACCAACGGATGGTTGCCACGCTTGAGCGGGGACGAGGACGGACCCCTCCGTGTCCTTGGTCGATACCAGGTGCAGATGGACGGAAAGGGAGCCTTGGTGCGGATGCTTCAACGCAGGTACGGCGTGGACCGAACGCGAACCGTGGCCGTTGGGGATTCAGCGGGCGACATCGGCATGTTCGAAGAATCAGGCCTCCCGATTTGCTTCAACCCATGGGACGAGCGCCCGTTGCCGCATGCCAAGGTTGTCATCGAAGAGCGTGACCTTCAGCACGTCATTGATGCCATGGTCGCGCATGGCTTGCTTGATGAACCGTCGCAGGGACGGTGATGGCATGGACGAAACGACCTCCATGTGCGTTGAATGCGGTTACATCCCGGGGATGTTCCTGCCCGGCATCCCTTGCCCCGAGTGTGGCGAACCGATGGTGTGAGCCTCAGAACAAGCGAACCGTTTCGAGGTTGCGCGGTGCGTAGGTTCGGCAGCGGTACCGCTCCCTCAGCGTCTTTCCGAGTTCGTTGCACTTGTGGTAATCGCCGTGATGGCATACGATGGCCTTCGGGGTTGGACTCATCTGGTCGACGAAGTCGAGGAGTTGCCGGCGGTCGGAGTGACCGCTGAAGCCGTCGATGGTCACCATTTCACAACCGATCTTGACCATCTCCGTGCGGCCGTTGATGATCATCGGCACCTCGCCGAAGCCCTTCTGGAGGCGGCGGCCGAGGGTGCCTTCGGCTTGGTAGCCGACAAAGCACAGGGAGTTCCTCGTTTCCGAGGCCCAGTGCTTGAAGTACTCCATGACGGGGCCGCCGTTCATCATGCCAGAGGTGGCCAAGACGATGCATGGGCTCGTGTCCATGATGATGGATTCCCGAAGTTCTCGGCCCTGGACGGGCCTGAACCACTCGCTCGTGAAGGGGTTTTGTCCATCGTCGGTGAGCAGGGAACGCTTCAGCGAGGAGGTGAGGTAATCCGGGTGAGCGGCGTGAATCGCCGTCGCTTCCTGAATCATCCCGTCCAACCAGACCGGTACAGGCTTCACTTTGCCCTCTCGGAACAGGTCATCAATCGCGATCATGACCTCCTGTGAACGGCCGACCGCGAAGACGGGGCAGATCAGCTTGCCGCCACGCTCGATGGTGCGCCGAACGATGTCTTGGAGTTCCATCGTGGCCTCTTCACGCGAGGGTTGGTAGTCGCCGCTTGCCCCGTAGGTTGACTCGATGACCAGGGTTTCACAGCGCGGGAAGCGCACGTTGGCCGCATCAAAGAGCCACGACTTCTCGTACTTTTGGTCGCCACTGAAGACGATGTTGTGCTTCCCGTCTGCGATGTTGAGGTGCACGGCAGACGAGCCCAAGATGTGACCTGCGTTCTCGAAGGTGAGCTTCACGTCCGGCGTGATGTCGGTGGTTTTGCTCCAGTCGACGTCAACGACGTGCAGCATGCACTGGCGGATGTCTTCCATGCTGTATGGCGCGCGCTTCCCTTCTGCGCCACCGACTTTGAGGAAGTCCGTCTGGAGCAGGAGCATCATGTCGCGGGTTGGGGGCGTGCAATACACAGGTCCGCGGTACCCGTACTTGAACAGCACAGGGAGCATGCCCGCGTGGTCGAGGTGAGCGTGCGTCAACACCACCGCGTCGAGTTTGTCGAGGGGGAGCGCTTCAGGCGCCGTGAAGTAGGGCATAGGGTCCGTGTCGCTCGCGATGTTGACGCCGACGTCGATCATCACGCGGGATTCGTTTGTCGTCACCAAGTGGCAAGCACGGCCCACCTCGCGGTACGATCCGAGGGCGGTCACGCGAGCCCATGCTGAGCCTGGGCGAGTGGGACGGTGGATGTTGAGGCCGAAGTTCTTCAGCAACTTGCGCCGCTCGGCCGCGTTGGCCTCGCGGTAGCCTCGGATGTCGTGGATGGTCTTGGACAAGACCGGAGGCGTGCGCTCGACGCGCACCAGCCAGCCGGTGGTGTCGCGGATTTCGTTGAGCACCGCGCCTCGACGGCCCACGGCCTCTCCGGGGTCATCGCAAATGAGCGTGATTTCGCGAAGGCAGGCATCAAAGTAGGTGTGCTTGAGGCCCGCAGCCTCAGGAAGGATGTCCTCGATGGCGCGCTTGGCGTCCTCGGGTGAAATCATGATGTCCTCTGAGGGACGCAGCACGATGGTCCTGCGGACTCGCTTGGCGATGCGGCCAATCAAACCGTCCGCAGCGAACCGCGCGGGTTCCGACGTGATGATGGCGATGTCGCCTGCTTCCAATTCGACCGTGTAATCGAAACCCTTGGGAACGATCTTGGCCACTTCGTCTTTCAGTTCTTTGAAGCTCATTCGCATGAGAAACACCTCGCCGGCTCCCCCCACCGCGTCGGTGGCGGGAAACGGGAATTGGATGGGCCTCAGCGGTGTGAGGCGAGGAGGGCGTCGATCTCGGATTGATCGACGAGTTGGAATCCGTCTTTGGCGGTGATGACCGCGAGGTCCATGCCGTTGCCGCTGGCTGCGTCACGCTGACCGGATGCGCTGAGGGCACGTGCAGCGAGGAGCACGGCCTCGTTGCGGGACATGTTGTCTCGGAAGCCGTCTTCGAGCACACCGTACATGTAAGGCGATCCGGAGCCGGTCGCGCAGTACACGTCGGGAATCGAACCGCCGGCGGAGTCAATGGAGTAGACCGAGGGGCCGTCAGGGTCGACACCGACGATGAGCAGCTGCACCCAGTGAGGGCGCCCGGAGAGGATGTTGGCCGTCAGGGTCGCAGCGCCCTTCACGGTCATTTGCTGCCCACGGCGGAGTTCGTAGAGCGCCACCTCGGCCGCAAGGGTGCGGGAGAGGGACTGCGCGTGTCCGACAAGACCGGCGGTGGTCAGGCCGAGGTTGTCGCCGATGCGGAACAGCTTCTGGACGCTCTTGTTGGCCACGAAGTGACCCATGGTTGCACGGTGGTCGGCGCCAACGACGGCTCCGCCATCGAACGTGATGCCCACGGTGCTGGTCCCGGTCTTGAGAACGCCTTCATGCTCGCCCTGAATCATGGTTGCTCACCTCCGCGACCCCGTATGAAGGACGGGTGCGTGAGATGGACTGCCTGACGGACCCTTATGAATCCGCCGTCATCGCAGGCGAGGCTTCATGGGACCTCGACACCAGCGGAAGGCATGGCCCGCCGCGTGGAGTCCGATGAAGGGCAGTCCTCGCTGGACGCCTTCAGTGGAGCGCCGGCTGAAGCCCCACGAACACCCACGGGCTCGCCCCTTGAGCAGTTTGAGATGCCGAGCCTGCGCCATGACGCCCGCCGGGTTCCGGCAGCGCCGACCGTTCCTCACGCCTACCTCGATCTACGAAACTTGTACCCCGACGCGCCGGTTCCTGCCGTCCATGGCGCACCGGTCATCCATCGCGCTTCTTTGGCCAGCAGCGAGGGCATCGGCCAGGTGATGGACTGGACCGCAGAAGGCCACATCACCCTCCTCGACGTCGCGCCTTTGTTTGGACGACGCGATGTGTTTCGGGCGGCATTGGACCACCTCTCGCTCTTCGTCGAAGACGACATGGGCGGCAGGCTGCTGCAGCTCACGGACACGCGCATTCTGGTGCTGCCACCTGGCATCGAAGGCATTCGGGGCGTCGAGGACGCGCCCGAAACCGTCCGCCCAGAGGGCGACGGGAGGCGGTGGTGAATGGAGCAAGTCGTCGATGCACCGTGCCCCACATGCGGCGATGATGAGGGGCTTCGGCTGCGGACCCACATCGATGACATCCCGTACTTTGGAGAACACACCCAGGTCACGCTCCTCTGCTTGGCGTGCGGTTGGCGGCAAACGGACCTGATCCCCGCCGAAGCACAAACGCCCACCGGGTGGACCTTGGCGCTTGCGGAGCGCGAGCACCTGACCGCTCGCGTGGTCCGGTCCACGGCCTGCACGGTGCGGATTCCCGAGCTCGACCTTGAGGTGGCGCCAGGTGCCTCATCGACCGGATACGTTTCCAACGTGGAAGGCGTGCTCCAACGCTTCGTGGACGTGCTCGACATCGTGGAGCGTGACGTTGTGGCCCACGGCGACCATGAGGAGGAACGCGCCGCATTGGACCACTTGAGGCTCCGGCTTGCGATGGCGATGGCGGGGCAATTCGACGAGCTGGTCACCCTCGAACTTCTCGACCCGAGCGGTCGCTCCCTTATTTTGCATGACGACGCTGTCCAGCGCACGTTGACCGACAAAGAAACTGAGGATTTGCCGATGGGGCCAGAGCCTCCGGTGTTCTCCGCCTGAGGCTCACCGCGCATCGGGCGCGAGGAAAGCCTCCACCAGATGAGCGGTTTCATCGCGACGTTCTGCGAGTTCGCCCAGCCACACCTCGGCCCTGTCCAAGCACGCTTGCTTCATTTCACCGGCGAGGAGGGACCCTGCGCGGTAGGATTCAGCCAACTCTGCGAGCACAGCATCGTCCTCCTCGAAGAAGTAGGCCATGTACTGGAAGGCGACGTCACGGTCCGGATCTCCACCGAGCCGGCGGTGTTCCTCCACCGTCGGTTGGCCGCCGGAAAAGGCACGGCGGATTTTCTTGGCCACCTTTGCGGGTTCATCGCCAAGGAAGATGGTGGAATCAGGTCGGCTGCTGGACATCTTGTCACCGTCAAGGCCGACGGCGAAGTGGTGGTAGGTTGACGCAGGTGGCATCAGGCCCATTCCGCCGAGTTCGCGTTCAAGACTGAGCAACGCGAGGCGGACGGCGGCAAGGTCGCGCTTTGAGGCCGATGGGACGTCGACCGTTCCGTGCTTTGGATTTGGACGGAGGTCGCTGAAACCAAGCGCGTTGAGGCGTTCCACGATGCGGTCAAAGACACCTTGGCGCACCTCCCGGTCGACGCGCCCGTTGGGCTGCTGTCCAAGCGTGGCGGCGTTGTCGTCTTGCACGGAAAGGGCCACGGTCAGGCCCGCATGCTTGCCTTCCTTGAGGTTGAACCAGCTCGTTTTGGAGGCCAAGCCCCGCGTCAGGCGGAGGTGTGGATCTTGGTCGACCCCCACGGGCACCACGATGGGGCGAAGGCCTCCGAATTCGTCCGTTTGGGGATGCAAAATGTCCCCGGCTTGAACCAGCGGCGCCTGAACGTGAGCGAGGTTGGTCTCTCCTTTGAAGCCGTAAATGGCCTCGAATTCGGAGAGGTTGGTGCGGCGGCCAAGTTGGAAGCCAAGCCGCTGGACGATCGGTCGCGACGACTGGAAGTAGACCTGCGTCCGTTCGGGATCGAGGCCCAAGGCAGCGTAATTGGCGATGTATTGCTCGAGCGCGACCTTGCGCCCTTCCTTCAGGCCCACGCCCCTCGTCGCTTGACTCTCAAGGTCAGCGACCGCGATGGTCACGTCACCGCCGCTTTCCTGGAACCAGCGCACTTGGTCGATGACCATCGAATGCCCAAGGTGCATCTTCCCCGAGGGCATGAGTCCGGTCAGGACGCCGAAGGGCTCCCCCTTCCGCTGCGCATCAAGGACCCCTTCGAGGTCGCGATGAGCGAAGACGATGCCACGACGGTGCAGCCGGGTCGGGTTGGGAAGGTCAAGCCCTTCCATGCGGTTCAGCCCGAACCGGCTGATGATGCCCTCGTAGTCGGTGGATTGAGCGCTGCTCCACGGGTCAATCTCCATGCATCCACCTCAGCCGAGGGCGGGACGCGTCGCGGATGAAGGCTTCGTCACTCTTCCTCAACGAAGGCGCGGGTTTTCGGGTACGGCGCAAGGGAGGACGTCCCGTCATCGGAGCGGATGACGTGGCGCATGGCCACGACGGTTCCGACAGCGGCCAGGAGCCCCACCCACGGAAGCCACGGCATCTCTGGATCGGCATCGCGAGGGATGACGAGCCACGTAAAGCGAAGTTCGGGTTCGTCGTTGAAGCGCTTGCTCCACCGGAACAGGTCCCACGTGTCGTGTCCGGCGATGGTGACCGCCACCCCGAGGCCGTTCCACTGGTCCGTCATGCCGAGGACGTCCAGATCGCCGCGCTCCACTGGGACGTCGTGCATCAGCACCATGCTTTGGCCCACGGTCAGGCTCAGCAGGGTTTCATTGCCGTCTGAGCGCGCGCCGATGGCGGTGTTACGCACGCCCTCGAGGTTGCGCGCCGTCTCGTTCTCGAACAGGACGTCGGTGACGTTGGCGCCCGCTGGCGGGAGGTAACGCCACGTCGTGGGGACCTTCCACGCCTCAGGGTTCGAGGAGCCACAAGCCACGGTGTCCTCCAACGTGAATGTCACCTTTCGCGCATCATCAGGATCGACGTCAAGTGCAAATTCGTGGCAACGAAGCACGGCCCACGTGGACCAGACCTCACCCCAGGTCGTGAACCAAACGTCATCCCGTGACAGGAGCAGGTCGGTCACCTCGCTGTCGTGACGGATCGTGGCGTCGTTGACGCGTCCAATCCAGTACATGTTCACGAGGCCACCGGCATCGAGTTCAGCCTCGAGGGCGTCGGTGTCAGCCACTTCTTTCTCAAGCGAGCCGCCTCGACGCCCGAGGTTGTACCAGTCCTCTTCGAAGGTCGGCACATCGTCTGCGTCGTGCCATGCGGTGGTGGCTAAACCGGTGTTGTCACCGTGGACCACAAAGCCGAGGCCACCGAGGAGCGTATGATCGGTCGCAGGCAGGCCTCCAGGCGTGTAGAGGGACATCGGCGCCTCGCCCCACATGGACGCCGGTGTTCGTGCCGTGAGGTACTCGCGGCACGCCGTGGCCACGGCCCCTGGGTCGTTGGCCCAGCTCAAGCCCGGCATGCCGTAGCATCCGAACTCGTCGCCTGCCTCGATGCGCTCAACCGCCATGCTGGTTTCCAACCAGCCGTCCTCTTCCCAAGCTTGTGCAGCAGCCAGCGGAGCCGTGGCGGGCAGCACGAGCACCGCGAGCAGCAGGACGGCCAGCACGCGCTGCATGCGTTGCTCTAGAGCGCCCACGATTTGAGCCTTGCAGCGCAATCAGGACTTGCGGTGGCCTGCAGCGGTGAAGGTTGATACCTCGCGCATGGATGGCGGTGTGTGAGTGAGGCACGGCTGGAGGCTTGGGCGACCATCGTCGCCAGAAGCGGCATCCGGTCGGCAGACGAGGTCGAACTGCGGTATCCGAATTACCGGCGCATTCGCGTCCTGCTCAATCCTGGCATGCGGCTCTTCCTCAGGCTGCGCATGCGAGGGCTCCACCACGTCCCGCGCCACGGCCCGGTGATTTTGGCCGCGAACCACATGTCCCACGTCGACCCGATCATGGTCATCATGGCCACGCGACGGAAGGCACACTACCTTGCAAAGGACGGTCACTTCGTCTCCGGGCCGAGGAAGTGGCTCATGAACGCCACCGGTCAAATCGAAACCCACCGCGAAAGCGGTGCACGTGACGCCCTCTCCAGCGCCGTTGCGCTGCTCGAAGCGAACAAAGCGGTCGGCATCTTTCCCGAGGGCACACGCTCCAAACGCACCGAAGCGCCCTTCCTGCTCGAAGGAAAAACCGGCGTCGCTCGTCTCGCGGCCACCGTGCCGCACGCCACCGTGATCCCCGTGGCGCTTGTCGGCACCCGTGACATGATGCAACCGGGAGCGCACAAGCTCCCACGTTTCTGGCGCCGAGTGCACATCACCATCGGGCGAGGGACAACATGGGAAACATGGCTCTCACACCCGGATGGAGCGGATCTCGCGGACGATGAAGTGGTCGCCATGGCGGCGATGAGCGACGACGAGTTGGATGCGAAAATGGCCGTGCTCCAGCGCCAATTCACCGACCAACTGATGGCCAGCCTGAAGCACCTTGGCGCACCTTGACACCGACAAGCCTCAAGGGCCTCAGCGCCAAGTCACGGGCATGCAAGCCTACCTTGACCTGCTGCAGCGGGTGCTCGACGAAGGCGTGCCGAAAGGCGACCGCACCGGAACCGGGACCCTGAGCGTCTTCGGCCACCAAATGCGGTTCGACCTTAGCGAAGGCTTCCCTTTGGTCACCACGAAGCGCATTCACATCCCCTCCGTGGTGCACGAGTTGCTTTGGTTCCTGAAAGGCGACACGAACGTGCGCTACCTGCAAGAGAACGGCGTGCGGATTTGGAACGAGTGGGCCGATGAGAACGGCGACCTTGGCCCGGTCTACGGCAAGCAATGGCGCCGCTGGGTCGGCCCCGATGGCGTTGAGCACGATCAGGTCGCAGAAGCCATCCGTCTCATCAACGAAGACCCAAACAGCCGGAGGATCATCGTTAGCGCCTGGAACGTGGCGGACCTCTCGGACATGGCGCTGATGCCGTGCCACGCCTTCTTCCAATTCCACGTCGCTGACGGGCGCTTGAACTGCCAGATGTACCAACGCAGCGCGGACGTCTTCCTCGGCGTGCCGTTCAACATCGCCTCGTACAGCCTCTTGACCCACATGATGGCGCAGGTCTGCGGCCTGAAGCCCGGCGTCTTCGTGCACAGTTTGGGCGACGCCCACCTCTACAACAACCACCTTGACCAAGCACGGCTGCAGGTCACGCGCGAGCCATTGCCCCTGCCCACCCTCAAGCTCGACCCGACGATCACGGACATCGACGCCTTCACCTCCGAACACATCGCGTTCGAAGGCTACGAGCATCATCCACACATCGCCGCACCCATCGCCGTCTGAGGACCTTCCATGCCGCTGCACCTCATTTGGGCCGAGGACGAGGCGGGGGGCATCGGCCAAGACGGTGACTTGCCGTGGAGGCAACGCACTGACCTG
The DNA here is from genome assembly GCA_038150305.1 of Candidatus Poseidoniales archaeon. Classification (GTDB taxonomy): domain Archaea; phylum Thermoplasmatota; class Poseidoniia; order Poseidoniales; family Poseidoniaceae; genus MGIIa-L3. The sequence continues at coordinate 19,395 of JAYOTG010000025.1, read as the reverse complement.
CAACGGTTCAAGGCCCTCACTCTTGGTCATGCCGTGGTCATGGGACGGCGCACCTGGGAAAGCCTGCCTTTCCCCCTGCCGGGCCGAGAGAACCTGGTGCTCACGCGCGACCCTTCGTGGAATGACGAAGGCGCGGAGCGGACCACCGTCGAGGAACTGAAGGCCCGCTCCGAGTCCGGTGAAACGCTGTTCGTCATCGGCGGAGGCGAGATTTACGCGCTCATGCTTCCCGATGCGAGCGTGGTGTATCGCACCGTGGTCCACACCACCGTGGAGGGCGCCGACACCCACGCACCACGGTTGGACGCGGCAGGATGGTCGTTGGCATCCTCAGAACGCGTCGCTGCTCAGGAAGGAGACCAGCACGATCAGACCTTTGAGCAGTGGGCACAATGAACCGCGGATTGAACACCTAATTCTCGTCCGTGTATTCGGTCACTCGGATGCCCAACCGTCCTTGCCGAGCAGGACGCTGCATCACCCGAGCAAGTTTTGCCTCGAAGGCTGCTTTCAGATCGATTTCCATCGCGAGGCTGTGTCCCATGAGCAGGATGAGGACGTCGGCCATCTCCTCAGCGACCTCTTCGATGGGCTTGGCCTTGGTGATGGCCGCGGCCAACTCACCCAACTCTTCCACCGTCAGGGCGATGCGGTACCCCATGTCGTGACCGTTGTTGCCGGCGAAGTCGTGTTTGTGATGGAACGCGGCCACGCCTCGCATCATCAGCGACCACGCGTCGTCTGCATCGCTGGCCATCCAACCGTCCACGCTCAGGTCCATGCGTCGTGACGCACGTTGGCGCCCTATAGGCAGGAGGGTCATGCGCCGATCTGATCGAGAAGCACGGCCCACACCGGACCCAAACGCCGGTGCGCCTCGGCCGAGACCTCCTCGTGGACGAGGTCGGTTCGACGGCCTTCGGGGGAGCGCCCCGCGGCCCAGTTGGCCGCGATGCACAGGGCCACGTACGGCAGGCCGAGCTCCGCCGCGAGTTTGGCTTCACGTGGCATGGTCATGCCGACCACCTCGCCACCGAGCCGTTCGATGGCGTCGATTTCGGCCGGGGTTTCGAACTGAGGACCTTGGGTGAGCCAATACGTGACGATCAGGTCCTCCGCTGAGGCGCCTTGGACCTCGGCAAGAACGGCGGCCGTACGGTGCAGCATGGCCTCGTCGTAGGCGTTGGCCATCGACGTGAATTCGGCATCGTCGTTGTGGAAGGTCGCGCTCACACCGGTCAAATCGATGCCATCGCCGGCCACGCCAACACGACCAGGCGGCAAGCGTTCCACCAGCGTGCCGACCGAGCACACCGCCAGCAAGCGATCCACCTTGGCATCGGCCATGGCCCGAAGGTTGGCCCGGTGCTCGATGCGGTGCGGAGGCACGGTGCCACCTGAGGCGTCGTGGTGCCGTTGCACAAAGACCACCTCACAGCGCTCGTCCGGCCTGCTCAGCGTCATGCAACGCAGCGGCACCACGCCGTAGGGCGTTTCATGCTGGATCTCGTCGACGCGTTCGGTGGTCCAACCGGCTTCGGCTGCGCCAGGGATTGCCTCAAGCGCCAGCAGGCCTGTGCCGCCCATGACACCGATGCGGCGCATGGTCTCACCTGAGCACGGGAGGGCTTGGACCCATCGACTGAGGGCGTGTTCCCTTCAAGCACCTTGGAGGCGCTCGACGAGTTCCGCCTTCTTTCCAGAGACGGGCAGGCCCTTGGCCTTGAGTTCGTCCTTGAGTTCCGCCACGGTCATCGACGCGTAATCCGGGGCATCGCCTTCTGGCTCGGCCTCGTCTTCGGCAGGCACTTCTTCCTCAACAGGAGCCTCTTCCTCGGCTTCTGCCTCAGCGGGAGCCTCCTCAGCAGGGGCTTCCTCGGCGGGGGCTTCTTGGGCCTCCGCGTCGTCGGCATCGTCAGCGTCCTCTTCGCCTTCTTCGGCCATGGCCTCGGCGAGCAGAGCCGCCTTCTTGGCCTTCAACTCGGCCGCAGAGCGGGCTTCTTCGGCGTGGATCTCGTCCAGCGTCGGGCCCTTCTCGGTGACGACACCGGTCTGGAGGAGCTGACTCTTGCGGATCACGCAGGTGCGGACCGGATAGATTGTCTTGACCGCGTTTTCGATGTCCTTCTCCAGGTCGCCACCGAGCATTGCGGTTTGAATCTGAGAGTAGGTCATCTTCGCGGCGTTGGTGACGATGACGTCGCGCGCCTTGTTGCGGATGTCGCTCTTGACCGAGGTCTGCACACGCTTCTGCGTGATGATGAGCGGCTTGATGCGAATGAGGTAACCGTCGGTGGTCACCACGTCGACCACGTCGTCCACCTTGCCACGGTAGCGGCGGACCTGCCGGCGCACGTGGTCGGTTTGGTGGTGGTGACCGATGAAGGTCGTCAGGGCGTCTTGGCCCACACAATCGGTCACGCGGAAGCGGAGGATGACGTGCATCTTCGTGAAGTCGCCCGAGAATTCCTGCTGGGTCATCTCGTAGACGCGACCCATCACGTGCTCATCGGATTCGCCGATGGTTTCGCCGATGTTCTGGAACTTCCAGGGATCCCGGGGGGCTCGGATGGTGTACCAACGCTTCGACTTCCACTTGTCACGCTGCTTACGTGCTGCTGCACGTGCTTTTGCACTCATCTTCCTTGCCATGTGATCACCTGATGTTCCTACGAGGGCTACCTCGCTTGCAGTCTCGCGACCGGCCTTCCGTATTTGAAAGAGCCGACGGGGGCCGTTCACCAGCCGCGCTGGTCAAGGCGGACCTCGAGGGTCTCCAACTCGTCGCCCTTCATGGGCGCGCCGTCGGTCATGGCCATGGCTTCGGCCACCTTCTCTGGGTTGTCAAAGTGAGCGGTGGCGAGGACGATGGCGTCCGCCATGGTCGGCGGGTGCTCGGACTTGAAGATGCCCGAGCCGACGAAAATCCCGTCCATGCCCATCTGCATCATCAGCGAAGCATCGGCCGGCGTGGCAATGCCGCCTGCGGAGAAGGTCACCACGGGGAGGCGGCCCATCTCTCGCACGTCAGCCAACACGTCGCGAACGGAGGACTTGAACGCGTCATCGATGGGCCCGAAGGGGGTCATCTCGTGGGTGCCTGGGAGCGAGGAGTTGCGGGAAAGCACGTGATAACGCTCGATGATGTGGTCGGCGGCGAGGTCCAAGCCAACGTCGTCCAGCCCCTTCACCTGCTGAATTTCCTGCTCAATGATGCGGGCGTGGGTGACGGCGGCCACGACGTTGCCCGTGCCTGCCTCGCCCTTGGTGCGAATCATGGCGGCGCCTTCGTGCACACGGCGAACGGCTTCACCGAGGTTGGTCGCACCGCACACGTAGGGAATCTCGTACGCGCGCTTGTCGATGTGGAAATAGGGGTCGGCCGGGGTGAGGACTTCGCTCTCGTCGATCATGTCGACGCCCATGGCTTCGAGGATGCGTGCTTCACCGTCGTGGCCAATGCGTGCCTTGGCCATCACGGGAATGGACGTGCAGTCGAGGATGCCTTGGATCATGTCAGGGTGGCTCATGCGCGCCACGCCACCTGCCTTGCGGATGTCCGCAGGAACGCGCTCGAGGGCCATCACGGCCACCGCTCCGGCGTCCTCGGCCACGGCCGCTTGTTCAGCGTCGACGACGTCCATGATGACGCCGCCTTGCTGCATACGAGCAAAGCCTCGCTTGATGAGGTCGCTTCCGCGACGCATGTCGTTCAAGTCAACGCCAACCATGCAGGTCACCTCAAGGGTCGTGAGAGCGCGGTTCAGTCACCAAGGACGGGAGAATCGCCTTCGGCGATGGGCGCGTCCACGGCTTCCTCGGCGTTGCGGTCGATCCACGCTTCTTCGCCTTCAGGAACTTCGGTGTCCGGGAAGATGGCTTCCACAGGACACTCCGGGATGCACGCACCGCAATCGATGCACTCGTCGGGGTCGATGACGAGGTAGGTGTCCAGCTCGCGGAAGGCTTCCACGGGGCAGACAGCAACGCATTCCTGATACTTGTGGTCGACGCACGTGGAGGTCACAACGTGAGGCATGGTGGCTGCTGTGGCTTGAAGGATATGAATGATGTCCAAATCCCATGCTTAGGCAAGGGCGGCTGAAATCATCGCTCCGAGCCGCTCCTCTGCGGTTTGACCCGGATACACGGCGACCTTGCAACGAACTTTTGCCGAGCGAGGCGCGCCCGGTTCTGCAAGCACAACGCGGCCGGCAACCAGCCGGTCCAGATCCACCCGAAAATGCAAGGCTCCCTCGTCGTCGAGGCGTTCAACGACCTCGGCGAGCAAGGTGTTCAAGGCACCTTCGTCCAGGCCCGACCATGCGCGTCGAAGGTCCGCCTTCCGACGGAGTTCGACGCTGAGGGTCAACATCGTCGGCCCCGCGTGGGAGGCGTACGAACTCCGCTCCACGTCCACTTCGCCCAACCATGCCAGTAGGGCTTCATTGAGGACCGTCACGTCGTCCACAGCGCTGACGTGAACGCGGACCGTGAACCGGTCGTCGGCCATGCCCGTCCGAGGTGCACGCGCCTGATGACGATGCCGTTCAGGTCAGGGGTGAGGAAACGCCGACTTCTCCCAAGGTCCATCGGAGGGTCTTGATGACGCCCTCGAGGGCCTTGTGGTTTCGGGCGGCGTCTTTCATGCCGTCACGATCACCGGCTTCCCGGCATCGGTCGAACCACTCTTTCCACTCCCGTTGCTTGGCTTCGGCGGCGTCCAACATCGATTCGATGTCTTCCCAACTTCGCTCGTAGGTCCGGTGCGGTGCCTCGTCTCCGGGGCGCATGCCCGTTTGCCGCGAACCAGCCTATTTGAGGCGTGTGCCAACGCGCTCGGCGGCAACGGGTTTCTTACGCCGCTCGCCGCACATCCACGAGGCGTTCTCCTTTGGCCACACGAGCGCCGTCACCCAAGACGCAGCGTTCGAGGATCGCCCCTTCTTCGACGACGGCCTTTGCTCCGAGGATTGAGGACACAACGGACGCACCCGCATCAACGCGTGCATCGTCCATCAGCAACGAGGCTTGGACGCTTGCGCTGGCATCGACCGAGGCCCCCGCGTGGAGGAAGGCTTCGGGGCCACCCAGCAAGGCGGCCTGTGCGTCGAGGAGATGATGCGGCTCACCGATGTCAAACCAGAGCCCCTCCAACATCAGTCCTGCAATGGGGAGGCCGGCCTCGAGCATGGCTGGAAACAGATCACGGCTGAAGTCGTACTTGGTCGCGGGAGGAACCATGGCGAGGGCTTCCGGTTCAATGACGTACACACCCGCGTTGATGAGGCAACTGAAGGCCTCCTCAGGCTCGGGTTTTTCGGCGAACCGGCGAACGAAACCATGGCGAAGATCGCCGTCCACTTCGGCGCTGTTCGAAGCACCAAGCCCGACGATGCCAAAGGAACTCGGGTCCTCCACTTCAACGAGGCCAATCGTCAACGCTGCGCCCGTGGCTCGGTGATGGGCAAGAAGTGCTTCCAAGTCAAGGGTGCTGATGCCGTCCCCTGAACCGACCAAGAAGGTCGATTGGAGCACGTCGGCCAGCAAGCGCACGCTCCCTGCGGTGCCCATCGGCGTGTCTTCACGGTTCACACGAGCGCGGACGCCACCTTCGACCCACGTGCTGACGTGTGCCTCGAGGTCCTCGCCTCGGTATCCTGTCGTCACGATGAGGTCGTTCACACCCGCGCGAAGCATGGCGTCTTTGACGTAGTCGATCACGGGCCGGCCGAGCAAGGGGACCATAGGTTTGGGCCGGTCATCGGTCAAGGGTTGCAGCCGCGTTCCGCGCCCTCCGGCCATGATCACGCCGTGCACGCAGACACCTCAACGGCGTCGGCGAGACGACATGTCGATGCGGCGCATGTTGCGCTTCTTCCGACCGTCTCCACCACGGTGATCTTTGCGGGCACCGTCCTCGGCCATCGTGCCGCCAAAGGTCAGGCTCCCGTCCTTCAGCAGGGTGCTCACCAAGGCATCGGCGACGGCTTCAGACTGGGCGCCAGTCTGCAGTTCAGCACGAACCGCAGCGTTGTGGTCGGTGACCCAGGATTCACGCTCCTCGCGTGCCAGCTTGAGTTCATCCCTGACCTTGTTGACGTCGGTCATCATCTCCTCAATCTGAGCGTGAACGGCGTCGGCCTCCTTGCGGTGCTCGAGGTGCTCGAGGTGATGGCGGTCGCCCTCAGCCTTCAGGAAATCACGGTGGGCAAAGGCCTCGTCGATTTTCGTGGACACTTCGTCGGCGCGCTTGATCGCTGCGATGAACAACTGGTGTTCCGCATCGGCTTCTGCCTTGAGCACCTTGATGCTCCCATCGAGGTCCTTGAGGTCGACCTTCACGAGCTCGAATTCCTCGACCTCGGGCGCCAATTCGCCCACACGGTTGCCCATGCGCTTGAGCTTCTCCATCATTTCCTTCTCTTTCTTCATGCCCACGCTGGACGTTTCGAAGGTCTCCTCGAGGCGCTCCATCTCCGCCTTGAGTTGATGGTATTCTGCGGTGGCGGAACGCTTGGCGTCCTTGTCGCCTCGGCGGCCCTTGATCTGGGCGATGAATTGCTTGAGTTGGTCTTGGATGGCGTTTCGCCGCTCGCGGTGGAGGTTCACTTCTGCACGGATGGCCTTGACTTCAGCGATCAAGAGGTCGACCGTTTCGCGGTGCTCCTTGTACTGGGCCTGAACCGCGTTGCGCTGGTCCCTTGAGCGACGGGCACGGTCGCTGTGCTGGTTGCGAATTTCGCGCAATTTGCGGACCTTGGCCTCCATGGCATGCAGGCGCTCTCGCAGGTCAGCATCTGGACGCTCTTCACGCTCTTCGCGGTCCCGGCGCATGCCGGTGCCTCGCTGTGCTCCATTTCAAGGCTCCTGTGAGAGGCTTCTGCTCACAGGGACAGCAATCGATTGACTTGGAGGATGACCGAAGCCACCACACCGAGGACACCCAAGGTGGCGCTGACCACAACACCCGTGCGGCGGAGGCGCTTCTTGGTCCCTGACCTGACGCGGGTGTTGATCTGCTGACCAAGCAGGAGGTCACCGTCCTCGTTTTCGAGGCGGACCGTTACGGTTGCTTCGCCGTAGCGGTTTGGGAGCAGGGACTGCCATGACGTGGTGCCCAGCTGGAGCAAACGGACGAGGGACCCAATGACGTCTTCATCGCCTTCACCCGACACGGGGACCGCGGAACCGAGCAAGGATTCTGATTCGCCCGCAGGCAAGTGGAAGGTGAGCGCCAAATCGCTTGGACGGAAATCCGGCGATTGCATGCGAAGCACCACCGTTCGAGGGGTGACGTCAAGGTTTCTGATGTACATGAACAGCCCCGTGCTTCCGTCGACGATGTTGGCCATGTCGACGTCCACCAGAAGGTCCTGGCGGCCGTGGAGGTTCCCCATCCGGATGCGTTCAGTGGTGCGTCGCATCAACCGGAAAAAGGCCGGAGCCACCTCGCTGGCTTTGTCAAACAACTTGGTCCACACATCGGGCGTGAACACCTTGTGCTGCTTGAGGAACTCAACGCCTTCGTCCTCGAGCACTTCTTCAATTTCCTTGGCCAAAGCGGGGGTCAGGATTTGTCCGTCGCAACGCATCCACTGCAGCGCAAGCAACTTTTCTTTCGCGGACAGCGCCTCAATCCCGGCTTTCCTGTGACCGATCAGTTCGGCCATGAATTGCTCGTACTTCGCCCGAAGCAGCGGGTCCATCACCGTCAGCAGAATTTCCTCAAAGACGGCGTGCAAGGTGGAAGGGTGAATGGGGGGGTCGTAGGCTTCGAGCAGCCCGGTTTCGGTGCTCGACGTGAACAAGCGGCCGCTCCGGCTCAAATGCTCACCAAAAGCGAGCAGGAGGAAGGAGGTTGCAGCAAGATGAGCGATTTGCCCACCGTCGTCCGACGGGCCCCGGGCCAGTTCAATCAGAAGCAACACAAGCGAGAACACCAAGAGGAAGATCGCAGACGTCGTGGCGCGAACCGCGCGGTGCATCACGTCCTCGATGTGATCGTACCCATGGGAGGACGCCACCCAGCGGTGTTGCCCACCCAGCTCTGCCACTTCTGATTCGATGCCGTGGACGCTCAAGCCCAACCTGACGCGGTGGACGAGGAGCATCAAGGCAAAGGTCAGCACCATGGTGAATTGAATCGCCACCAAGGCCCAGTCAAGGCCAACACCAAGGGTCGGTTCGATGCCGCTCGTCCACCATGCGGGAACCTCCGTGGACGTGGCCACGGACCAGCTGATGAACGCGAGGAAGAGCGCGAAGGAGGGCAGCACAAGGGTGAGTCGAAGTCCCCCGGTCAGCAACTGTTGGTCGAGCCCATACAGCACCTGCTCGATCTGACGCAGCCGGTCGGACGTGGCATCCTGCTGCTGTCCGTCCATGATGAAACCTCGACCTCTTGCGTATGAAACCAACGCGTGGCTTGGCTCACATCAAGCGGAAACGTCGACCACCATGCTGGACAGAAGGGCCTCGGAAAGGAGGACATGAGCGCCGTTGATCGCGAACCCATCCGTGGTCCGCTCCAGCCTGGCGCCAAGCACCAGACCGAGCGATTCGAGGGAACTGGAAGCGGTCATCGCCACGAGCAGCCCGCCCTCCCCCTCGGCGAGATCTTCTACGAGGCGATGCGTGGAGGGCGCGTGAACCGCCAAGCGTTCAGCCACATCCCCCGTGGCTGGAGGAATCGGTCGGCCAGAGGGATCGGTCGTAGGGTGGCCCAGCCACCGTGACAAAGCCACCTCCAAGTCATCGTCAATGGCGTGCTCCAAGCGGCAGGCGGTGGCGTGTGCGTTTCCGTCGAAGGGCAGGCGTTCCAACATGACCTCCGCCAAACGATGACGGCGCTTCAGCCGACGTCCGTGCTCCAAGCCCTCATCGGTGAGCATGACGCCCTTGTAGGGCGTGTAGGACACAAAACCCCGCTTCGACAAGCGCTGAACCATCTCCGTCGCCGAGGCAGGGGAGACCGTCAGGCGCTTGGCCAGGTCTCCAGTTTTCACCATGGCCCCGGGCGTTTCTTCGTGAAATTCGTAGAGGGTCTCGAGGTATTCGTCCTCGAATTCCTGGAAATGACCGCCCATTAAACCGCCTCCGCTCTCGAGAACTCATGTTTGCATGCGGGGCAGCGAACCCTGCCGTTGAAGTCGCTTGGCACGCGAAGCGCGCGTGAACAGGCCGGGCAGCCGATCTCCACCTTCTCCGGTACCGTGTTCACCTCTTCGGGTTGTTCTGAAACCGGAGCTTCCTCAGCGGAGGCTTCAACGTCAAACCGTTCTCGGCAATCCGGACACCGAACAGCGCCGCTGTAATCGCCCGGCACCCGAAGGCGGCGGTCGCAAGAAGGACACGCGACTTCGATTTTTTCTGCGGGAGGAGACGAGGCGCCGGACGAGGCAGGCGAGGTCTCAGGTTGAGGAGCAGGTGCCTTTTCTTTGCTTGGCGAGCGCCTTCGGATGGCTTCGACGGTCACGAGGACAAGGCCCCCAGCGGTTCCGAGGAGCAGGCCCGACCATGGAATGGACACGCTTTGCGAAGATTCGGGGACGACCACCTCATACACGACCTGACTGACCGTTCGCTCGCCTTGATGCACCACAGCAGCCTCGATGCCGACCGAAGTCCCTTCTGGCCACGTGACGGCCAGCGTCTCGGTCTCCGTTGCTCCAGGAGAGATCGGGCCGAGGTTGACCATGCCCAGGACCTCACCGGAAGAAATCAGCCGAAGCGTAAGCGCCTCGGTTGGCGCCGTTCCGCTGTTTGTGACGTCGACCGTCAAGGTCGCCTCGCCCCCGGCGACGGGATCAACGGGTACGGTGGTGGGTTTGAGCAGCAGAGAAAGTTCTGCACGCGTGGGTGCTGTGGCAGCGCTCACCAGCAGAGGCCCACCCTCATGCATCCAGTCAATCGGTGTGACGCGAACGGCGACGTTCTCGCTGTCGATCCATCCGAGGGTGGTTGAACCGCTCAACGCATTGGCATCGAGCTCCAGGGTGGTTGACGACGCCCACGACCATGCACCTTGGACTCCGTGCCCGACCTCGAGGGTGACAAGCCTGGAGGTTGAGGATGCGAGAGAAAGGTTCCAGTCAACCACGTGCCCGACTTGGTCGTCCACCTCCACCCGCTCGATGGTGCTGGAAAGGGTGGGCGGGCCCATGATCAGCAGGTTGGCGGTGCCGCCAGGTGCCGTGAGGACGCCGTCGTTGCTGATGAGGGCCCACGACCACGCAACGTCACCAGCTCGGGTCAGGGGATGAGCGACGCTCAACTCCGCGGCTTCACCGGACGCGAGCGTCACCAGATCCGAAGCATGGCGGTGGTCCCCATCGGCGACCTCCAACGCAACCGTGCCCTCACGTGTGCCGATGTTTCGCACCACGGCAGACCATCTGACCTCATCACCAACGTCCCACGGGCCGTCGAGCGGGACCGGTTGTCCGCCAGCCACCACTTCGAAGACGGCCGTCGAAAGTTCAAGCGCGTCGACCGCGATGGCTTGGCTGGCATCGTCCATGCGCGGCCCGACCGCTGCACACGACAGCGTACCGTCCTTCGCCGGACCCTCGGCCTGCACGTTCACCGTCTCAGCGAGGTCGATGGTCACGGGCAGACTGTCGTGCATTGAACCGTCGGACCACGTGCAGTTGATGGCGCCGACCCACGGGGCTTGCCCGGTGTTGGACAGGGAAAGGTTGTGCCGCCAAGCCTGACCTGGCGCATCCGGGGTGTTGAGGCGCTCTGCGGTCAGGGTCAGCAGCGGAAGCGGTGGTGGAGCAACGGTGGTGGTCCAGTGCATCTCATCATCGCTTGAGTCCGTGTCTGTGAGGTTCACGAGCACGGTGCTAAGGTCGATGCCTCCCTCGCTCCAAAAGGTGGAGGTCAGCACCACCACCTCGCTTGTGTTCATGGGGCTGAGGCTGACCGATGTGTTGACGGTTTCCTGAGCCTGCCCTTGTGCAAAGGTGGACTGCAGGGTTCCATTCCAAGCCACATCCCCGTCGTTCCGAAGCGTGATGAACCACGCCATTCGATTACCGTCACGAGGAAAAGCGCCGGTTGGGGCGCCGGCGGCGTTGAGGCTCTCGACGCGATCGGAGCTGGCCGTGACCACGCCAATGGACAGGGGCCGATCGCGCTGAAGCGTGACCGTGGCCGACGAGACGTGCGTGGCGTTGGACGCCATCACGTGGCCGGAGAGCACCAACTCAAGTTGTTGCACGCCGACGGGAACGGTGCTCAGGTTGATCTCCAGCACCGTAGCATCGCCTTCCCCGAGGGTGGCGTTGTCCATCACCGACCACACCACGCTTCCTTCTGCGTCGCTGATGGAGGCGTGGAGCATGGCCGTCCCGTTGACGCCAAACCCAACGAGGTGAACGGTGAGGACAGGAGCCACATCAACGTCCACCAAAGCGGGCAACTGCGCGGCATCAATGCCAATACCTTCACCGTCGGCTTGGACCGGGATGGCCAATGTGATGAGCATCAGGGCAAGCAAGAGTCCGCGCCAAGGACGCTGACCCATACCTTGTGCTCGCCTGCGGGGTTCTTCACCTTCACGCCACTGCGACCCGCAGGGGAGCCTTTACACAGGTTGGTGTGTGCCCACCGCGCGTGGACGTCGACGCTCTCCTCGAGGTCCAGCCAGAACTCCTGGCTCGGTTGGTGCTTCATCGCCGCGAACGGCTTGCTGAAGCCATTCCCGATCAGTTGGATGCACGCAGAGAGGAACTGGAGGCCGCCAAGGAGCTCGCCTCGAGTGCCAAGCGCCAACGGGACCAATTCAGCGAAACCATCGCGTCCCTGAAGGCCGAGCGAAACGCCTACCACGCCAAAGCACGGTCTGCCTTCGAGCGCGTAGAAGCCCTCCGCGAAGGCATGGAGGGCAAGGACGTCGTCCGCACCCCGGACCCAGCATGGGCGCGAGAGCGCCTGAACGCCCGACTCGGCGCGATTGAGGAGGCGATGCAGCAAACTGCGGGCGACCACAAGACTGAGGCCACGTTCATTTCTGAAATGCGAGCTCTGGTGTCCGAGCACGAGGCGTGGGTCGCCAGCCGGACGGAGAAAGCCGGCGACCATCTGGCCATGAATGAAGCACGAATGGAAGCTCACGCCATGCTCGATGCGGCCCAAAAGGCCCACGAAGCCATGCTCCTCGTGGTCGAAGACCACCAGCAACAGCATCGCGCCTTCCTTGAACAGGACGAAGGATTGCGTCGTGCCGATTCACGCACCCGCCGGCTCGCCGTCGCGCTCGATGAGTCTGAGCAAGCCATCGCCTATTGGACCGGTGTGGTGGCCACGACCTTGGATGCCGATCACCCCTTGCTCGGTTCAATGCAGAAGGTGGCCGCTGGCGGCAACTCGAGTTTTGTCTCCTCCAAACCAAAGGAGGAAGAGGAATGAGCGGGGGGTGGACCAAAGAACAGGTCGCGCGCTGGCCGCGCGTCATCGGTCGGCTTGAGGGCACCTTCACCCCGCCTTCCCTCGAGGCCATGACCGCTGAGGCCTCCGCTGCTCTGGCCCCTCACCTCGACGCCGTGGAACGTGAGGTGACGCCATCGGAGGTGGAGCGAAAACAGCGACGCGGCATCGTCAACCACCTCACCCGAACGCTCGAGCGTCAGGTGCGCGGCTCGAAACTCCACCCGTTCGGTTCCGCAGAAACCGGCCTGGTGCTCCGACGAGGGGATGTGGACCTTTGCCTCGTGGTGAAGGACATCCGCAAGCCCAAGAGCATGCTGCGTCATCTGGCCAACGTCCTCGAAAGCGAGGACTACCGCGACATCCAAACCATCGGACGGGCCAAAGTACCGATCGTGAAGTTCACGGACGCCACCACGGGCATCCCCGTTGACTTGAGCCTCAACAACGCCCTGGCCTTGCGCAACACGGAGTTGATTGCGGCATACGTCGACCTCGATCCGCGCGTCAAGACCGTGGCCCTCGCGGTGAAACACTGGGCGCTACAACGGGGCTTGGCCAACGCCTTCAACGGCACACTGTCGTCCTACGCATGGACGGTGTTGGTGCTCCGCCACCTCCAGTCTGTGGGCGCCCCAATCGTGCCGAATTTGCAAGCGGGAGAGCCACGACGGATCGAAACCTACGACGGGCGCAGGCACGACACGACCGTGATTGTGCCTGAGGGCTTCACCCCCGGCATCGCCACGGCGGCCGAGCTCTTCGCTGGATTCTTCCACCGCTGGTTCGTTGAGCACGACTGGAACAAACAGATCGTGAGCCTCAGGGAAGCCGATGACCCTCAAAGGACCAAGCGACGCTGGCCTGCACCAAAGCACGGCCCCGTCAAGGAACTGCAGGGCGCCGTGGACCGCATGGGTCAGCACGTGATGGCCATCGAGGATCCCTTTGACCTCGACCACGATTTGTCCCGTGTGGTCAAGGCCGAGGGCTGGGCTGACCTCATGGAAGAAGGCCTCAGGATGTGGGAGGGCTTGGTTCAGGGAACGGATTTGGCCACGTTGCTCGCGCCCGTGGACGGGCTGCGCCTTGCACCGGACCAACCCAGAGGCCTGTTTGATGACCTGAAAGGCATGGAACGCGAGAAAGTCGCAGCCCTTCTGGCCACCAAAAAGGCCGAACTCAGCGTGGCCCAGGAGAGGGTGGACGCACTGGTCGCTGAGCGCGAAGAAGCCATCCGACTCTCGAAGGCGATGCGGGGCGCGCTCAAAGACACCGAAGGGATGAGCCAAGACATTCGAGCCGTGGCGCGCGGGCTTCGGGACCGGGCCGCGGAAATGGACGAGGCCAAAGCCCTCCGCGATGCGGAAAACCAGCGCCTCGTTTTACCTCGTGCCAGGATCGAAGAGGAACTGAAGCGCCTCTACCACACGCTTACGGCCGAAGTTGACGTCTTCCGCGTCCCGTCATTGGGGCGCGAGCAGCGGGACTTCAGCCGTTTCTTTGAACTCCAAGCCATGCACAAGGCGAAGGTGACCAGCGATGTTCACCATCAGCGATACATCGATCTCTTGAGGGTTCAGCGTGAAGAAGTCAAGAAAATCCGGACCCTCGAGAACGACCGCAAGCAGACCCATGCCGAGCTGCTCAAAGACGAGCCAGGACTGAAGGAAGTGCGCGTCAGAAGCGGAGACGTCGACGAATACGACCGCCGGGCGAACCGCATCACGCGGTTGCTGAAGTCAAGGCGGAAAGAGCGCAAGCAACTCAGCCGCGAAGTAGGGCGCCTGGAGGCGTTCCTGAAGGGTGGACCGCAGCGTGGCGGCGGGCAGCGCCGTCAAGGCGGTCGAGGCGCAGGCCGCAATGGGCCTCGACGGCCCCGCGTGGACGTGAAGGAAGTCCGAGAGCGGGCGCAAACCGGCGGCACGCTCTCCCTCGCCGACCTCGGTGCGCTGCTTGATCAAGGCGGGCTTCCTGGCGCTCAGCAGGATGCCAAACAAAGCAAGCGTCATCGTCACAAGTCCGAACGCCATGCAGCCTCCCGTCGACGAAACGACATCCAGCAACGACGCGGGAAGCGAGGCAAGGGGCCACGATCGCCTCGGGAGTGAACGGATGTTCACCTGGTGCACCGCCCGGAGCCCGGCAGAATGGAGCGAGGCGTGGGCGCAGGCCGCGTGCACGCTCTTCTTGGCCCAGACCGGTGAATCGTACACACCACGAAGCTTGGCCGCCTTACCGGTCCCAACGTGGGACGGGAACCTGATGCTGCTGGAACACGGTCAGGAGGAAGCCCTTGTCGACCTCGGGCCAGATCGGCTTCGCGGCCTGCTCTGGACGACGCCCTTTCAGGACGTGGAACAGCGGGTCGTGGCCTTCGCCGTGGAAGCCGCCCTGCAAGGTCGAGGCCTTGGGAGCCAAGGTTGGGAGCTCGCCGTTCAAGCCGGCCGGAACGAAGGCCTGACGGGCGTGCGCTTGGAGGTACGGGCCGACAATGAAGCGGCCATCCGGTTCTACGAACGGCGAGGCTTGACCGTCAAGGGGCAGCTTCACGACTATTACACGGACGGTCTTGGTCTGCTGATGCGCGGCCCGATGCCCACAGCATCGCGGGAAGGCTGATGCACCGGAGCGTCGTGTTCCGCCCATGAGCCAGTCCATCCTCGATGGCTTGTGCTCCGCGCGTCAGGACGTCGTGGGCGTTGCCCTGTTAGGCGCTGACGGGCTTTCTCTCGCCTCTTCTGGCCCACGTGCCTCCGAAGCACGGCACGCCGCTGCTGAAGCGATGAACATGCTCGAACCCGGTCACCGCATGACCCTTGAGGCGGAGCAAGGGTGGGCGATTGCCGAGCGTTTCGAAGGCGGCCAACTCCTGCTTGCGCTGACCGATGCATCGCCCAACCTTGGTGGCCTTCTTGTCGAAGTGCGGCGATGCTGCGAGCGCTTGGCACGCTGAAGGGTTAAATGGGACGTACAGGTGGCGAAGACGTCGGGTCAATGCCCTGACGGTGACCACCATGAGTGACCTCAAGTCCCTGCTTGAAGAACGACGCACCATGGTGGACACCAAAGCCACCACCTACCGTGAGGCCCGCGACGGCCACAACGAGAAGGCGCGGAGCGCTCGCACCTCTCGCGACGAGCTTAGCGGTGAGGTCCGTGAACTCATCACCGAAGTGAAGCAGCAGCGTGAAGTGCGCGAGCAACTCAACGAAATCGTTCGCTCGAAGAAGGAGGTCCGCAAGCAGGCCACCGATCGTGTGCGCGCCGCTCGCGCCAAGATCGAAGAGTCGAGGGCACCCCAAGCCCCGCAGGAGGAAACCTTCGGTCGTCGTGGACGCCGAGAGCGACCCGTCACCGTCCAGAGCCTGCGCCGAGACCTTGACCGCCTCGAGCGTGAGTTTGAGCAAGGCCGCCACACCGGCAAGAACGAGAAGAAGGTCATGGAGCGCATGAAGAGCATCCAGAAGCAAATCCGTGACATGAAGGCGGCCGAAGCCAACGACACCGAGCTCGGCGCGGTCAGTGCGGACTTGAAGCAGGCTCAGGAAGAGCAAGAAGCGGCCCACCAAGAGGTTGAGGAAGCCGCTTCCGCGGCTCAAGCCGCTCACGATCTCATGCTCAAGTGGCACGCCCAAGTGGACGAAACCCGTGCCAAGCAGGAGCGCGCGCACCGTGAGCTCCGCTCCATCAAGCGCGAAGCCGACAGCGCCCACCACCACTACATCGTCTCCCTTCGATGCCTCCACTCCATCCAAGACATGCTCCGGGCCATGCGCAGCGCGGACAGCGGCGAGGGCCACCGTCCAACACCACGCATGGAGGTCTCCGATCTCATGGGCAAACTGATGTCGGGCGAGACGCTCTCGACCGACGAGCTGATGCAACTGCAGCGGTATGACTGAAAACCCCCCCCGGGGAGGTCTGAAGGAGGCCAACGCATGATCACCCGTGACGACATCGCAGGCATCGTCGAGAACTACGACCGCATGAAGCTCCGCGTGGGCATGACCGCCTCCCACTCTGCGTTGGACATTTGTGACGGCGCGATCGAGGAAGGCTTCCCCACCGTGGCCTACTGCAAGGAAGGACGCGAGAAGACCTACGCGAAGTACTTCCGCAGCGAGCGCAACGCCTCCGGTCGCGTCCGACGCGGCATGGTGGACAAGGCCATCGTGATGCCCTCCTTTGACGGCGTGCTCGACCCCGCCATGCAGGAGCGCATGCGCGACCGCAACGTGGTCTACATCCCGAACCGCTCGTTCACCTCCTACTGCAACATCGACGCCATCGAGAACGACTTCCACGTCCCCATGTTTGGCTCGCGCAACATGCTGCGCATGGAAGAGCGGACCGAGGACCAGGATTACTACTGGATCCTCGACAAGGCAGGCCTGCCGTACCCGGAGAAAATCGATGACCCGCAAGACATTGACTGCCTGGTCATCGTCAAGTTGCATCACGCCCAGAAGAAGCTCGAACGTGGTTTCTTCACGTGCGCATCCTACGAAGAATACGTCGAAAAGTCGCAAACGCTGCTCAAAGAAGGCATCATCGATCAGGAAAGCCTCGACGGCGCTCGCATCGAGCGCTACGTCATCGGTCCCGTGTTCAACCTGAACTTCTTCCACAGCCCGCTGGCCGACCGGGACGAGTCACTCGAGTTGCTCGGCGTCGATTGGCGCTTTGAGTCCTCCCTTGACGGCCACGTTCGCTTGCCTGCTCCCCAGCAAATGACCATGCCCGCTCACCAGCAGATCCCTGAGATGACCGTCGTGGGCCACAACACCGCCACGATCCGTGAATCCCTGCTTGAAACCGCGTTCGAGTTGGGTGAGAAGTTCATCGACGCCGCACAGGAACACTACGACCCTGGCGTCATCGGCCCCTTCTGCCTGCAGACCTGCATCGACAAGGACATGAATTACGCCATCTACGACGTCGCCCCACGCCTGGGCGGTGGCACCAACGTCCACGTCAACGTCGGCCACCCCTATGGCAACGCCCTCTGGCGCAAGCCCATGAGCAGCGGACGCCGCATCGCGATGGAACTCCGCCGCGCTGCTGAGCAAGACCGCTTGCTCGAAGTGCTCACTTGACCGGCATGCCAGCGCCTTGGCTCAACCAAGGGCCCAACGCATCGCTCAGTAGCGGTAGGCCTCTGGCTTGTATGGTCCTTGGACCTCAACGCCGATGTAGTCGGCTTGATCCTTGGAGAGCGGCGTAAGCTTCGCACCGATGCGCTCGAGGTGGAGCATGGCGACTTCTTCGTCGAGGTGTTTGGGCAGGATGCTGACCTTGATCTCGGCGTGCTCGCGGTTGGCCCACAGGTCCATCTGAGCCAGCACTTGGTTGGCGAAGCTGTTGGACATCACGAAGCTGGGGTGACCGGTGGCGCAGCCGAGGTTGACCAGGCGGCCCTCAGCCAAGAGGTAGATGCTGTGTCCTTCAGGGAAGTCGTAGCGGTCCACCTGAGGCTTGATGTTCTGGTGCCCGACGTCCTGGGCGCTCTGGAGGGCCTCAACCTGAATTTCATTGTCGAAGTGACCGATGTTGCAGACGATGGCCTGATCCTTCATCCGACGCATGTGATCCAAGGTGATGATGTCCTTGTTTCCGGTGGCGGTCACAAAGATGTCCGCGGTGTCAAGGGCATCTTCCACGGTGGTGACCGTATAGCCTTCCATGGCCGCCTGAAGCGCACAAATGGGGTCGATTTCGGTGACGATCACGCGTGCACCTTGAGCCCGCAGGGCTGCTGCAGAGCCCTTGCCGACATCGCCGAAGCCGCAGACGACGGCCAACTTGCCGGAGATCATAACGTCCGTTGCGCGCTTGATGCCGTCCACGAGGGACTCGCGGCAACCGTAGAGGTTGTCGAACTTCGACTTCGTCACGGAGTCGTTGACGTTGATGGCGGGGAAGAGCAACTTGCCTTCCTCGAAGCGCTGGATGAGCCGGTGCACACCGGTGGTGGTTTCCTCGGACACGCCGACCAGGTCAGCCACCATGCGGGTCCATCGGGTTGAATCCTCCTCATGGACGCGGCGCAGCAAGTCCTTGATGACCGCTTCTTCGGTGCTGTCCGAGGGCGAATCGATCCAACGGTCGCCGTGCTCGAGTTCGTATCCCTTGTGGATGAGCAGGGTCGCGTCACCACCGTCATCGACAATGAGTTGGGGGCCTTGGTCGCCGTCATGGGACAGGGCGTGGTAGGTGCAGTCCCAGTATTCCTCGAGGCTCATGCCCTTCCATGCGAACACCGGCGTGCCGCTTGCCGCGATGGCCGCAGCAGCGTGATCTTGGGTGGAGAAGATGTTGCAACTCGCCCAGCGCACGTCGGCTCCGAGCTCGACCAGCGTTTCGATGAGCACGGCGGTCTGAATGGTCATGTGGAGTGACCCGGTGATGCGGACACCCTCGAGCGGTCGCTGGGGTGCATAGCGTGCGCGAATGGCCATGAGGCCGGGCATTTCATGCTCAGCGATGCCGATTTCGAGCCGACCAAAATCCGCGAAGGATTCGTCGGCGACCAGAAACGGGGGAGACACTGCGCTGGACTGCATGCCTCCGGGGCTCAGCCGTGCCTCAAGAGGCTTCCCTTGGCGCCGTGGTTCAAGCTCGGAAGCCAGGGTAGTACTGTTGCGTGTACGTCTGGGCTGACGCAGGGTCGTAACCTTGGGCCAAGAGGCCTTGGTAGTAGGTCTGCGCAGCCGGGTCCACCACAGGTGCTGGAGCAGGCGCAGCGACCGGCGCCGCAGCGGGCATCTCGAGACCCGGGGGCACGGCCACGTTGGAGGCCGGCATGGCCAGGCCCGGCGGCACCGCCACGGCTGGATCCATCGCGTTCAGCGGCGGCAGCCCTTCTGGCGCAGATGCCCACGCTTTGTCTTGGTCGGACCCACCTCGCCCGCGCAGCACGAGCACAGCACCGATGGCGCCGATGAGCAGCACGACACC
>JAYOTG010000024.1:0-30423 GCA_038150305.1 Candidatus Poseidoniales archaeon | reverse complement strand
GGCCAAGGTCAGGGCCAAGGTCAAGGCCAAGGTCAGGGCCAAGGTCAAGGCCAAGGTCAAGGCCAAGGTCAGGGACAACAGCAAGGTCAAGGTCAGGGTCAGCAGGGCCAGCAAGGTCAGCAAGGCCAGCAAGGTCAGCAAGGCCAGCAAGGTCAGCAGGGCCAGCAAGGTCAGCAAGGCCAGCAGGGTCAGCAAGGCCAGCAAGGTCAGGGCCAGCAGGGTCAGCAGCAAGACAACGGACAAGGTCAGCAGCAGCAAGGCGGCCAGCAAGGCGGCCAGCAGGGCCAGCAGCAGCAGGGCGATCAG
Organism: Candidatus Poseidoniales archaeon; assembly: GCA_038150305.1. Classification (GTDB taxonomy): domain Archaea; phylum Thermoplasmatota; class Poseidoniia; order Poseidoniales; family Poseidoniaceae; genus MGIIa-L3. The sequence goes on along the minus strand of JAYOTG010000024.1, from coordinate 30,117 downwards.
AACGGTGACAACCAGAACGGTCAGAACCAGCAGCAGCAGGGCCAGACCCAGAACGGCCAGCAAGGCCAGCAGGGTCAGCAGACCGACCAGCAGCAGGACCAGCAGCTCGACACCCAAAGCGGCAACGACAACGACGGCGACGGGATCCCCAACGACCTCGACAACGATGACGACAACGACGGCATCGTCGACGACTTGGACGACAACCCGATGGACCACGACAACGACGGTGTCCCCGACTCTGAGGATAACGACGACGACGGCGACGGCATTGACGACGAGACCGAAGTGAACGACGGCGACCCGAACACCGACATTTACGACCACGACAACGACGGCATCAACGACGCCGTTGACCTGGACCGTGACAACGACGGCATCGACAACCGCAACGACCTCTCGGAGACCGGCGAAGACCTGTCCCGTGACCACGACAACGACGGCATGAACGACGGTGTGGACGACGACGACGACAACGACAACATCCTCGACGTTGACGAAGCCGACGGTGCGACCGGCAACTACCGCTACGACCACGACAACGACGGCATCTGGGACCTGACGGACACGGACGACGACAACGACGGCCTGTCCGACTGGTTCGAGCAAAACGACGGCAACCCGATGACGGGTCAATTCGACCACGACAACGACGGCACCGACAACATGGACGACGCTGACGACGACGGCGACGGCATCCTCGACGAACTCGAGATTTGAGGCCAACGCTTCGCTTGCAGCACATCACCGGCGCGTGACGCCGGCGGCCGGACCTCAGGGGGGTGCGCCCCCTTGAGGTCCCCCAACCCTCTGAACAACGCTTCAAGTACGGCGCATTCGACGTCCGTGCATGGAGTGCAACATCGATGCCCGCGGAAAAGCCGCGCGCTTGGTCGGTGGCATCGCAGGCGTGATGTTTGGCCTTGCCGTGGCGATGCTTCTTGCCCTTGACGTGGTGAGTGGGCTCGCCGCCTCCTCAGTGGCAGCAGGATCGCTGTTTGGTGGGGCCTTCGCCATCTTCGAGGCCCGCGCCGGATGGTGCATCGTGCGGGCCATGGGCATCCGGACTCCGATCTGAGCTTCACGCTCGGCGTTGATACCTCGCCGCCGTCGTGATACCGCCGCGCAGCACTTCGCCCGCGGTTTTGAAATAGGGCATCAAGGTCCAGCGACGCTCGAGGGTGTGCGCATGCTGAACAACGACCTCAAACAGAAGATTCTGGACCGACAAAAGAACACGGCTGCGGTCGGCTTTGTGTTGCTGATGCTCTTCAGCAGCCTGGGTGTGATCCTCACGTCGATGGAGCCCGCGCCGCCGGAGACGTCCATCGTCCAAGCGCCAACCGTGGCCTTGGTCGAACCCCAATCCATGGACCAAGGCGGACAGACCTCGTGGGACCGAGGTCTTGACCAGCTCCCGCTGCAGGATCTTCACCCTGCGTTGTCCGACATCATGTGGTCTGACCCAGGTGTCTCGTTCGGCATCATCAGCGACATGGACGCCCTCATGCTTGGCCTGCCAAGCTACACCACCCTCCTCGAGGAGTCCAGGCTGGAAGACCACGACAACGACGGCATCAACGATCTTGCGGACCTTGACGACGACAACGACGGCATTTACGACCTGCTCGAGCGCTTCGACGGCTGCTATGGCACGGACCCCTACGACCACGACAACGACGGCCTCCTCGATGCTGACGATTGGGACGACGACAACGACGGTATTCTGGAAGGGCCGGTCGATTACGCCGCCCTCGAGGCCCTTGGCCTGGACCCCCAAAACGTGTCCACGGACCGCTTTGTCGTGGACGACACCGTCCACCCATGGACCGGCCTCGAGGTCGGTGATTACTATCTGGTTGATCAGCACCCCTTCGACCACGACAACGACGGTGTGACCGACGAGGACAGCGATGGTTCCGGTGCCGGCCGATACGACGAAGACGACGACAACGACGGGCGCATCGACCAATTCACGTGGCCGTGCGACCTTGATGGCGACGGCGTGCAGGATTACTTCGACGAGGACGACGACAACGACGGTGTCCTCGACGAGCTCGACGCGCACCCCTACGACGCGACCATCACGACTCAGATGTCAACCACAGCACCTCTCTTCGACTCACCTCGTGCGTGGGCCTTCAACGAGTACCGCGCGTACTCCGGCGGCGTGAACTACGTCGAGTGGGAAAACAACCGCGTCAACGGCCCCGGCGCCACGGCCTCCGGTTTCACCGCCATCGGCCAGACGGGCACCGACTGGGAGAACTCGGGTACGCCCGCGTTCACCAACATCGTCGACGGTGACCTCGACAGCGACGGCATCCCCAACTTCCTCGACCCAGACAACGACAATGACGGAACGCCCGACAGCTCCGATACCGATGACGACAACGACGGCATTCTCGACATGGTCGACCCCGACGACGACAATGACGGCATCCTCGACACGTGCGTCAACCTCGACACCAACGGGGACCAAATTGGCGACTTCACCGGTGAGCGCAACGGCGAAGTCACCGCGCTCGACAGTTCGACCATCAACGGCGGCCAGAACTACCAGACCTCGAACGGTGTGCCCACCTCCAACGGTGGCACCGGTACCGGACTGACCGTGGACATCGTGGCCGTTGGCGGCGCGGTGACGCAAGTCACCATCGCCGATCCCGGTTACGGTTACGCTGCAGGCGACACCGTCACCATTGACGGCGGCAACTTTGGCGCTTCCGTGGACGTCAGCACCGTGAGTGCCCTCATCTTCGACGTGCCGGGGTCTGACGCTGACGGCGACGGCACCGTCGATTGTGAGATGGACTACGACCAAGACCTCGACGACGACCGACTCCGCGCCTTCGACCAGAACTACAACGGCGTCTATGATTGGCTCGATGCCGACATGGGTGGCACCACGAGCCCGGACAACCTCGGCAACCCCTTGGTGGCCGGAAGTGCGACAGACATCGAATACGACACCGACAACGACGGCATCCCCAACGAAAACGACACCTTCCCGCTCAACACCACCACGGAAGTGGCCACTTGGAACTGTCCGACCTTGACGAACCCCAACCCGGCCAACGCCGATCCGAAGTGCACCATTTGGCGCGCTTCCTTCTCGCAGTTCAACGACTGGGACGGCGACGGCATCAGCAACTGGGACGACGTGGACGACGACAACGACGGCATCATCGACCCGCTCGACATTGACGACGACTGCGACCTCGACAACGACGCCGATCTTCACGCCATCAACGGTGCGCTGTACCGCGACGACGGCATCAACGCCGTGGACTCGGACATCGACGGTGACGGCCTTGAGAACGACGTGGACTGGGACGACGACAACGACGGCATCGCCGACATCTTCGACCCTGACGACGGCAACTGCGGTGTGCTCGACTCGGACCTGAACGACAACTTCCAGACGCCCTTCTACCCCGTCAACGACGGCGGCTTCCTCGACGGGAGCCTGGACAGCCAAGGCTACAGCGACAACACCTCGGATTACTGGGCCATGGTGTACCAGCACAACCCCTTCGCTGAGATGGTGATCAACTACAACGGCTACGACGGCACCACCAACCCGCCCACGGCGGGCACCATTCCCGAGTTCTACTGGTACTACTACGCCCGCTGGAACAACTACAACGGCGGCAACGAGTGGGACATCGACAGCGACGGCGACTCCTTGGTCAACGGCCTCGACACCGACCAGGACGGTGACGGCATGCCCGACTGGTGGGACCAGGACGAAGGCAACGACGGCGTCCTCGACGTGAACGACATCAAGATGGGCGGTTCCATCGACATGACAACTTGCGGGTACACCGTGGGCCAGTTTGGAAACGGATTCGTGTGCGGCTACGCTTACGCCCTTGCTTGGCACATGCCGCTCAACGGCGTCAACGCGCAGTTTGGTGCGCCATACTCCACGCGCCCCGACGCCAACGTCGATCAGGGCGCGGTCGTGCCGCCGACCAACACGGAAGTCGGCTGCACGCCCGGTGCACAGGGCGGTTGCTACCTCTTCGACTTCGGCGGCGACGGGGCTCCGGAATCCGGTATTTCGTACACGGACATCGTCAACAACCGCGACGCCTACATCACGTGGCTTGGATTGCTCATCGGCCTTTGGCAGTGGCAGTCCGACAACGGTCCCGAAGCGGACTTCCCCGACGAGCTGGGTGCCGACTTCGACGACAACGACGTAGACGGCGACACCGACGGCGATTTCACCAACGACACCATCGACATCGACGACGACTACGACGCGGTCTACGATTGGTTTGACGTGGACGACGACAACGACGGCATCTGGGACTTCTTCGAAGTGGACAGCAACGACGACTTCGACGACGACAACGGCCAACTGAATTCGAACTTCTTCAGCGGCACGAACTGCGTGGACAACGACGATGACGGCAACGATTTGGACGCTGACGGCGACGGGTACTTCCAAGCCGTGTGGGACCTGGGTGTTCTGAGCCAAGGCCTGCGCCAACCGGCGTACTACGACGTGGACAACGACAACGACGGCGTGCCCGACGGCGAAGATCCTGACGACGACAACAACGGCATTCCTGACGAGGTTCAGGAAGCCATCGCGGGTTGCTTCTGGGGTGAAGAGCAGTCCACCTTCGACCACGATAACGACGGCATCGCCGACTGGGCGGACGACGACTGGGACGGCGACGGCATCGAAAATTCAGTGGAGATCACCGCCAGCAGTGGACAGCCTGACCCGATGGTCTACGCCTTTGACCACGACAACGACGGCATCCGCGATGACCTGGACGATGACGACGATCAGGACGGCATGAAGGACGAGGACGAGGTCCTGCTGTGGCCCACCCGCTTCGGCCGCAACTCCACCAATCCGTGGGATCACGATGACTTTGGTGACGGCGAGGCGATGGCCAACCCCAACGACCCCTTCACCGGCCCCGACTCCGTCGACACCGACGACGACAACGACACCCGTGAGGACACCAACTTCGACGTCCTCGAGGAGGGCTACACGTCCGATGCCTGCGCCAATGGCGCCGAGAGTTCGGACTGGGACAGCGACAACGATTGTATCCCGGATGAAGACGACAAAATGCCGACCTACATCACCCTCAACATGCCCGACACGCTCTGGCTGGACGCTCAAACGCCCGCCATCTTCTCTGGCCATGTGGACTGGATCAACCCCGTCACCCAGATGTTCGAAGCCGCGCCGAACCTGCCGGTTCAGGTGCACATCGAGTGGACTTCCAACGACACGACCGCCCTCGAGACCATTGACGTCCTGACGAACCAACAGGGCAACTTCTCCGTGGGCCAATTCCTCTACCCAGAGGACCTGACGGTCGGTGACAACACCACCTACCGCGTCTACGCTGAAGTCACCGAGATGTTCGTCTTCAACGGCAACACGTCACAGGAATACACGGTTGGCGTTGAAGCCAACCTGACCGTGGATTACTCTGCGTGGACCTATTTCCGCTCCGACGAGCAACCCTTCTGGCTGGACTTCAAGGCCCACTACACCGCCGATTGGCAGCGTGGCCTTTACGACAACCGCATCCGCCAGGTGCCGGTGAGCTTCTCCATCTTCGGCGGATTGTTCGGAAACCGCACGCACCCGACCGACTTCGTCGGCCTCGACGGCGCGGGCTACCGCACCGACGCCACCGGGTGGGCATCCCTCACGTTCGTTCAGAGCCTCGGCATCAACGGCGTGTGGAAGCAGGTTCGATGGAACTCCACCTTCGACAACGGACCAGGCCAGATCCCAGGCGCCTACGAGGAGATCCTGTGGAACGCTCAGACCGGCCGCCACACGGTGGTCGGCGCCTACGACTACACCAACACCAGCCTGCCTCCGGGCGATCTGGAGGTCGTGGCCAAGGTCAACCCAGAGTTGGCCATGGACGGGTTGGGCGACCCAGAATGGCCGTATGCGTACATGCACGGCGATGAATCCGAACCCTTTGCCATCCGCGTCATGCACCGGATGAACATTGACGGAACGCTCATCGTCAAGGGCACCAGTCCGGTGTACTACTTCGATTCCACCATCAACAACGGCGACGGCACCTTCGGCAACTGGGCCACCTTGTGGCACCAGCCGGCCCTCGATGCCGCAGGGTTGGACTTCAACAGCGTCTCAGCCCTCAAGCCCTACCCGACGAGCTGGGACGGCGACCTGGCGACCCTGACCGGACAAGCCACCCTCCTGCGGGACTTCATCAGCGCCAACGCCTCGCACTGGTTCATCCGCTTGACGAACGGTGCGGACAGCAACGTGCCGCCTTGTGGTGCGGTGAACATCAACGACCCACAGAGCCCGGTGCGCTGCGAAATTGTGCCGGAGATGGACACCGGCGACAGCCTCGTGGTGACGGGTGCGGTCTCGAACCGCACCAACGTCCCATGGGACGCTGATCCCGTGGCCCTGCAGGTCGACATCGACAACAACGGACAGTTCCTCGGCGCTCAGGAGACGGCCTTCGCGGGCCGGCCGACCATCAGCGACGGCGAGGCCCGTTACGCGTACAACTGGACGTGGTTCAGTCAGTACAGCTCGGGCACCTACGGCATGCGCGTGGACTTCACGAACTCGGCGTACTACTACACCGGTAATTCGACCACCCTGGCTCAGACGGGCGCGTACATCAACGTCACCGTCGTCGGGACCACCGACTTCCTGACGACCTCGGTGCCGCGCCTCTACCGCAACTCCTCGACCACCATCCAGGCCAAGCTCGTGGACAACGCCCTCAGGCCCGTCCCCGACATGCCGGTGAACTGGACGTGGTCCGGCGACGGCCGAACAGGTGTGAACTTCACCGACGCCAACGGCCTGTTCGACGTGCCCTTCAACGTCAGCGCCAACGATCCGCTCGGTCAGTTCACGTTGACCTTCGCCTTTGGCGGCGACCCCTTGCTCAAGGGCAGCACCGTCATCCAAGACGTCTGGATCGTTTCGAGGACGTACATGGCCGTGGTCGACAGCGACCCTGCCTATCGGCAATCGGGCGATCGATGGGACTTCACCGCTCAGGTCAAAGACGACGGGAAAACGCGGGACAGGGACGCCATCGGTGCGGCTTTGGACGGCGCGAACCCACCGTCGGGTGGCCTCGTGGACGTCATCTTCGAAGGCACCGATTTCGAAGGCATCCAGCACCGGCAGCACATCGCCACCTTGGCGCCAAGTGCTGGTCTGATCTCGCTGCCGGAACCACAGCCAGACGGTTCCCACCTGTGCTTCTACGACGCCAACGGCGACGGCTTCGCCGACCGCGACGTCGACAAGGACGGCCTCAGCCGTGAAGAGAGCGTTGGCTGCCTGCGCGCCGACATCACGCCGCTGGATCCCGCCCTCCTGCGTGAGGACCCCGAGTCCTTCCTGCCGGACGGATTCGGACCCGTGGACGTCATCCTGCGCTTTGAGGAGAACCTGCCCAACGAGGGCTGCGCGCCGCTTGACGTGACCACCCTCGGCATCCAGGGCGTGTGGGACACCTGCACCAGCGTGCCGGGCAACGACCACTTCCGCGTCGTCATGACCCACAACGCGAACGGCTTTGCGCTGATTGGCCGCACCAGCCTCGAGGTTGACGACCAGATTGTCTACACCAGCGAGATTGACCCGCTGACGGGCGAGACGGTGTCCAAGCCAATGGTCGTGACCGGGACCCTCGAAGACGAGTTGGGCACGGCCATCACCAACCGCTTGGTGCGTGTCAACTACGAGATGGTCAACGGTCAGTCCGGGCCTGTAGCTTGCCTGAACGACGTGACCAACTCGGACGGTAAGTTCGCCATCACCTGCCCGCTGACCGGCGTGTTGGCCGGCAAGGCGAAGGTGACGGTGACCTACTCCTCCTTCGACAACAACGACGCCTACCGCTACGAGAACAAGACTGTGCAGACCGAGTTTGCCGTGTTCAGCAACTCGACGCTGGCCATCACCGAAGTCGGTCCGTTCCGCTCCAGCGTGGAATCCTACACGCTGCAGAACGGTTCCACCTACCCGGTGCTGTACCTGAAGGAGTCCTTCCACGTGGACGCCCGCCTCTTGCAGGCCAACGGCGCAACCGTGGGCGGAAAGTGCCTGAACATCTACCTCGACCCCGAGGAAAACGTCCGGCCGATCTCCACGATCAGGACCAGCGATTTGGACGGCACCATCGAATGGTTCAGCGGTGATCCTGATCAGAACCCCTCGCTCAAGGGCGTGGAAACCACGGGCGGCAAGCTCGAAGGGTTCCGAACCCTGCGCGTGGCCTTTGAGCCGGACCGAAACGTGCCCGGCGGCTGTGACAAGGACATTTCCAATGTGTTGAACGGCTCCTCCATGGACCTGACCGTGCTGGTACGCTCGCGCATCGACCTCCAGGTGCTGGAATCCTGGAGCAAGGTCGGCGACAACGGCGTCGACGAAGGCGACGAAGTCTACGGACAAGTGGCCCTGCTCCGCGACCGCATCAACGTCGCCGTGGAGAACGAGGAGATCACCTTCGCCCGCCAGTACTGGTCCACCGAAGAGAACGGTTGGGTCACGGAAGGCCGTAACCGTTCGATTACCAACGAGCAAGGCCGTGCTGAGTTCACGTGGGCCTACACCGGCAAGACCTGTGCCGGCGAACCGTGCGACGGCAACTGGCGCATCATCGCCTACTACGCCGGCAGCGTCTACTTCGCCGAGTCCACGGACAACATCACGCACGAGGTGACCTACCTCGAAGCCGTGGAAACCGCCGGTGACGGCTTCTTCTCCACTTCGGTGGTGCTGAGCCTCTCGGTGATCCTCGTGGCCCTGCTGATTGCAGGCGCGTTGATCTACGAGCGTTCGCGCTCCCGTCGACAAGTCGACCAGTTGCGCGGCCTCATCTCCACGATGGCGTGGCAGCTTGAGACGTCGAACGAGTACATCGCAGCCATCTTTGAAGGCTACAAGAGCCTCGTCAAGCACTTCCGCAAGTACGGCTTCATGAAGAAGGTCTTCGAGACCACGCGGGAGTTCGAAACCGCAGTTCGCGCGGCCTTCAGCATGGTCCCAAGCGACCAGTTGGACGACTTCTTGACGATCTTCGAAGAAGCCCGTTACTCCGACCACACCATCGACGCAAGCCACCGCGATCGCGCCCTCGGCACCTTGGGTGCCATCCAGGGCTCGCTGACCCGCGCCTTGGGCGAGGAAGCGGTCGAGACCAGCGTCCGCAAGGAAGTCGTCAACTTGTACGACAAGCAGACGAAGGCCGGCGAGTTCGTGGCGGCCGACGGTTCGGTCCGTCAAGCCGGCCAAGACGACGGCCAGGACGACAGCGGCTTCAGCATCTGATTCCCCAACCGACGCCGTCCTCGGACGGCCGAACGTTGAAGGGGTTGGGCGCCAGAGCGTCAGCATGGACGATTGGAAGGTCTTGATCGACCAAGCCATGCAGCAGGAAACCACCGACCTCATTGGAGCCCATGCCACGTACGGTCGTGCCGTGCGTGCTGGGCTGGCGCACGCCCAGATGCTTCTGGACGACATCGAGGCCGCCCAAATCATCGAGGCGCTCTACGGTGCGTTGGTGGCCTATTCGCAGCAGGTCATGCTCCGGATGAAGGCCGAAGACCCCGAGATTGGAGGCGTGGATCACGCCTTCCGTGCAGGGCAAGCCTACGGCGTCTCGTGCGTGCTCAACCACCTCATCGACCAACTCACCGACGTGGCCGGCATCACGGCCCTTGGCGCCTTGGACGACTTCTCGGACACGCTGCACCACGAAATCGTGGTCCAGAGCAGGGCTGCCGGCTTGACCGTTGAACTCCTCGATGCGAAGGGCGACGTCCTCCTCGAGTGAGGTCCTGCGCCCCTGTGGCCCCTTTTGGGGCATCGGTGCCTTCATAACGGGAGGGTCGGTCGCGAGCGTTGCTTCACGCATCGAGGGAGTCAAAATGAGCAAGCCGAAGAACAAGACAAACGCCGACCTGGTCGATTTGATCGACCAGCTCAAGGCCAAGTCACGTGACACCGGCGCTGCGCTTTGGCGAGATGTGGCTCTGCGGCTCTCCAAGAGCCGTTCCAACTGGGCACAGCCCAACCTGAGCCGAGTGAGCCGGTACGCTCCTGAGGGAGCGACCGTCGTGGTGCCGGGCAAGTTGCTCGGCTCTGGCGACGTCGCCGGCGCACCCACCATCGTCGCCTACAGTGTCAGCGCGGGCGCACGTGCCAAGGTCGAAGCCGCCGGAGGCCGCGTGATGAGCCTCCGAGAGCTGATGGACGAGAACCCAAAGGGATCAGGGGTGGTTATCCTTGCCTGAGACCACCACCTACGTCTACGACGCCGACGGCGCCATCCTCGGCCGCTTGGCCAGCGCCGTGGCCGACCTGCTTCAGAAGGCGGCCCGTGACGGTCGCGAGGACAGGGTCGTCATCGTCAACGCTGAGAAGGCCATCGTGACCGGAAGTCCAGTTTCCATCATGGCGAACTACCACGCCAAGTACGAACTGAACCACGCCCGCAAGGGTCCGTACTTCCCACGTATGCCCGACATGATCCTCAAGCGGACCGTGCGCGGCATGCTGCCGTACCAGAAGAAGTCCAGCGGCCGCCGCGCCCTCCGCAACCTGCGTGTGGAGATTGGCTGCCCGTCCCACTTGGACGGCGACTTGCCCGACGGCCACGCCGCCGGCGACCGCTCCGCGTTTGAGCGCCCGCTCCCCGACCGCTACATGAGCCTCGGGGACATCAGCGCCGGCCTCGGTGCCCCCGCGCACCGCTGGGGAGGTGAACAGTGATGGCGAAGAAGAAGAAGTCCGTCGAATCCTCCGGGAAGCGTAAGACCGCGATCGCCCGTGCCACGGTGAAGCCTGGCAAGGGCCGCGTTCGCGTGAACAGCTCCCCCATCGAGATCCTGCAGCCCGCGCTCTCCCGCCGCAAGGCGATGGAGCCGTTGATCATCGCTGACGCGATGAACCGCCTGAGCAAGGTGGACATCAACGTGGTCACCCACGGCGGTGGCATCATGGGTCAATCCGACGCCATCCGCACCGCCATTGCGCGCGGCCTCGTGCTCTACAACGGTGGAGCAGAGGGACAAGACACGGAATTGCGTGACGAATTCCTGCGTTTCGACCGCTCGTTGCTGGTCAACGACCCACGCCGAAAGGAGCCCAAGCACCAACTCGGCCGTGGCGCTCGCCGCAAGAAGCAGAAGTCGTACCGTTGAGGTGAGTTGAAATGATCATTCCAGTTCGTTGCTTCAGCTGTGGGTCCATCGTGGCTCACGTCTGGGAAGAATACAACGCGAAGGTTGACGGTGGCATGGAGCCCGCGCAAGCGCTCGACGACGTCGGGCTGGAGCGCTACTGCTGCCGCCGCATGTACATCGGTCACATCGACCTCCTCGAGGACGTTGCCACGTACAGTGCTGCACGACATCGGTGAGCAGGAACACAGGGGCCCGTGGGTTAGCTTGGCCTATACTTGGCGGCTGGGGGCCGTCAGACTCCGGTTCAAATCCGGACGGGCCCACTCCTGCTCAGCGACATGTTGACTTGATATGCGTCTGCGACCAGCGGAAGGCATGCGTCGTCGAGCCACCGCCCTGCTGTTGCTCCTCGTCCTTGCTGCATGGGCTCCTGCCCTGCCCACGGCGGGTGCTTCGGATGCATCCATCGTGACCAACACCACGTGGAGCGGCGACGTGACCCTCACAGGGAACCTGACCGTCGAAGGCCCTGCCGTGCTCACCCTTGAGGCGGGCACCGTGGTGGATGCGGACACCTATGCCATCCACGTCGTCAACGGCGGTGCGGTGATCGCCGAGGATGCGCGCTTCACCTCCACCGCTCCCGTGACGTCTCAGGGCTCACACGGCTCCGGCCTCTGGCCGGGCCTCGTCGTTGACAGCAGTTCGAGTGCCTTCCTCAACAGGACCGTCATCGAGCGTGCTGAGACCTGCCTTCACCTCGAAGGATCCCTGGAGGCCAACGATCTGACCCTCCAGAACTGCTACATCGGCGTAGACGTCACCGGAACGGGCACGGCCGAGGTGGACACGCTTCACGTCGAACAGGCCGACGTGTTTGCGGTGCGCAACAAAGGAACCCTTGACCTGCTCAACCAGGCTCGCCTGCACAACGTGTCCATCGGCCTCCAATCCGAGGGGGCCACCTCCGTCGCGAACCTCGAGGTGGAGGACGCCCTCCAAGGCGTCAAGGCCGTCAGCGGAACGGCCTCCATTCACGGATTGACGGCCGAATCAAACAAGATTGCCCTTGGTGCTTCGGCTGGAGCGACCTTGGACGCCCATGACGTGACCGTGCGTGACTCGGGGTTGGCCGTGGACGCCAGCGATGCCACCTCCTTGACCGTCGACGTGCTCGACGTCAGCACCACCGGCACGCTCCTGCAGGGCCGGAACGTGGCTGGATTGAGCCTCAGCAACGTCACGGCGTCCATCAGCGACGGTGGGGCGGCCACGAAGGCCATCGATTTGCCGTGCAGCGGCACCTGCCATCTTTCCACGGCAAGCCTTGCTCTTGACAACGCGACCGTTCACGTGTCTGGATCGGGAACCACCGGCTTCACCGAGGTGCTCTTGCACGCCGTCAACACGACACGCCCCGTCCTCGAAGCCACGGGAACGGGCACCTTCGATGCCGACACGATGACCGTCCTCGGCGAGGGTGGTGTGCTGTTCCGCGACCTGGACACGTCGATTCAGGACATGCATGTTGACCTCGGCCAAGGTGAAGGCCCTGCCGTTGACCTCATGGCCGGCGATCACGTCTGGGGTGACGTGGTGCTTGAGCGCAGATACAGCGCCTTCGACCTCTCCAGCCAAGGCCTCGTGGCCCGTTACGCGACCATGCATACAAACGCGCTGAGTGCGACGAACCTGTCCACTGGCGTTCACCTCGACACCACGCACCTTGCCTCGACCATGCTGTCCAGCCTCGACGGCCGCAACGCCGGTGTGGTGCTGGACCACAGCACCTTGAGCGTCGACAACCTCGACACCCGTCTCAGCACAACCGGAATCGAGGCTGAAGCCTCGTCGCTCCACGTGCACGACTGGCTCGCGGACCGCCATCAACTCGGGCTTAGCCTCGATGACGCTTCCACGGCCACCGTTCGTACCTTCGACGCCAGCGGCGGCACGGGATCCTCGGATGCTTTGGGAGGCGGCAGTTTCCTTTGGGGCGGGAGTCCAAGCACGCGGGTACAAACGTCCACCCACGATCGCTTCATCGAAACGCCGGTCACCTTCACCGATCTTGACGGCAACCCAATCGAGGCCGCCATCACGGTGCACGGATTCCACCTGACGTCAGACGTCAACGGCGCAGCCACGCTTCCCCTGCTCAGTGGAGGCTCGGTTGTGGTGGCCTTGGCCGACGGTGCGGGCGTGAGCGACGAGCTGTACGGCGGCCAGAGCGGCCAACGCATCCAGGTGCCGGTGCTTCCCAACGGCGATTGGGTCTTGCCCAGCGGGGTGGATGCCGTGTTGGGCGCGAGGCCAGACGGATCTGCGCACGTGCTGAACGGTGATTTGACTGTGCGTCAGGGCGCGAGCCTCACGCTTGACGGGACCACGCTCGAGCTCGCTGCCGGGCACACGGCGGACATCGAAACAGGCGCCGTGCTTCAGGGCCACGAGGGGCGCCTCATCGCCGATCAGGTCAGTGCGCTGGGCTCGGCCGACCTCCGAGGCGAGGCCGGACGTTTGCTCATCGACGGTCCACTGTCGTGGTCCTGCACTTCGGGCACCACGTCCACCGGTGTGGAATTGCTCGGGCCTGTGACCCTGACCCCTGGTTGTGAGGTCACCCTGCTCGACGGGGCGGTCAACGCTTCGGTGACGGCCATGACCTCGGCCCGCTTGGAGCTCAAATCCCGCATGACCGTTGAGGTGCTCGACGTGGGCCAGCCCGTGGCTGGCGTCAGCATCCTCGTGGCGGGCGACCTCAGCGTCACGGACGCCAGCGGCCGCGTTGAAGGGGCCACAACGGCCCTGCTTGTGGACGAAACGGGCACGACGCAAACCGGCGTGGTCATGGTTCGCATGGATCGAAACGGTCGAAGCGACTCGGTGGCGTGGGACACCAGCGGTCCGCTCAATCATCGGTTCATGTCCTCAAGCTTGGACAGCGGAACGCTCTCCGGATGGACGATCCTCGAAGCCCAGTGGAGCCCGTATCACCTCGACGGGGATTTGACGGTGGCTTCGGACGGGACCCTCACCCTGCGCGACGGCGTGTTGCTTCGCATCGCAGACGGCGTGGTCATCGACGTCAAGGGCAGCCTTGACGTCGCTTCTGCGACGCTGCAAGGTCCCGGAGCAGGCGCCCGCTGGGGCGGTCTCCTCGTGGACGGCGATGTGGAAACGGAGGTAACTTTGCGAGGCGCTCGATTGCTCGAAGCAAGCCCTGCCTTCCAGCATCATGGTCCAGGTGAGGTGCAGATGACCTCCACCACGCTCGCCCGGTCCTCCGGTGCGGATGTCCTCATCGAGGTCCTTCCCAACGCGCAAGGTTCGCTGAACCTCGTTGACGTGACCCTGCGGGATGCCGGTGGCGCATGCATGCGAGCCCAAGGCCCGAACATCGACCTGACCGTCAACGGCCTCCTGTTCGACGGTTGTGGCGACGAAGCGGCATGGTGGCGCGACCTCGACGTGACCGCTTCCAACCTCACCGTTGGCGCCGGCGCTGAATCCGGCATGCACCTCTCAGGCGTCCGAGGCTCGGTCGAAGGCGTGGACGCCACCGCTCACGATGGCCCCGGCGCTTCCATGCATCTCGAAGACATCGACGAGGATCTCCGCCTCGTGGATTTGACCTTGGTCGCAGGGCAGGGTACGGCAGCCTTGACCGGTGGACCCAACCGCGCGCTCAACCTCGATGGCGTCCACATCAGCGGCGCCCCTGGCCTTGACGTGGACGATTCAGCAGGCGTGCTCCAGAACCTGGTGTTCGATGGACCCGGCACGGGCACGGCCCTCATCGCCCATCACGGCCGTTCCACGCCCCTTGAGGTGCATGGGCTTGCCATCAGCGGGTATGCCCTCGGGCTGGACGCCCACGCCGACAGCAACGAAGATCCTGCACCGTTGCGCGTCCATGGGGCTACGATTCAGGCGGACGTCGCGGTGGCCGCCGACGGCCATCCTGTGGACCTCCACAATGCAGTGCTTCTGGGCAGCGTCCAACTCGCCGATGCCACTGTGAAGGCGGTGGGCGGATCCATTGATCTGGATCAAACGACCGTGCTTGGCGACGGTGTTCTTGAGCGGTGGATCACCCAGCGTTTGGTCGCAGAGCGCGATGGCGTACCCTCGGTCGGGGCATGGACGGCCACGCCCTCCTTGCCCAACGATGCGGCGCACGCCGTCCAAGGTCAGGGTGCGGCCGTTGACCTCATCCTGCTCGTGGGCCTGGTCGATGCAAGCGAGGCCTTGACCACGGACGAAGCCTCGGTTCTCCTGGACGTTGTGGGCTCGCCACCGGTCGAGGCCACGGTGACGCTTGGGGCAGGCCCCATCACCCTGAGCGTGTTGGGCAACCAAGCGCCCTCAGTGAGCTTTGAGCGCCCCATCAGCGGCGCGAGGGTGATGGAAAGCACGCCTATTGAGGCTCAGTTGAGCGTCGAAGATGATCACGAGGCCGTATCCGACCTTTCCTACGACTGGACCGTGCGCGACGACACGGGCGTGATCATGATGCGGTCCAACGATGCGTTGGCGTGGAACATCACCGACTTGCCGGCTGACCTCTACCTGATCGAGGTCGTGGTCACCGATGCCTACGGTGCGAGCACCACGGTGTTGTTGGACGTCGAAGTGACGCCACTCGACACCGACGGGGATTGGACCGCCTCATGCAGCGAACTGACGTGGTACGACGAACAAACGGCCACGCCTTGCGGCCCGGACGTCTACGACCTCGACGACGATGGCGACGGCATTCGCGACACCCGTGATGCCTTCCCGATGGACGCCTGTGCGACCGTGGACACCGATGAAGACGGGCAACCCGACGATGTGGACTGCCCTCCCGGGCAATCCACGTGGCTGGTGGCGGACCAAGACGACGACGGCGACGGTATCCCAGACACCATGGAAGGCGTTTCACAGGACGACGGGCCGTCTTCAGTTGGCCTGATCGCCTTGACGGTGTTCGTGTTGCTTGGCTTGGTCCTCCTTCTGCGTCGTCGCGGCGGTGGAGGGCACCTCGCTGAGAAGGACTTGGTTCACCTTTGAGGTGCCGTGCATGCAGCTTCCCCCACCCGACCTCATCGGCCTGATGGCCGTTCTTGTGCTGGCGGGCATCGTGGTGTGGGATGCCGTTTGGCTCGTTCGTCAATCCCGGCTGGTTCCAGAACTCGGGCCGGCACCCGGCGGGTATGCATGGTCCAGCGGAGGAGCGGAGGAAGCCATCCGTCACTGGGGCAACCTGTTCTCCATGGCCGCCATGCTCGTGCTGCCGTGGGGCTTCATTCGCATGTCGGACACCTCGGTGATGTGGGCGGTGGTGTGGGACGTGTTGCTCCTGCTCCACTTGGTCGGCCTGCTGGTGCCGAAACGGTATGCCGTGACGCGGACGCACCTGATCGCCGACGGTCAACGCTACGCGTGGGAACGGCTGAAGCTCGCCGACCGTCAACCGCGCCGGCGCATCATGCTGCTCCGTCGCGGTTGGGGCATCTTTGGCCCGCTCCCGATCGCCGCAGAGGCCAACGAACTCACGACCGTTCGGGCGTGGATTGCGGCGGGACTCCTTGGCGGTGAATCGTGGTCGCTGATGCTCGAAGAGGAGTGAAGCATCCGTTCAAAGACCGCCCTTCCTCACCATGACCATGGAGTGGACCACCAGCGGCGACGACGTCTTCCTTCGGCTGGATCCCGGCGAGGAGATCCATGCCTCCCTGCAGGTTTTGGCCGACAAGCTTGACCTGAACGCGGCTGCGGTGACCAGCGGCATTGGCCGGGTTCGCGCTTCCGTCTACGGCTTCATGGACGACGATCACGTCTACCACCGCCGCACCATCGAGGGCGGTGCAGAGCTTGTGGCCCTGCAAGGCAACCTCGCGCGTCATCAGGACGGCCATGCCTTCACCCACCTGCACGTCGTGCTCTCCGACGACGATTTGGTGCCTGCTGCCGGGCACCTGTTCGAGGCGACCGTGCACGTGACAGCAGAACTTCACCTTCGCCGCATGGACGCCGCGCTTGCCATGCGGTGCCCGCTTGAGAACAGCCAATTCACCGCGCTGCGTCTCGGCGACGAAGTCTGAAGCGAGGCCTCAAAGAACCTCATGCCCGGTGGTCAAGCATGGGCGGAGCGGCGCAGGATGACGCGTCGCGCATCGCGTGGTTGGCCGAGGAAATCGCCCGCCATTCCGACCTGTACTACAACGCCGCGGCCCCTGAGATCAGCGACGCTGCCTTCGACGCGCTGTGGGATGAACTGAAGCAATTGGCACCCAATCATCCGCAGCTCCAGCGCGTCGGTGCCGAGATCGAGCCGGGCTCGGTCAAGGTGGACCATCGTTTCCCCATGCGCAGCCTCGACAAGGGAACCGAAGACGCCGACTTGGTGCATTTCGTCCAGCAAACCGCCGGCGGCGCGACCCGCATCCTGGCCCAACCCAAACTGGACGGCTCCGCCTTGTCCCTGGAATACCGCTGCGGTCGGCTTGTGCGCGCGGCCACGCGCGGCAGCGGTGACCGCGGCGAAGACGTGACCCGAAACGCGCGCAAGGTCGCCAATGTTCCCGAACGCCTCTCAGTGCCTGTGGACGCGCACGTGCGCGGCGAGGTCGTGATGCCCTTGGCGGTGTTTGAGGCCAAGTACCGCGACGTCTCGCCAAACCCGAGGAACCTCGCCGCAGGTGCTTTGCGCCAGAAGCACGACGTGGGCAAAGCCGACGCGAGTGATCTCGTGTTTCATGCCTACGATGTTCGCTTTCTGCCGTCTGATGAGCAGCATCCGGATTCCGCCGCCCCGCCCGAGGACGATGACGACGATGCGCTGTTGGTGTGGCTCAAGGATGCGGGCATTCTGCCTGCGGATTGGACCGTGCACGAAGCGGACACGCCTGCGGAGGTGGCGCAATCCCTCATCGCTTCGACCCACACGTGGACCGAAGCGCGCTCCACATACCCCTTCGAAATCGACGGCGTGGTCTACAAGGTGACCTCGCGCCAGCATCGAGAGCGGCTGGGCATGACCGCCCACCACCCGCGCTGGGCGCTCGCCTGGAAGTTCCCACCGGAGGAAGCCGTCTCGGTGCTGTTGGCCGTGGATTGGCAGACCGGGCGCACTGGAGCGGTGACGCCCGTCGCCCGCATTGCACCGCAAGTCGTGGCGGGCGTGACCGTGGAGAACACCACGCTGCACAACGCTGGCGAGGTTGAGCGCCTCAACCTGCGGCTGGGCGACAAGGTCCGCATCGTGCGCCGGGGGGACGTCATCCCGAAGATCGAGGCGGGTCTGGGTCGAGCCAGCGAGCAGGACCTCGAAGGCCGTTCACACGCCGATGGACGGGCCTTCGAAGGCCAGTTGCCGGCATCTGCCCCCATTTCGTCCCCAAGCGATTGTCCGTCGTGTGGCGCTGTGCTTCGCTTGGACGGTGCTTTCCTGCGGTGTGAAGACCTCATGTGCGACGCACGCACCACGCGGGCGGTGTTGTACTGGTGCCGCGCGCTCGAGATGGACGGCATCGGAGAGAAGCTGGTGGACCAATTGCTCGAGCATGGCTTGGTGGCCGGCCTCGACGACCTCTATGCGCTGAGCACGGAGCGCCTGATGTCCCTAGAGCGGATGGGCGCCACCTCTGCGGGGAACGTGATGGCGCAAATCGACGCGTCACGAAGGATGCCCTTGGGCCGCTTCCTCCACGCCCTTGGCTTGCCCGGCATCGGCCCGGAACTTGCCACGGCCATGGCCCAACACTTCGGCAGCGCCGATGCCGTGCTTCCATGGGTGGAGCGGGCCAGGGCCGTGCCCGGCGAAGCGGCGTTTGGACCCGCCGAGGACGAGCGAGGGAAAGCGTACGACCAACCCCAAGCCATCCGGGAGCTGTGTACGATGGACGGCGTGGGCACCGTCGTCGCTCAGTCCTTCCGAGACGGTCTAAGCCGACGACGCACCACCGTCGAGGCCTTGCTCTCTGCCCTTGACGTGACCGATGCAACCCGGACGGCCTCGGGGGGCGTCTTGGAAGGCCGCTCATTCTGCTTGACCGGGACCCTCACCATGCCAAGAAAACAGGTGCAAGAAGCCATCAAAGCCGCAGGAGGCCGGGTGGTTGGCAGTGTTTCGAGAGCCCTCGACGTGCTCGTTGCAGGGGCCTCCGCCGGCTCAAAACTGACCAAAGCCGAGGCGCTCGGCATCGAGGTGTGGGACGAGGCACGGCTCGAACAGGAACTCGGGCAGACCGATGCCCCGGCACCGCCCGCCAACACGCTGGACCGCTGGATGTCGTGAATCAGCCGTAGAGCATGGCGTTGGATCCGCTGGAGCCTTGCTCGTCCTGCATGGCCGCGTTCATCATCGCCGAAACCTGTTCTTCGATGGCTTCGGCTTCTTCGATCAGTTCCTCGATGTCCAGGGACGCGATGGGCAGCAAGGTGTCGATGCAGCGGATGATTTCGGCGGCCGCTCGCGCGTCCGGGTACCGTGGATCTGCTTCGGCCATGATGCCCATGACGTCGATGCCGCGGCGGTGCGCTTCACCATGGATGGCGGCGTTCATGCCTCGCAGCACCCCTCGCTTGACCATGGTCAAGCCGAGGGCTTGAACGGCCTCCCGCATGGCGTCGTTGGAGGCGAGGCCGAGCAGGTCGACCTTCTCTTCGTCGTCGTCGTATTCGATGGTGGGCTCGTTGCCGTCCATGCCAACCGCCTTCATCCCGGCTTTCGGGAAGGCGTCAACGATCAAGCCGCGACCGACGTTGGCTTCCTTCGACCAGTCGAACAGGGCCCAAACCATTTCGTTGCCAATGAGGTCGTTGATCATCAGCTCACTCGTGAACAGGATGACCTGATCGCATCCATCGATGGAGCAGACAGGGCTGCCGCCATACACGCGAACGGGCGGAAGTGCCATGCCGTCGTTGACGATGGCCACGGCGGGCAGACGCGAGTCGAAAATGCCGCCAATGTAGTCCAGTTCCAGGTGCTCGATGAGGTAGGCGGCCACGATTGGACTGACCATTCCGACGGTTGGGAAACAAGTGATGACCAGGGCGTTTTCCGTCTCGATGTCGCTTCGAATGCGAACCTTTGGGCCAGCGGACATGCGTCGTGCTGTCGGCCCGTGGGACTCAACCCTTCCGGCTGCGTGGGCGAGGCTTCATGACGCCTGAGTGGAGAGCACGCGCATGGCGGACGCACACCGGCTCTCCCCCTCCTCGTGGAACAGATACGAGACCTGTCCTCGCATGTACTGGCTGAGCCGTCAAGGCCTGCCACGGAAGGCCGGCATGGCCGCTTCACTTGGGACGGCCATTCACGCGTCGATCGAAGACCTGCTCAACCTGGACATCAGCGACCGACCAAAGGCCAGCATGGGTTGGCTTCCTGAGGTCGGCGAGGCCTTTCTGAGAGACCGCTGGAACGAGGAAAAGGACGCCTTCCACGCCACACCTCGCCACGGTCGTTGGAAAGACGACCGCTGGAAAGAAGCGGTTGACGGCCACCGTGGCGGCATCGACCTGCTGCTCCGGTGGGTCGGCGTCGAAGGGCTCTCGCACGAACGCATCACCGCCGCGCTTTGGGCTCGAGTTCAGGAGCGGATGATCGCCGTTGAGGGCGAGTTGATCTCGCGCGACGGCCGGTTGGGCGGGCGCGTCGATCTGTTGCTGAACGAGGTGGACGACGCCGGAGAAACCGTGGCGTGGGTGGTGGCTGACCTCAAGACGGGACGGACGCCTGAGGGAAAACTCAAGCCGGAAGTTGACCGCCAACTCCGCTTCTACCGCGACCTTCTGCTCGCGAACAATCCGAGCGCACCCAACGTCCGGGCCGAAGGCTGGTACACGCTGAACCGCACCACGTGGCGCGCATCAAAGGGCGGTGTCCTGGAAGACGCCTACGCCGCGTGGGAAGCCACTCAACCCACCGAAGTACCGCTTGACCCAACCCCGGGTCCGGACAGTTGCGGAGGATTCTGCGATTGGAAAGCGTGGTGCGGACACTGGTTGCGCTGGCGCCATGATGCGAACCTTCTGGACGATGGCGACTTCCGTGATGCCGTGGTTCGCGTCGTTGCTCGTCCCGCAGGCTCCTCCACCGTCGAAGTGGAGCGTTTGCTTCCCGGCGATGGACCGGGCGAGGTCATCGACGGTGGCGGCCGGTGTTCCATGCTGTTCGTTGGCAGTGCCTTGACGAAGTTGGAGGCCCTGATGGACGAGGATGCTGCAGCCCCCATCTTCGTGGGCAGCGCGCTGGCCAAAGGCCACCAGTGGCGCGTCGGCGATTGGTGTGACGTGCTTCCGTGGTCGCCGCACGCGGTCTGATCACGTCAGATGCGCCCGAAGCTCATCGATGTCCTCGGCCGCAAGCCCAGAGGCCGGCGAGAGCAGCCAGTTCAGGTAGGCCGGATCATCAGCCGCGACTTCGCGAAGACTTCGGCTGCGGTGGCGGCCGAAGGCCAGGATGAAGCGTCCCTCGTCCTGTCGGATGCGCCCTTCAGCGTCCAATGGAGCAAGGTCCTGCAGCCCTCGTCCTAAGGCTTGGGCGTCGCGCCTGCCTTCACCATGGATGAGCCAGTGCTCGAGGTCCTCAATGGAGCGACGGAAGGCGTGGGCGTGGTCCACGGTGAACCGCCACAGCAACATCAGCGAGGCCGCGGCGTCTGCGCCCGCCGTGTGGGCCTTTTCCAGCTTGATGCCGTGACGCTGGCAGAGGGAGCCAAGGTTGTGCGGGCGCCCGACCTTGAGCCGCCTCGCGGCCTCGAGCGTGTCCAGAACGGCCTTCGGCTTGGGTGGAAGGCGGCCGAGGCGCATGAATTCCGCCTCCACCATCCCCATGTCGAAGCGGCGAACGTTGTGGCCGACCAAGACCGCGCCCTCGATGGCGTCGTGGAGCTCGTCGGCCACGTCACGAAACAGGGGCGCGCCGCGCACGTCGCCGTCGTAAATGCCGTGCACCCTGCTGGCTTCGATGGGGATGGGGCAGCGCGGATCGACGAGGTGCTCAATGTGCATTGGCGATCCGTCCACGTCGCTGCCCACCAGCGCAAATTGGACGATGCGTGAGCGTGAGGTCGAGATGCCCGTGGTCTCGGTGTCGAAGGCCAAGACCCGCTCTCCGGCGAGGGGGTCAACGGCCATGCCTTCCCCTCTGTTGGACCCTCCTTCAACCTCTCCGCTCACCGCAGGGTCCTTGCTCTGCGCCGGGATGAGCCCTCATGCGCTGGTGGAAACGGGCCGAGACCTCCGAGGATGTGGAGGAAGAAGAGGACGCGCTGGCCGGCCTTTCCCACACCGATGCAGAACAATTCGCTGCGGCACGGCTCGACGCGGTGGAGGCCGCCGGCGCCCTGCTTGACGGCCCAACGGTCGGCATGAAGGTCGAAGAAGCGGAAGCCACGCCGACACCAGAATACGACGTCGGTGAGGTGGAAGCCGATGCACTGCTCGACGACGGACCGCTTGAACCGAGCATCGATCACTCCGAGTTGAACGTGGTCGTTCACGAGGACCTGTCCGACCTTGCCGACCCCTTGGCCAGCGCGCCCGTCATGGGCGACGTGCCCGAAGAAATCGAGTTCGAGAACGACGACGCTTGACCTTGGTTGGACCGCACGGTTCAGAAGGAGTGGGCATCCGTAACGTTCCATGGTGGGAGGCGGAGCGCCCATGCGACGGGCCGTCGCCATGCTCGCCATGCTGCTTGCAAGCCTCGCTTTGCCCGGGTGCATGGAGGCCCTCGACCTCACGGTGAACCCCAAGGCGGAGCTCGACGTGTACCCGGCCGTCATCCAAGAAGGTGAGATGGTCACGCTCGACGCCCGCGAATCGGATGCCGTTGAGGGCGTGCTGACCGAATACATCTGGGACTTCGGCGACGGCACGACGGCCACGACCGTCATCGGTTTTACGTCGCACCGGTACACGGCCTTCGGCATCTACACGGTCTCGGTCACGGTGGTCAACGACCAAGGCGGAGAGGACGAATCTTCGTCGCTGGTGACCGTCAACGGTGCGCCGAACATCGTCCTCGACGTGCCGGCGCTGATCCGTTCAGGCGACACTGCCTTGCTCGATGCGAGCGCTTCAACGGACCCAGAAGGTGCGCCGCTGAGCTTCGTGTGGGACCTCAACCTCGCCGTGGACAGCGACGGGAACGGTCAACCCGAGGACGACGCGGACGCCATCACCCCCGACGTGCTTGTCCCCACTGAAACCAGCGGACTGATTCGCGGGCGGCTGACCGTGGAGGACACCGACGGCGGCGTGGTGACCGAAGACTTCGAACTCAACGTCACCGCCCGGCGCTTCTCCCTGACGTGGGTTGAGGAGACCGTCACGGTGTCGTGGGACGGCTACCTCGATCAGGGCGACCGCTGGGAAGCGAACCACATTCCTGGAGAAGGCGTGCGCGTGATGGCCTACGAGGCTCTGCTCGAATTGGAACAGGACGTGCTGGTCCCCGCGGACAACTTCACGTTGGTGCTTGAGGTCCCCGCCGACGGCTACACCAACAAGGCGCAGACCACGCCGGGGAACATCACCCAGAACACGCCGGCATCGGCGGAAATCAGCGACGACGCCCTCAATCCAACCCCCGAGGATGCGGTGTACGAGGGCAACTCTGCAAAGGAAGTGCTCTCGCGCGTGCTCAACCAACCCGGCGCGCGGTTCGGCCAGGGCAACTGGACGTGGGCGGTCATCGCCGATCAGTCGGACCCTGACGGCATCATCCCCGGCGCTCCAGATCCAGATCCCGGCAACGATTGGACCCTCGAGGTACGCATCACCGTGCTTTCCCCCCGCTTGGTGGAAATCGCCTACGAGTGAGCCCTAAGCGATACGGCGGACAAGGCTATGAAGGCCCGACGGTTGGGCCAGACTGAGCCCCATGGTCGGTCAAGTTGAGGTCAGCCGCGTCGGCATCCGTGACGGCCTTTCTGTGGACCTCACGGTGCAAATGGAAGACCCGCGGGACTACGATTTCCGCCCCTCGCTCCACTTTGAGCACACCACCCTGACGGTCAAGAGCCAAACCGACGGCAGTGTGATGGCCGAGGTGACCCTCGACCAAGAGCAAATCAACGCCATGATGGCCGACCGTTCTGCGACGCTGCGCGTCAAATTCAGCGTCACCGGCATGCACGGTCGCCTCAACATCATCCACCCCATCATCGCTGACGGGAAGGCGAAGAAGCTCGCTAACGCCAACTGGAAGACCACCTTGCCCGTGCACGTCGCGTGACGGGAGGTCCCACAGGACCGTTATAGCCGTTGGAGCGAAATGTTCCGCCCATGCCTCGAAGGGTTGGAATTGGGAGTCAGAAGAAAGCGCGTCTTGAGCGGTTGAAGCAGGAAGTCCTGCGTTTCGTGCTCGCCAATCCAGGATGCTCTGCACAATCCATCGTGGCCGAGCTGGCCAACGACAAGGCCATGCGCAACCACGGGCTGACGCCTCGAAAAATTGGCTTCTTCATTCCACGCTACCTCGCCGACCGCGTCACGTGGTGGCAGGATCACGGAGCGGGTCGGCGCGTCTACGGCGAGATTGGGCATGACGTGGTCCCGAAGCGTTGACGACGCAACGCCCATGTGCAGGCGACCCCTGCTCACGGCATGGGCGAGGTTGCGGCTTACTTCGACCTGGACGGGACCTTGCTTGACGCCTCGAGCGAAAAGACGCTCACGGCCACCTTGCTCCGCCGTCGGCCGTGGCGTTTCCCCATTGGATTGACCTCGTGGTCCGTTCGGGCTGTGGTCAACCTGCTGCGGGGGCGGGCGCCCTACGATGCCCTGCGCAACCGCGGGCACTTCACCGGTGCAACGTGGACCACCCTCGAAGCGCTCTCGGAGGAGCTGGCGGAGCGTGTCCTCATGCCGCGCGTGCCCGAAGCGGCGCTGGCTCGACTCGCGTGGCACCGCGAACAGGGCCACCGCTGCATCCTGGTGACCGCCACCGTTGCGCCGATGGCCGAGGCGATGGGCAAGCAGTTGGGCATGGACGCGGTCTATGGGTGCGGCCCGGCCGCGCGTTCCGGACGGCTTTCCGGCTCTGAGCGAGGTTGGTCCGTGCCGCGAAGGAAAGGAAAGGTGCCCGTGGTGAAAGCCGACGCGGAAGCCAACGGACACGATTTGGCCCAGTGCTGGGCCTACGGCAACACCCACGCCGACAGCTGGTTCATGCGCGAGTGTGGGCATGCCATCGCCGTCAA
This sequence comes from Candidatus Poseidoniales archaeon, assembly GCA_038150305.1. GTDB lineage: Archaea > Thermoplasmatota > Poseidoniia > Poseidoniales > Poseidoniaceae > MGIIa-L3. The sequence goes on along the minus strand of JAYOTG010000024.1, from coordinate 4,720 downwards.
CCCCGAAGGAGCGCTGGTCACGGAAGCCGAGGCGCGCGGTTGGGAGCAGGTGCAGTGGCGCGTCGACTGAGGCAAGCCGCCCTCAACGTACCGTGTGGCGGCCCGTCCGCGATTCGAACACGGGTCTCATCCTCCGCAGGGATGAAGGATATCCAGACTACCCTAACAGGCCTCGCTCCGGCGACCTGCCGACCCGATATAAGCCCGACGGGTGCGGTTCACGACGAGGGTTCATGGCTCAGGTGCGAAACCAACGGCCATGGCGGTCACTGTGAGGCGTCGTGTCGATTTCCCCATGATCGACATGGCGAACATCACCTACTACCCCCGCATTTACGACTTGGCGCACCGGTGCTTCGAAGAAGCATGGACCCACATCTGTGATGTCGAGTACGCCACGTTGCTGATGGAGCGCAACCTTGGCTACCCCGTTGTGGACGTCCAGTCCACCTTCCATGGCCCCCTTCGATACGGTCGTACGGCGGTCATGACGATGTGGATCGAGTCCGTTGGCACCACCAGCGTGGTCTGGCAGTACCGCCTCGAGGACGATCTCGGCCAGCAGGTGTGGAGCTCACGCCAGGTCACCGTCGGCGTGGACATGCAGACCATGGAACCGCGCCCCGTTCCTGACGACCTGCGTGAAGGACTGCTGGCCTGCGGGCCGCCCGCGGAGGCATGACCGTGACCATGGATCCTTGGTCCATTGACCCCCGTCCAGACCGACGCGGGCCACGCTCCATCGCCGTGCTGCTTCTCCTTGGTGCCGTGCTGCTCGGCCTCGCAGGGCTCGATGCGCTTCAGCATGGAGCGCTCGAGGACCTCCCCGACGGACAAGTCGAGATGACCATCGAGACGCCGAACCTCAACGATGAGATCGAGATCACGCCAGAGCAATACCAGGCCTTCCATGACGAAGCGCGGGACAGCGGTGCGTACGCTTGGCGCGGCTGGTCGCTCGTTATCGGCATGTCCATGGTGGCCGTGGGCAGCCTTGGGCTCTATGCCCTCAAGCCATGGGGGCCCCGCTTGGCGAGCCTCGGTGCGACCGTGGCCTTGGTTGGCGGCAGCGTCGGCGGGTTCAGATTCCAAGCCGCTGCCGAGGCGACCATGGAAGGGATGCTCGTGGACACGCAAACCTACCTCGCTTTGGCGTGCAGCGTCATGGCCGGTCTTTGCTTGGCGATGGCGGCCATGCCCTTGTTCAATCACCGGGCGCGGCTGGCCCTGTTTTCCGAAGAAGAGTAATCAGGCATCGTCGGGCTTTGGCCACTTTTTCTTCAGCGCCTTCTCCAACTTCTCATCCAGCGTGGCGTTCCACCAATCGCTGCCTTGCCAGATGGCGTATTTTCCTCGAATCCCGCGCAGGTCAGCCCCCGCGAGTTGGCAATTTCGGAAATTGGAGAGGTTCATCCGTGCTTTTCGGAGATCGGCACCTCGCAAATCGGCGCCGTCGAAGGCGCTCTTCATCAGGTCGGCCTCGACCATGGAGGCCCGACGAAAATCGCAATCGGTGAAATCGGCCTCCGTCAGGTCAGCGCCGTCAAGGATGGCTCGACGGAAGGTGGAACCACGGTGGCGACCGCCCCTCAACAGCGCGTTGGTCTTATTCTGAAAGGACCAATCCAGGACCTCGGCGTCCTCGCTCGGTCCGTCCCGGGGGTCGTCCCCGGATGCGGACATGACCATGGACGAACCTCACATGGTGCGCTCATCAAGGTGACGACGTCCGGCGGACGTGAGCACCACGAAGCGGTTCTTTCCTGCGCCGCTCTCGGGAATCTCGAGCAGACCACGCTCACGCAGGCGGTTCAGGTAGAGGGAAAGGTTGCCTGGGGCTTCGAGGCCAGCGTCTTCGAAGAGTTGGGCGACAACACGGGGAGGTGAGTCGTGCACGCCCTCAACGTCGCGCAGGTAGTGGATCGCTGCCAGCACCATGTCGGGCTTGCGCTCAAGGCCAGCACCGGTCACGAGGTGGTGGAAGGCGGCACCGCGCTCGGGCAATTCCGCGCTGCCGATGGTCTTCGCCGCGGCTTCCACCGCGGCCTCTCGGGCCATGCGCAGACGGTCCAGCACGGTGGACCAAGCGCCCTCTTCTTGGAGTTCAGCAATGCGTTCTTCCACCTGGTTGGTGGTCCCAGAAATCTTCACTTCGATGTCGCCAGCAAGGATACGGACAACGGCTTCGGTCATGATTTGGAATCATTTGCTTGCATAGTTAAGCATTGGCGGTGGCCCGTAGCCTCTCTTGAAGTGGAAACCGCACCCCTCGTTCATGCCAAGATGCGATAGGAACATGAAGGCCGAGGGCCCCATAACGTCCATGTCCCCACGAGGCCGCGCCCAAGCCCGAGCCTTCCTGCTGGTGCTGCTGATGCTGATTTCCCTCTCACCGTTGCCGCAGACGAGCGCCGGTGGCGGTACGGGAACCCTCACGTCATTCGAAACCGGCATGATGAACGAAGACATCGATCTTGCCGGCGGCGCCAGCAACGCGTCGCTTGGTCTCTCCATCCCGCGTGACGTGACCATGAACGGCCTGAGCCTTGTCGTCGATGTGGACGACGCCCTCGACACGCCGGGGCAGGTCTGGTTGGACATCGACGAGGACGGGGTCAAAGAATGGGCCTTCGAAGGGCAGGGCTACGGTGCGCTCGGTCACCAATCGGTGTTCGCCCATGGCGGTTCGTCGGACCATGTCGCCACCACCGCGAACGCCAGCACCGCCTTCGTGACCAGCGACCTTCTCCTGCCCGAAAATGCGGCCGTGAGCGCTGCGGCCGTCAGCCTCAATTTCATTCCAAACGTAACCACCGACTTCCAGGCCATCGGCGATTTCGTGGACATGAAGGCCGGAGACATGGACGGTGACGGCAGCGACGAGATCGTGGTCCTCTCCGCCAGCAACGCGACCACCGGGAACGGCACGGCTTTTGCCGTGATCGATTACAACTTGACCACGCGGCAGTTGGTGATGTCGAACTGGACCGGCACGTGTGACGATTCGCGAAATTTCGAACTTGGCGACTTCAACAACGACAGCCGACAAGATGTGTTCACGTGGGGTGAGCTCGAGGTGGACGCGTGTTTGCACCTTTCCAACACCACGGCGGTCAATTCCACCAACCCCTTGGCGCACATCCACTGGAACGCGACGGTCAACCTCACCATGGACGATCGGCTGAAGAAAGCCGCCGTGGGGGATTTCACCAACGACGGGTACGCCGACGTGGTTTCAATTCACGGCCAAGGGAACACCCAAGGCATCTTTGTGCTCAACCCGTTTTCGCCCGTCGGCGACCAGTTCTTGAGCAAATCGATAGAGTACATCTATCGGAACGGCAGTTCGTCCAATTTGGCCAATTTGCAAGACCTGTACGTCGGTGCCATGAGCAACCAAAACACCGACGTCACGGCCATCGTGGTGCACCAAGGTGGATGGGGCAGTTCATGGCAAGGATGGGAACTGAGTTTCGACGGCCGCTTCATCGAACAGGCACAAGGCCCAGACCGATTCAACGACCTCCGTGAAGGCATGCTCCCCGTGGACCTTGACGGCGACGGGGACACCGATTTCGTCTCCGGAGCAGGGAATCTGGAACACGTGGTCGCCATCAACGACGGGAACACGTGGCAGGTCAGCGAATACACCGATTATGACCCGTTCACCACGACCAACGCGAGTTTCGGCGATCACGACGGCGACGGCGTGCCTTCGCTGTTCATGGTCGAACTTGGCGCCAGCGACGGGAACATGGCCACGCTCGAAGGCAACCTCACCAACCGTCCAACCAACGGGAGCGGCTTGGATTTGGCCTCTCCCGTCAAGCTCAATCCGTGGAGCATGCCGCTCGACATCATCTTCGCAGACCTTGACGGCGACGGCCATCAAGAGCAAGTGGTGGCCGCAGGCGAGGCTCAGGCCGGCATTTTTGTTGGAGGCTGGCACAACATTGGCCTCGACGTCGAGGGCGATGGGACGAATGAAATCAGCACCTCGGGGTACGGCGGCACCTCCAACACCACCCATCACAGCGTGCTCTCCGTCAGCGACACGGTGGGCGCCATCCAAACCGCACTCGTCGGTCACGTGCTGGCCCTCCCAACCAGCACGGACGGCTTCGGTGTGACCATGGCCCACCTGAATTTCTCCCTCGAGGCCAACGCTGACGGGATGCTCAACACCACCCTGTTTGACATCGCTTACGATGCGCGCCTCAGCATCGAGGACAACCCAAGCGTCGTGGGCAACCTCTCCAACTTGGTCAACCAGAAGATGCAGCTTGGAACGGGCAACTTCCGTCTTGCCCTGCCGTTCAACAGCACCGAGGCTGGCGTTCTCAGGTTGACCGACGTGGTGGGGCCCTACCTCGACGGGGCGCCGAACATCGCGCGACCTCCAACCCCAGAATTGTCGCTCACCACTTTGACGCCCGGGATGGTCGAATTCACGTGGCAAGACGTCAACGAATTCGGCGAGGGCCTGCTTGGCTTCGACGTGTATCGTGTGCTCAACGGCACCGCGATCGATCTCGCTTCACCCTACAGCGACGCCGGCCTCAACATGACCGTGGACACCAACGTCAATTATGGCGACGTGTACGACTATGCGGTTCGCTCTAGGCACGTCTTCGGTTTGCGGAGCAACCTCTCTGACGTGCTGACCGTTCAGGTGCCCTATCCCGCGCCTCCACCGGCCGTGACCAACCTTGCTGCCGCC
>JAYOTG010000023.1:0-30724 GCA_038150305.1 Candidatus Poseidoniales archaeon | reverse complement strand
ACCGATGGCCAAGCCCGGAGGACGCGCTCGGCTGCGACCTTCTTGCCGACCTTGCCCCGGCGCTGGGCGTCGCTTGGTCCGACGAGGGCGCTTTGACGCCCACCGCGACCGCACAAGCCCCGCTGGAGATCGACTTGTGCGACGCCAACGACTTGCTGCCACCACTCGCGGCCCTGCTTGCGTTGGGGCCAGGTGGACGGCTGCACGGGGCGCCCCACGCAGCGCATAAGGAATCGAACCGAATCCAGAGCACGGTGGACCTGCTGCGCGCCTTCGGACTCGACATCGAGGCCACACAAGACGGCGTTCAGGTGCCCGGGGGGCAGCGACCATCGGCGCCGACCACGCGCCTTGATTCCAAGGAAGACCACCGTCTGATGATGACCGCCACCTGCCTTGCTGCTTCGGTCGGCGGCGAGGTCATTGGGCCTCACCTGCACCGGGTCGCCGACCCGTTCTTCCTCGAGCGCCTTGCGCCAAGCGGCTTGGTGGCGGAACCTTGCATGGTCCCGCCTTGAGTCAGCCTTCTCGGCCGAAATGCAGGTCGAGGGCCCTCCGGTCCAAACGCAGCGCCGTCGGCCGTCCATGGACGCATGCCCACGGATTCGGGATGCGTCGCATGTCATCGAGCAGTCGGCGCATTTCTGCCTTCGTGAGTTCGTGGTTCGCTTTGACGGCACCACGGCACGCGGTCATGAACGCGAGGTGGTCCTTGCGCCGCTCGACGGTTTCGAGCGGAGCACCGTCCTCGTCCACGTCCTGAAGCAGGTCGTGGAGGAAGGCCTCTGCATCGTCACCCAACAGACGTGGCGCGGCCACCATGTGCCATCCCGTCTCATGCTCTTCAAGCTCGAACCCGACGGACGCCAAGCGCTCTCGCCCGGCCCGAACCCGTTCAACGGTCCTCGCATCGAGGTCGAGCGGAACGGGGACCAAGCGTCGCTGGCCCTCCCACAACGCCTCGTCATGGCGCAAGCGTTCGTACCGGATGCGTTCGTGGAGAGCGTGCTGATCGACCAGAAGCAGCGCTTCTCCCGCTTCCACCAGCATGTAGGTGTCCGCAAATTGACCGAGCGGCACCATGTCGGGAAGGTCGTTGAGGACCCCCTCAAGGGCAGGCTCACCGGCAAGGTTGCACGTTCCCCCTGCATGGCGATGCAGGTCACGTTCGGCCGAAGACAAGGCAGGCGCCACCGGCGTTGGCGAGAGGCCAGGCAAGGTGACTTGCTCAAGGTCTTCTTCGACGATCTGAGGCGCGGGTTCAGGCTCAGGGTCAAGGGCCATGCCTGCCGCTGCTGCCCAAGCGGGCGCTGAAGGCGGCAGGGCTTCTTCCACGGGCAACTCCTGTTGCGAGGTGTGGTCCAATCCCGCGAGCTCAGGAATAGCTCCTGCTCCCTCGGGTTTCGTGGCGACGCTGCTCAAGGTATGCGCCACAGCACGCTCAAGGCGCTCCAAGACCCTCCATGCATGCTTGAGCCGTACCTCGCTCTTGGTGGGATGGACGTTGACGTCAACCTCCTCAGCGGGCAAGGTCAGGTGAAGCACGGCCACGGGGTGACGTCCGACCATCAATCGGGTGCGGTAGCCTCGCCGGAGGGCCTGTTGGAATGGCCCTGAGGCGATGGGTCGGCCGTTGATGAGCACGTGGACGTCATCCGCCTTTCCTCTCGTGATGTCGGGGGCGCTGATCCAGCCGCTCCACCGCTCGTCACCGGGGGCTTGTTCGTCCTCTTCTGGGGCACTCAAGGTCAACAGGTCCCCTGCTTTTTGGCCAAGGATGTCATGCAGGCGGTCCTCATCGTCGTGGGTTCCGGGCACGTCAAGGGCCACGCGACCGTCGAGTTCGAGACGGAATCCGACCTCTGGATGGGCGAGGGCGTGCGCGACGACAACGTCCACGATGCGGGCGTGTTCGGTCTGTGGCCTTCGCTGAAAGGCCAAACGTGCCGGAACGTTGGCGAACAAACCGGAGACGGTGACCGTGGTTCCACGACCCCGTCCGCTCGGTTCGACGGTGCCTTTGCGGCCGTGACGCATGTGAAGTTCGGCGGCTTCCATGCCCTCCTGCCTGCTTTGGAGCGTCAATTCGCTGACCACGCCAATCGAGGCCAGGGCCTCGCCCCTGAAGCCCATCGTGTGGATGGCGGCCAGGTCTTCACGCTTGGTCAGTTTTGACGTGGCGTGACGGTCCATGGCCAGCATGAGGTCGTCAGGGTGGATGCCACGTCCGTCGTCGCTGACGCGGATGACGTCGAAGCCACCGCGTTCGACGGTCACGTCGATGTGGCTCGCGCCTGCGTCCAAGCTGTTCTCGAGCAATTCCTTCACGACCTGAGCCGGCCGCTCAACGACCTCACCGGCCGCGATGTGGCCGATGGTCAGGTCATCGAGTTGCTGAATCCGCCCTTCACTCATTCGATCCCTCCTCGAGTCGATCATGGAGGCGTGCGACAAACTCGGCGGCCTGCCGAGGGCTCATGTCATCAAGATCAACGTTGGAAAGGGCATCGAGGACCTCTCGTTGTGCAGAGGTCATCGCGGGCTCGGACGCAGGTGCCGTGTTGGCGGCTGCGAAGTAGCGCATCAGGCTGGACTGACCTTCCTGGCGTCGTCCGGGTTGGCCGCCACCTCCAGCCTTGGCGCCCTCGGCCTGGCGTTCAAGGAATTGAAGCAGGTCACCGGCCCGCTCGATGACGGGTTGAGGTAAGCCAGCGAGGGCAGCCACGCGTACACCGTAGGAATCGTCGCAGGGCCCGTCCTCGACGGTGTGGAGGAATCGAAGGTTTCCGTCGACCTCCGCCACGCCAACGGACACGTTGACCACGCCCGGCACGTCGCCTTCGAGGCCGATGAGTTGGTGGTAATGCGTTGCGAACAAAGTTCGACAGCCCAAACGCCGGGCGATGTCTTCGCTGACCGCCCACGCGATGGACAGGCCATCGAAGGTGGAGGTTCCACGTCCAATCTCGTCAAGCAACACCAAGGAATCGGGCGTCGCACGCCGAAGGATGTGCGCGACCTCGATCATCTCCATCATGAAGGTGGAACGACCACGCAGGAGGTCATCGCTTGCGCCGACCCGCGTGAAAATGCGGTCGACCAAGCCAATGCGCGCTTGGTCGCAAGGTGTGAAGCTGCCTGCTTGTGCAAGGAGCGTGACCAAAGCCGCGGTCCGCAGGTAGGTGGACTTCCCGCCCATGTTTGGTCCGGTGATGAGGAGCAGCCTACGCTTCTTGTCGAAGATCAGGTCGTTTGGTACGTAGCCCGGGTTCCGTTCCAGCACCGGATGACGCGCACCTTTCAGCACCAAATCTCCGCCCTTCGCCACCGCAGGGCGCGTCCATCTGCGCTCGCGCGCCACGACTGCAAAGCCGTGCAGCACGTCGATGGAGGCCACGCGAGAGGCGAGCATCGACAGGGTGCGCGCATGCTCGGCGACGGCACGTCGAAGCTCCACGAAGCGCTCGTATTCGAGGGCCCTGACGCGCGTTGTTGCGGTCAGCTGCGCGTCGTCTCGCTCGAGCAACTCCTCGGTGACAAAACGCATCCCGTTGGTCATCTGTTGCTTGCGCGTGAAGGTTTCTGGCACCTTCTCAAGGTGAGTGCGCGTCACTTCGATGAACCACCCAATCTGCCTGTTTTGCCGCACCTTGAGGCTCGGGATGGCGAGGGATTCCCGAAGTTGGGCTTCGTAGGCTTGGAACCACGCCGTGCCTTCGTTGGTGATCGTGCGCAAACGGTCGACTTCTTCGTCGATGCCGTCGCGAAGCAAGCCCCCTTCACGAAGCGTCAGCGGAGGGGTGTCGACCAGCGTTCTTCCGATTTGGTCACCCAATTCGTTCAGGCTGGACAAGCCTTCGGCCAAATGCACGAGCAGAGGGTCCTCGGTGTCGTTGCAGGCCCGCTCGACCGCAGGCAGGCGTTCCAGCGCAATCGCGGTCGCGACCAGGTCCCGGGCGTTTGCTCGGCCGTGGCCGGCCAAGGTGGCCAAGCGTTCCAGGTCACGCATGCCCGTCAGGGCCACACGCAGGGCCTCAAGGCGCCGGGAGGACCGCGCAAGGGCCGCGACCGCATCGTGGCGAGCAGCCATGGCCGACAGGTCGTTCAACGGTCGAAGCAGCCATGCTTTGAGGCGTCGTCGGCCCATGGCCGTTCGACATCGACCGACAGCGGCCAAAAGTGAGCCCTCATGCTCGCCTGCCAAGGTGCTGATGACTTCCAGGTTGCGCAAGGTCGTGCGATCGAGCACCATGGCGCCATGGTCTTCCGCCACGTCAAGGTCCACCAGGGCAACGTTGGCGTGCAGCATGGTGGTGAGGTAATCGACCCCGAGCCCTGCAGCATCTAGGGCCATCGCAGACGCATCGAGGTCAAGGTGGCCCAAATCTGCCACGCCGAGAGCAGCGCAGAGGCCGGCCTTGCCTCGCTTTGAGGTGCAGGCATGCTGCGAAATGACGGTCTGTGGGAGATCGCCCACGAGCCCACCAAACGATGCGTTGGCGGCCAAGGCCTTCCTGACCACCAATTCGCTCGGTGACCAGCGCAGCAGTTCGTCGTGCAAGCGCGACCAGCGGTCTTGCCCTTCGAATTGCATGCATTGGCCCGAACTTGATGCGGCATCGAGCACCGCGAGTCCGAGGGTTCCCGACGTTTCAACCACGGCAGCGAGCACGGTCGCTTGCTCCGTCTCGAGCAAGCCCTCTTCGTACAGCGATCCCGGTGTGTAGACCCTGGTCACGACACGCTCCAGCAGTTTCGCGCCCTCGCGAAGCTCTTCCTCCTGTTCGGCGACGGCCACTTTCCGGCCGGTTCGCAGCATGATTCGGAGCTGCTCTTCCAGTTGATGCCACGGGAAGCCTGCCATCGGAATTGGGGTCCCAGACGCCTTGTCTCGCGCGGTGAGGGTCAACCCCAGCACGTCCGCGCCAACCTCAGCATCGTCGTGAAACAGTTCGTAGAAATCGCCCATGCGAAAGAAGAGGACCGTGTCGGGGTGCGCCGCCTTCAATTCGGCGTGCTGGTCCATCATCGTGCGCTTCGCCATGGCCGTGCCTCCGAGTCAGGCCTGTTCAGCACGGACGGGGGCACATGAAGGTGGCGAAGGCCCGAAGGCCCGTGCTCAGGCGGTGGCTTGGCGCCACCACGTTCCTGCCAAGCCGATGATGCAGGCGGTTCCGACCACAAGGAAGAGCAAGTTCAGGAAGCCACGCCCGCTGAGCATGGAAGCGCTGTGATCCGCGTCCAGCACGAGCGCTGCGTGCGTCCCCGCCCCCTCGAGACCGAAGAGGATCCAGCGGTGACCGTCGCTTTCCGAGTCGGTCACAGCAAGGCCGAGCGGAGCGGCCAACCGCTCGCTGTGGAGCGCCCCGTCCACCCACTTCGGCATGACTGTGCTGTCGGCGCCGCCCGCGAACCAAAGGCTGCCGTCTTCGGCGACCATCGCGGCGCTGGACGTGACGTCAATGCTCGTGGTTTCGGCATCGGAACCCACCAGCACGGCGCCCTGTTGCGTGGCCACCAAGACCGTCTCGTCCGCGGTTGCAAGCGCGGTGTGCACGCTGCCTTCAGGGCCGTTCAAGGTCTCGAGGAGCACCATCGTCCCGTCGTCGATTTGAATCAGGCTGATGGCGGCCTGCCGTTCGGGTTGGGCCGGGTTTTGCCCCGGTGCCGTCGATGCACGCCATCCAATGGCGGCCAAATGCCGCTCGTCAAGACGCTCGAGGTGGGTCCACGTCACACCTTCAGGTGAGGACACTGCGGTGAACTCAGAGCCAAGTCCGTCGTAGGCCACCGCCGATGTGCTCTGGCCGTCTTGCACGAGCAACCAACCGAGGACGGCGGTGGTGGTGCTGGACTGAACGAGGTCAATGGCGTGGCCGGATTCGAGTCCGGAGAGGGTTTGTTTGTAGGGCTGGTCACCGGTTTCTGCATAGCCCCGCAGGACACCGTTGCCGGCGTCCCACCACACGCCATCGTCGGCCTTGAGGAGGCGCTCTGGCACGTTGGTTTCGCTGATGATGGTCACGCCACCCTCTCCTTCCGTGTGCTGAATGTACAGCAACGGGCCTTGTTCGTTGACCACAATACCGACGTGTGCAAGGTCCCAGTCGGCGTCGATCATCGCCACATCGATGACATCGTGGCCGTGCCAGGCCGCGGTGACGGGCGCGTCGCTCAGCGAGGAAAGGGTTCCTGTTGCGCTCACCGCCCAGCCACCGGCGAGGGCGAACAGGGTGAAGAGGCCAATGGCAAGCCATTGGTGCTCGGACTCCTCCTCCAGAAGACGTGAAAGGCGGGAGGCCATGTTCAGACCACAGGCCTCGGGCACTCAAGCCTTTTCGCGCCGTTGGCCCTCGATTTCCACATCGGAGGGCTCATAAGCGGCGGTCAGGTCGGCAGGTTGCTCGGAGGTTCCGTTATGGCACGCAAGCCCGCGAAGATGTACCGCCAAGTCAAGGGTCCGGCGTACACCCGCCGCAAGTACATCGGCGGTGTGCCCAACAACCGTATCATGCAGTTCCACGTCGGCAACCGCCGTGCGGCTGAGACCGGCGGCTTCCCCGTCGTCCTCGAACTGCGCGCGGACAACGCCTGCCAGATCCGCCACACGGCGCTCGAAGCAGCCCGTGTGATTTGCAACGCCACCATCCGTAACGCCTCCGGCGCCCAAGGCTACGCCCTCCGCGTCCACACCTACCCTCACCACGTCCTGCGCGAAAACAAGCAGGCGACCGGTGCGGGTGCTGACCGTGTGTCTCAGGGCATGCGCTGCGCCTTCGGCAAGAACGTCGGCACCGCTGCCCGCGTGCAGCGCGGTCAGCGTGTTTTGACCCTTCAGACCACGCCTGAGCACTACCTCACGGCCAAGTCCGCGCTCCGCAAGGCCAGCATGAAGTTCCCCACGCCCTGCTCGACCAAGCTCGTGCGCGGCGCTGAGCACCTGAAGGGCCTCGTCTGAGGTCACGTTCATAGCGCGCCACCGGCGCGTTCCCACTGGGAGGATTCGACATGCGCGTTGCGGTGCTCAAGGTTGACAACTGTCAACCGAAGAAGTGCAACGACGAGTGCCACGCGTTTTGCCCCCCGGTCCGCAACGGGCAAGAATGCATCGTGATGGACACCAAAACGGGCAAGCCGCACATCTCCGAAAGCCTGTGCATCGGTTGTGGCATTTGCATCAACAAGTGCCCGCACGATGCGCTGATCATCGAGCAGTTGCCTGAGGAACTCGAAACGGACATGATTCATCGGTATTCCATGAACGGCTTCCGCTTGTTCCGCTTGCCCACGCCATCGAAAGACCAGGTCGTCGGCATCCTCGGCCCCAACGGGATGGGCAAGTCGACGGCCTTCAACGCGCTTTCAGGCCGCTTGGTGCCAAATTTGGGCGACTGGAAAGGCGAGGCAGATTGGGATTCGGTCATCGCCAGCCTGCCCCGTGGCGAACTGCGGGATTTTCTCGTCGAGGTCAAGGAAGGCAGAATCTCGGTCGCCGTCAAGCCACAGAACGTCGACCGCTTGCCACAACGCGTCAAGGGAAAGGTCGGCGACCTGCTGCGCAAAGTGGACGAGCGCGGCTTGTTCGACGAGCTCACCGTCGCCCTCGGCATCGACCATCTGCTCGAGCGCGAAATCGGCCAACTGTCCGGCGGTGAACTGCAGCGCATGGCCATGGGCGCCACGTTGCTGCGCGACGCGGACGTGTATTTCCTCGACGAGCCGTCGTCCTATCTGGACATCCACGAGCGCATGCGCATCGTTCGCATCGTCCAGAAGTTGGCCGCAGAACGCCGCGTCATCGTCATCGAGCACGACCTCGCGGTGCTGGACGTGCTCGCTGATTTGGTGCACATCGTCTACGGCACCAAGGGTGCTTTCGGCATTTTCACGCCTGCTCGGGCCACGCGAACGGCCATCAATGCATACCTCGACGGCTTCCTTCCAGAGCAAAACGTCCGCATCCGTGACAAGCCCATCGCCTTCCTCGGGCACCGCGACCGCAAGGTCGAGGCCGGCGCCCCCGTGGTCTCGTGGGGTGACCTCGAGAAGCAGCTGGGCAGCTTCAAGCTCGAAGCCGGAGAAGGCGCCGTGCACCGTGCAGAGGTGGTCGGCGTCGTGGGTCCGAACGGCACGGGGAAATCCACGATGATCAAGATATTGGCCGGTGAACACGAGTACGACGCCGGTTGGGTCAGCGACGACGCGAAGATCTCCTACAAGCCGCAACACCTCGACCTCGACATGGACGGCACCGTGCAGTTGTGGCTGGACAGCGAACTCGGGCCGCGCTGGCGCTCTGGTGAATTCAACGTGAACGTCATCCGCGCCTTGGGCGTGGACCAACTCCTGCCCAAGCGGGTTCGGAAACTCTCCGGTGGTGAGCGCCAGTGCGTCGCCATCGCCATCTGCCTCGGCCGTGAGGCCGACGTCTACCTGTTGGACGAGCCCAGCGCGCATCTTGACGCCAGCGCGAGGATGGAAGCCGCGAAGGCCATCCGTCGAACGATGGAAACGAACGAGAAGGCCGCCTTCGTCATCGACCACGACGTCTACTTCATCGACATCGTCAGCGACTCCCTGCTGGTGTTCGAAGGCGAGGGTGGTGTACACGGGCGTGCAGAAGGCCCCTTCGAACTTCGTGAGGGCATGAACCGCTTCTTGTCCGGCGTGAACATCACCTTCCGTCGCGATCACGAATCGAAGCGCCCACGCATCAACAAATCCGAGAGCCGCAAAGACCGCGAGCAGCGCAACGCCGGAGACTACTACTCCTACTCAGCTTGACGCCGCGTGCTTGATGCATGGTGGCGAGGTGCACATCCCATGCCGGTCACGACGCCACCCGTTGGAGGCCCGCTCGGGCGTTCACGTCGGCGCCTGTCCGGATCGGCGTACAGCACATGGCGCCGCTGCCCCACGGAGTGGCGCATCACCCGCGGGCTCGGTTTGGGCTCGCCTACCTCGCCGTCGCAGGTGCTCGGTCACGTGTTGGAAGACGGCGTGATTCGTCTCATCATGCGCCACGCTCCAGCAGGCGCAGACCGTGCGACCCTCTCTGCGTGGCTGGAGGCTTGCGCACAGGAGGAAGCCGACCTGGTTCGTGAGGAAGGGCTCCGTCGATGGGACGCGCTTCCGTGGCGGAGGGAGTGGGAAACACCAGGTTGGCCCTTCACCGTCGAGGACCTGACCTCGCGCCTCATGTCTGCCGTTGACCTGATGATGGTCGAAGTGGATCGATGCATCGAGATCGGCGGTGGCCCCCACCTCGACGCCATGCGCGCCGGTGAACGGATCTTCGAGGTTCCCGCGCCTTGCGACGGTGCACGACCGGAGCACCCTCTTCCTGACCGCTGGCCTCCTCATCTCGATGAAGCACCCAAGGCCCCGTTCGCGGGCTGGAGGGAGCCCGGTGCTGCCCTCGACCACGCCGAAGCATGGGAGGTCGTGCGGCCCTGGGTCAAGGACCCTCGAATCGGTCAACCGCAGCGCATGTTCCATCCTGAAGGTTGGGCGGCCGGGGAACTGGACCTCGTGTTGCGGTGGGACGGAACCACCCGTCTCGTCGATCTCAAGTCGGGTGACGGCGGTGGCCCCTACGGCGCTTCCCTTCACGATCAAATGCGCTTCTACGGTTGGCTCTGGGAGGCGTGCTTTGGGTCGGCACCTGACGGGATAGAGGGCTGGTACCTCAACGGCGGACTGCGTGCTCCGGTGGAGCCCTTTCCTGACCACGACGAAGCCACCTCGGTCTTGGAGGCCGTTGCTTTGGCGATGGCCGAGGGCAGCGAGGGAGCCATGGCGTGGCCGTTGACCGGCGAAGCCACGTGCGACCGACCTGGGTGCCGATGGTGTGCCTTGTCCACCGAGGAAGGCGTCCAAGCCTTGCTCGACGACCGTTGCGACGGTCGAGGCGTCGTTCCTTCTATAGCACCGCCCTTCGAGGCATTGGCCAACATTCCTCACCGCGTGAATGTCCGCGGAACGCTCGACGGAAGGTGGGGTCCTCTGCCGAACCACTTCGGCGAGCCGGTGCTGGGTGCCGCGCTGACGAGCGGCCGCGCCCACGTCGCCTTGGAGGAAAGCCAACCTGGGGCGGCACCCGGTTTGCACGAGGTCAAGACGGGGCCTGTGCTCGTTCGGGGTGCTTTGCCCGGTGCTTGGCGTGGCGCGCCGCGGCTGTATGCGGACGCGGGCACGACCTTCCACGAGGACGATCCTGATGCAGAGATCACGCGCTTGGGCATGCTGCGCACGCGCGCCAACGTGTCTGCCCTCGTGATTTCGATCGGGCGAGGGAGCGGCATCCGTCTTGACGGGCGCCCGTGGTCCATGGGAACATTGCACATGTTCGATGGTTCGCGGGTCATCGAGGTCGCGATGTTTGGCAGCACGCTGACCGACCGCATCCTCGCCATCCGCCCCGGCGATCAGGTCAAGCTCACCGGCGCGGAGCTCGGCTGGCGTGAGGGCATGCCACAACTGCGCATCGACGCTCGTTCCACCCGTGTTGACGTCCAACCTTCATCGTCGTGAGGTTCAAGTGGGTCGTGGTTCGACCTCATGCGTATGCCAGTGCACGTGCCGGAGGGCGAAGACCCGGTTGGACCCTACCGACGTCTTTCAGCGAGCCAAATCAACCTCTGGGATGCGTGTCCTCGGCAGTGGTTCCTTGAGAAAGTCCGGCGCCTGAAAATCGCGCAAACACCTCCGCTGCACCTCGGCCGCGCGGTCGAGGCCGCGGTGTGCATGACGCTTCGCGAGTCACCCGGCCTTATCGTCGCCGGTGCGCCACATGACCTGCTCAGTGGCACCCCGCTGGATGACGACGACCGGCCGGATGCAGAAACGACCGAAGGCTGGCCTGCGGATGGCCTGCTGCCTCTCCCCGATCGGCCGGCCTCGATGGATGACCTCCGTTCGTGGGCCTACGCCCGTGCTGCGGTGCACGTTCCCGTGTGCTTGGCCGTCGAACGCGCCGCGTGGGAAGCGCATGAGCGTCAATCTGGGGTGTGGGAAGAGCGAATTCAACCCGAAGCGGTGCTTGAGATGGTGAAGCGGGCCATCGATTTGCACCTCCAAGAGGTCGAGTCTTGTCTTGACATGAACGGCGGCCCCGGCTTGGAGGCGTGGAGGGCGGGCGAGCGACCCGCTCACCCTGCGCCCGACGGTCGGCGTTATCCTTCGACAGGCCCCCACCCGTTGGCCGGTGATGGCGCGTGTGACCTCCTTGAGGCATGGGAGATTGCGCGGCCGTGGTTTGTGGACCCCGATGCGGGCAGCTTCAGCAGCCAGGCCGTCCATCCGACCTTCATGTTCCAAGGCGAATACGACCTCGTCTACCGCTGGCGCGGCACGGCGGAAATCATCGATTTGAAGGCCTCCGTGGGGGCCTCGGACCGCACCGCAGGATACCATGTCCAATTGAGGGCGTACGCTGCGCTGTGGCGCTCCACGCACGAGGGTGCATCGCTCCCCTCTCGGCTCGAGATTTGGTTCCTCGGCACCGGAGATGCCGTCGAGGTGGAGTGCCCCGACGAAGCGTGGTGCGATGCCTTCGAAGCTCGCGTTGCCTCGCTCTGGGAGGAACTGCGTCAGGAGGATCCCGACGAGGCGTCCTGTCCACCACAACCCGCGCCGTATCAGAACCATGGCCGCGGTGGTGTTCCTGAGGGTCCTGATGCGGACCCATTGAAGCGCTGCAGGGGTTGCGAGTGGCAGGTCATCTGCCCCGGCCCGGACGGTGAGTTGCCTGCGTTGCCACGCCGTTTCCAGCTTCCCGGCCACACTCAAACCACGGACGTCGATGCCTTGGGCGACATCAACCCGCGCGTGGACCTGCATCTGGAGGTCAACTCTGTGCAGGTCACGGGCGTCTCGCGACCGAGGATTCTCTTCACGGACGGACAACGGCAAGCCGAGATGCGTATCCTTGGTCGAAACACGCCCGACGGCGTCACGCTCGATCTTGTGAAAGGCCAGCGCGTTCAGCTCACGGGCGTGATGCCCGAGATTGGACGAGGAGGTCGCCTGACCCTCCGTTTCGACCCTCGCTCGACCCTTGCCCCCATCGGGGACGGTGCACTGGACAGCCTGATGGTGCACCAACCCACGCGCGTGGACGTCGTCGGCCGAGTGGCGTACTGCTTCGAAAAGGGCGGCATTGGACGCAACGGCCGCCCGTGGTCCCGAAGCGGCCTGATGCTCATCGATTCAACGGGGACCATGAAGGTCGACGGCTGGAGCAACGCGATGCCACGAACCTACGCGCACGTCGAACCCGGTGACGTGGTGGTCTTCACCAACCTCGCGCCAGGCGCTTGGGTCAACGAGCTTCAGGGCGACCTCAGCGAATCCTCCGACCTTCGGGTCTTGGCCCGAGCGGACGACGGTTCAACCGCCTGAAGCGATGCGCGTCACCTCAAGGGTGACGTCGTCGCTCAACGCCGTGGACATTGGAAGGACCTGCGCTTCGTGAGAGACGATGTAGAGGCTCGGCAGCAGGTTCACCGCGCGTAGCGCGTCCCGTACCGTGGCGCCTTCGTCGAGGGTCACTTCGTGATGCCCCTCGTCGCCGCTCAGTCGCACCAACACAGCGCGGAGGTGCTGCATCATGCTTATGACGGTGGCGCACCGGGCTCGGCTTAGGCCGAGATCGCATAGCCCGGTATTGCGGTGGATTCGAAATCCACTGTCGTCAGACTCGGGGGTTCGAATCCCTCTCTCGGCGCCAATCGAACAAAATTCGGGACGCAGCGGGCCATTTCCCGTCTTCATGTGATGGGAGGTTCGAATTGTTCGGGGGGTATTCGAACCCCCTCCACGCACCTCATGCGTAGAAGGCGTCGGGCCGCTCCATCAATTCCGAGATATGATCCTGCACCGCGCGAGGCGCACGCGCTTCAAGCAAGGAACGCAGGTGTTCGTCCACGTTTGGCATGGCGCCCAGTCCGAGCGCGAAGGTGTCGTCCAACATCTGGGCCAAGCGCTGAGCCGCGCTCGGATCCCTGCTCTCGCCGACCGTGGTTGAGACGGCGAGAGAACCGGAGAGGCCGTGGTGAGGTGCGAGGGAAACCAGCAAGGCGAGTGCACCAATGCAGCCTGCCTGTGGCTCCGTTCGGCTTACCGTGCGCCCTTCCGCTTCGAAGGAGGTGGCGTCGTCCGAGGATGTGGCCACCCAGAAGGTCCGCCTGTCCTCTGCCGATGCACGGAATCCCGCAAGTCCAACGACTTCTTTGGCACCGCTCATCGCTTCCAACAAGCCAACGGCGGTGGCGTGCTGCAGATGGGGGAGTCCGGATTGCCCTGCGCCGATGAGCACGTGGGCCGGGCCAGAGGCGGTCTCGAGCCGCACCAAGCGGTGGTGGGGGGGCTGGAGCACACCGTTCTCGTCAAGTTGAGCCAGAGGAGGAAGCGACGGGTCGAGGACATGAGCAACGGTCCTGGACGGCACAAGTTGCTCGAGGAGTTCAGCGGTCAGGATGCCAATGTCGCCGACACCTGGGAACGCCACGAAGCACGGTGTGCCCTCGACGCCATGCTCGTCAAGCCAGATGACCTTCAGCGACATACCGCATGAAATCGCCCCGAAGGGGCATAATGATTGGCGTCTCCGCCTCAGCGCAACGGCGCTTCATTCCTCTTCGCTTCGCTCGCCGAGCTTCGGCAAGGTCTCAACCCAGGCCGGGTCCTCGACGTTTTCCAATCGGCGCCGGTAGGGCGCTTTGGCGTCCTCAGGCGACCACTTGATCGGTGCAGCCGCCCGCGTCGGCCGGTCGCAGCACGTCGCGGCCAGCGTCCAACCGTTGCAGGCCAAGCAGTGCTGGAGCAATTGGCGGGCCACATCACTCCCTCCACACTTCGCCCGTGCCGTTGCTGGCTTCAATCGAGGTCAGGGTGGAGGCCGTGGCTTCCTCCCACAGGTCCTCTGCGGTGCGGAAGTCGGGAGCCTTGACCTCGATGCGATACTTCGGGGCACCGTCGTAGTAGCACGCCACCTCGAGCTCTGCTTCGGCATTGCTCAGCGCCTCGGCTTCAAGCAGGGCTTCTTGGATGCGGTCGATGCCGTTTTCGTCGTCGCAGGTGAGCGTGAAGACGCCACGAATTTCGACGAAGGGCGGGACGATGTTCTCCAGCGCGCACTGGATAAAGGCCGGAACCCAGGGATCATCAAAGCCTGAATCGGCCATCGCGGTCTCGCTGGTGGCGGCCTCCTCAAAGGCCCCGTAGAGGGTTCCAAACGAGGCGATCAATTCCTCGCGAAGCGTGGTTGCATTTTCCTCGTCCCATCCAACTTGCTCGCCAAGCACGGCGAAGAGTTGGGTGGCACGCTGTTCGTTCTTCCACTGCTGGAGGCGGTCGCGTCGTCGCTCCTCGGACACCGACTTGAGCGACAGTTCGTAGGAGGTGCCGTCACGACGCATGCCGGTGATTTTGCAGATGAGGCGCTGCCCTTCGCGGACGAAGGCGCGGATGTTGCGCACCCAACCGCTGGCGATTTCACCGATGAAGATGAAGCCTTCACGGCCGTCAAACTCGTCCAGCGAAAGGTAGCAGCCGTTTTGCTTGACGGTCGTGACTGTCGCCACGACCAGGTCGCCTTCTTGGGGGCCGTCTGCGGCGGTGATGCGGGCCATGTGAGGGTCCTCCCTCACTCATTGGCCTCGACGACACGGCAGCCCACGAGGTCCGCCTTCCCGCCGGAGGGGCGGCTGAGGGTTGCCCCGCAGACGTCGCAAGAGATGGTGTTCACGGAGCGGTCGAAGATGATGGTCTCCGTACCGCAGTCGCGGCAGGTCACGGTGAGGAATTGTCCAGCCATTGGTGATCACCGGTCCACGAGTTCGAACTTCTTGGCACGCTTGCACGGCGCGTAGTGGGCCTTGCCCGTTTCCGTACAGCGGTAGAGGATGTTGACCCGCTTGGTTGGCTTCTCGCGACCGTCCGGCTTGGGACGGGGGAAACCGCGGTAACCGGCCGTCACCTTACGGAAACGACGCTGACCCCAGCGGAGCTCGGAAGCACGCTTCTTCTTGACGCGCTCCACGGTGTGAAGGGTGTGCTTGCCCGCCGAGGGGCTGTAACGCTTGACTTGACGAGGCATCTTCACCATGCGCATCACCTGAGCGTTTCGCCCACCGGAGTCGGGTATTTAGCGATGACGCACCGCGAGACGCGCCGAGGAGGGGCGGTATGGCCCGATTTGCGGGGAGGGTTCTTGAGCCCAACCCTGAGGTCACCACACATGGAGCCAACGCTCGCAGCGGCGTTGCTGTTGTGGCTTCCCGCGCTGTTGGGGGTGTTTGGTGGCTTCAACCTCGTCGGCCGTGGTGGCGCCATGTGGAGGGTGCTGACGCCCATGAGCGTCCTGCTGGTCGCCGTGGCGCCCCTGACGGTTCCCGATTCAACGAGCACCCAAGCCGTCGAGTTGTTGTGGGGCGTCGCCGTCGTCGGCCTTCCTCTCGTGTCAGGGCTGGCGCTGCTGGTCTTCACCGGCGATGTTCCTGTTGGCCGCGTCCCTGCGTGGGGTCGTCCTGCAGGCGTGATTCTCGTGGCCCTTTCGGCGTGGTTGATCGTGGCATGGACCCCCACGTTTGTTGATGACGTGACGCTGTGGAGCCGATTTGTCGTGGTCCTGCTCGCCGCAACGGCCAGCCTCTGCGCCGCCCTCTTCGTGGTCCATCGCTTCTACGTGCCTCGACGACGATCGCGGTCTTGGCCGATGTTGGCGGGGGCCATCTATGCGTCAGGGTTGCTCGTCCTTCGCGGCGTGGACGGCAGCATCGGTGCTCTTGTGGTCGCCGAGGTGGCCGGCCTCTTCCTTGGCGCAGGCTTCGCCCTCCTGCTCAGCACGCTGGTGATTTGGCTCTTCGAACGGAACCTGCCTGAACCCGATGCCTTGCCTCCTCCAAGCGAGGAAGATCTGGAACGCGCTGCCGCCATCATCGCACGTCGCGTGACGCACGGAGGTGACGCTCATGCCTGAATCTCGGAGCCCGTTGGCCCTCGCAGCCCTGGCGTCGGCCCTCTTGTTGGGGCCGGCTCTGGTCCTGCTTCTCGCCTCCGGGTCATCCCCCAGCGCCGATGCGCTTGGCGTCGGCTTGGCCAACGACGTGTTCGTGGGATTTGTCGTGACCTCGGTCAGCATGATCCTCCTGCTGCTGGCGTACGGCGACAACCGTGATCGCCCCGCAGCGCCTGTCCTTGGCTTGTGCGCGCTCTTGGTGGTTGGCTTCCTGTTGGGCCTCTGGCTGCTCCAATCGGGCAACTTCATCGGTGACGCAAGTTCGCCGTTGGCGCGCTTTTTCACGGAACTCGTCCATCTCGCACCCGTCGGCCTTGGCTTGGCTCTTGCCGCTCCTGTGGGTTTGCTCATCGCTGCCCTCGGACTACGGACCTTCGCCCTTGACGAGGCCGAAATCCCCCGGAGTTGATTTCATAAAGGGGATGAGGGTCGCCCAAACCCTGAGGTGACCGCATGTCGAAGGGTACCCCGTCCATGGGCCGTCGTCAAAAGACGACGCACATCCGATGCCGCCGCTGCGGTCGCAACGCCTACCACAAGCAGAAGAGCGTGTGTGCCTCCTGCGGATACGGGGCTTCCTCCAAGATGCGAGGATACTCCTGGTCGAAGAAGACCCACCGTCCCAAAGCGTGATTCGTTCCGTGGGACAAGGCCAAGTGTTGGCACCCGTTGGGCAACATGAGGGCGTGTCATGTGCGGCATCCTTGGCATCGTTGGACGCCCCGGCGTGCACGTGAATCAAATCCTCTACGACGGCCTGACCGTGCTGCAACACCGCGGTCAAGACGCCGCAGGGATGTTGACCGAGCACGACGGCCAATTCATCCTGCGCAAGAGCAACGGTCAGGTGGCTGACGTCTTCGATGCCGAGCGTATGTCACGCCTGTTGGGATCCATTGGCATCGGCCACGTCCGATACCCGACCGCTGGCTCGTCGTCGAGTGCAGAGGCCCAACCCTTCTACGTCAACTCCCCCTACGGTTTGTGCCTCGCACACAACGGGAACTTGACCAACGCCGATGAGCTCGAGGTGCTGCTTCGCGACAAGCACTTCCGTCACATGAACACCACCAGCGACTCCGAACTGTTGCTGAACATGTTCGCCGTCGCCCTCCATCGAAGAGCGCGCAACCTGAAGATCAGCGAAGCCGCGCACCTTGATGTCTCGACGGTGTTCTCGGCCATTCGCGAAATCAACGCCGACGTGCGCGGTGGCTACGCCTGTGTCGGCCTTATCGCGGGCTACGGGCTCTTTGCCTTCCGCGACCCACACGGCATTCGCCCCCTGATCCTGGGCCGTCGTGAGGTCGAAGGGGCCAGCGAATGGGTGGTCGCCAGCGAATCCGTGGCCATCACCGCCTTGGGCTTCCACGTGGAGCGCGACGTCGCTCCAGGCGAGGCGGTCTTCATCTCGGCCTCAGGGCATCTGTTCAGCGAAATTTGTTCCGAGCCGAAGCCCTTCGCACCGTGCATCTTCGAGCACGTGTATTTCGCTCGCCCTGACTCCGTCATCGACGGCATTTCGGTCTATCAGGCCCGGCTGAACCAAGGGCAACGCCTCGCAGAGCGCATCCTTGAATCGTGGCCCGACCATGACATCGATGCCGTGATCCCTGTTCCCGATTCTGGACGCATTGCCGCCCTCCAACTCGCCTCGACCTTGGGCGTCGTGTACCGCGAAGGCTTCGTCAAGAACAGGTATGTGGGTCGCACCTTCATCATGCCCGGCCAGGCGCTGCGCGAGAAATCCGTGCGGAGGAAACTCTCGGCCATTTCGCATGAGTTTGAGGGCAAGGCGGTCTTGCTGGTCGACGATTCCATCGTGCGCGGGACCACCTCCGCGCAGATTGTGGAGATGGCTCGCGATGTCGGTGCACGAAAGGTGTACTTTGCATCCGCTGCACCGCCGGTTCGGCATCCGAACGTCTACGGCATCGACATGCCTGCGGTGGACGAGTTCATCGCCAACGGCCGCAGCATCGACGAGATCAACGCCATCATCGGCAGCGATCGGCTGTTCTATCAGACCCTTGAGGACCTGATTGACGTGACGTCCATCGGCCCTGCTCCGCCGGAGCGGTTTGATGCGAGCTGTTTCAACGGCGAGTACGTCACCAAGGACATCGATGCATCCTACCTCGAAACCCTGCGGGCTCGGCGGAACGACGGTGCCAAGGCCACGCGCGCCTCCACAGAAGTCGTGGGCCTCCACAACGGTGAGGCCTGAAGGCATGGCTGAGGTGCATTGGATCCTTCGCCTCGGTGAAGTGACCCTGAAGTCCAAACCCGTCCGACGCCTGTTCCAGAACGCCATGCGTCGCTCCATGTCCAAGGCCGAACACCGATGGGGCGTTCAACTCCGCCTCTCTTTCGGACGCGACCGCGTGGTGGTCCGAAGCGACGGCCCTGTGGACCTGGTGGAGCAAGCCCTCGCGCATCAACTCGGGCTTGTTGCCGTGGACCGCGTTCGCCTGCTGGGCGACCCAAACGACCTGCAGGCCATCGCTGAAGCCATCCTCGACCGTCACGATGCCCGCGGGACGGCCCGCAGTTTTGGCGTCCGATGCCGCCGCACAGGGGATGTTCCGGAATGGTCCTCACCCGCGTATGCCGCGGCCCTCGGCGCTGCGCTCATCGACGCGGACCCTTCCCTGACGGTCAACCTCAAGCAGCCCGATTGGGCGGTCAACGTGATTTTACGTGATGGCGCCCTCGAAGCCGTTGAACATCGGATGCCTGGCCCGGGCGGCTTGCCCGCTGGCGCACAGGGCGACGTGCTCGCCCTCATCGACGATGAGCGTGCCATGCTGGCCAGTTTCCTCATCATGCGCCGAGGTTGTCGAATCCTGCCGGTGGACGGGAGCGACGAAGCCTTGGTGGAACGCTTGCGGGCGTGGGACGCCAACATTGGCCGACGAACGCGGCATCACACACATGACGGCAAGAACGAGGACCGCCCGTCTTGGGGCTGCATTGGCCTCAGCGTGGCTGAGGCAGAACCGCTTGCCGGTCGCCAAGCGACCGCCGTGAAAACCACACCGCTTGCGCGTTTGGGTCCCCTGATGGGCTGGACCGAACGGGAAATGGCCGCTTTGTTGCGGCATTTCGATGCCCCATGGCGCGTCCCCCCAGATCCGGACGCACACGGTTGGATGAGCATCGTTGAAGGGGGCCCGCCCGAGGTGACGGCATGAACACCCGAGCAGTGCGAGGCTGGGCGCTCCCCGCCACCGCTCACGCGGTGTTTGAGCACGGCGATCAGCGGCACCTGGTGCTCAACGATGGACGGATGATGCGCTTCGATGGCGCTCGCGCCCCACAAATCGTGTTGGGTCCCGGGCCACGACCGATGGGCCTCATCGGGGACGTCGTCTTGACAAGCGACGGCTCAACCGCGCGATTGGGAGACCCTTCCCCACGTGTCGAGAACGTGAACGGCACGGGCGTGCTGAAGGCGATCGCCGTCGCAGACGCCCTTGTGGTGCTCGACGAAGGTGGTGTCGTTCAGCGTTGGACGCCAGAGGTCCAGCAGGACGTGGTGACCGGCGTCCAGTCCCTTCACGACGCCAACGAGGACGCCGTCCTTGTGACCCAAAGCGTTGCCCTGAGCGTCCATGCCCTTGACGGAAGCGGTTTGATGTGGACACGCCCCACGCGCGGAAGCCACGGCGAGCGCATCACGGCAGGAGCCTTGGTGGAGGGCGGTGGCGTCTTGGTGGCCCGCGAGGGCTATGCCATGACCGGCGAAGAAGACGTGGTCGAAATCGAGCGCTGGGGCTCGCAGGATCTCCTCTGGCGGCACGCGCATTCAGAGGTGGTTCTCGGCCTCCTCTCAACGTCAATCGGCGTGCTCGCGCACGACCAATCCGGTGCAGTGCTTCGTTTGACGGCTGAGGCGGCGACCGAGCTCCATCACGTGGGAAGCGGTGTTCGTGACTGGGTTGACCGCGGCGGGGAGGTCTGCATCGCGGCGTGGTTCAACGTGCACGGTCTGAACGCAAGAGGCCTTCAGTGGACCATGGAGCATCCGGGCATGCCGAGCGACCTGTCGCTTCTTGGCTCGCAGTTGTTGGTGGTGGGTGACGACGGCAACGACTGGACCGGCCCTGAACCGCTTGCCTTGGTGGATTTGGACGGAGCGGTGGTCGAGGTCGACCCAAGCGAACTGACCGCATGGGTGCCTCCGCCGCTGGAAGAAAAAGACGAGATTCCTCGGATGGTGGGTGCTCCCCTTCCCGTCGATGAAGCACCGGTGCACGACTGGAACGCGCCTTCCGGGCTGCTCGATGCGTTGGAGGAGCGTGCGCCAGAAGCAAAAGCCGCCACCGACGATGACGAGGACCTCCTCGCAGCCCTGACCCAAGACGGCCCCCAAACGGTGGCTTCTGCGTTCTCCGTAGATCTCGGAGAGGAGCAGGAGGTCCATGTCGACGAGGGTGGTGTGGCCGAAGTGCTGCTTGAAGCCAAGGTGGCAGGCGCACCCGAGCAAGGCGTGATTTACGCGTGGAGCACGTCCGACGGTCGTGAAATCGGGACCAAGGCGAGGTTGCTGCTGCGGTTGCCTCGCGGGTCCCACAGGTTCGAACTCAGGGCCCGACATCCTGACGGGCGATGGGCGATGGACAGCGTGCACATCCGCGTCGTTTGACCTCAGCTCAGTCCCCGTGAGGTTGAAGGACGGCCGTTCCGCCCTCGGACCATGCCCAACTCGATCCCCCGCCCTCCAGCCCCCGTCAACGAACCGGTGCTCGGTTACGCTCCCGGAAGCGCTGAACGCGCCTCACTTGAAGCGGAATTGGCGCGTCAAAGCGCTGAGGTGCTCGACATTCCATGCATCATCAACGGCGAAGAGGTGTGGACCGGGAACGTCGTTGAGCAGGTGATGCCGCACAACCACGCCCACGTCTTGGCCAGGGTGCACCTGGCCGGCGAAGCCGAAGTCCAGCGCGGCATCGATGCCGCGATGGCGGCCCACGCTTCGTGGTCCATCATGCCGTGGGCAGCACGCGCTGCGGTCTTTCTGAAGGCCGGCGAGTTGCTTGCAGGACCACGGCGTGCGGAAATCAACGCGGCGACCATGCTGAACCAGTCCAAGACAATGCACCAAGCGGAAATCGATTCAGCGTGCGAACTCATCGATTTCTGGCGGTTCAACGCCATGTACGCCCGTGACATCTACGAGGATCAACAACCCCCTGTGTCCCCTTCGTCGATGTGGAACCAGGTCGAGGTTCGTCCCCTCGAAGGCTTCGTCTTCGCGGTGACGCCGTTCAACTTCACCAGCATCGCGGCCAACCTTCCCTCGGCTCCGGCGCTCATGGGCAACACGTGCGTCTGGAAGCCGAGCCGCAACTCCTACGTCTCCAACTACAGGATCCTCCGGGTCATGATGGACGCCGGTTTGCCGCCGGGCGTGATCAATTTCCTTCCTGGTCCTGCTTCGGTGGTCGGTGACACGTGCCTCGCTTCCCCGGACCTTGCCGGCATTCACTTCACCGGCAGTACCGGGGTGTTCCGTCAGCTGTGGCGTGAGGTTGGGGAGCGCATTGCCTCCTACCGCTCCTACCCGCGCATCGTCGGGGAGACCGGAGGCAAGGACTTCATCCTCGCTCACCCGGATTGCGACCAGGATGCTTTGTTGGTCGCCTTGCTCCGAGGCGCCTTTGAGTTCCAAGGTCAGAAGTGTTCTGCAGCCTCGCGTGCGTACGTTCCTGCCTCCGTGTGGGCGGCCATCAAGGACACCTACGTGACCGAAGTGAACCGGATCGTGGTGGGTGACGTGAGCAAGGCTGGCGTGTACATGGGTGCGGTCATCGATCAGAAGGCCTTCACGTCCATCACGGGCGCCATTCAGCGTGCCGCGGACGACGACGGCTGCGAGATTGTGACCGGCGGAACGTGGGACGACAGCACGGGTTGGTTCATCCAGCCGACCACCATCGTGTGCTCGGACCCGATGTACGAGACCATGCAGGTGGAATTGTTCGGCCCGGTGCTCTCGATTCACGTCTACGATGACGCGGACTTTGAGCGCATGATTGGCGTGGTTGACAGCACGTCCGAGTACGCCTTGACCGGGTCCATCTTCGCCACGGATCGACGCCACGTCGAAACGGCGATGGCAGGCCTTCGCTACGCCGCAGGGAACTTCTACATCAACGACAAGCCCACGGGCGCTGTGGTCGGTCAGCAGCCCTTCGGTGGCGCCCGTGGAAGCGGCACCAACGACAAGGCTGGATCCCCGCTGAACCTCTTGCGTTGGGTCTCACCTCGTTCCATCAAGGAAACCTTCGCGCCGCCCACGGATTGGACGTACCCCTTCCTTGGATGATCCTCCACCCCGATGATGACAACGTTCACGGCGCCCCTTGAGGGCGGATGATGGGCGAACTGAGGGGCGGAGCGGCAGCGTCTATAGGGCTCAGGGAGGTGTATGTGCATGCGTCCTGTGGCCGCGCGACCCTTGTCGCCCCCCCCGGCAGGGCTGGTGCTGGCCTCGCCGTCCACGCCCTGGCGCACCGTCGGTCGAATGGTTGGTCTGGTGATACTTCTCTACCTGATCGCCACCCCGGTCACCTTCATTTTCGTGGGGCTGCTCGACGGCGACTTCGACCTGCAACCGGGTCCTGCGAATCCATGGATGAGCCTCACCGGAGCGTTGTGTTCGCTTCCTTTGGTGGCGCTCGTGCTCTTCCTCCGCCGGCCTCGATTGACGCACGTCATCCTCGCCGAGGCCGCAAACGGGGGGCAGCACGCGCACCAGTTGCCCGGCGAAACGGTGCTGCAGACCCCGTGGCCCACGGTGCTCAGGCATCACCTCATTCGGCGCTCGCCACCGCTTGACCTCCCCCGGCCGGGGCCACTCGCCGCGCTCTTCCTCGGTGCGGTGGGCGTCATGGTGTTCGTGCTGGTGCCGTTGGGGGCATTGCAGGCCGTGGGTGCTCAGATCATCCTGTTCTTGTTGCTGCTCATTCCCGCGTGGTTGATCGGGTTCTCCATCCCGGTGTTCATCTGGTGGGCCGTGTCCTCCGAGGTGCTGCAGCTCCAAACCGATCGTCGTCAAGGTGAGGCGATGCTCATCGCAGGGATGCTGAGCACCTTCCCTGCCTTGGTCATCAACAGCCTGCTGTTTCCGATGGGCTTGGCCGCCATTGGCATCACCGGGCTGGCCATGATCGAGGCGCTCACGGTGACGGTGTCCGCTCCAGTCGGGGAAGAAATCTGCAAATTCCTGGCGGTGTTGAGCCTTCGTGGCATGATCGACTCCAGCCGGCGTGGGCTGCAGGTCGGGTTCACGGTTGGCCTTGGTTTCGCCATGCTCGAAAACCTGCAGTATATCCTGTTTTCTTTGGTGGCTGAACCCACCACGGCGGCCTTCAGTTACGGGTTCACCTCCGTGATACGAGGCATTGGCTCCATTCCCGGTCACGCCGTTTGGACCGGCCTAAGCGGCTACGCACTCGGGTGCATGCAGGCCAACCATGCTCACCATGCGGAGAAGGCAGCATCGTCTTCGGCGACCTGGGGCTTGTTCAACGCACAAACCGGTCAGGCCTTGGCAACCGCCACCTCGGCTTGGGTGGTGCAGCGTGACGCATGGACGAAGCGCGTGGCCTCTTCGTTCGGCCCAGCACCGCCACGTGCCGTGGTGCCTGCCCTTCTGGTCGGAATTGCTGGGCACGCGTTGTGGAACGGCTCAACCGTGGTCCTCGATGCCTGGCTTGTGGATGCATCCGTCGCGATCCAGCTCATTGCCTTCGTGGGCTGGATTCTCTTCCTCATCGCCTTGGTGCTGCAGGCTGGGCGTCGTCTCTTCGCGGCGGCGCTGATGGATGCACAGACCTCGCGTGGGGCGTTCTGACCGGGGAAAGGCACATCACCCCTATGCCCGAGCCAAGCACGGGTGGAGCCATGCTCTGGGATCCCGGCTTGAACCAAGGCAACTTGGTCGTCGTGGGTGCCCTCATCGTCGCACTGCTCTTCATGAGCACCCGTGCCAAGGTCCTCGACAAGAGCGGTTTGGTCGCGGCCGTGGTGTTGGCTGCGGTGGTTGGAGGCCTTGGCCACTGGACGTGGCTTCTGCTGCTGCTTTCTTTCCTTGCGTCCTCGCATTATGCCACCAAGCACCGCTTTGAGGAAAAAGCGGCGAAGGGCATGTCCGAATCGGGAGATGGCTCACGAAGTTGGACCAACGTGGTCGCCAACGGTGGGATGCCGGGTCTGGTCGTTTTGGTGGCCTTCGCATTCGATGCGCACGCCGCCGGTCTCTGGGTTTTCGCCGCTGCGGTGGCCGTGGCGACCTCGGACACGTGGGCCTCTGAGTTCGGCTGCCTGGACGACCGCGTGCGCATGATCACCACCCTGCGCCGCTGTGAACCAGGGCTGAACGGCGGCGTCTCTCCACGCGGGCAGGCTGCGGCTTTCGGTGGCGCTGCGCTGATCGGTGCTCTGGCCTTCGTGACGTCCGCGGTGACCGCACAAGGCGAGGTTCCTCTCCGTGCTTACGAACCCGTCCTCGTCCTGTTGGCAGGCTTCCTCGGATGCCAGATGGATTCCGTGCTTGGTGCGGTTCTGGAGAACCGTGGCTTGATGACCAAAGGGACCGTCAATGCAGCGTCCATCCTGTGTGGTTCGCTTGCGGTGGCCCTCATGCTTGGATTCCCCTGAACCGTCCCGTGTGGACGTGGGGCTTTTGTGTCGGAGCGCGCACCATTGCTCATGCGGCGGGCGGCGCTTCTGCTCGTCCTGCTGATGGTCGCGACCACATCGCTGACCGGATACGTCCTCGCCGAGGAGGACGAAGGCTATCCAGACGGGCATGAAGAATGGCGCGTGGATGACCTCATGCGCCTCTATGTCGAGGGCCTCAACGAAGAGGAAGCCGTCCTCCAACGCAACAGCACAGACGGAGCCGTGGGCTACTTCGAGGTCCTCGGAGGTTCTGGCGAAGTGCCGGTCTTCAGCGTCTCCTCGCCCCCTCTGGTCAACCCCATCGAAGCCACTGTGAACATGTCCGTGTTCTTCTCCGTGCGGCTTGAGCAGGCCCCAGCTCGCTCGTGCTCCGCCACGAACCCCTTCACGAACGGTGGACAGGAAACCTCCCTGCGCATGGAAGTGCAGGCGGGAAGTTCGACCTACACCTCAACGGTTCAGCAGGTCATCGAGGCCGTGTCAAACGACGATTCGGAGCTCTTCGAAGGCGAGCGCCTTGAGGTCAACCTCTCCATGCAGCCAGGCGATGCGTTCACCCTCAGTTTGTGGATGCAACACGATTGCGAAGGAACGCGGGCCCGTGTGCTGTGGGGCGGTTTTGAACAGAACGCCGGCGGCATTGTGATCGAAGGCGACATCTACGAACCGAGTGCGACGCTGAAGGTCGATGCTTCCCGTCGTGCTCAGGTCGCGTTCAGCGCCGATCTTCCGTGGGGTGCTGACGACATCGATTGGGCCGATGGTGGTCCAGCCGTAACGTGGTCCATTTGGGGGCCGCTGGAGGACGACGAACTCTTCACGCGCGACGGTGACTTCCTCGTTGAAACGTCAACCGGCCGCGTGCTCATCGACCGCGTTCTTCCGGGCAACAACACGGCATGGACGTGGACAGGCGTCAAGGAGATGCCAATTGGACACGTCGGCCTCGAAATCTGCGTGACCGTGGTGGGTTCGGACCCCAACGAGGATTGCCATGCTACGGGTTACGTGCGAGAAATCGTCGAAGAGCCTGATGCCGGTTTTGCCTCGTCAGGTGTCTGGTTGACGCTCACCACGATGGGCAGTTTGCTGGCCTTTGTCGTGGTCGCGTTCAGGTCAGGCTTGCCTCTGCCGCCTCCTATTCTTGCGGCGTTGTTGATCTTGGCCTTGGCCATGGTCCCTCTTGGCATCGTGCAGGACAACCTCGGTGAAGAGGCGGTGGTCGACGACAGCATCCGTCTTGGTGATCCCTCGATGAACGCTGCCTCCGGCACGATCCTCTCCCCCAGTGAGGTCATGGGGGATGCCGAGGTGATGCTGGTCAGCGTGCTCATGCCCGGTTCTGAAAACGGCGCGGACCATCTTCGGGAGTTTGAGACCGCCATGGCGGGATACGATGGCGACGTGGCGGTGCTGACGGTCATCATCGGCCAAGATGCGCTCATGACCGACGCGATCGCCTATGTGGAGCGTTACAACGTCACATGGCCGGTGCTTCTGGATTCAACCGGGGATTTCGCCGCCAGCCTGCCGACCGGTGAAGCCGACGCGGTGGTGGTCGTCGATCGCGCAGGTCGCGTGTCCTCTGCAGCATCTCCGACCCAGGCGTATACGGAACTTGGCGAGGCCATGACGGCCAGCCAACGGGGAGGCTCACAATCAGCATCCACCTATTTGCGCTTGGCCTTCGGACCTTGCCTCTTCTTGCTCTTCCTCGCCTTGCCTCGGGTCGGTTGGGAAAAGCCAGAGGAGCCGTTGCCACCAGGAACGCTGTGGGCGAGCATCATCGTCTCCGCAGGCGCGGGCGTTGCCTTGGTGAACCTCCCCTCGCTGTTGCTCACCTTCATTCCGTTTGACGCGGCCCTTGGCTCGACCTTGGACCTCGTCAGCTACGCCTGGTTCATCGAAATGGCCGTGGTCACCGCCATCCGAGGCGCCCCGTTCGAATCCGACCTGCTTGGCCGGCTCATCCACCGCTTGACGCCGGAGGTCTTCCAACGCTGGCGTGCGGAGGAAGACCTCGCTCGGGACGTGCTCCTCGGCGTGTGGGTGGGTTGGTTCGCCTGGTTTGCTGAGCCGGCCATGTTTGCCCAAGGCGTCGGTGCGGCCATGTTGTCGGGCGTGGGTGGCATCCTCATCGGTCTGTTGAACGGCGTGTTGTTCGCGTTCGTCGCCGGTCTGGTGGTCCTCCTCATGCGCATCGTTGCCGGCCTCGGTGGTCCGCTGTCTCGAATGTTCGGGCTGTACGGCGCAGAATCCTTCGCCCGCTTCTCCGGATGGGCGCTGGTGCCCATCGGCGTCTGGGTCACGATCAATCACGTGCTCTTCCTCATCAGCATCGGCGTGCTTTGAGCGCGACCTTCATGCGGGTAAACCGCGGAACGGCAGGGCATGGTCCCGAACATCGGCTGGAGCAGGAGCCGCCGTTGGCTCCTCGAAACGTGTGCACGCCGCTACGTGTTGACCTATCCCGGAGAACACGGCCGGTCCGGTCAGCACGCAGCCCCAACCCCACGCCTCCAACTGAAGCGCCTGGTCGACGGCGTTCGGAAAGATCTGTTTGAAGACCGTTCTGAAGGGCATGCTTGGTCCAACCGCTTGCACCGCGTGGTGCTCGAGCGTCGAATGGAAGCAGCGGGTGAAGCACTGAACCTGGACGCTGTTGGCCGTCGTCGTGAGGCACGCCGTGAGGTGTTCAAGATGAACCTGCTTTTTCGGCATCCGTGGATGGAGCATCACCTTCCAGTGGGAGCGCGGTGTTCCGTTCCCTCTCCGCTACGTTCGGTTGACGACCATGACGGTCCACTCTGGGCCGCTCCTCAGGCCGTGGTGGGAGGGCGACGCTCTCGGGTGGTGCTCTTGCGACATGGACGTCACAGGGCTGCCGTTGACGACCTTGAGGCCGCCATCAGCAGGCGTTGGACCGTGCGCAGCCGGTCAGAGCCGGTGGACAAGACGGTGACCGTGATGCGCTGGGTCGCCTCGTCGTGGCTGCACCGTGTGGTCTTGGTCACTCCAGAACTCGAAAGCGCTGCTGAGGCGCTGATCGCTCATGATCGGCGGGCCATGGCAGGACTCCACCGTCGTTGGCGCCGCCACGGGTTGGCGTCGCTGTCGCTTGCCGAGTCAACGGTGCATTGCAGACGATGCCCGTTCCTCGAGGGGTGCCCCGTTGAGGTCGATGGCGCAGGGAGCCGTCATGCCCCGCGGGCCCCGTCGACGAGGTCCTGAAGGACAGCGGCGGGGTCGGCAGCCTTCGTCACCCCACTGGCGAGCAGCACCCCTTCCGCGCCCAAGCGCAGTGCGGCACTGACGTCCTCGCCGGTTTTAACCCCGGCGCCACAGAGGACCATGATGCCGGCGTTGATGTCTTTGACGAGCCGGACCGTGTCTCGGACGATGCCGGGGTCTGCGCTGGTCACCGAAACGTCACCTCCGATCAACTCGGGGGGCTCTACGGCGATCATGGCGGGCGCCAGCCCAGCCAACGCCTTCGCCTCCTCCTCGTCTGCCGCGCACGCACAGGTTTCAATGCGTCCCTCGAGTTGACCCAACAAACGCTCGACGTGGCCGAGGTCCACTTTGTGCTCGGCGTGGTTGATCAGCGTCCCAGACGCTCCACGGTCCATCGCCGTTTCAGGTTCGAGCCATCCGGTAAAGGAGCCTTGACCGACCGGGTCCAAATGTTGGGCCCAGAATTCGAGGTTGGGATGGGCCGCGGCCAGCGCGTGCAGGTCGAAGGCGGAGACAGCCAAGACCAGCCGTACACCGTCGCTGTTGACGGTGGCCAGCGCGTCGACCAACGCCGAAGCGGCGTGGCCTGAGGCAGACGCGTAGGTTTTGCAGTTCACGACGACCAGTGGCTCGCTCATGGACAGACCAAGCGGTCACGAGGCTTAGCGGCTTCGCCATCACGCGGCAGCGCGTCGCTCGCCGGTGAGGCGTTCGCCGTCTTCGACCACGGCTCCTGGTCCAAGCACCACATCACGCAGGATGCACCCTTCTCCGATGACGGCGCCCTGACCGGCCAAGACGTCGTTCAGGCGGCTGTCTTGGCCGACGCTGACGCCGTCGAGCAGCGTCGAGCGCTCGACGGTGGCGCCCTTCGCCGAGACGTTGCGGCCAAACATAGAGGCGTGATGTCGCACGCCCATCGGCGCACGGGGCTCAGCACACCACGAGCCGTCCACCACATGGCCGCGGGTGAATCGGCCGTGTTCGATGCACGCCTCGACGCCATCGCTCCATGAGGTGGGCGTGCCCGCGTCGATGAAGTAACCCTGAAACGGCATGCCGTTGAGGTCGCCACGCTTTGCCAACTGCGGGAACACGTCGCGCTCAAGCGAATGTCGGCCGGTCGGCATGACGTCGAAGACCTCCTCCTCCAGCACGTAAGATCCTGCGTTGATGAGGTTGGAAAACACCTCTTCCGGTGTCGGCTTCTCCTTGAACGCGGTCACGCGCTGATCGTCATCCAAGCCGACGATGCCGAAACGTGTCGGGTCCTCGACCTCCCAAAGCGCCAGGGTGCCGACGCCTCCGTTGATGTTGTGGAGGTCGAGGAGATCTTCCACACGCAATGACGTGATGACATCGCCGTTGAAGCACGCGAAACGTCCCGTGACGACGTCCCTGCAATTGCTGAGGGCCCCACCGGTGCCCAGCGGTTCCGTTTCCTCGACGATGGTCACGTCGATGACGTGTTCCTCTGCCGCGAAGTGGTCCTTGATTTGTTGAACGCGGTAGCCACCGGCCACCACGACTTCATCGACGACGCCGGTTGGCATGCCCCACACGACCTGCTCGAGGAGGGTGCGGTCGAGCATCGGCAGCAGCGGCTTTGGGACGGTGTCCGTCCATGGGCGAAGTCGCGAGCCGACCCCACCTGCCAAGACCACGGCTTGCACAGAAGGCCCAAGCCGTCCACCTTGAAACGCTTCTCCACCGAATGATTCCTCATGCGGAGTGTTGAAGGACGGCCCACCTTGACCCCGGGTCGGGAGCACCATGAACATCCACGAATACCAAGGCAAAGCCATGTTCATGCGCTACGGGGTGCCTGTCTTGGAAGGCGTCCACTGCACCTCTCCTGATGAGGCGCTGGCCGCATACGACCAACTCGGCTCGAAGGTCGTCGCCGTGAAGAGTCAGATTCACGCCGGTGGCCGTGGGAAAGGCAACCTGTACGCTCCGGGAACCGGCGACCTCGTCATGGAAGGCGGGGTGAAGATCGCCTTCTCCCGCGAGGAAGTTGGCACCTACGCCTCGAACATCCTCGGGAACGTGCTGGTGACCATCCAAACTGGCAAAGAGGGCAAGTTGGTGCGGAACCTGTACGTCGAATCAGGCTGCGCCATCGCGCACGAGTACTACCTCGCCCTTCTCGTCGACCGTGAGGCCAAATCTGTGCTCATCATGGCGTCCACAGAAGGCGGCATGGACATCGAAGAAGTCGCAGAAGCCACGCCGGAACTCATCCACCGGATTCACGTTGACCCAAGCGCTGGCCTCCTCGGCTTCCAGTCGCGCGATCTCGCGGATGCGCTGGGTCTTTCTGGTGCCGCAGCGAAGGCGTTCCGGCGCACCCTTGGGTCGCTCTACACCTGCTTTGTCGAGAACGATTGTGCCATGGTCGAGATCAACCCGCTCGTGCGCACCGAGGACGACGGCATTGTGGCCTTGGACGCCAAGGTCAGCTTCGACGAAAACGCGAGCTTCCGACACGCGGCCACGTGGGACGAATTGCGCGACCTCTCCGAAGAAGAAGAAACCGAAATCCGCGCAGCTGAGGCCGGGCTGTCCTACGTCAAGTTGGACGGCAACATCGGGTGCTTGGTCAACGGCGCAGGTCTTGCCATGGCCACCATGGACGTCATCAAACTCAAGGGCGGAGAACCCGCGAATTTCCTCGATGTTGGTGGCGGCGCCAACGAAGAACAGGTCACAACGGCGTTCAGCATCATCCTCGAAGACCCCAACGTCAAGGGCATCCTCGTCAACATCTTCGGTGGC
>JAYOTG010000022.1:0-30777 GCA_038150305.1 Candidatus Poseidoniales archaeon | reverse complement strand
ATGGCTTAATCGAACTCCAATAGCGGTCGCCTCTGGCAGGATCAACCAGATTTCTCTCGTTTTCGATCCTTGGGACGATCACAACGTCGCTAAAATTTGTCTTTGGACTTGACGTGGTTTGAACACTTGCTCCTTGCACGATATACATCGTACATGGATCACCTACCTGGCCTCGAGCGAGCTCCCGTGGGAGGGTTCTCGAAACCGCGTATGCTTCGGCGTCTCATTGTGCGGTGATGGCGGCTGTCATCACCCCGAGGGGCTCTGCCGCCAACGCCGTTCCGCACAACGCGAGCAACCCACCGACAGACCTCCCCTATATCAAGATGGTGGGGGGAAATCCTGGT
The DNA here is from genome assembly GCA_038150305.1 of Candidatus Poseidoniales archaeon. GTDB lineage: Archaea > Thermoplasmatota > Poseidoniia > Poseidoniales > Poseidoniaceae > MGIIa-L3. The sequence continues at coordinate 30,430 of JAYOTG010000022.1, read as the reverse complement.
CAGAATCGAGGCACTGCTCCGCTGAGCATCCGGCTTTGAGGCGGCACACCAATCCCCACTCGAGCACGAAGGTCCTCGGCCGTCGCGACGAACGGCAGGTAAAACCGCATCAGCACACGTGCAAACGTTGCACTGCGAGGTCACGAGACGCCGATGAACTCACGGAGCATCGGGTGCATCTCCATGGCTTGTTCCTTCTGAATCTGCTCAAAGGTCCTGAGGATGATGCCCACGGCCAGCAGCAAACCTGTGCCTGTGGCGTTCCCGACCGTACCCAAGAGGTCGGCGCCGGCGGCCAGAAGACCGACAAAGGCGCCAGAGAAGTAGGTCACGGGAGGAATGTAGTTCTCGAGGATCTTCTCGAGCACCTTGGGGTTCTTGCGGAACCCTGGAATCTGCATGCCGGTGCGCTCAATTTGCTTGGCCACGTCCTTGACGCCCATGTTCGTGGTGTCGATCCAGAACTTTGCGAAGACCATCGAACCCACCGTCATGAGGGCCACGTAGGTGATCACGTGCAGGACAATCTGCCAGACGGTGTGCCCGAAGATGTCACCCTGCTGGTTGAGCAACGGGATCAACCAGTCGTTGACGCCGTTGACCATGCTGGAGTACCAGGCAAAGCCGCCAGAGGGCGTGGTTTGACCCGCCTCGTAGGTGCCAATGTAGGCGGACAGCGAGAGGAAGCCCTCACGCCCCAAGAAGGGGGTCTTGGACAGCACAGGGTGGCTCCAGAAGAGGAGGGTGAACATGTTGATGTTCGCCAAAAGCGCGGCCATCAAGATCACGGGAATGTTCGAGGCGTAGACCAGACGGATGGGATACTTCCCACGGTGGCCACGCACCTTGCCGTGCGTCAGCGGAAGCTCAAGACGGCTGGATTCGGCGTAGGCGACCACAAGGAACACCACCACCGACGAGAACAGCGCTGCGACCGGATTCACGTGTGTGAGCAGGATGGTCTCGAAACCGTTCATCGACACCATCTGTTGATTGGTCGATTCTCGGAACATGTAGAAGATCATCGGCAGCGTCCCTGCTGGCGGGTTCTGAATGGAGTACGGCACGCCTGTGGTCGTGGGCAGCCAAGAGAGGGAACCCACGAAGGTGGACTGGGCCACACCCGCGGCGATGAACAGCGAAATACCGGAACCGATGCCCCATTTGCTGACCAATTCGTCGAGCAGGAACACGAGGTAGGACCCAGCGAACAACTGTGCCACGATCACCGCATTGGCCCAACCTAGGCCGTACGAGTCGATAAGGAACTCAGCCGGGTCGAGGAAACCGTAGGTTTGCGGAATCGACTCGATGGGGATCATAATGAGGACGAGCAGCTTCTGCACGCCCTGGTACATCGCCTTGTCTTCACTGTTGGTCAGGTCAAGACGGATGATTTTCGCACCTGCGAACAGCTGCATGATGATGGAGCCGGTCACGATCGGGCCAATTCCAAGGTGCATGATGGAACCGGATGCACCGGCCATGATGGAGCGGAAACCGCTGAACAAGTCGAGCGCCTGCCCGGAAAGGCCGAACAGCAGCACGTTGGTCATCGCGAAGTAAATGCAGAGCACCAGGAAAGTGGTCGTGATTTTGTCACGGAAACGAACGTGGTGGTCAGGCTTCTCGATGGTAGGGTAGACGTCGACAAAGCGATGCAGAGCGTAGAGACGGCTGCTCTTGTCGCCTTCGTAGAGGAAGCACGTGATGGTGGCTGCAGCGCCAAACCCTAGGATGTACACGCCAACGAAAATGAAACCGACGGCGGGGTCGTAACCGCCCCACGCCTCGGGACGTGAATACCATGTCCCGATGCCGATCAGGGCCAACCAGCCAAGCATCTTGCCGTATCGACCAACAACGGGGACCGTTTTGAGCGATTCCGGCATCTCGACCATGAAACAAGCAAGCAGGTAGAGGAGGTAGACCACGGCGAGGCCGATGCCGAACAAAGCGGCTTCTTGGGGCTGGCCGGTGCCGTTGAGTTCCTCCCACTGCCACCAAATGAGCATGGCGAAGTAAAGCACGGCAGACGTGATGTAGCCGGCTGGAATGGGACGTTGCTTCATGCTCTCACCCTCATGTTGTGTGCCAGGTCATGCGCTCTTGAACGTTCAGTGCGCATGGACCTCCAAATCAGGCTTCGTCGTCCCAGTCGTCGTCGTCCATCTCGACGCTGCCGCCGGCAGCCTCGATCTTTTCAACGGCCTTGGCCGAAGCGCTCTCAACGGTGACGCTGAGGGCGGTAGAAACGCGACCGGAGCCGAGGAGCTTGTCGATGCCGAGCTCGGTCAAGTCGATGCTGTCGGCACCGGCGGCCATCTCTTCGAGTTGACCGACGTTGACCGTCACGCTGACGTTGCGCAGGGAAGGGTCGCGGTTGAATCCGTGCATGCCCCAGTGGTTGGGCATGTACTTGATCCGCGTCATGACGCGGTGCTTGTTCATACCAGCGTTTCCGCGGCCGCCACGCTTTCCTGCACCACGGCCGGCCTTGTGGCCGCGTCCGTTGGTGCGGCAGCGTCCTCGATGCTTCTGTGATCGTTGTCCCATCATCTCACCTCATTGTTCCACCATGCGCTCGATGAGCGCACCGATTGCATCGCCACGGGGGCCGAGGGCTCCACCGTTGACGTGAGAGCGCTTGATGCCGCCCCAGCCCTTCGACCCGCGGGGCGGGTGAAGGCGGAAGACGCGCTTCATGTTGGGAACGTCCTTCACCGTGCCTTCGCCCGAGGCGATGGCGCTGGCCATGGCTCCGATGTCGGCGTGGACCCCGCCTTCGGCGACGGCATCGTCGGTGAGGGGAGCACCGCCAACCATGCGACCGCGATGGCGGAGCATGGACTCAACCGTGCCTTGGTCAGCTTCGCCCCAGGTGATGTAGTCCTTGGCCTTCTGAAGCATGCCACGGTACTGTTCGTTCTTGGGGATGATCACCGCGTGGTTCACGCGGGTGAGGTTGAGGTGGTGCATGGTCTCGCGGATGGACCGCTCGACCTTCACGTCGCTTCGAACTCGAACAACAATCCAACTCATCAAATCGCCCTCCCGTAGGTGATGTGGAGACGCTCGCGCTGCTCCTGGGTGACGCGGGTGGTGTTCAGCGCCTTGAGGGCGTTGAAGGTGGCCGCGGCGTAGTTGATGGTGGTGCGGGTTTGGCCGCTGGTGCGCGACAGCACGTCGCTGACTCCGGCCAACTGCAGGACACGCTTGCCGGTTTCACCGATGACCAAGCCCTTGCCTGCGGCGGCGGGCATGAGGGTCACGCGAGTCGAGGCGGAGCGGCCCTTGACCTTGAACGGCACAGAGGTACCGGGTCCAGCCGAAGACTCCCACGAACCGTTGCCGCGCTGAACGCGGATGAGGTTGAGCTTCGCAGCGGTGATCGCCTTCTCGATGGCCTTGGGGACTTCCTTGGCCTTGGCCATGCCGAGACCGACGTAGCCGTCCTTGTTGCCGACGCACGCCATGACGTTGAAGCGAACACGGCGACCGGAGTCAGTCATGCGCTGAACCATGTTCACCTTGATCACGTCGTCCTCGAGCCCGGGCAAGAGGGCGTCCACGACCTGGACTTCACGGATGGGCAGACCGCTGGCGAGCGCCTGCTCGTACGACACGATCTCACCGGCCATGACCTTCTGGCCAAGGCGGGTGCGGGGTTGCCACTCGCGGAGCGCGAGCAGGGGGTCAGGACCGCGGCGACGACGACGGCGAGGGCCGTCTTGGGGCGCTTCTTCCTGGGGGGCGAAGGCCTGCAGGAGGCCGGGAGCCATGTTCTGGATGGGGGTCTCTTCGCTCATGTTCAGTACGCCTCCTCAATGGTGGTGCGGCAGGCTTCCACCTTGTCCGCGATGGATTCGTCGATGTGTGCGCCGTTGACGCGGTCATCGTCGGGGAGCACGTCCTCGCCGTGCGGGACCTCAAGCCCGGCATCGACCATGCCGCGCAGAGCAGCGTAGACGCGGTTGCCTGGGGTGCTGGCAGCGAGCCCGATGTCGAGCACGGCTTCGTCGTGACCGGCGGCAAGGGCCGCCTTGCCGAGGGCAAAGCCGACGAGGTAGGAGGCCGGGACGGACTTCTTGGAGAGGTCCGCAGGCCAACCGTAGCGCGAGGAAAGGTCGCTTCCGGTCACGGTGGCGACGACGACGTCGCCGTCCTTGTGGTAGGAGGTGATCTGAGCGGTGGTGCGCGTGTTGGAGACGCGAACGACCGCGCGGGGCATCCCGCTCTTGAGCAGGCGGAGGCGGCGGCGGTAGTCGGTGGTGGCCGACAAACGACGGCGGAAGATGGTACGACGACGTGTGTGCTGCATCAGGCCTCACTCTCCTTGAATTGGACGCCTTCGACGCCCATCTGGGTGCGCATGTGCGCAATGGATCGGTAAGAACCGCCCTTGGCCTTCAGGTAGTAGTGGCGGTAACCCGCGGCGTCGAGGGTCCCGTCGGTGCGGAGCTCCTTCAGGACGCGGCGCTGAGCGCGGATGGTTCGCATCCAGCGGTTCTTGCGGGGGTTGCGCGCGTTCGCGGTACCCTGTCGCTTCCCCTGGCCCTTGCGGCGGCCCTTGCGCTTCTGCTCGAGGCGAACACGAGCGCGAGCACGGGACGTGCCCTTGACGGGCTTGGCCTTGATGATGCCCTGATCGATGAATTCGCGAATGTCCTCGGTCTGGACGGCGCTGGCGACCATGTCGATGTAGTCGGAGTTGATCCACACGCGGTGGACGCCACATCCGAGGATCTTGGCTGCGAGGCGCTTCTGGTTGGTCAACTGCATCAGGCATCCCTCCGGCGGTTGAGCACGCGGATGCCGAGTTCATCGGCACGGGCGTGAATGGTGGCGCGCTTTCGGCCGCCGACGGCGGAACCGATGCGGGCGGCTTCGACGGCGGGGTCGATGCCGTCGAGGTCGCCCACGTTGTGGACCATGACCTCAGAGAATCCGCTGGGGTGGAGACCGCGTGCGGCCGCCACCTTCCCGTGACCGATGCGAACAAGCGATCCGCGGTACTTGAAATTCCGACGCTGCTTGTTGTCCATCCCCTTGGGCTTGCGCCATCCGGAGCGGGACAGGCGGGCGTAGCGGAACCATTCGGTTCGACGGAAGGTGGGCGTCTTGGCCTTCTGAGCGGCCCGCAAGGCAAGCGCCTCACGGGTGGCGTCGTCGAGCACGGGCTTCTGACGGGCGGTGTGGAGCTCGCCCTCACCCTCGTCGTCCCAATCCTCGTCGTCCCAGGCGTCGTCCTTGGCCTCGGGAGCCTCGCTGGCCTCCGGAGCTTCCTCGGTTTGAGCGGGGGCGTCATCGGCGCCTTCGAGGCGAGCGATGAGGTCCTTCTTGTTCCCAGAGACTGGGAGGTCGCGTTCCTTGAGCAACTCCTTGAGCTGCGCGACGGTCATGCTGCTGAAATCGTCGGACATCTTGATCACTCCTTGGCGACACGGTAGATACCGTCTTGGAAGACGCGGCGGTCACGGTTCTTCACCGTGGTGCTGCGTTCGATGTTGGCGGCGGTCTGGCCGACCGCTTCCTTGTCGATGCCGCTCACGATCACGTCGGTCTTGTTCTCAACGCGCACGTCAACGCCGCTGAGGATCGCCGCACGGCGAGGCACACGCTCACCGAAGTAGTTGTTCACAACGAACTCAGACCCTTCGACCTTCATGGTCATGGGGAAGTGAGAGTAGAAGCAGCGAAGCGTGTAGGAGAAGCCCTCCGTCACGCCCTTCACCATGTTGTTGATGTGGGCGTTCCAGGTGCCAGCAAGGGACTTGTCCTTGCGGCGGGGCAGGTCGGTGCGCACCAGAAGACCGGCGCCGTCCTGCAGGAGGCTGACGCGGCTGCTCTGGTATTCACGGGAAAGTTCGCCCTTCGGACCCTTGACGGTCAACACCGCACCCTCGATGGTGGCGGTGACGCCCTCAGGCAGGTCGATGGGGTGTTCAATTCGGTCAATCTTCACCATGGTCTCACCTCAATACACGAAGGCCAGGAGTTTCCCACCGATGCGGGCGTCCTTGGCGTCATAGTGGTTCATCACACCGGAGCTGGTCGAGAGGATCAGGAGCCCGAAGTCCTGCGCGGGCAGGTAGCGGGACTCCCACTGCTCGTACTCTTGGCGGCGAACGCTGTGGCGTGGCTTCACGGTACCACAACGGTTGATGGCACCACGCAGTTGCACCGCGTAGTGGCCACCACGGCCGTCCTCTTCGCGCTCATACTCACCGACGTAGCCGGCCTTTTGCATGATGGAAAGGACGTTGCCAAGCAGCTTGGAAGCCGGGGAAAGGTCAACGGTCATCTTACCGGCCTGTTCAGCGTTGTGAATCTTGACCAGTGCGTCGTTCAGTGGATCGAATTGCATCTCTCATCCCCCTCCTCAGTTCAACTTCCTGAAGCCGATAGCCGGCCCCACGTCTCGGAAACACTGGCGGCAAAGGCGCAGCCCGTGTCGGCGAATCAATCCACGACGGCGGCCGCACCGGCGGCATCCGTTGGTTCGACCAATGCGTTCTCCATGATCTCGTGCCATGCTTCTCACTCCTCCATGATGGTCAACCCGAACGTCTCCTTGAACCAGGCGCGGGCCTCGTCCGTCGTGACGCGGTGGTTTTGCCCGACCTTCGCCTTGTGGCGGCGGCGTCGCGAGACGCGGTGGCCAGGGCGCTCTAGCACCACGGTGATGTCCATGCCGAAGATACCGATCTCCGGGTCGTACTTTTGCTCGGGGAAATCCGTGTAGTCACGGATGCCGAAGGAAAGGTTACCAGAGCGGTCAAAGTTCCACGCTGGGATGGTGTTCTCACGGACCCAAAAGGCGTCCTTGAGGAAAGCCATGATGCGGTCCTTGTCGCGCATGGTCACCTTGCACCCAATGGGCGCGCCTTGACGGACCTTGAGGTCGCGGTTCTGGATGCGACCAAGCGTGCGCTGTGGGCGGACACCCGTGACAAGCTCCAGCACCTTCTCGGCGTTGATCAGGCGGTTTCCACCTTCACCGACACCGATGTTGACGGCGACCTTGGTGATGCGTGGCTGCATCATGGGGTTGGCGGACTCGCTCATGCAGCCACCTCCGTGGTCGGCAGGTCGGCGGACCCGACGGCAAACACGTTGCCGACGGTGGTGCCGAAGTCATCGAACTGAACCTCGTTGGGCATGCTGGAGCGCTTGACGATGTACTCCTTCACCTCGGCAAAGCTGCCGACGTGCACACCACCGATGAGGAAGCAGCGCGTGCCTTCTGCGAAGACGATGTGCTCGAGCACCTCTTGGTCGGGGAGGGAGATCCGCACGGCGTCGTGCGTCGCGTACTGTGCGGCGTCGTCAACGAGGATGTTGCGACCGTCGTGCAGGTTGACCTGGGTCTTGCCGCCCTTGACGGTGGTCTTGCCTTCGACACGGCACACCTTCCACGCGGCGTCGGACGCGGGGATGGGGCGGTAGCGGAGGCGACCCTTGTGGTCGAGGACGCAGCGGTAATTGTCCTCACCGAGGGTAAGGACGTCCATGAGACCCACGCTACGGCGGGTCTCACGGCACACGCGGCCGTCAACCTTGACGAGGCCTTGGTTGAGGATCGCACGAACCTCACGGTTTGTGTTCGCAAGCCCAAGGACGTCACGGATGATCATGTTGAGGGGCATGCCGCGCTCAAGGGAGTGGGCTCCGGGCTTGGGCTTGGACACCCAGACGCTGGTCTTCCGGGGAAGGGGCCAGCTGCGGGGCATGACGAGGCGCTTCAGATGGTTCGGACTGGCCATGATGTTCAACTCCTGTTCTCCGTGAGTTTCTGCATGCGCAGCTTGTCGGACTCGTCCAGACGGACGATCACAACGTTGGAGGCGTGCACGGGAACCGCTTCTTCGCGGTTGTCAGACTTGGCGACCGTGACGCCTTCGATGGTGAGGCGACCCGTGTTCGAGTCGACGGTCAGGACGACGCCCTCCGTCGCGCCGTCGTGACGCTTGCCACCGTGGCGCTTGCCGCCGTGGGCCATGTCGCCACGGACCACGCGGACGGTGTCTCCGACGCGAACGGTCGTGGTGCGGAGGTGCGCGAGGCGCTCGTCGGGGTTCGCCAACATGAGGCGGGCCGCAACGTTGCGTCGCTTGATGTGCTGGGGCGCGTTGGCCTGGGCCTTGCGCTGCTTGCCGGGCTTGCTGCTCTTCACCATGGTCTCACCTCACACAATCTGCTTCGCCGTGGCGGCGATCCTGGGCCAGCGCTCTGCGGCTTCGCGAGCGACGGGGCCCTTGATGTCGGAACCTTGGACGTCGCCACGCTCGTTGACGATGACGCAGGCGTTGTCCTCAAACTGAACCCAGCTGCCGTCGGCACGACGGAAGGGGCGGCGCTGCCGCACGATGACGGCGTTGAACATCTGTCGGCGGGTCTGCGGGGTTCCCTTCTTGACGGAAACCTTCGCGAGGTGGCCAACACCCGCAGAGGGGTATCGACGCATCGTGCCGCCAAGTTTCAGGACGTTGATGATCTGAACGATCTTCGCCCCGGTGTTGTCGGCGACGTGGAGGCGTGCCGCGGTGGGCAGACCACGGGTCTGACGGCCGGCGATGCCCTTCATCAGGCCTCACCTCCGGAGGTCACTTCGACCACACAGAACGCGACCGACTTCGAAAGCGGGCGGCATTCCATGACCTTGACCGTATCACCGATCTCGACCTTGCCGATGCAGGAGGGAAGGTGAGCGCTCATCTTGCTCGTGCGCTTCTCAAAACGTTCGTACTTCTGCATGTAGCGGACGTTGTCACGCTGCAGGGTAATCGTGCTCTGCATGCCCACGCTGGCGATGGTGCCCTCAAGCACCTGGCCGCGCAAGCGGAGGCTGCCGTAGAAGGGACAGTTTTCGTCCCCGTCCCACTCACCGGTGGGGGCCTTCACGTCGATTCCAATGTCTCGCATGTTCACACCTTCGGGTAGTTGCGGTTGGTCCTGTCTTCGGGCCGCTGCCGCATCAGCGATCCGTCGATGACGGTCGAGAAACCGTCGATGGAGAAGGACATCCCGGCCTTGCCGAGGGTGAGGGCACGGTCGCCCTCGAGGAGATGGACGGTGTTGCGGGTCTCGCCGATCACGTGACCCTGACGTCCGATGAGGCTGGCATCGGCCGCGTCGACGACGGTCAAACCGGCGCCGATCCAAGGAAGGTTACGCACGTCCATGATCATCGCACCTCCACATTGTATCCGTTGTTTCGAAGCACCTGAGCCGCCTTCTTCTTGTGGTCCCCTTGGAGTTCAATCGTACGTCCCTTTACCGTTCCACCAGCGGCGCACTTGTTCTTGAGCAACTTTGCGAGTTTGTTGATGTCGATGGCACCGTCGTCGAGCCCCTCCACCTTTGTCACAATCTTGCCGTACCTCCGCTTGTCTGTGCTCAGAATTGCGCGTTGTTGTTCCTTGGCGATTTCTTGGCAGATGCAGAGCTCGTTTGGGAGCCCACAAGTGCTGCAGATCACGGCCATATGGTGTCGTCTCCTTGAATTCAGTCTGCTCGCTGAGCGAGGTGGGTCTTGATGCGCGCGATGCTGCGGCTCGTGGCCTTGTAGGCGCCCATGTTGGCGGGGGTCCCACCGAGCGCCTTCTCAGCGTTGAGTTGAAGCATCTCTTCCTGGAGTTCCACGAGGCGCGCTTGCAGCGCGTCGAGGCTCATCGAAGCGATGTCGCGGTTGCTGACGTAGGTCACTCCGCCACCTCCGTGGTCGGCTCTTCCGCCGCTGCCGCTGCACGGTTGGCCAGTTCCTCATCGCTGAAGATGCTGATTTCGTGGGGCAGGCGGGTGCCAGGTCGCATGATTTCGACGGTCACACCGATGGTGCCGAGTTTCTTGACGCAGACCGAGTAGCCCTTGTCCATGTAGCGCTCTGCGGTCTCACCGCAGTACTTGACGTGGCCGAGGATGAACTTCTGGGTGCGGTTGCGCGACCCGGTCAGCTTTCCTGCAAGGGTGATGATCACACCACGCGCGCCTGCGTCCATGATGTTCTGAGCGGCGGAGTGGCCCGCGCGGCGGTAGTACCAGCCGCGCTCCATGGCCGAAGCGATCTTCTCGGCCATGACCTGAGCGTTCAGGGCAGGGGTCTCGACCTCGACGACGTCGAGCTTGGGCGAGGGGAGCGTGAACTCGTCGTTCAAGCGGCGCTGAAGTTCGTTGATGATCTTGCCACGGCGGCCGATGACCATGCCCACACGCTCGGCGGTGACGGTCACCTTGGTGCCGGCAGGGGTGCGGACGATGTCGAGGCCGCCAAAGCCGGCCTTCTTGGTGTTCTTCATCAGGAATTCCTTGACCAAGAGACGGTCGACGTTCCGGTTCACGATGCGGCGGATGCTGTTTTCCTTGCTCATCATCTTCACCTCAGAACTCGTCGTCCTCCACGTCGTAGGAATCTGGCGCCTCAAGGAAGACCTCGAGGTTCACCTGGTAGTGGTTCTTGGGCGTGGCTCGGCCGCGCGCACGGGGCATGAAGCCACGCTTGATGGTGCCGCGGTGCGCGGCAATGTGGGTGATGATCATGTCCTCAGCATCGATGTCTTCGTGCTGGTGGCGGGCGTTGTCCATCGCGCTGTTGAGCAGCTTGATGACCACGCGGGACGCCTTGACGGGATAGCGACCTGGACCCATGCCACCCTTGCGGTGACCGACCATCGAGGGGCCGGAGCGCTTGCGCTTCTTGTTGCCTGAACCGAGGCGGTACGGGATCGCTTCGGCCTTGGCGCGAATGTCGGGACGGTCGGAATCGATGAGGAGGACCTTCTCGAGCTTGCGGACGGCGGCGCCCGCGGTCATGCCGCGAACGGTGCGGCAGATTTCGAAGCACGCCTTGACGTGCACGTCCACGTTCGTGGCACGTGCAACGGAGAGGCGGTTGCCTTGCAGAGGCTGGGTGAAGCCCTTCTGAGGGAGCTGGCGACGCTTGTCGCGTCGGTTCATGGTTCGTGCGTTCTTGCCCATTCATCTCACCTCACTTCAGCGGCACGTGCTTCGACGACCGGGTTGCGCCCACACCAGGGCCGCTGTGTGCGACGCTACGGCGGGTCAGGGCGAATTCACCGAGGTAGTGCCCGATCATTTCGGGTCGGACCTCGATCTCGACAAAGGCTTGGCCGTTGTGCACGGCGATGCGCTTGCCGACGAACTCGGGGAGGATGACCATGTCACGGCGGTGCGTGCGCACGGTGCGGCCGGACGTCCGGCGGATGCGGTCGAGGAGACGCTCGTTCTCCTCGGAGAGGCCGCGCGCGATGGTGCGACGGGCGCGGGCAGGGAGCAACTCGATGACCGACATGCTGTCAGATTCCTCAGAGGGCCAGAGCGGCATTTCCTTCAGGTCGGCGACGGAGTAGCCACGGTACGTGAACTCCTTCTTGGCGCGAGACGTGGTCGTTGCGAGGCGCTTGCGTGCCTTGCGGCGCGACGCCTTAGGGGTCATGAATGACTTCTTCTTCTTCGCCATGCTCACTCACCTTGCTTCGACTTGCCGCGACCTCGACCCGTGCGGCGTGGGGCGATCAGACCGACCTTGGCACCAGGAGAGGTGCCACGGGCGACGGAGTTGGGGCCGTGAACGGCTTGGTGGTTTCCACCACCGTGCGGGTGGTCCACAGGGTTCATCGCGACACCGCTGACGTGAGGGTACAGCTTACCGCGTGCCTTGGCCTTGTAGTAGGCCGCACCGGCGGTGCGCAGAGGCATCTCGCTGCGGCCGTGGCCGGCGAGCACGCCAATGGTGGCGCGGCAGGTGCTGGGGAGCATCTTGAGGGAGCCAGAGGGCAGGCGAACGCGAATCTTGTCGCCCACCGCACCTTCGACGATGGCGGAGTTGCCGCCGGAGCGGGCAATCTTGCCACCGTCACCGGGACGGAGTTCGACGTTGTTGACCGCCGTGCCTTCAGGGATGTTGGCCAAGGTGGTGATGTTGCCAGGCTTGAGGGACACGTTGCCGCCCACCGCGATGGTGGAGCCGATGGCAACACCCTCGGTGGCGACGACCATGGTCGTCTCGCCGTCGGGGAGCTTGATCTTGGCCAGGGGCGCCGTGTGAACCGGGCTGTGGATGAGGTCGATGACCTCGCCAACCACGTCGTTCTCACGAGGCATGGCGTTCTTTCCGGGGAACCGGTGGCTGGAGACCTTGTAGCGAGGGGAGGACCCCTTGCGCTGTGCACGAATTCGCTTACCCATGTTTCATCCCTCCAAATCAGAACGCACCCAGGCGCATCGCGGCATCTTCCGCGTCGTATCCTTCGGCCAAACGCACCGAGGCGTGCTTGCCGTGCTTGGTGATTCGCGTGTTGACCTTCGCGACCTCGACCTCAAAGATGGTCTCAACGGCGCGAGCGATCTGCGTCTTGGTGGCGCGCTTGTCGACGATGAACTCGAGGCGCTGCTCCATGGAGCGAGCTTCCATCGACTTCTCAGTCAGCCAGGGCATGATGATGACGTCGTATGCATCCATGGTCTCACCTCAGTTCATGGCCTCCACGGCGCTCTTGGTGAACACCGTCAGGCGACCGACCGCGCCACCGGGGGCGAGGTCTTCCGCGCAGAGGTCCTTGATCGCCACGACGTCAACGCCGGGCAGGTTGCGCACAGCGTGCGCGAGGCCTTCCTTGCGGGACACGACCAACAGCACGGACTTGGGCGTCTTGTGGACGCGCCCACGCATGGTCCCCTTTCCGGCACGAATCTTGCGCCCCTCGCGGGCACGGCGGAGGTCCTCGCCGAGGCCGAGGGCCTCGAACATGGCCTTGGCCTTGCGCGTGGCGTGGCCGTGGTTGAAAGTCTCGATGTCGTAGGTGTTGGTGTCACCGTCGACGACCTCGGTGTAGGAACCGAGGACGATGGGCAGCGAAGCAACGTCGTCACCGATGCGGTGACCACGAGCGACCACCGTCGCGACATCCGTCGTGGCCGCGAGCGCGGCGTCACGCGCCAAGCGGCGCTCCTTTTGGTTCAGCTTGCGGGACCAGTCGCGCTCGACCTTGGGGCCGTGCGCACGGCGACCGCCGAGCGTGTGTGGGTTCTGAGCACCGCGGCGGGATCCAGCGCGGCGCATGATGCGGGACACACCACGGCCCTTGCCCCACCATTCGACGGAGTGCTTCATGCCGGCCATTGGGCGACGCTTGCCCTGGTGCGCACGGGACCCGTAGGCTTGGCGGCGGTTGGCGCGCGAAGACGCCACGGCGAGCTTGATGAGGTCCGTGCGAACGGAGGCTTCGAAGTTTGAAGGCAGGGTGATGGCCTTGCCTTCGTTGACGTCCACCTCGATGTCGGAGTGGAGGCGACCCGCCTCGACTTCGCCCTGAGTGACGGTCGTTGTGATGTCCATGACCTTGACCTTCATCTTCAGGCCCCCTGCTTCGACGCGGTGCTCACGTAGGTGATTTCGTAGTCGTGGATCTGCATGTTCTCTGCGCGGCTGGCGTCGCGGAAGCGAATGAGGCGCTTCGCGGGGCCGGGCAGGCTGCCCTTGACGAGGACGTAGTCCGAGCCGACGTTTCCGTAGTGCAGGAAACCGCCAGCGGGCGTGATGGGGTGCTCGTCAGGGTTGGAAATGCGGAGGATGCGCTTGTTGTATTCCGTGCGCTGGTGGTAGCCGGTCTGACCGCCCTGACGGATGGTCTTGCGGACGTATCCGGTACCGAAGTCACCCATGTTTCCGTGCTGTCGGCGCTTCTTGGAGTTCTTGTGGGACTGGAGCTTTCCACCAAACCGGCGAATCACACCTTGCCACCCATAGCCCTTGGTCACGGCAACCACGTCGGTGAGGGCGCCCTCATCGTAGCAGTCGGCGAAGCTGTATTCCTCGCCCATGTGTTCCTTGGCGTAGACCAGTCGGTCGGAGGGGCTGCCGCCGGAGAGGCCGATTTCCATCACTTCGGGGACCTTGCTGGGGGTTCCAGACACGTTCCCTGGTTGGGTGGCCACAATCAAGCGAACCTCGCAGAGGTCGGCTTCTTCAAGCGTGGCGAAGTGGGCGTCAGTGTCGTGCACCTTGCGGGTGGAGATGCGATCGAACACTTCTGGGAACGCCTCCTTGATGTCCTCGCTGGACAACCAGGCCTCGCCCGCGGCTTGCTTGCCGTAGGGAGTCATGGTGTAGCCGCGAACGCCGAGGATGCGCATCTTTGGCACCTCAACGACGGTCACGGGGACGCGGACTTCCTGTCCTGCGGTGGTGGAGCGGGGGTTGAGGTCGCGGGAGAGGACGTGGGTCATGCCGGCCTTCCAACCGGCGAAACCTTGGACGCGGACCTCGGAGGCGTCGCTCTCAGGCCATGCGTTCACGTGGGCGAAGTGGCGCGGAGAGCGCTTTCGCGGGCTGAACGCCATGCTACCGCGGCGTGGGTGGTTTCGCTTGGCCATGGGGTGGTCCTCCTGGTGTGTGTTGCAACGTAGAGGCCCCGAAGGGCGTACGAGGGCTCGTCCGGTTCAGGGCGGCCGTGACACGTGTTCGGGTCTCGACGAGTGCGAGACCCGACCGCCGGAGTCCTCGAGGGATGGTCCGTTGTGTCTGGCTGCCCACCTTGGAGCATTCCGCCGACCGCCCTTCCCTATATGAGCGGTTCGGTGGCAGAAACGTAGGCCGCCGTGCACGTCTTGGCTACGCCAGTCTTCAATGGTTTTGGCAGCAGATTTGGAACCGCCCTTCGTCCGACGACCTTTATCTCCCTTCGACACAAGTCACCGGCCATGCCCTCGGTCGTCCATCCGAGGTTGACAGGGGGCGTGGAAGCACGCGGCTACCAGCTTGAAGCCGCGGCATCGGCCCTCGCGGGCTCGACCATGGTCGTCATGCCCACCGGCTTTGGCAAATCGGCGGTGGAGTGGATGGTCATCGCGCACCACCTCCATCACCGCGGCAACGTCCTCCTCCTGGCTCCGACGGTCGCGTTGCTGGCGCAACACCAACGCATGCTGACGACCCACCTTGTCGTGGACGAGGAGGACGTGGTGATGTTCACCGGGCAGACGGCCCCCGCCAAGCGGCCTGCGCTGTGGTCGAAGGGGAGGATCATTCTCGCCACGGCACAGGTGGTCCGAAACGACGCCATGTCCGGCGCGATCGACCTGAGCGAGCTCTCGCTTGTCGTCGTCGACGAAGCGCACCATGCACGCGGCCATCACGCCTACGCACAAGTGGCCGATCTCGTGCGCGAGATGGCCCCTTCAGCCGTGATGCTCGGCGCCACGGCCAGCCCGGGCACGAGCCGAGACGCCATCCTTGAGGTGGAACGCCGGCTGGGCGTCGAGCGTTGGAGCGTGCACGGCAGAGAGGACGCGGGACTCGCCCCGTACGCCGTCGACTTGTCCGTGGCGAGTGAGCACCTCAGCCTACCAGAGACCCTGCTCCACCTCATCGCCCCGCTCGCCGAAGAAGAGCGCGATCTTGCCGACCGCCTGAGGCGCCAGGGCTACCTCGCCGACACGGGACACATCACGGCGGCGATGCTCGACGATGCCCAACGGAAGGCATCCGCCTCCATCGCTCGGCAAGACCGCCGCGGGTATGAGGCTGCAAAGGCCGTCTCGGACCTTCGCCGTCTGCACATGTTGCTCGACCTGCTCCGCTGCCAAGGGATGGAAGTCGCCAAGGCCTTCCTCGACCGCCAAGCCGCCAAGGAGGGAAAGGAGCGAACGAAAGTCAACCGTTTGCTCGAGCGGCCTGCCGTTCGCCTGTTGCGGGAAAGCCTCGAGCAGGTCGAAGAATTGCACCCAAAACCGCATGCCGTGGAACGTTTGCTCGAACAGCGCCACCGTGACAACGCGGACACAAAGACGCTGGTCTTCACCGAATACCGTGACACCGTCGACCGGCTCGTCGAGCGCTTGTCGAGAAGCGAGCACCTGTCGCCCATTCCTTTCGTTGGGCAATCAAAAACCGGTGAACGAAAAGGGATGACGCAGAAAGAACAGGTCGCGCAAATCGATGCCTTCCGGCGCGGTGATGCGAACGTCCTCGTGGCCACCTCCGTCGGCGAAGAAGGATTGGACATCCCAGCCGCGGATTTGGTGGTGTTCTACGAACCGGTGGCCAGCGCCGTGCGCGCCATTCAGCGCCGAGGGCGCACGGGTCGGCACGCCGAAGGCGAGGTGGTGATGCTCGTGGCTGACGGGACCAGGGACGCGCACATGCTGAGGGCGTCCGCCGCGAGGGAACGACGGATGATGGATCACCTGCGGCGCCTTGGCCGGACCCGACGCCTGCACGACTACACCGCCGACAGCAACCCGCTTGCTGATTTTCAAGTGGTCATCGATGACCGCAATCTCCCCGCCTCCACGTACGTGGACGAAGAACGGGAGCGGCTCAAACCACAGTCGCCTTCCCCCACGGTGGACCACGTTGAACCCAAGCCACGTGTGGAACACCAACCCGGCAAAGTGCGTCCCGAAGAGCGACGCCAGCCTGGCCAAGCCTCCTTGTTCGGATGGGAAAAGCCTGCAGAACGCCCGGGAATTGGACCGCGACCAAGCCGAAAGCACAGCGATGGAGGTGTGGTGTTGGACGGCCGTTCGGCGTCAAGCGGATTGGACGCTGAAGGCCACATGGAGATCGTGCTCGACCGCCGTGAAGCTTCCTCGACCCTCGCCGCTGGGCTGCGTGCGCGTGGGATACGACCGGTGTTCAGGCACCTTGTGACGGGCGACGTGCGCATCGGACCACGCCTGCTTCTTGAGCGAAAAACGGCCAAGGATCTGCACGCATCGGTGCGCGACGGTCGCCTGCTGCACCAAGTGCGTCGCCTCGCAGCGGCGGCCCCTCGAGCCGGATTGTTGCTCGAAACGGGACGCGGGTTGGAGGGCGGAACGCATCCACACGCCGTGCATGGCGCGCTGGCGTGGATGGCCTTCGACCTCGGCCTGTCCGTGATCTGTGTGCGGGACGCCAGCGAATCGGCCGCCTTCCTCGCCCTTGCCGCGCGCCGTGAGCTTGCTTGGCTGGAGCGTCTGGAAGCAGCTCAAGCGCCCAAAGAAGAGGACGACATCCAGCAGGCGCTCAGGGCCGCGCAACAGGCGCTTGATGCAGAGGATGAACAACATGGCATGAACGAGCGTTGGAGCAAGGCATCCCAACAGCGTCGCGCTTCCTTGCTGGAAGCCATCGACGGCGTCGGTCCGGTCACCGCGAAAGCCTTGGCCGAAGCCTTCGATTCAATCGCGTCCATCGCCAACGCCGACGTTGAGGAGTTGGCCACGAAAGCGGGCATCGGAACGGCACGAGCCGCGGAAGTTCATCGTGCGATGCACGGATGATCAAGCGCCCATGACGAGGGCGCGGGTGCGGAGCTGCGCATACCGTTCGGTGAGCAACCCCAAGGCGAAAGCCATCAGTTCTGGAAGGTGAACCACGGGAAGGGCCGTGTCTCGGCCAGATACCTTCTTTGCCTTGACTTGGTAGACATCGAGGTTGAAGTGGCTCAAGGGGCAGGCGGTGGCCATGACCAAGGCACCTTCTTGCTTGGCCTCGGAGAGGACTTCTGCGGTTTGGAGCATCGCGGTGCGCTCACGACCGAGCAGTCCGGGGAAGCCCACGGAGCGGGTGGCGCCGTCGTAGTTCACCGACGTCGACCCCATCGCTTCGAGCAGGTCGTCGAAGTAGCGGGGGTTCATTGGGTCGTCATCGCCAGAGGCGCCCTCCTGCAGCATCGGGACACCGTAGTATCCGGCCACGGGGAAGTCGATGGGGTTGACCACGTGGTCGCGCAGCACGTCAAGGCCGACGTCTTCCACCACGACCTGAAGCAGGTGACGCATCCGCAACTCGCCTTCGAACCGCATGCCGCACGTCCGCTCGAGAACGTCGTTGATCTCGGCCCGCAACTTTTCGTCGTTGAGGAGCAGCGCGAGGTCCTCGTACATGTTGCCCTGACAGGTGGCACACGGGGTCAGGACGTCGAGGCCCATGGCCTCGGCCTGAGCGAAGGTCCGGGCGTTGAGGGTCAGCTGGAGCTTGTGGTTGGCTTGCTTCATGACGCCAGCGCCGCAGCAGGCGGCGCCGGGCATCTCGACGAGTTCGATGCCGAGGGCCTTCACCACGGCACGCATGGCGTCTTCGACTTCACGAGCAGAACCCTTGGCCACGCAGCCGGGGAAGTATGCGTACCTCAATGCTGGCATGGTTTCACCTCAGAAGCGACGGTCCAACGCGTCGAAAATCGCCTTGACCTGATGATGGTCGTCGACGTTGGAATTCACGATCTTGGGCATCTTTCCGGGCGCGAGGAACCCTTGCAGGTCACGTGCCAATGGGCCACCCGTGCGGGTGAAGCCGGTCGCCATCCGAACGGTGGCGGGGAGGTTCATCAGGGCCCCAAGTGGCCCCATCGTCTGCGCAGCGAGGATGGTCTCGTTGAGGTTCCCAGACCACTTGACGGTCCTGGAGAACCACTTGACGTGACGACCAGAGCGGCCCGCGAAGCGGAATTCGTGAAGCAGACGCCCTCGTGCATCGAGCATCGCTTCGGCCACCAACCGTCCGTCATCGCCCTGGCGGCGGATGGAGGAAATGTCGGTTTCCGACCACATGCCGCCTTCGTGTTGAAGGGTCTTCATCAGGTCACGGCGCTGATCGGCACCGCAACGTGGGTCGCTGGCACGCTGCCATAGCCGGGTGAGAAGACCCGGCCCGAGGTAGGCGTCGTCGTGCGGCGTGGTGTCGGACATGCCGTGGGCGGCCAAATCCGAGACCGCGTCGAAGCGCTGGTGCAGGGACGTGGCGTCCGCAGAGGCCATGGTTCCCATGGTGGAACCGTTGGCGAGGCGCTCACCGGCCCGCGGGTCGGCGCGCATCCACGGCTTGGCTTCGTCGCGCTGACGCTCGATGCGCGAGGTGTCCACGACCAAGTCGCGGACGACCGGCAGCCCTGGGAGCGGTTCGACCAGCAAGGTGCCGCCTTCGCTGACCAGGGTGTCGAGGCGAGCCACGTCGGCCAGCACGACCCGTCCATTGGCGCGGACCGCCGTCGTCGGGGTCCCGCAGCCGTCACCGCGGCGGAACGCGAGGCTTCCGTCGAGGTCACCTTGCACCGCCTCGAGGAGGTTCTGGAGCGTGGCGTGCCCGGGCAGGGCGCAGGCCACGGAATCGAATCCTGAGGAGGCGGCCACCGGATCGTAGCGGAAGAGGCGGAGGGTGATGGACATCTCATCGGCGACCACCGTGGCCGGAGCGAAGTCGCCGTCGATGACGCCGTCGTCGTCGCCGCTTGTCCCGTAGGCCAGCATCTCGTCGACGAGGGCCTCGTGGAACGTACCTGAGGCATCAACACAGGCGATGCGCGAGAGGGCTTCGACGACCCACACCTTCCACGGCGGCGTGTAATCAACGTCGCACAGCTGAATGTCCCGGACGGAGGTGGCACCGAGGGCGGCCAGCTTGTCGTTCCAGTCGGTTCCTGCCTTGCAGAACTCGTCGTAGGATGTGTCGCCGATGGCACACACCGAGTAGTGGGTCCCGCCGAGGGCGGGGTTGGCGCTGTTCGTCGCCTGCCACAGGCTCTCGGCGTTGTCCGGCATCTCGCCTTCACCCCACGTCGAGGTGATGATGAGCAAGCGGCCGGCGGCGAGGGCAGAGGTGTCCGCACCGTCCATGTCGACGACTTTTGCCTGCAGGCCGAATTCGGCGGCCATCTTGGCGGTTTGTTCAGCGAGCCCCGCTGCGTTTCCAGTTTGCGAGCCGAACATCACCGTCAGGGAACGGTCGCCGTCCATGACCGCGGCCAAGGCGTCTGAAACGCCAGCGGCAGGCGCCGCCACCGCTTCGACGGCCGCAGGGGCAACCTCGACCGCCTCGGCGGCCGGAGCCGTTTCTTCGGCGGCGCCTTCAGCCAGTTCGAACTTGATGACCTCGACGGGGCACGCCTCTGCGGCTTCGACGATGAGGTCGGCGAGGTCAGCACCCAGGGTACCCGTCAGCGGTGACTTGGCGCCATCGTTCATGTCGAACACGCCATCGGCACGAACCTCAGCGAGGATCATCGAGGAATCGTCGGTGACCTTGAACACCTCAGGGCAGATGTCCTCACAGGCGTTGCAGGTGATGCAATCGGGTTCAACCCAGACCTTTGCGATGACCGACATGGAATCACCCCTGTTCTCACTCAGCGTGAGTGATTTTGGCCACCCGTGAGGGGCCTTTCAAGGTTCCCTCGGAACCACCGTCTGAATGTGATACGGCAAGGATGCAAACCTCACATTCCGAAGTCTTCCATGCCCTCGCCGTCCGAGGGGATAACGCCCTTCGACGAGATGACGTCGTCGATGCGCAGGATCATCGTCGCCGTTTCCGTCGCCGATTGGATGGCCTGCTCGACCACGCGAACCGGCTCAAGAACGTGTCCGGCGAGCATGTCCGCCACACCGCCTTCGTAGACGTTGATGCCGGCATGCACCTGACCATCTGCGTGAGCCTTCCTCAGGTCGATGATGGTGGTCACCGGGTCAAGCCCTGCGTTTTCTGCGAGGGTCCGAGGCACGATTTCGAGGGCCGAGGCGAACGCTTCGATCGCCATTTGCTCGCGGCCACCCACGCCTTCAGCGTACGTGCGCAGATCGCGAGAGAGTGAGGCGAGCACCGAGCCACCGCCGGTGAGCACGGCACCGTCTTCCCAAGCCACGGCGACCACGCCAACGGCGTCGTCGAAAGCACGACGGATCTCGTCAACGACGTGCTCGGTGCCGCCGCGCAGCAGCACAGAGACCGACTTCGCCTCGGGGCAACCGGTCAGGAAGGTCATGTCGGACTCACCGATTTTGCGTTCTTCGACGCGGGCAGCGTGGCCAAGATCGGCCTCACTGAGGTCGTCGATGTTGGTGACCACACGGCCGCCAGTGGCCTTGGCCAAGGCCTCCATGTCGGACTTCTTGGCACGGCGAATGGCAAACACGCCCGCCTTGGCGAGGTAATGCTGCGCAAGGTCGTCAATGCCCTTCTGGCAAATCACGACGTTGGCGCCCGTGGCGCAGATGGTTTCCACCAAACCACGGATGTACCCCTGCTCTTCCTCCAAGAAGGCGGCCAGTTGGTTGGGGTCGGTGATCTGAATCTTCGCGTCCACCTCGGTCTTCTTGACCTCGATGGCCGAGTTGATGAGGGCGATACGCCCCTCGGTCACCACGCGAGGCATGCCGGCGTGAACGCGTTCCTTGTCGAGGATGATGCCGTCAACAAGCGTGCTGTCACGGATGGAACCGCCCTGGCGCTTTTCGACCTTGATGTCGTCAAGATCAACGAGGCGCTCGTCGTCTTCGATGCGCCCAACGGCGTTGACTGCGCGGACACAGATGTCGGCGAGGAAGGCCTTCACCGCTCCGGCGGACTTGCCGGTGAGCGACGTTTTGGCCACCTCAAGGAGAATGTTGTCGTCGTTCTCGGTGGCCAAGCCGTGTTGGTCCAGCGCGTGAATGGCGTGCTCTGCGGCAAGGCGGAAGCCTTCGCAGATGATGGTGGGGTGAACGTTCTGTTCGATCAGGTCCTCGCTGCGCTTGAGCAGCTCACCGGCGAGCACCACGGCCGACGTTGTGCCGTCGTAGCAGTGCTGCTCCTGGGTCTTGGCCACCTCGATGATCATCTTGGCCGCGGGGTGTTCGATGTCCATCTCCTTTAGGATGGTTGCACCGTCGTTGGTGATGACCACGTCACCGATGGAGTCCACGAGCATCTTATCCATGCCCTTCGGGCCGAGCGTCGAACGCACGGCATCGGCCACGGCCTTCGCGGCGGCGATGTTGTTCGACTGAGCGGTGCGGCCGCGGGTGCGCTGCGTGCCTTCCTTCAGGATGAAGATGGGTGCTTGGCCCTGTTGTCCTTGGTACATGAGGTCGCCTCGATGCTTGCGAGGGCGGGGTTGCCTTCAACCCTGCGTCCAAAGCCGGTCGCGCTCAAGCACGGCCGTTTTGTTCGAGCCACATCTGCCCGTAGGTCTGCCACTGTTCCATGGACCACCCCTCAGGCAAGCCTTCTGCGGGCACTGGCGGTGCCGCGGGAGCGGGCGCTGGAGCCTCAGGGGCAGGTGCGGGCGCAGCAGGCGCAGGGGCTGCCGGCGGGGCGCCTGCGGGTGGCGCCTCGGCGGGGATGACCGGGGCTGCCTTGACGCCTGCGTAGGTCGCCTGGAGGCTGTCCTCGTAGCCGTCGTCCGCCCAGTCGTCGATGGCGTCCTCTTCGATGCCGCCAATGATGCGCATCACGGCCAAGGCGCCGATCACCACGACACCAGCGGTCAGGAGGATCATGATGACGTTGCGGACGGCGCCGCCGCCGCCCTCAGCCTCGTCGCCAGTCGTGTCCACCGGCGCGGTCCGCACCATGGTGACGGTCATCTGTGCGTCCGCTGCATCGCTGACGGTTTCTGAGCGTGCCCAGACGGTGAAGTTGACGGTCTTACGGTCCTCGTCGAGGTTGTCGAGCGTCGTCTCAGAGATGATAAGCTCCACGGTGACCTTGCGCTCTTCACCGACCTGAAGGACGAAGTTGCGGTCCTGTGAGTTGATGCGCACTTGCATGTAGCTGCCAGCCTCACCGGCAACGAGTTCCATGGCGACCGCCTGAGCGGTGGTGTACTGGTTGCGCACGGTGAGTTCCATCACGTGGTCCGCATCAGCCGTGTCGATTTCGAGCGGGATGACGGAGGGGATGCGCAGCCAGTTTTGCGAACCCACGCGGTACAGGGCGTTGCCCGTTGCGGAGATGGAAGGGTCGTTTTGCGATGTGGCGGTGACGCCCAACTGCAGTTGACCCTCGGTGCCTGGGAGGAAGGAGAAACTCACGCTCACGTTCTCAGAGGCCCCCGGCGCAATCCACGGGCTGACCTCCCAGCCGACCTCAGCGACCATGCCCTCCGGCACCACGAGGCTGACGTCGAACCGGTCCGCCTTGTTGCCGTCGTTGCGGATCTCGAATTCCATCGATTGAGCAGGGTCTCCGGGGATGTAGGATTGGTCGGCGTCCTCGTCGAGGACCGTCACGGCCGCGGTGTCCAGAATTTCGACCGCGATTTGGAGGGATTGCCCCACGGTGTTATCGTCCACGTTTCGAGCAACGACCGTCGCGGTGTAGAATCCGGGTTCAAGGCCCAGTGGCATGTTGAACTTGAGGGCAACACTAGCCTCGCCGTCCCAGGGGTCAAGCAGAGGGGTTTGTTCGGTGAGCAACTCAGCTTGCAGCCTCCAGTTGGACTGCTGCAGTTCGAAGGTGTACTGCTCCTCGGCGTTTCCAGTGTTGATGAGCGTCAGGGGAACCACGCGGGCTTGGCCGTTGGCAGCGCCGCTGATTTGGTCCTCTTCGGAGGTGAAGGTCAGCGAACGGAGCACGGGAATCTCGACGTTGCGCACCAGCACATCGGTGCCAAACAGGGCACCGCTGCAGGTCGGGCAGGTGGCGCGGAGGTTGAAGGACACCGTCCCTGGCGTCGCCAACTCATAGGCCGTCACGTTGAGGTGCAGGTCCATCGATTCACCCTTGTTCAGGTTGATCGGAAGCGGCACAATCACACCGGTGTCGTTCACCACAAGTCCGGTCCAGTCCGCTTCGGAAAAGACCGCACTCAATCGGTAGTTCGCATCCCGATTGCCGGTGTTTTGCAAGCGGAACGGGATGAGCCCGGACTCGCCGGGAAGCAGGGTGTCCGCGAGCAACGCCGTGTTGCTGTCGAGTTGGACGCTGTGTTGTTCGGTCACGCCCACCGGAACGGTGAGCATGCCCTTCATCTCGCCGTTGGTGTGGTCGTAGAAGGTCACGTTCCAGTCCTGCTGTTGCACGTCGGCGCCGGGTGGAATGGACAGGTTGAGCCACACGCTGGTGGTCATGCCGGCGTCAAAGTTCTGGAGGATGACGTTGTTGTCGTGGTCGTTCGGGTTGAGGTCCGCGTCGATGCGGATCTGCAGGTATGGACTCATCCACGAGGCGTTGCTGACCTCCGTAAACACGCGGACAGGGGCCGGCTTGTACCCGTTGTTGGTGACGTCACACTTCAGGACCAGCAAACCGTTTGGCGGCGAGGCAAAACCGCTCTCCGGGTTATTGCAGTCCACGTCCAAGGTGAACTCATCGACCTTGCTGATGCCGAACTGGATGAAGTCGTCGACGTGCATGCCTTCGCTGGCACCGCTGCTGTCCGAGTAGAACAGGAGGCCGTAGTACCACGTGTTGCCGCCGAGGAAGATGTCAGGGTTGCTGAGGGTTGGAATCTGTGCCCAATCCATCTGAGGGTCCCACGAAAGGTTGGTCCAATCGCCTGAACCGCTGGCCGGTGCGCCCTTGCTCAGGTTCCAGTGGAGCGACTGCATGGGGTCGTTGTATTGACCGGGTGGGCGCCACATCTCAATGGAGACGGCGTCGCCGTTGTTGGTCGCACCCCACGCTCGGACATGGAACTGCGTTGAGATGAAATTGTTCGAGTAAAAGGCGTCACGGCACGCGTAAATCTGGTACACGTTGGAAAGTTCACCGTCGAGCGCAGCGCCTGGTCCACAGTCCTGCGTGGTCGTGAAGAAGCCACGAACGAGCCGGTCGTAGGCGCTGGACGGGTAGTTCGACCCGGGCTGCGAATGCCGCCAGTGCTTGCTGCCCACGTCACTGTTGCTTTCGTCGGTCCCGGCCGTGGTCCAACTGCCTGCTCCAACGGCACCTCCGCCGCTGGCTTGGTAGCGGCCAGGGATGAAGCCAAGGCTGGTTCCTGCGATGCCGTCCATCGAATCGGACTGAATCGCGACGGGAACAGCTTGCTCCTTGACGTCGTTTTCGTTACGATCGTCCTGCGGATAATCCACGGAAGCGCGAAGGATGAGGCCGCCGTGGAGTTCGTTGGTGGAGGTGTTCAGAATGGAGTGAGCCACGTCTGGCGTCCACACCACAGATTGGGTGTCGGAACCGATGGAACCGATCAGTTCGCTGGTGTTCCATGACCACGTTTGCATCACGTAACCGATGGGGTGCACAACTTCGAGGGTGACAGGTGCTGATTTACCGAGTTGGGCGTTTCCGAGGCGGCGAATCTCGACCGAAATTTCCACGGAGTCGTCCATGAAAACGTAGGGCATCGTGGCGCCATCGGGTTGGATCCACGTGGACGTGGGGGAGGAGAGGTTCCCGACAGAAATCGTGTTGACAAGGAAGTCGTCCTTGCTGCCGCCGCGCCCCTGAGCGCCTTGCGCCGTCACCACGAGAGCGAGGCTGTTCAACAGAAGAAGGCCCACAAGGAGGAAGGCTCGACGGTGGGACATGGAAGTCACAGTTGAGCGACACAGGAGGGGCATATGAAGGTCGCCGTGGCCTGTCCAACCCTCAACCGAGGCCACGGACGGCGAAACCGGGAGTGTCTTCCTCATCGAGAGGTTCGCCTTCTAGCGGCTCCAACGCGTCACCTGCAGCCATGGCAAGCCCCGTTTGGACCGGAAGTGGAACGCGAGGCTGAACGGCTTCAACGATGGCTTGAAACCGGTCGTGACGTCGTTGAGCAGCCTGCTCCACGGCACGCTCTTGCCCCTCCTCGGAGGGCCTGAGCCAGCGTGGCACGGTCAGGCCACCGCCTTCCAAACAGGCCAGCGTGGCGTGCACGGACAGCGGAATCACGGCGAGGGCCGTCATCAGGTCCAGGAAGGAACTGTCCGGAACCACGGCATCGCCGAGGAGCGTACCGAACACCGCTTGCTCCAGGTTCATGGTGAGATCAACGTCACTGCCAAACCAAGCGAGCACAATGGTGCTGGCCAATCGACCCAACAACCACAGAACGAAGATTGGAGCGAGGTTGGACAGCCGGGTCACGGTGATCAGAAATCGACGCATGGTGGCGGCCGCGCCGACCAACCGAGCGGCGAAGAGGTGGTAGATGCGGAAGGTAAACAGCAACGCAAGCACGTACAGCAGGAAGGCCATGACCAACCGCCGATCTTCGTGCACCAAGCCGTCCGGCATCGCCACGATCAGCGCGATGGGCAGGACCACCAGCACGGTCTGGAAGGGGACGGCGAGGAGGATGAGCCCACCGTGCGTGACCGTGATTGGATGGCCCTGCTGAATGCGATCGTGCGTGAGCAGGGCCAGGCGTCCATGGCTGGATTGGGCGTAATCGTGACGGGCGTTTCGGATAAGGTCCGCCTGACGCGGTGCGCGTGAGAAGCCCAAGGCCGCGGCCCAGCCGCCGCGTTCAACCACCGGAAGGGGACGCCAGCCCCCGAACACCGCGGCCAAAACGAAGGCCAACATCCCGTAACTCAGGGAAGCCGCGGTGATCCACGGCATCATGTCAAATCGGAACTGAAGGGAAGCTTGCGCATCGTTCCATTCAAACTGAAGCAAGTAGGTCAAACTGAACGCAACGAAGGGCGTGGCGAAGACCTGGAGCAAGAGGATGAAACTTAGCCAGAGCCGTGGGAGCAAAGGAGCCCGCCGCGGCTGCATCCCATCGCTCTGACCTTGGACAGGCTATGAGGTTGGTCCGTTTCGACGCGTTCACCAGAGCGACCTTGGACCTAGGCATCGGATTCCGTCGGCCCCAACGCGTGGCCGTCGGCCAGCCACAAGCGGAGCATGGCCATCGGCCAGCGCTCGCTCCGAGGCCGCCCGAGGTCGGGTCGAGGCATCGGGTCGAGTTCGGTGCGACACGCCGCGCAACGGACGCCCATCACCTCCCACACCGGCTCTGGATGAGCACAACACGCCTGTTCGTCATCACAGGCGTTCATGACCGCCTGCAAGCGCAGCGCTGTGGTCATCGAAATCGGCACCGTGTCGGGGTCGGTCAACGCCACGAGGCGTTGAATGGCCGTCCATCCGGCACCCGCCCACAGGCCGAACCCGAACGCTGGATCTCCGCTCCTGAGGCTTGCCGCACCAAACAACAACGGTAGGAGGGTCAGTGGAAGCACGCCCCACCACAAGCGGCGCATGAGCAACACGCGGGCCGTCAGGTGCGGACCAAGCCGAGGAGGAGCAGGGTGTGGCGCGAACCTGAGGTTGAAGCCCTTGGTTCGGCACAAGATGAGCATCGGCAAGCGGGGCAACAGGTGACCGAGCAACATCCCGACAAGAAGCCGAACACCGACCCCAACCATCGACATGGGCATCAACCTCGGAGCCGGTGGAGGGTGGCCTCAAACACATCCATGCCTTTTGCGATGTCCTCGCGGCCAATGGTGTAGGCGAAGCGGAGGTGCCCTTCGCCGCTTGGCCCGAAGGCCGTTCCCGGTGAGCACAACACGCCGTCTTTGAGGACCTCGAGGGCGAGCTCTTCGCTGGTGTATCCTGGGACCTCGACCTTCGGGAAGACGTAGATGGAACCCTTGGGACGGTGGCACTGCACACCGGGCATGGCGTTGAGGCGATCGGTGATCAGGTCGCAACGCGCTTGGAATTCTTTGGCGAGCACGTCGGGATAATCCGAGGCTTGCTCGATGGCCGCCAGCACCGCGTACTGCATCGCGTCGTTGGGGCAGGCGGTCAGGTAGTACTGAATCTTCGTGACCTGCTTCATGTGTTCGACGTTCTCCGCGATGACGTACCCGATGCGCCAGCCGGTCATGGCGAAGGTTTTGGAGAAGGAATTCACAACAAAGACGCGGTCGTAGCCTGCACCCAAGAAAGAGACATGCTCGCCCTCGAAGATGATGCGATCGTACACTTCGTCGCTGATGATCCACAGGTCGTGCTTCCGGGCAAACTCGAGCAGCGCATCGCGCTGTCCAGCGTTGATGGTGCCCCCGGTCGGGTTGGACGGGAAGTTGTAGAGGACGGCCACCGTGTCCTCGTCGACGAGCGCCTCGAGGTCCTCAACTTGAGGGACAAACTCGTGCTCAAACCGGCACGGGTAGTAGGTCGCGCTTCCGCCCACCAAGGTGGCGTCAGGACCGTACAGTGGAAAGTACGGTTCGGGGAGGAGGACCTTCCTCCCGGGGTCGAGCAGGGTCAGATAGAGGTTCATCAGCGCGTTGGTTCCGGACATCGTGATGCACACGTTGTCCGCCGTCATCCCTGGCGCATAGGCGTCCCATCCCTTGGCAATGGCCTCGCGCAGGGCAGGAAGCCCTGCAGTGGTGGTGTACTTGTTCCGACCGTCCAACATCGCCTGATGGAAGGCTTCGATGGCCACGGGCGGGGGCTGGAAATCCGGCTCGCCCAGACCAAAGGAAATGGTGTCCTCTCCGGCCAAATCGAACATTTTGCGAACGCCAGTGGGCTGGATGGCCCGGGCACGTTCGGCGTACGTCCGCATGCGCCACCGACTCCGGACTCGCTTTTCAAGGCGTGGGGGTCAGGCAGAGGAGGACGTTGTCTCGTCGTCGTCGATTGGGGCAGGCGGGCTGTTTGACTTGGCGTCCGCGTCCTCAGACAAGCGCAGCGGCGTGTCGGCCCGGCTCTTCACCACCACCACGCCCGCCAGCGCCATCGCGAACAGCACGAAGGCGACGGTCATGAGCGATGCACCGCCTGTTGCGCCTGATTGGGCGGCGCTGCCCGTGAAGGTCGCGAAGCTGCTCAGCGAGACGCCGTCTTCGGTGAGCGCTCGAACCTCGACCTCGTGATCTCCTGCGCCAAAGGCCGAGGGGTCGAGGGCCACCGTCCACGTCAACCGCTCGAGCGAAGCGAGGTCGCCGAGGCCTGCGTCGAAGGAGGCCGAGCGCCACTCGCCGCCGTTCACGCGGTACTCGACGGCGAGCAGTGGAGCGCCTTGCGCCCACGCTTGTCCGGTCAGCGTGACCAGGGAGGACGTTTGGCTGACGTTGTCCAAGTGCGCCTGTGCGCTGACGTCGATGGAGCCCGTGGTGCCTTGTTCGAGCAGCATGAAGGACATCTCAACCGCGGCACGCGCATCGACCATACCCCAGCCGAAGTCACGGTTCCAATACGGGTCAACCTCGGGTGCAGAGGGTTCGCCGCGGCGTTCAGCGGTGAATTTGAGGATCTCCTTGATCTCCATCGGTGAGAGGTCGGGGTTGGCCTCCATCATCAGCGCGATGATGCCAGAGACGGAAGGGGTGGCGTAGGACGTTCCCGACCCGCGGTTGGTGTAGCCGTTGTCGGCCGCGTCTTGCCCGGGCACGTCGTTGTGGCATCCTGCACTGGTCACGCACCCCTCGGCCTGCACGATGTTGGTGCCGGGCGCGGTCACCTCGGGCTTGAGTTCGTTGAGTGGGTTGCCGTCCCCGTTGTCGCGACGGGGTCCGCGGGAAGAATAACCGGCGATGGTGTCATCCTCACGGTCGATGGTGTCCTTGTCGTCCGTGGCCCCGACCGTGATGGAAAGCGAGGAGGAGCCCATGCCCGAAAGGCCGTCGTTGTCCGGGCCGTCGTTGCCTGCGGCAACGCTGACCACAACCCCTGCTTCCATCGCTTCGTTGAGGATACGGCTGTGCATGTCCTCGCCGTCTGAGCCGCCGCCTTCGTGGCTGGTGATGCCCCAGGAAAGCGAGATGATATCGATGCCGTGCTCCGATTCGTCGGCACCGGCCCAAGCGTCGTCTTTGTGGTCGATGATCCACTGCAGGCCGTTCATGGCCGATTCGTAGAATTCCTGTGCGATGAGGTAATTCTCGAAGGGCCCGGCGCCGACGTCCGTGCCAATGCGCACGTCGACGAGCGCCGCATCGGGGGCGGACCCGGTGAAGTTTGAGTCCGAGCCGTCCGCCATCTTGCCCGTCGCGGCGGCCATGCCCATGCAAGCCGTGCCGTGCTGATGAGCGTCGTCTGGGTCAAAGGAACCGTCCTCTGCACGACCACCAGCGAGGACGCACTGGTGCACACCGCTGTGCAGGAAGCACACGGCGTCGTACCCTGCGACAAATTTCTCGTTCAATCCAGGGTGTTCGTTGTCCACGCCGGTGTCCACCATGGCGATAACGATGCCCTCGCCGCTGACGCCGAGGTCCCACGCGCCCTCTGGGTAGACCGCCGAAGAACTCGCCTTGACCGCTGGCGTTTGCACGTCGCCCCAAAAGACCAGTTCGCCATAAGCTTCGACCATGACCACGCCATCAAGGGCGCGCAAGGTGGGGATCATGCTGGCGTCCACTTGACCGAGCAGCAGAGCGTCCACAGCGGGCACGACCAATTCGACAGGAAGGCCGAGGGCTTCCACCGCCGCCACGTGGCCTTCGTCAACGGTGGTGCCGTAGGACAAACCGATCCACACGGGGCCGAGTGCACCGTCAAGCGCATCGTGGACGCCGTTCCGGTCGAGGTCCAAGCTTGTGCGCTCCCACCATGGTGCGACCTCTCCAGCGAGCGGGCCAGGAGCCGTCGTGGGCATGGTCAGCGTCTGACCTTCAAGGAGCAGTTGCCCTTCGTGACCTTCGATGGCCACGCCTTCAACGGGCGCAAAACAACCGGCCAGCGGAACCAGCAGGAGCGCGACAAGGGCCACGGCCAAGAGACGCGGTGCTGCCATGTTCAGTGGACATGGGTGAC
>JAYOTG010000021.1:0-30820 GCA_038150305.1 Candidatus Poseidoniales archaeon | reverse complement strand
GGGTTGGTGGAGGCGTAGGAGATCATGGGGATCCCGGCCGCCGAGAGGATGGCGTTGGCGCCCATCGAGGCACCAGAGCAGGCCGCACCGACCACGGCGACGACGCCGGAGTCAACGAGGGTCTGTGCGCCGGTGCTGCCGACGGTACCGTCGCAGCCCGAGTTGACCTCAACGGCCTCGAACTCCACGTCATCGTACATGGCGTTCAGGTCGTCAATGGCCTGGGCGACACCCCAGCTGAAGCCGGGAGCGTCGGCCTCAAGGGGGCCGGTCTGGGGGTTCAGGAAGCCGATCTTCACCGTCTCAGTGGTGTCTTCGGCTTCTTCCTCTCCGATGCAGCCAGCAAAAGCAGCGGCGAAGAGGGTGGCGGTCAGCAGCAGGGCAAGGGTGCGGTTGGTCTTCATTGATTCCACGTCCAGATTCTAACACAATATTTCCCTTTATATCCTTAGTGCCGATACTGGGCGCTCTTTCGAGGATTCAATCCGCTGGAGTGGCGGCCTGTGGCTAAACGGTCGAAAGTTGGTACTTTCCACTCCCTGACGTGAACCGGAGTCCGTCACTCGTCACGCTTGGCGAGGGTTGTACAAGCCAGCAACAAACCGAGCATCATCGAGGCACCCGCGTTCAGCGGCGTCTCGACGGACGCCTCGGGTGGCGCCTCCTCCACCTCCGCCGGTGGCGCGGGCTCGACGGTGATGGTGCCGACCATGCCCACCGATTCGTGCGGCTCGCAAACAAAATCGTAGGTGCCGTTGGTGCCCACCGGGAACTCGACCGTGTGGTCCACCGCACGTTCGGGCTCGCCGGTGTCAAAGAAGCCGTCCTTGGCCACCGCGTTGTGGGGCAGAGCCTGACCGCTCCAGAAGAATCGCACCTCGTCGCCTTCGGTGATCGTCACCTCAGAAGGCGTGAACCGCAGGTTGGTGCTGTCCACGGAGATGATGACCGTCTCCGCAGCGGCGCTCATGCAGAGCAAGGGCAGCATGAGGCACAGCACAAGGGCTCGACGCATGCTGTTAGAAATCACGTACCGTTCTTGAAGCCCTGTTGTGCGCTGTGCGGATGACGCGCCTCTGAACACGTCCGGCATGGCCCGTTTATACCCTGAACGCCCGCCTTCTTGCCATGGCGTGGTGGCCACGGTGGCGCGGACGGGACCCCCGCCTCGCCGATCGATGGTTCGGCGCCCAAGCCGAGGAAGTTTGGCTGCATGAGCGCTGCCGTTTGGCGGCCGCGTGCATCGTGGAGGGCGCGAACGTGGCGGATCTCGGGTGCGGCCTCCAGGTGCTGCGCGAGCACTTGCACGCCTCGTGCACCTACACGGGCTACGACTTGGGCGACATGCACCCTGAGAACGTCCTGCTCGACCTTGACGGCCCCTTCACCTTGCCCGAAGAACACGACGTGGTTGTGTTGCTTGGCGTGCTGGAATTCCTCGCTGACCCACAAGGCGCGCTTGCGCGCGTGGTCGAGGCCGTGGACGCGGTCGTGCTCAGCTTCGTGTGCGTCCACGAGGCCTCGCACGCCGACCTCACCCGACGCGAAGCGGTCGGGGCACAGCACCACTGGACGGAGGAGGACTTGATGCAGGTGCTGAGCGAACTCGGTCTGATGAGTGAAACGCGTCATCTCGTGTGGGAGCGCCCCGGCGAGCGTCACGTCGTGCTGCGGCTCACTTCAGCGGACTGAGGTCCAACGGCCCGGCATCGAGCAGGGTCACGCCCGGGATGAACAGGTTGGCACAGAAGCCGTGCCGGTAGACGATGGCCCCGGCCCCCCACTCCTCGATGTAGCGGTTCATCTGCTTGGCCATCTTCTTGCGCTGGAAATCGACGTCGGCGCCGTAGAAGTGCTTGGCGTCGATCCACGCGACCGGCTCACCGTTGATCTCCACGTGGTCGAGGAAGAGCAGGTCGGGCGTCCGGATGGGTCGGCCGTGCTCTTGGGACTGCTCCTTGACCATCTCTGGCTGGCGGCGCAGGCGCACGCCTTGATCCTCGAACCAATCGGCCAGGATTCCCTCGAAGAGGTCCGCGGCCTCCGCGGATTCGCTCTGGTCGACGTTGGAGACACGGTCCGCCGCTTCGGCAGCCTCGAACTCCTCACGCTCGCGCTGCTTGAGGCGCTTTGGATCCTTGAAGGACTCCTTGATCTTCGTCTTGCCCCAGCCCTTCTCGGTCAGCACCGTCCGGAAGATGTTCATCGGTGGGAAGTCAAAACGCTTGGACAACTCAACGATGGACACTCCCTTGTCGTAGGCCGCGCGCAGGTCACGGCCTCGGGATTGCATCTTGTAGTGGGAATACACGGTCTTCTGCTGCAGCAGGGCGCTGCGCAGCGACAGGGCCTGCTCAAGGGACATCGCCTTGCCCTCGAGGTTGGCGGCAATCTCCTCGACGCGCTCATCGGGCAGCCAGCCAAACTCGCCCTTGCGCACGACCAAGCCTGCGGTCTCCTCTTCGGTGGCCAACGGCACGGGCGTCAGGGGCCACTCGAAGGAAAAGCGTCGGGGCGCCTCCATGTCCTTGGGAAAGCCCATCACGGGCTCGTCGCGATCGAAGCGCCCTTCCGCCTTGGCGTTCGCGTCCGCTATCGCGTCCGCTGAGCGGGCGCGGGCATCGGCGATGGGCGCGCTGCCGTAGCGCTTGGGCCGTCGGGACCGGTTGCCGCCGCGCCCTCCTGAGCCCCGACCGCCACCGGAACCGCGGCCTCGACGACCGCCGCCCCTGTTGTTTCCACGGGAGGAGCGGTTGTCGCTCATGCCAAGGAGCGGCTGACGACGCTCCTTGAACGCGCCGGTTACGCGTCGCAGGCGGCGGCGAGGTCGACGACCCAGCGTTCGGCCAAGCGAACCACGTCGCTGCGGAGCCGTCGAGCAAGCAGCCGGTGCATGCCCTTCGGCGTCCACTTGACCGCGGCTTCGACGCCGCCTCCTTCCTCGGCCAACACCGTCAAGCGCAGCTGCAAACCGAGGAAGGCTCGGCCCGCAGGGCGCTCGCCGCGAAGTTGTCCCTCGAGTTCGAGCAACACCTCAGCAAAAGTGGGAGACGTGCCCTCACGGACCTCAAGGATGCGCCACCGTTCGACGAGGGGGGCGCCGCGAAGCAAGCGGTGAATTTCGAACTGCATGTCCGCTTCAGGCCGCTCCACGGTCGGCGCCATCATGGCCGGTTGACCGACCATCCATTGCGGCCAAGAGCCCAAGGCCATCAGCCGAGCACAACCTTGCGCCGCGGCTTCAGGCGCGAGCGTGCGCTGCCGGTGCGTCCACCCGTCCACGTTTCGGGACCTGCATGCTCGCCATCATCCCTTCGCACGAGTGGGGACCACCCTTGATACGGAGAAGGTCCCAACATAACATATGCGTCGGGTCGCCATTCTGTTGGTTGGCCTGCTCACGGCCAGCCTCTGGCTGCCTGCCGCGGCCGCCGAAGAAGGCGTGGAGAGCACCGGTTGGGCCCTGACGGCCGCTGGCTTTGGTGACGACATCCCGTACGACCTGGCCCGCAGCGGTGAGCGCATGGTGGTCTCGGGCACCTTCACCGGTTGGATGAGCCTCGAGGACGACTTGGATCCCCTCGAGACGAACTCCACGACGAACAACCTCGACGGCTTCATCGCTTGGACCCACCCCAACGGCACGTGGTCCCACGGCAGCACGGTCACATCCGCGAACGGGACGGACGTCATCGACCGCATCGGCGTGCTGGCTAACGGGGACCTCTTGGTCGCGGGCCGTGCCTGTGCTGGCACCGCCGGATTGGCGTGCAACGCCACCTTCGGCTCCTCCCTGACCCTTTCGAAAGCCTCGTCCGGTGACCACGGTCTGGTCTTCCTCGCGCGCATCACCGAAGCGGGCGTCTGGCAGTGGGCCCGACAACTGAATTCGGAGCAACCCATGCAGGTCCTCGACGTGGCCCTCCAAGGCGCTTCGGTCTACGTCGCCGTCCACCACCAAGGCTCGGTTGAGGTGGACGGGCTGGAGGATCCCATCGCAGGTCAAGACCGTGAAGCCATTCTGATTGTGGAATTCGATCAAAGCGGTACCACGGTGCGGAGCCTTCGCGTCCAGACCACCCAAATCATCGACGAAGTGGCGTCCTTGTGCGTCAACCGCCAAGGCGAGATGCACCTGGCCCTCACCTTCGGTGAGCGTCTGATCGCCGGTGAACACGTGTTGGTCAGCGCCGGCGGTACCGACGCTGCTGTGCTTCGGCTTGGCGAAGGCGAAGCCTTTGCGTGGGCCACCAGCACAAACAGCAGCGGCGACGTGCAGGCGATTCGATGCACCACTGGCGCCGAGGATGGCGTGGTCGTGGCCGGGGCCATCAACGGCGAGGCCACCTTCTCCAGCGCCACCGCTTCCTCCTCACAAGGCATCGACGTGTGGACGGCACGGGTCTCAGGTGGCGCGGAGTGGTCCAGCGTGGAGGTCATCGGAGGGCCAGGCACCGACGTGCCGGTCGACGTGCACGTCGACGCCAGCGGCACGCGCATCGTGGCGGGCATGAGCAGCTCGAGCATGGCCCTGGGCGCTTCCGTGCTCGAAGACATGGACGGTGAGGACGCCGGCAACGCCTACGACAGTTGGTTGGCGCACCTCGGCAGCACCGAAAACACCCGATGGGCCCGGAGCCTCGGCGGCACGGGTGACGAGCGTCTGGCCGCCCTGAGTTTCGATGCGAACGGGCGGTGGGTCATGGCCGCAAGTTTCGACGAAGACCTGGATTTGGAAGGAAAGGAACACCGCGTGGAAGGTGGCCGAGACGTGCTCCTGTGGGCCTATGCTGCCGACCTTGACGACGACGGCGTTCTCGATGCCATCGACGTCTGTCCACGCGACGCAGACCCCGACCAGCTTGACCTCGATGCGGACGGTGTGGGCGATGTCTGCGACATGGACGACGACGGAGACGGGGTTGCGGACGACCTCGACGATTGCCCCACAGGCGCAATCGGGTGGTGGAGCACGCGCTCCTCTGACCACGACGAAGACGGATGCAGGGACAACGATGAGGACTTCGACGACGATGAAGACGGCGTGTTTGACCACAATGACGCCTGCCCGAAGGGACCCGTCGGCTGGGTCTCCACACCCGAGGAAGACCAGGAGGGCGACGGATGCTCCGACGTGGACACCGATGCGGACGGATGGGTCGACCAAGCGGACGTGTGCCCCAACGTGTACGACCCCGGACAGGCCGACCTTGATGGCGACGGCGTGGGCAACCTTTGCGATGAAGACGCCGACAACGACGGCGTGCTGGAAGCCGACGACGGTTGCCCCTTGGACTTCAACGCCTGGACGTCCACACCCGCAAACGATCACGACCGTGACGGATGCAGGGACGACAGCGACGACCAAGACGACGATCAGGACGGCGTGCTGGACGCCTTTGACCGCTGCCCAACAGGCATGGTCGGCTTCCCGCCTGAAGCGGACCACGACGGCGACGGATGCGCCGATGACGAGGACACGGACGATGACGACGACGGCCGCGTTGACCCTGCTGACGGATGCCCCCGCGGCATGGTTGGCCGCTTGAGCCTCGCTCTGGACGCCGACGGCGATGGATGCTCTGACGCAGAGGAAGACGACGACGATGATCAAGACGGCGTGAACGATGCCGTAGATGCCTGCGCCCGCACGCCGTTGAGCGTCGTGGTGGACGGCCGCGGTTGCAGCGCGCTCCAGGCCGACGACGACGAGGACGGCGTCTCCAACTTCCTCGACATCTGTGGCGGTACCGCACCAGGGCTCCGCGTTGACCTCAATGGCTGCGCCCTTCCGGGACAACTCAGCGACGGTGCAGAAGGCGGCATCGGTTGGCCTGCCACGATGCTGCTCGTGCTCGCCGTGCTCGTCTTCGGCGCAGCAGGATGGACCGTCATCAACGGACGCGACCGAAATGCGCACGAAGCAGAAGCTGAGTCGAAGCAACACGCGACCGTGGGCGAAGAAGAGTGATCACGCGAAGACCACGGAAGGCGCGTAAGGCATCGCGGCGCCTCCACGTCCTGTCGTGTCTTCTGGGCTTTCAGCCATGACGACCTCAACACGCTCGAGTTCAAGGGTCGCCGTGATGAAGTCCGCATTCGCGGCCAAGTTGGCCGCTTCGTCAAGCCCACTCAGCAAGATACGGCGGATTTCGTCGTCCCACTTGAACACTTGAGGCAGCATGCGCTTGCCCCAGAACCCCATGAGTTCGCCCGTTCGTGCCTCATCGACCAGCCCGAGGGAGGCAACGCGGCCAGCGAAGGCCTTGATGGGTCGGTCCTCGGCGAGGTGGCGCAAGGCCGCTTCTGCAAGAGCGCGGCGCCAAGAGGCGCTGACGGCGAAGGTGGCGGTGCGGGCCGGTCCGTCCAAATGACGCTCGGCCACGGTCTTGACGCGGCGGGCTTGGTCGAGCATGTCCCTGAGGTGGGCCTCTTGGTCCAGCCGCAGTTGCGCCGCCTCAGAAAGCGGAGCGGGCATGTCCAGCACGCGAGAAGCCAACAGGTCGTCGTGGCCCGCGGCCGCCCACCATGCTTCGGCCATGTGCGGGGTGGACACCGCGAAGAGGTGCGCCCAACGTTCGAGCAGGACACGTCCAAGGGACGCGCTTCCAGGGGCACGGCGGAGGTACCAGTTGAGGTCCTTGACCAACTCAAAATGACTGATTTCCACCGCCTTTCGTAGGTCGTAGCTTTCCATCGCATCGGCCCACTCCAAGGTGCGCTGGTCCAAGCGCGCCTCCATCCAGGCGTCCATGGGGTGCGCTTCTCCGTCCCATGACAAGAGCACGTCAGGCAGGGTGAGCAGATGCTGAATCACGCGATGGTTGGCTTCGACGGCCGTGTCGGACCAGTCCATGCCGGCCGTCGGATTGGCCGCGAACAGGATGAACAGGCGGACGGTGTCCGCACCGTACTGCTCGATCATCGCCTCGGGCGAGACCGTGTTGCCCAGTGACTTGCTCATCTTCGCGCTGCGCTCACCCAAGGCATCGCCACATTGCGGGCACGGAGCGCCAGCAGCCGATACGGGGAGGGTCACCGCGCACGAGTCGCACCATGGTGCGGCCTTGTTGACCATCCCTTGGCAGAGCAGGCTCTGGAAGGGCTCATCGATGCTGTGAAGCCCGAGATCACGGAGGGCTTTGGTCCAGAAGCGCGCGTAAATCAGATGCATCTGCGCGTGTTCGATGCCACCACAGTAGAAGTCCACGTTCATCCAACGGTCGGCCACCTCCGCATCGAAGCACATCGCCTCGTTCTTGGCGTCCGCATAGCGCATGAAGTACCATGACGAGTCGACGAAGGTGTCCATCGTGTCCGTCTCCCGTCTTGCGGCTTCGCCGCAAGTGGGGCAATTCACCTCGAGGAATGAGGGCGACGTGAGCAGAGGATTTCCGGTGCCCGTGAACGCCACATCGCGCGGGAGGACCACCGGGAGGTCCTCCTCTGGAACCGGGACCACACCGCACGAAGGGCAGTGGATGATGGGAATCGGGGTGCCCCAATACCGCTGCCGCGAGACCAGCCAAGGCCGGATTTTCCAGTTGAGGGTGCGGTTTCCAGCTTCAGCCTCTTCCAAGGCGGTGATCACCGCGTGCTTGGCTGCATCCCCCTCGAGCCCGTCAAAGCCAGACAGCGGTGAGTTGATCATCGGGCCCATGTCTTCGTAGGCCTTGCTCATCGGAGCATCTTCGGCCTTGCCGTCAGCGATGACGCGCCGTACGGGAAGGCCGCACGTCGTGGCGAACTCAAAGTCACGCTGATCATGCCCAGGGACGGCCATCACGGCCCCTGTACCGTAGGAGGCGATGACGAAGTTGCCGAACCACATCGGGATGCGCTCCCCCGTCAGGGGGTGAATCACGTGCAGGCCTGAGAAGATGCCTTTCTTCTTCTTCATCTGCTTGATGCGGTCAAATTCGGAGAGCAGCGCCACCTCATCGCGAAGTTCGCGCCAAGCGGCTTCCTCCGGACGCCCGGCCATCAGGCCAGCGGCCATCGGATGCTCGGGGGCCATCGTCAGGAAGGTGACGCCAAACAAGGTGTCCGGACGGGTTGTGAACACGCGGACTTCGCCGAGGTCGTCCTCGAGTTGGAAGGCGATTTCCGCGCCTTCCGAGCGACCAAGCCAGTCCTTCTGGAGCAAGGAAACGTGCTCTGGGAAGTCGATGGTGTCCAGGCCGTCAACCAATTCTTGAGCGTACTTGGGCAGGTCGAGGAACCACTGGCTCATGTCTTTCTGGATCACCGGGCCGTTGCATCGCCAGCATCGGCCCGCCTTGACCTGCTCGTTGGCCAACACGGTGGTGCACGGTTCGCACCAGTTGACAGGCGCTTGTTCGCGGTAGGCCAAGCCTTGTTCGAGGAACTTGAGGAAAAACCACTGGTTCCACCGGTAGTAGTTCGGGTCGTGGCTCTTCACCAAGCGGTCCCAGTCGTACGAGAAGCCCATCCGCTTGATCTGAGCGGTGATGCTGGCCATGTTGCGCTCGGTGATGTCGTGAGGATGCCCGCCCTCCTCGATGGCCGCGTTTTCGGCCGGCATGCCAAAGGAATCGAAACCCATGGGATACAGCACGTCGAAGCCGCGCATGCGCTTGTAGCGGGCCACGGCATCACCGATGGAGTAGTTGCGGACGTGCCCCATGTGCATCTTGCCCGAGGGGTACGGGTACATCTCAAGGCAGTAGAAGGTTGGACGGTCCCCCTCATTGGGAGCAATGAACACGCCTTCCTCGTCCCAGCGGCGCTGCCACGCCACGTCATCGACGCGAATCGGTTCGTCGCTCATGGACCGTCCTCGGGCCGTCCGAGCCGCGCTATGGACTTGAAACCAACCGCCTAGGAGTGCCGTTCCATGTCGCTCCGCTCAAGCAGGTAAATCGCCTCACGCGTCAGCACGTAGCGGGAGCGGACGCCCATCTTTTGCTTCTCCACGAGGCCGTAGCGCTCCAACGTACGAAGATGATGAGAAATGAGTTGCTGGCTTCGCTCGAGCCGCCGAGCAAGTTCGGCCTGGGTGGGG
The DNA here is from genome assembly GCA_038150305.1 of Candidatus Poseidoniales archaeon. Classification (GTDB taxonomy): domain Archaea; phylum Thermoplasmatota; class Poseidoniia; order Poseidoniales; family Poseidoniaceae; genus MGIIa-L3. Next base: position 21,795 of record JAYOTG010000021.1, on the reverse strand, counting down.
AAATCGCCCATGAGGCCGTCATCGTCGAGCATGGTCAGGATGCGGCCTTGCAGCGAGTTGGGGTCCATGGAGAGCGGGGGGACAGGGAGCTGGTCTTCAGCGATGCCGGGGTGCAGATCACCGGTGAGGGGGTAAAAGCGGATCAGTCGCCCGTCTTTTCGTCGCCAGATTTGCTCCTCGCGCTCGAGCACCCGAAGATGGTGGGTGGTCTGGCCGTTGGAGAGGTCGAGCGCACTCATGAGCGCGCGGAAGTGGCATCCAGGGTTGGCCTGAAGGTACCCCATGATGCGTCCACGCTGGAAACGGCCGTCCGTGGTTTCCTTGGTTCGACCGAGGAAGCCGACCAGCCACAATCCTGCAGAAGAAGCGGGCAACCGCCATGCTTCGTTGGTCAGGAAAGCGGTCGCGAGGAGACCGAGAATGGACGTGGACACCACGGTGGCCACCACCACGGTTGGCGTCACGGTGGGAGCGTCGCTGGGCGCTTCGATGACCGCTTCAGGCTCGTCTTGAGCCGAGGCCCCGTCGGCCTGAACGGGGGTGGGCATGCGTTCCCCTTGCACCTCAACCACGACGATGGGGGTCGCGTCAACGCCGGTGCAGGCTGGCGCTTCATCCGCATCTTGCACGCTGTAGATGCCCCGGAGGTCAGCCCGTGGGGCCCAATCGGCGGGAACCGCGCTGGACAGCGCCAAGTACGAGGAAGGCCCAGTTTGGAGCACCCAACAGGCCTCGCCAGAGGCTTGCAAACCGATCCATGCGCCCTCTTCGGTTCTGGTTGGGGCTTCGACCACCATGGCATCTTTGCCGTCCGTCGTCTCCATGCCCTCGACGCCGACCGAAAGGGACGCAGCGTGCGCCACCGGTCGGGCGGCCTGGAGATGGAATTCCATGGCGTAGGTGCCGTCGGTCAAGTCGTTGCCTTCGGACGTGGTGAGCATGAATCCGCCCATGTCCAAACGCAACACGGCATCGGTGGACGGGAGGTGATACTGGCGGCCATGCCGTCCTTCACACCCGACCATCTGATCGAGAAGGGTCGAACCTTCCTCATCGTAGAGGATCATCCGACCGGAACAGACGCCTTGCAGCACAAGGTCGGTGGCACCTTCCTTGGGGCGCACATCGATGTGCAGGGATGGCGCAGCGCCTTCGTCCTGTTCAAGCCACGCTTCGATGGACAGGCCATCGTCCGAGGCGCAGCCCTCGGCTTCTTCGTGTTCCACAGTCACGGTGGTGGCTGCGCTCAGCGCAAGGTCATCCGCGCGGGCCACGATGGCGTACCTGCCGCTGGGCACCGTGCATCCTTGAGCGTCAACGAGGCTCCAACCGAGGCCTTGGAACTCGAGGTGTTCTCCAGCGTCGATGGAACGGCGGTCGTCGAGGTCAATGCAGGGTGCGTTCCAACGGCTGTCGTAGACCACGTGTCCCGTCGCGTCCGCCGCCCACCAATCAGCACGGCATGTGGTCGTCGTCTCAACGATCAGGTCGTCTTGGCCGAGGTTGCTGATGCGCATGGTCGGCTGGACGATTTCTCCGGTCCTGTAGGCGTCGTCCTCACCGTCGAGTCGAAGCGTGAAGCCGAGCGCGTCGGTGTTGGATTCATGCCCAGTCGGCGAATGTTGCACCGTTCGCTCACCGGACGGTGTGGACAGCGTGAACGCGCCGGCATCGTCGAGGTCTCCTGTATCGAGCGTGATCGCCGTCACCAAACGGACTTCCCACGGTGCCAGGGCCTCAACTTCGTCTTGGCACGAAGCGAAAGGCGCCCACGCCGCGTTCACGAGGTGCAAGGTGCACGCCTCGGTCGGCCAATCCAAGGGGGTGGCCCCGGCGTTCCGCCAGCGCAAGAGGAGGACTTCGCCATCTTCGGCGACCTCGGTGCGCAGCACGCTGATGCCCTCCAAGAGGAGGTCTTCGGGCCATGCAACGGCTCGCTGAACGTCAACCGTGGTGCTTGCCGTGGCGCCCGAAGCAGGATGAGACACACGCAGGTCGTAGGTGCCAGTGGAGAGGTCCAAATCAGCGGCGTCCACCGAAAAGGACGTCTCCAAGGCCTCGCCTCCCGGGGCCAGACTCAGGCCACGTACCTGACCACGACAGGCTTGCAGGCCGTCGACGACCGTGGTCCCGCTCTGATCCGCGATGGAGAGCACCAAACCACAGGAGGGATCGGTGGTGGTGTCCACCGTGTCCTCGCTCGGATTCACCAAGGCCGCGGAGAGGTTCAACACCTGTCCATCGGTCAACCATGGCCGATCGAGCGGCGTCACGTCGAGCTCAACCTGGAGGCGCTCGCCCGCTTCAGCAGAGGCCATGCCGCCAAAGGGCACGGCCATGAGCATCGCCAGGAGGACGAGGGTCAAGACCCCGCGCCTTCGCTGGTCCATGAGCGGTGAACACTGCTCCCCCTTGAAAGGGCAGCGGTCCCTCGTCGGGCCATGCCTGAGCCAAAACCCAGCGTGGTGCATACCGCTCCAGGATGCGAGGTGTTGCAGGCACAGCTCGGCGGCTGGGACAACCTGAACCACCTCATCGTGTGCACGGCCACCAAACAAGCGGTTGTGGTGGATCCTTTCGACGCAGCGTATTGGTTCAACGTGGCTGAGTCCCGCGGCTTGCATCTCATCGGTGCGTGGTTGACGCACAGCCATTGGGACCATACCAAAGGTGTGGAAGAAGCCATTGAGCGAGGCGGAGCGGGATTCGAAGTCATCGTGCATGAAGCAGAATCTGAACGAGGTTGGGACGGGCCGCACACCCGAGCGCTCGACGCTGCGCCCTATGTGGCCACGGCGCTCCACGTCGGCGACCTGACCTTCGAAGCCGTTCGAACACCGGGCCACACTCCGGGACACCTGACCTTCCTTGGTCACGGCATCGTTGTCTCAGGGGACTGTCTGTTCTTGGGACGATGCGGTCGGGCCGACTTGCATGGAGGGGACCCTGCGGCCCTGCGCGCCTCGCTGGCGTACCTCCGGGGCAGGATGCAAGCCTTGCCAAACGACTGGGTGGTGCTGCCGGGCCACGCCTACGAATTGGCCGATGGGCGCGTGCCTCACCACCTGACGCTGGCCGATGTCCTCGCGGAAAACGAAGCCATGGCTGCGCTGGATTCAGACGATGCGTGGGCCGCCTTGCCCTTCCTCGCCTTCGACGATGCGTTGGCGCGCCGTGCCCGCGATCAAAGATGATCCAGGTCGGGCATGCTCGGCATCGCTGAACGCTCGGCCTCTGCCTGTTGTTGCTCGTACTGCTGCCATTGTGGCACCGGGGCGGCCGCACCCTGGCCGGTCCAACCCAGTGCCCTCGCTTCATCGAGTTGACCCTGTGCCACGTAGTAGTTGATCCACTCCTGCCGGCGCTCTTCTTCTTCGTTGAAGGCCGCGTTGGACAGCTTCTCGTTCTGCCGGGCGCCAAGGGCCGCTTTCCGGCCAGCGTTGCGGGCGATCATCGCCAGCGCCACGGCCGCAACCATGAGCCCAACGACCCCGACCAGCACGAGGGTGAGCGTGTCAACTTGGGCACCGAGGTCGCCGCCGCCGAGTGAGGCATCCCCATCGCCATCGTCCTGTGGTGCCGTGATGGTGCAGGTGACTTGCCCGCGGACGCCGACCTCGATGCTCGGGTCATACGGGCAAGGATCGGCGTCATCCGACGTGCCGTCATCGTCAGCGTCCGGGCACCCGTAAGTGTCGTCCGTTGACGTTCCAAAGATTTTCCTGCAACCGTCGGACTGGTACGCGTCAAGCGTGATGTTGTCCCCGTAGCCGTCGCCGTCAAAGTCGAGCTGCTGTGAGACGCGGAGCGGGAAGGCATCAGGAAGGTTGCCGGTTGGGTTGTCGCCACGTCCGTCACCGTCACGGTCCGACCATTGTGTCACGTCGTTGGGGAAGGCATCGCCTTGTTCTTCCCGGAGCATCAAGAACATGCCTGGATTGTCCTCGTCTTCGACAGAAACGACCTCGTACAGGTAGTTGTCACCGTAGCCGTCACCGTCGCTGTCGACCCACTGAAGGCCGTCGTCGGGGAAGACGTCGATGTCGTCGGCCCAGCCGTCAAAGTCCGCATCAGGGCAACCGAGGCGCCCTGATTGGTTGGAGCGGCCGTACTCGTTCACGCAGGAGTCGCCTCCGCTGACGGCGTTGTTGTCACCATACCCGTCCTCGTCGGTGTCGTTCCATTGGAAGGGGTTCTCGGGGAAGACATCGACGTTGTCCATGTAACCGTCAGCGTCGCTGTCCGGGCAACCGCGGCTCAGTGGGGCCTTTGAAGCGCCTGCAAGCGTGGGGCAGACGTCGCCGGACTCGGACACGCCATCACCGTCTTCGTCCACGAAATTGTCCCCAAAGCCGTCACCGTCGGTGTCTTCCCATTGGAGGGCATCGTTCGGGAACCGGTCGCCGTTCGTGCCGCTGGGGTTGTCGCCGTAGCCGTCGCCGTCCGAATCGGCCCACTGGCTCGAATCGTCGGGATACAGGTCGGCGTTGTTGCCGTCGGGGTTGTCGCCACGGTTGTCGCCGTCACGGTCCGCCCACTGGGTGCCGTCATCCGGGAAGGGGTCGCCTGAATTGGACCAGCCGTCACCGTCACGGTCGGCGCATCCGAACACGTCGCCGTCCGAAGTCCCCGCCTGGTTGGGGCAGGCATCGGGCTGGATGCCGCTCTCGTTGTCACCGTAGCCGTCACCGTCGGAGTCGCACCATTGCGTGGGATCGTCCTTGAAGGCGTCCGCACCCGTGCACTCGCCGTTCGGGCCCCAATCCTCGGTGGGGTCCGACCAACCGTCGCCGTCGCTGTCTGGACAGCCCAAACGGTCCCAGAACGAGTCCCCGACCACGTTTGGACACCCGTCCGACGTCCCGGAATTCGGGTTGTCGCCAATGCCGTCGCCGTCGCTGTCCGACCACTGCGTGCGGTCGAGCGGGAAGGCATCGGGCATCGTGGCGCCCTCAAGGCGCTCACCTGGCCAATGCGGGGCCCGGTTGGCGGTCCATGATGGATCGTCGTAGTTGTCGCCATAGCCGTCACCGTCGGTGTCGTTCCACTGCTGTGGGTCCATCGGGAAGGCGTCGCCGCGCTGGTTGATGTGCAGCTGGTTGGTCTGGTTGATGTCGTAGAGGTAGTTGTCCCCGTGGCCGTCTTGATCCGCGTCAGCCCACTGCTCGGGGTTCCCGGGCCAGACGTCTGCACCGTCGAGGATGCTCCATCCGGCATCCGGATCAGAATAGCCGTCTCCGTCGGTGTCCAAGCAGCCGAATCGATCCATGTTGGAGGTTCCTGCGGTGTTTACGCAAGCATCCGGTTGTGTGGCGGGCGCCGGGTTGTCCCCGTAGCCGTCACCGTCGGAATCGTCCCACTGGCTGCCGTCGGAGGGGAAAGCATCGACGATGCCGTCGCCCTGATCTGTGGAGTTGTAGCCGTCGTTGTCCTCATCGATGTCGGCGTACCAGAAGTACACGCCCTCGTCGTTGCGTCCGTGGGCGGTGACGAAATGGGTGGCGTCGGGACTCCATGAAAGGCCGTAGATGGTGCCGCAGTTGTTCCCACCGCCGAAGCCCGTGCATCCACCGGGTTGAGGCCCGCTGAAATCGTCGACCGCCGCGCCGGTCGTCGTCTCCATGATGTATGTCGTCACGGCGTCAGCGCCGTACCAGTACATGCCTGCGGCGACGTGCCGTCCATCCGGACTGAATTCAACAGACGCGCAGGAGGTCGTGATTGAAATCCCCCAGGCCACACTCCACGAGGAGCCGGTGTATTCGTACATGTCCATGCTGGCGCCGTTCCCTTCCCAACCGCCGCACATGGCGATGTAGTTGCCGTCTGGCGACCATGCGATGTTGTTGACGGCCGCTGGCGGGCTGCTGACGCTGCTCATGGTTTGCTGTGAAGTCACGTTTGAGACGTAGAAATCGCCCTCACCGGCCATCGCGATGAATTGCCCGTCAGGAGAGAAAGCGGAGGCGTAGAAACGGTCCTCGCTGTTCGGGTTGAGGCTGTGCAGGTTCGAGCCGTCCGACACCTGAATGAGGAAGACCTGCCCGTTGGTGCCTCCGTTTCCAGAGCGGCCGATGGACACCGCGACCAGGTCGCTGTCGGCATTGAAGGTGACGTCGTTGACGTAATCGCCACCGCCAACGTCAACGCTGATGCTCCCGTGGACGGAGGTCAAGTTCGACGCGTGGTAGATCTGCATGGTATCGTCATCGAGGCCTGCTGCGATGTATTGGCCGTCCGGCGACCAATCGACGCTCGTGACCTCGCCGCCGGAAATGGCGTTCGCAGAGCGGACGTTGGAGTAGGTGGTCGCGTTCCACACGCGGACGAAGCCGTCCGAGGCGGCGGTGACCACGTGCGTGCCGTCGGGCGAGAAATCCACGTCAAAGTATTCGTTGCTCGATGAAATGGTTTGGACGTTCGTAAAGTTCGGGTTGGAGATGGTCCAACCGTCGTTGAGGTCCGAGGCGCCATCGCCGTCGGTGTCCGGGCACCCGTCGCGGTCGACGGTGGAGGCCCCGTACGCATACGGGCAGGCGTCGTTTGCATCTTCAACACCGTCGCCGTCGATGTCCGCTGCCGAAGCGAGTAGCGTCATGGGGAGCAGGGCCAGCACCATCATGCCCATGAGAAGGACAGCACGGCCGCGGTGCGTTCGGAGGGTGGTCATGGCAAATGGACATCCACACATAAAAAGGAATTATGGTGTTCTTGTGCAGACGAAGAGGCCACATCTGTATGCCCTGGTCCATGAGGCAGGCAAAGCCTTGAACGAAGGGAGGCGAGCAAGAACCGTGGCCACCGACCTGCCGAAGGTGTCCGTGGCGGTTCAAGACCGCATCCTGCTCCATTTGTTGGAGCATGTAGGCCACGCCGATCGATTCGTGGTGCCGCACGCCGTCACCCGCGACGGCATCGCGGAGGCGTGCGCGCTTCACCCGCCAAACGTGAGCCGTGCGATGCGGACCCTCAGCCGCGACGCAAGGGTCAGCGAGCACCTACGTAGCGTCGAGGGGGAAGAGCGGCGACGGAAAACCTGGCAGTTGACCGACACTGGGACTGCGGCAGCAGAAGCGCGCGCCGACGTGCTCCGCGAAACCATGGTGCTGCTGCGCGGCGAAGACGGACAACTCCTCGAAGTCCCCGCCCACGAAGCCCGGGAACGCCTCAACGCTGACATCGGGCTGCTCCACGTGCTGATGCACGCGCAGCATGAGGGCGTGCTGACCTACGGCGACATTCGCTTTGGGCTGATCCGCCGCAGGGGGAGCGAGGAGGACGGTAAGCCACCGCCTGGGCGTCTGACCATGATGGCGGGCGCTCATGCCACCTACCACACGTCACCACCGACCACGCGGAAGGTGCGGGGGCGGGAAGGGGAACGCGCCGTGCTCGACACGTGGTATGAGGCGCGTCGGCCTGCCATGCTTGTCCATGGCATCGCCGGCATCGGGAAATCCACCCTGGTGGCCGACTGGCTCGACGCCGTCCAAGACAAGGATCAGCAACTCTCGGTGTGTTGGTACCCATGCCAGCCTTGGGACACGGTGACCGGTCTCGCCGTCAGCCTTCTCCATCGCTTTGGCATCGATGATCAGCACGACCCCTACGACCTGATGTCCACGCTCCCGTTGCAACCCGGTGCTCAACTCAACATCGATCTGTGGCGGCGGCGCTTGTTGGCCTACCTCACGGACGCTCGAACCATCCGCGATCGCTTCGAATCAGCACGACGTGGCCCCCCTCCGTATTGGCTGGTGGTCATCGACGATGCGCACCATCTTACGGCTCAGGGCGAGGCCTTCTACGGCGCCCTGCTTTCCTTGGCAGAAAAGACGCCCGTCCGGTTGCTGTTCATCTCACGGCGCACCATGCAGTTCTACGACCAGCGTGACGTCCACACACGTGACGTGATCCGAGAACTTCCGCTCGAAGGCCTCCCGCTGGACGTGGTCGAGCGCTGGTTGGAGGACCTCTCGGGCGACGTGACGTCCCCCGAAGACGTGCTTGAGCGAACGGGAGGGCACCCCCTCGCGCTCGAGTTGTTGGAACTCTACGGGGACGTCATTCACGGGGACTGGCTGCGCTTTTTGGACCAGGAAATCTTGTCTTCGTTGCCCGACGGGGAGCGGGACATGCTGGCGACGCTGGCCTCAGCCGACGCTCCCGTGCCTTGGCCACGTTTGGCGGAAGCCATCGGCTGGGAAGGCGTGCCTCCGCAACACCTCATCGACCACGGGTTGTTGCTGGACCTCAGCGATGGCATGTGGTTGCACGAGGCGCTCCGCGAGCGCCTGCTGCGTGAAGTCGGAAGCGCGCAAGAGGCACGCCGGACCGCGCTCGGCGCTTGATTCAGAAGTCAGCGCCTTCGCCGAACGCGTCGCTCATCGCGCCGTCGATCCACGCGAGGACCTTGGCTTTGGGAAGGGCGCCGGTTTGGCTGCCCATGAGTTCGCCGTCCTTGTAGAGGTACATCGCAGGAATGCCCCGCACGCCGAGCCGAGCCGCGTGCATGGAGTCGGTGTCGGTGTTGACCTTCGCGATGGTGATGTCGCGCTCGCCGGCCACCTGTTCAAGCACAGGACCAAGCGCTTTGCAGGGACCGCACCATGGCGCCCAGAAATCGACGAGCACCCAGCCCGCTCCAACGGTTGCTTCGTACTGGCTGTCGGAGATGGAAACGACCTCGCCCATTCTACTCACCTGTCCCCCCCCTCTGGCAAGGGTCCTATGAGGCTTTGTCCCGGTCAGGAGCGAACGCTCATGTGGGTCGGTCGCTCCGACGATTCATGGCGGACGTGGTCATCGCGCCCTCGGTGCTCACGGCAGACTTGGCCGACTTGGCCGCCTCGTGCCGCGAAGCGGTGGACGCGGGCCTCGAGTGGCTCCACTTGGACGTCATGGACGGCAACTTCGTGCCGAACCTGACCTTCGGCCCTCCTGTCATTCGGAGCCTCCGCGCCGCTTTGGGCGACGGCCCGACCTTTGACGCCCATTTGATGATCAGCAACGCAGAAACCTGTTTCCAGGAGTACATCGACGCCGGGTGCGATCACCTCAGCGTGCACGTCGAAGCGGTCACGCACCTGCACCGCTTGCTTCACGCCATCCGAGACGCAGGGGCCGGCGTTGGCATTGTGCTGAACCCAGCCACGCCGGTCGAGGCGGCCTTGGAGGTCCTCGAAGACGTGGATCTGGTCTTGGTGATGAGCGTCAACCCTGGATTCGGTGGCCAATCCTTCATTCCGAGCGTGGAGGCGAAGGTGCGCCGCTTGGCCGACGCCATCGCGGAGCAGAAGGCCAAGGGCGGTCGAACCGTCCAACTCCAAATCGACGGGGGCGTCAAAGCCCACAACATTGCTGAGCTGCGAAGTTGGGGCGTCACCAACGCCGTGGTGGGCTCTGGTCTGTTCAACGACCGTGCAAGCGTGGCCGACAACTTGGCCGACATCAACGCTTCCCTACACACGTGAGGGGTTCGGATGCGCATCCTGGTGCTCAGCGGGATGCACCCGCTCCCGACCAACATCGCGCGTGGAACCTTCGTCGCCGACCACGTGCGTCTGCTGCGCGACGCGGATCACGACGTGCGCGTCGTGAACCCCCTCCCGAGGATGCTGCAGTACCAAGAAGCACGACGCTCGACCCTGGCCGGCGTCGCGAAAGCGCCCGGCCAGCACACCTTCGATGGCACTGAAGTGCTCGTGCCGAGGTATTGGGGCCTCTCCAATCAAGCCTCTGCGTGGTTCACGGCCTCAAGCATTCGTCGGCGTGCTTCGGCGGTGCAGCGCTGGCTTGGCGATTGGAAGCCGGAGGCGATCGTGGTGCACGCCCTGTGGCCGGTTGGAGGCTTGGCCTTGACCTTGGCCAAGGCGTGGAACGTGCCGTGCATCGGCGTGGTCCACGGCTGGGATCTGGACGTGGGCCTTGCCCATCACGACGTAGGGCCTCGCTTGCGACGCATGATTGCTGACCTCGATCGTCTGGTGCTCGTCGCTGAAGAACAGCGTGAACACCTCGCCGACGTCATCTGCCCTGAACTCCAAGTGATTCCATGCCACGTGCCGGTCGAGGAGGACTGGCTCCAACCCATGACGTCATGGCGTAGGCGCTGGCGACGCGACCGCCTCGATGTCTTGTTCCCAGCAGATCCTCGACGGCCGGAAAAAGAGCACTACCTCGCCCTTGAAACCGGCCGTGAGTTGGAAACCCGCGGATGGGTGGTGGGCATGACGACGCTGCGCCAGCAACCTCGCCCCATCGTGTGGGACCGCATGATGGTGGCGTCCCTGACGCTCATCACCTCCTCCAGAGAGGCAGGGCCCCTGGTGGCCAAGGAATCCATCGCATGTGGCACCCCGGTGGCCAGCGTCAACGTCGGGGACATGGCCCGATGGTTGCCCGAGGCCTGCATCGCGGCGGACAGGAGCCCCATCGCGCTGGCTGACGCCTGCGAACGGGTGCTGAGCACAGACTGGGGTGAACAACCGATCCTGTTGCCTGAATGGTGCCAGCGTCCAGCCGTGGAACGGGCGTGGGAGCATCTGCTTCGCAGCGCCTGAAACCGACCGCAGCGGCGGGTTTATTGGCTTCAGGACCAATGACGATGCATGAACAAAGGCCTGACCATTGCCGGCGCGGTAGGGCTCCTGCTTAGCCTCATCGGCGTGGTTGCCGGTGGCGCCATGGCGTCAAACTCCGTGGCCTCGCTGGAGGACATGGAGGATTTGGAGTATCCTTGGAACTATGAAAACGCCACCAGCGGAACGATCACCTATGACGACGCTGACGACATGGGTGAACTCGGGTTTTACTTCTACATCGACACGCCGATGAAGGACGACGACGGGAACGGCAACGCCGATGCGTGTGAGGCCTTCTTCGACGACGGCGGCTCCATCACCATGACCCGTGACGGGGAAGCCAATGCTGCGAACGAGTTCACCCAAGACTGCAGCATGCCCGAGCCTGGCGAGGACGGAAACGTCGACGCTGGCATGACGCGCATTGGGTATGCCTGCGACACGTTGACGGGAGCATCCGATTGCACGGACGGAGATTACTCCTTTACCGCCTCATCAGGCGTCCACGTGATGTACGTCGATCCGGTGCTCGCCGCCTTGTTCGAGGGCCTCGGCGCCCTGTTTGGAGGAGGGGCGCTGGCCAGTGCCGCAGCATGTTGTGGCCTTCCGCTTGGCCTGCTTTTGCTCATCATTGGACTGGTGAGCGGCAACGGACCAAAGGCCATGCCGGTCCAAGCCTACGGACAAGCCAACACCATGCCCACGACGCTTGGTGCGATGCCCGCGGCCGCGCAACCCATGGTGCCGGTTCAGGCACCGGTCGCTGCCGTGCAACCGCCCCTGGCCGCCGCTGAACCCACGCCTCTGGTTGACGTTCAGCCGCCACAAGCAATCCCTGAGCCCACGCCTTGGGATGAGCCAAGCACTCAGGATTGAGCACGTCACTCGGACTCGACCGACAGCGCCCGATGATGGCGCCCCATCATCACCGCAAGGCCGCTCAACACCATAGCGGCGCCAACCGAAGCCCACGATGCAACGTGCCAGAGCCACGGCACGAAGGCGCAAGCGAGCATCACCACGACCCAAGCGGACTTGTGAAGCCGGCGGGGTGATGGGCGGAGCGCAAGGGCCAGCAGCGCCAGCACGGTGCACACCGAAAGGGCCGCCCACGCCGCGCCGAGGGGGCCATGGTCCGGCACCAGCAGCACCCCGGCGAGGACCGCGAAACACAGCCCTGCAGCGGCGTGGCCCGCGTACCGCCATGGATTGAGGCCTGCCTGCACGCCCGCGAGCGAAGGCGTGGCGATCATCGCCAAACCCCACCCTGGCAGCAGGACGAGAAAGAGGTCGCCCGCATCAGCACCGAGCACCCCGCTGGTGTAGGAGGCAGGGAACACGCCGTCAAGCAAAACCGGCACCGTCCATGCGCCAGCGAGCAAGCCGAGCGGCACAAGGGGAGCAATCCAGGCTTCCGCATCTCGCATGGCGACCGCCATCCCCTCGCTTGAATCGCGCACGACGCCAAACACCGGAATCAAGGCGGCACGGATGGCGGCGGGCACCACCAAACCTGCAACCCACGCCATTTGCGCGACGTGAAAGACCGCCACAGCGTCGTACCCGTGAACCTCAGCGAGCAGGAATTTCTCAATCCTCGAGACGTAGGGCAGCACGGCCGCGGTCAGGGCAAAGGGCGCCCCGGCCATCAGCAAGGAACGCCAAGAGGCGCCCCAAGCTTCTCCTAGACGCGAGGATTCAACCTGATCCGGTCCGAGCGTTCGATGGAGCAAGCCCGCAGAACACAGCCATCCAGCCGCCGCACCGGCCGCCAGCACAAGCCCGTAGGGCAGCACATCCGTTTCACCCTGCGCCATGAACAGCGCATACCCGCCGGTCATGACCGAACGCTCCACCACTTTGGACCAAGCCTCAAGACGGGCCTCGCCTGCCGCACGGAGGGCAGCACGTGGCGCGTAGGTGGCCAGGTGCAACAGCGAAACCAGGGCCGCGATGAGCACGAGCGCAGGCACGTCGGGATGCCGTTGGAGCACCGCTGTGCCGACGATCAGCGCCACGGGGATGGCGACCGTGGACTGAATGCGCCACACCCGCCACACCGCGGGTCGAAGCGCAGAAGGCTGCGTCGGCCCGTCCCGCGCCAACAGGGTCGGGAGACCCAAATCGAGCACCAGGAAAGCCGCAATGAACACGTCGAGGAGCAGGATCCATCGCCCATACGTCGTCTCGGCCAGCGCTGAGGTTAGCAGCACTTGACCGATGAGCGCCAAACCGACAGCGCTGATTTCCGCCATCGAAAGCCAAGCAGCATCCCGGCGGGCATCGAGCCCCCGACCTGCCGTGCTCGACATGATGCGGCACCGCAGCGGGCACGCCATCAATGCGCGCACGACCATGCGCAGATTGAAGACCGTCCGCGCAGAGCGCTGGACATGGTCGAAACCACGTGGGTTGAGAACGAGGTCCGCGCCCTCATTCCTGACGCGGTCGTGGAGTGCGTTGACCTGAACAACACGGGCGACCACTTCCACGTGCGGGTCATCTCACCGACCTTCGAGGGCATGCGGCCCTTGCAGCGCCAGAAATTGATCCTGAACCACTTCAAGCCGCACATCGCGGCCAACGTTGTTCACGCCCTCGACCTGAAGTGCATGACGCCGGCACAAGCCGAAACCGCGGGCGACACCGTGTTCCACCCCCACGCTGGAGGCACCGGCATCCACATCAGGCGACGACCCCCCAAGGAGGAATGAACAGCATGAACGACGAATTCAATTGGACCCCTGACGAACTGCAAGCCATCGTGGACGAGCACGCTCTCGTCCTCTTCATGAAAGGCGAGCCTGGTGCGCCGCAATGTGGTTTTTCCAACCGTGCGGCACAAGCGCTGCAAGCCTTTGGTGAGCCCTTTGCCTCGGTGAACATCCTCACCGACCGCCGTGCCATTCCCTCCGTGTGCGAATGGTCGGACTTCCCGACCATGCCCCAAATTTTCGTTCACGGTGAGCTCATCGGCGGTTCCGACATCGTCCTGGAGATGCTCCAGGACGGAAGCCTTCGGGAGATGTTCGACGAAGGCCGTCAAGCCTGAATGTTCCATCTTCAAGACACAACCTTTCGTTTTTGGAGGTTGATTGAAATGCACGGCATTCCCCCGTCGCACCATGCAGTCTGAATCCCGACGCCGACTTGTTGTCGAGGGCGGCGAGCGCATCATCGACTTCAACCACAAGGCGTTCAAGCCAATTCCAGAGGAGGGCATCGCCATGGCGGCCGACGCCATGCGACGCGGCGTCATGTACCGTTACCAGCCACCGACCAAGGAAGAATCGCTCACGGCACGCTTCGAGAAGAACTTCGCTGAGTTCATGGGCATGAAGCACGCCATCGGCACCAATTCCTGTGGCTCCGCGATGTACATCGCGCTCAACATCGCCGGTGTGGAACCCGGCGACAAGATCCTGACCAACGCGTTCACCTTCCACGCCGTGCCGAGCGTAATCCACCACGCCCGTGCTGAGCCCGTGCTGGTCGAAACGAACCGCGAGTGGGGCATGGACGCTGAAGACCTCGACCGCAAAGTGACCGAATCCGGCGCGAAGGTCCTCCTGATGTCCTACATGCGCGGCCACGTGCCCGACATGGACGCGGTGATGGAGGTCGTCGAGAAGCACGACCTCTTCTTCATCGAAGACTGCGCTCACGCGTACTGCACGACATGGGGCGGACGCCCCCTCGGCACCTTCGGCCACATCGGTTGCTTTTCCACCCAATCGAGCAAAGGCATGAGTGCCGGTGAAGGCGGCATCTTCGTGACCAACGACGACGAGTACGCCGCCAAGGCTGCGCTGTACGCCGGCTCATACGAGAAGCTGTGGAAGAAGCACTACGGCCTCGACCCGGAGATGATGGACCGCCTGCAGAACGAGATTCCGGGCTACTCCATGCGCATGCACGAAGTGACCGCTGCCATGCTGCTTCCCCAGATTCCACGCCTGGCCGTGATCCACGAGATTCACGTCCGCAACCATGCCCTGCTGCGCTCCACCATCGGCGACCACGCCAACATCGAGATTCCGTCGCCTCATCCGAAGGCGGGGAACTTCCACGATACCATGCAGTTCCACTTGGTGGGCATGACCACGCCGCAGGCCGAAGCCTTCCTCGACGTCGCCAAGCACGAAGGCCTGCCCATGCAGATCTTCGGCATCGGCCGCAACGCCCGAGATTACCGCTCGTGGACCTACGTCGACGCGCACCGGGACGACCTGCCCATGACCGTCGAAAACATCGCCTTCGCGGTCGACCTCTCGATGCAACCCCACCTGACGGAGGACAACGTCCGCGTGATGGGGCGCGTCATCCTCGAGGTCCTCGACCACGTGCTTGCTTGAGTCGGTGAGCCGGCATGCGGATCCTCTGGGCCAGCGTCCGGGACCTCGACGCAGACCTCTGCGCCACGACCCAACGCGCTTTGGCCAAAGGGCTCGGCGAGTGCGGGCATGAGGTGACCCTCCTCGGACCTGGCGTCACCTCCGTTGCCATCGACGGTGTGGACCATCAGGCCCTTGAGGTCAGGGCTCGGCCCGGGCGACGCAGCCGCGCCATTGCAGAGGCCATCCTTGACCGCTGGGGTGAGATCAGCACCCCTGATGTGGTGCTGGTCGAATGGCCGCTCTTGCGCACGTTGCTCAAGGCTGGCGTGTTGGACGAGGTCCCGTGGATGCTGGTGGACCGCAGTCCACCTGCCGACGCTGGCCTCCTTGCGCGCCTCCATTGGTTCGTGTGGCGCCGCGCATGGCGGCTTGCCGCCAAGACAAGCCGCAAGCATGCAGGACCGGTGGGCACCGTGGTCAGCGAAGCACACGCCCGTCAGGTGCGCTCCTTCACGAAACTCGACGCCGAGCGCGTCGTGGTGCTTCCGGCCGGCGTCGATTTGCGCCGATTCCTGCCCGGACCGGAGCGGCGCTCCACCGAGCGGACGTTGCACATGGTCTACCACGGCAGAATGGATCGAAACCGCGGTGTGCTCGCGCTCCCGATGGTGCATCAAAAGGCGAAGAACGCCGGACTGGACGTGACCCTGACCCTCATGGGCGAAGGCGATGCCCTCGGCGCCCTCAAGCGCATGGCGAAGGGCAGCGACGACGTCCACGTGCTTGGCCGGCTTCCTCAGGACGAGGTGGCGCATCGCCTCGGCACCTCACACCTCGGCCTGCTGCCGATGCCTGAGCATCGGGCGTGGTCCTTGGCCAGCCCGCTCAAGCGGTCGGAATACCTCGCGTCTGGCCTGATGGTTGCGGGCATGGACCACGACGGGCACCGGCTTTCGGGCGAGGCCCCGTTCATGCACCTCTTCGCGAAGGAGGACTTCCACGACGGCATTGTTGAGTTGCTCAAGCGCATGGAGCGCGACGCTTCGGTGTACGTCGAAGGCAAGCGTGCGGCACGCAGGTATGCGGACGATCACCTCGGATGGACGCACAGCGTGGACACCCTGCATGCAGCCATCGAGCGCCGCGTCAATGAGGTGGGGCCGAAGGAGAAGGTCGTGCCAGGCTTTGGTGAAACGCCTTCTCCGGAACCACCAACGTTAGCCCCTGTGGTTGAGGAAGCGCCTGAGCCCGTACCAGCAAAGCCAGAGCCGGTGGAGGTGCAGCCGCCTGAGCCTGAACCGGCGCCAGAACCTGAACCCGCTCAGGCACCGACCGGTCCACGACGAAAGATGTGATCAGGGCCGTCCAACGGCGTGGACGTGCCAACCAGACTCCGCCAGGGCATCGAGGTCCAACACACGCCGGCCATCGTAGAGCATCGGGGTTCGCATGCGCGAACGAAGCGCTCCCCAGTCGGCCTCAAGGCAGGCCCTGTGCGCAGTGACGAGCACGACAATGTCGTAGCCTTCCGCCTCATCGAGTGATGCATGGACGGTCACGCCCTCCATCAGCGGCGCGTCGAGGTGCGGGTCCCACGCGCCCACCTGGACGCCTTTCTCAAGCAGGGCGTCGGCCAAAGGCTCCGCGGGCGTCTCGCGCGGATCACCGACCTCGGCCTTGTAGGACCAACCCATCAGCAGCACGCGTGCGTCTTTGGCCGGGACTTCGGCTTCGTACAACAGGTCACGGATCACGCCGGCCACGTGCACGGGCATGGAACGGTTCACCGCACGGGCAGCGGTGATGAGGTTGGCTGGCACGCCGACGTTGGACGCGCGCTGGATCATGTAGTATGGGTCAACGGGAATGCAGTGGCCGCCCACGCCCACGCCCGGCGTGTAGCGGTGGAAGTTCCACTTCGTGGCTGCGGCGGAGAGCACGTCCTCGACGTCCACGCCAAGGGCGGGAAAGATGCGGGCCAATTCGTTGACCAAGGCGATGTTGAGGTCGCGCTGCACGTTTTCGATGACCTTTGCGGCCTCGGCGACCTCCAGACGACCCACGTAACGGACGTCCTCGCTCGTCAATTGGGCGTACAACCCAACGAGGGCCTCGCCCACTTCAGGGTCCGCACAACCGATGACACGCGCCACAGAGCGGACGCCGTGCGCAGGATCACCTGGGTTGAAGCGCTCTGGGCAATAGGCGATGGTCACGTCAACACCGGCTTCAAGCCCAAGCTCGTCGAGAAGCGGCAACCACGTTTCGGCGGTCACGCCTGGATAAACCGTGGATTCGAGGACCACGACCGTGTTGGTGCCGCCAGGAAGCGCTTCAAACACGGCTCGCCCGGCCGACGCCACGTAACTGAGGTCGGGTTGCAGGTCGTGCGTGACCGGCGTTGGAACGGTGACCAAGACCACGTCGCAATGCGGGACGGCTTCAGCCGTCGAGGTCGTGACGTGCCAGCGGGGCGTCCCGGGTGCAGGAACGAGATCGTCCACGTCCGGGTCGCCGGTGGGGTTGCGGCCTTCACGGACCGTCGCCACGGTCTGCTCGGAAATGTCAACGCCCCAGACCTCGAATCCGGCGTCGAGGAAGCCGATGGCGGTCGGCAAGCCGACGTAGCCGAGCCCGATGACAGCTACCTTTGACCAAGGCGCAGGTGGAGCATCTTCGCTTGCCATGCTTTGACCTTCGCACCTCCTTCATCAATGCGTTGCTGGGAATTTAGGAGGAGCCGTTGATAAGCAAAGGGCATGACGTCATCGCATGGAGGAGCCCCCCCTTAGGGAAGCGGGGGTTGGGCTCTCTCCCTTCACAGCACCGCTGGCCATGCTATCCATTGCCGCTCATCATCGCTTTGTGCTCAGCAACCTCGTTCGCAGAGAGGTGAGGGGGCGTTACAGAAATGCAGCACTCGGCTATGGATGGACGGTCTTGGAACCCGCCTTGCTTGCTGTGGTGTATTGGTTCTTGTTCACCATGATCAGCGGAAACACCGATCCCTTGTACGCCGTGTGGGTTTTGATTGGCGTGATCGTCTGGAGTTGTTTCGGGAAAACGCTCCAAGCAACGGTCACATCGTTGACCCGAAACCGGGCTCTGATTCATCTCATTGACCTCCCGCGGCCAGTTCATCCGGTCAGTTCGATGCTGTCGAACATTGTCTTGTCCCTCATGGCCAGCCTCGTCGTGTTTCCTTTGCTGCTCGTCTTTGGTGTGCAACTGAACTGGACGATCGTTTTCGTCCCTGTGGCCATCATCCTCGCCGCGTTCCAGGCACTCGGCCTTGGTCTGATGTTGGCCCCGTTTAATTGTGTTCAGCAAGACGTCGATCACCTGGTCAGGTTCATCGTTAGAGCTGGATTCTTTGTCTCTCCTGTCATGTGGACCTGGGAGATGGCCGTTGAACGAGGCGGGGCCTATATCGACCTCATCATGTTGAATCCAATGGTGTTTCCAATCACCCTCGCACGACGAGGATTCGAAGGGACAGCGCTCGGTATGCCGTCCCAAGCCATCGTCTTCAGCATCGCTTGGGGGCTGTTGACCTATGTTGTTGGCAGCATGGTCTTCTGTGCCAAGGAACGAAAGGCGGTGAAGCACCTATGAGCGCGGACGCCATCGTGGTGAAGGAAGTTGAACTGAACTTCCCGAAAAAAGCCAGTCTCATGACGCTTCTGCAGCGAGATTCGAAGAACGCCTTCAAAGCGCTTGATTCGGTGTCTCTAAGCGTAAAGCGAGGAGAGGTCCTAGGAATCATTGGAAGAAATGGCAGCGGCAAATCAACGCTGTTGAGGGTCATGGCTGGTATCTTCACGCCTGACAAAGGGACATGTTGTGCACGTGGGCGCACCTCGATGCTGGCAGGGCTTGGGACGGGGTTTGCAGCACACCTCACGGGTCAAGAAAATGCGCTTCTGTATGGAAGTCTGCTCGGGCACTCCAAAGAAAGCATGAACGCGTTGTTGCCCGGGATTCTAGAATTCAGTGAACTTGGCGAATTTTTTCATCAGCCCATTCGAACCTACTCGTCAGGCATGCGAGCACGGCTTGCACTTGCCGTCGTGAGTGCATTGGATCCTGACATTTTGCTCATCGATGAAGTGCTTGGCGTTGGCGATCCTCTGTTCAAAGAGAAATCAAAAAAGAGAATCATGGAAATGGTCGAAGGCGCAGGCACCGTGGTCCTCGTCAGCCACTCTTTCGCTCTGATGTCATCCCTCTGCGATAGAATTGTTCACATGCATCAAGGGAAAATCGTCTACGACGGAGCACCTGAAGGAGCGATCCGCTCGTACTATGCAACAGAAGGAGTTGAAGTTCCATGAGACTCCAAGTCGCAACCGACCCTGAGCATTCCGTTTCCTTTGCCGTTGGAAACAGTCTCCGTAAAGCCGTGCTAAAACCCTGGTTGTTTCCACTCCTTCCGATCACGATGGCCCATTCCATTCGCCATCGGAAAACAATAGAGGTGGAGCCATACCTTCTCGAGCACGAAATGATCATCATCGATATGGAGATGATCAGGAGGACCGAATCCGAAGTGATGATGGAAGTGATTGCCGCTCAGCACCCCTCTGCCCTCGTCATGTGCATCGGCCTTTCACACACCAACCAAGGCACAATACCGCTCCCCCCCCGCCCTCGTGCAGGACAAACGGCAGGTTGGAGTTCTTACATCAAAAAGGAAATCCTGCACATGGTTCGAACCCGGGGGCCAAGGGCGCTCTTATACGTAGGGAAATACCCTCATTCGGGGATCCGCCAAGCCATCAGCAGCATCGCTCCCACTGCATCAACAGCATGGCTTGCGATGCGCGCTGACGACGATGTGTTCCGACAACATGCGCCCGTGTTTGGTCATGCATCGATGTTTGACGGTGAATCAGGCCCAGACCTGCTGACGTACCATATCCACAAAGGACTGAAACAGGATGTCCTGAACCCTGCATTCAGCGTTGGTGTGGAAGAAGCCGACGTTGTCCTGATGCCCACTGAGGAAGCAGGTGACGTTCAACAACTGCTGCAAAAGGGACAAGCGGTCGTTGTGGTTGGTGAAGGATTCCGTGCAGACCTTCGTGGGTTGCAGCCTTGTCACATGCACAACTTCCTGCATGTTTCCTCCGTGGAGGGAGAGAACGAGGTTATCGTCACGAGAATGATTGAACGTCTCCGCGCACAAACCGACCGGCGTAGCTCATATCGGGTTCTGTCACGCTTGTTGACGGACCTGAGTTTTCAAGTCCATGGAGAGTAATTGTTCCTGCTCCACATCGGTCATCTGATCGATAAGGGCACGGATTTTTGATTCCGTTCGTGACCTGTAACGCTCTGGCACCAACAACAACGCTCCGGGATGGAAGCGGTCAAGGAAACCGTAGTCTGCACCGAGGAGCTCTCCAAGGTCCTCATGCAAAGAGGTGATTTGCTGTTGCTGCTCCTCAGGGAGCCTCTGGATCGCATACAATGTCGAGGCGGCCTGTTTGAGGGGGCGCTTTCCGAGAAAGGACAAGGTTTCACCCTCAAGACGAATGTCCCGCCCTCGCATCGAATTCTTGCGGAAGCATTTCCAGCATTGACCACAGACTTCCCCCGATTGGTTCGAGCGAAGGCAAGACTGAGCATACCTTCCAATTTCTTCACTCTCAACCAACCGCTGATTGGCAAACTCAGACAGGCCAGCTACGGGGTAATAGAGTTCAAGACCTGCTTTTGAAAAAATCTTTGAGTGAAATTTCCAAAACCGCGTTTGGATGAAATCACGGCCTGTGTGCCCATGAAACAGGTATGCGTTTTCGAGCGGCATGCCCATAGCAAGGTAACCCAAATCAAAGTAATCTGCAAGAAGAATGACCTGAACAGCGCCTGCGAGATCGGTGCTGAACCCTGCAGGTTTGCCGTGGTCAAGGCGAATACCTTCGTGATCGCTCTGGACCCTCAGAACAGGCCGTCCGTGCTTTGCAAGTTCGTCAATGAACCTCAATGCATTCGTGTGGTCCAGAATCGACTTCAGACCAATTCGCTCATTGTAGATCAGCACGGTCTCAGGCGGCATGAGCATCATGGCCGCAGTCGAATCGACGCCCCCGCTGAAGGCAAGTCCGGGACGAGAACCTTGCTTTCGGGTTGGAACCCACCCCTCGAGGATGCCGTCTTCAAACGGACTGTTGAGAACAAAATGTGCGAGTCGAAGCAAATCATCATGCGTCCGTTCCAGCGACCAATTCGGCGGCATGTGAAAATGTACGGTCCGAGTCAACGCATCGAAGCTGAGCACGGATCCTTGCTGGACCCAGCGTTGCCGATGGATGGCATATGAGTCACCGACGGTCTGTGACGAATTGACCGCTTCCATCGACTGATTTTGCCTCGTTCCTTGGGTTTGTTGCGCCAAGGTCGAGACGCTTTCAATCCAGGGGAACATTCTGGCCAAGTCTTCGATTGCCGGCTTGAACTCAATGGGATGTTCACGATTTCCCTTTGCGATTTCTTTGTGGCGTTCAAGCACGGACGGCTCCATCGCCTCACGCATTTCATCAACCTTCACTCGAGAAGTGTTTCGTTGCTCACAGGTGTTGGTCAACGTGACGTTCTCTCCGTGGAACCGGCGCAGGAGAACGTAGCTGCCTGTATGGTTGAGCTTGTGCCCGGCCTCTGAAATTTGCAAATTCATCAGAAAATCGGTTCCAAAATCGAACGTTGTGTCGTAGGGATACTCAAGAAGTACGGATCTGCGAATCATGGACCCGCCATGGATGAGCACCTTCCCTCCTTGCAAGAGTTGTGAGAAACCGTGGGATTTTCCGGGCCAGTGCTCTATGGATTTTTCGTCGATGTCGATCCATCCTCCAAAGCTCCCACTTACGTCA
>JAYOTG010000020.1:2921-37709 GCA_038150305.1 Candidatus Poseidoniales archaeon | reverse complement strand
ACACGGCGCTGCCTTCGGTGCCTTCCGGCAGGGTGATCACCAGCAGGATGCGGAAGAGCCCGACCATGCCCATCGCCTTGCTGGCCGTGGCCAACAGTCCAGCGACTGGGGAAGATGCGCCAGCGTAAGCGTCAGGAGCAGCGAAGTGGAAGGGAGCGGCGCTGACCTTGAAGCCGAAGCCGACCAGCATTAGACCGAGGGCAACGTAGGGCAGGATCTCCTGACCGATGTTGGCCCACGCCATCGCGAGGGCATCCACCTGCAGCGTGCCGGCCCAGAGGTACAGCAAGGACAGGCCGTAGAGGCCAACGCCGGAGGAGGCAGATCCGACCATGAAGTACTTCATGCCGCCCTCCGAGCCAAACTTCGATTCCTTGTTGAACGCCACGAGGATGTAGCTCGAGAAGCCGGCCAACTCCAGCCCGACGAAGAGCACGAACAGGTTCTCGGCCAAGGCCACCGTGGTCATCCCGAGCGCACACGTCAGCAGCAGGATGTGGAGGTCGGCCTGGCGGCGGTTGTTGTAGAGCGCAGAGAGGCTGCGCACCTCGCGAGCAGGGGTGGAGCGGTAGCGGTCGTTGGAGGCGAGCGCCACCAAGAACAGCGCGCCGATGAACAGGGCTTCCATCAGTCGACTGAAGGGCGTTGCGGCGAGGATGCGCACGCTGTCGTCGCCCACGGCGTGGACCAGCACCTCTTGCGTGGTGTGGTCCCACGTGGTGAGCAGGTCGTTGATGAGCAACACGAGCGCGGTCAACAGGGTCAGGACCGAGATGTAGCCGGGAAGATCCGGGCGGCCGGTCAGCGAATACCGCTCGCCACCAAAGAACCAGGGCAGGCGAACCTGCGTCCCGGGCACCCGGAAGGTCCCACGGCCGAGGTTGGGCACGACGATCATCAGCACGAGGCCAAGCGCGAGCACGGTCTCAGCCGCAAAGTAACCGAAGAAACCGGCCGAGAATGGCTCCACGCGAAGCAAACTGCTCATTTCAGGCACCTCCAAACAGGGCAGCGAAAATCGTCTGCGTGTACGCGTCCATCATGTCGAGCGCGAGGAAGGGGAAGATCCCGAAGAGAATCGTCGCCACCGCCAAGATGAGCATGGCCACCTTCTCGGACTGGTCGAGGTCAGGAATGGGCTTGCCTTCCAACCCGGCCGGCGGCTGGGTCTCGTCCCCACCTTCGAAGATGGTGCGCTGCATCGACCAGAGGTAGTACGCGGCGGTGATGGCCAAGGCCAGGCCGGGCCCGAGAATCCACCAGCCAAAGGCGGCCCAATAGGCGACCAAGAGGAGGAACTCAGCCACGAAGCCGGCCAAGAGCGGCAGGCCAAGGCTGGCCATCCACCCGAACATCATCGAGGTGGCGATCCAAGGCGAATGCTTGGCCATGCCGCGCATGGCGCCAATTTCCATGCTGTGGTAGTGGTGCTTGAAGGCGCCACACACCGCGAAGAGCATGGGAGAGATGATGCCGTGTGCGAACATCATGAACAGGGCTGCAGCGTAGCCGATGGGTTGCTGGCTTGCAATACCAAGCAGGATCACACCCATGTGGGACACCGACGAGTACGCGACCATCTTCTTCAGGTTCGTCTGCCCAAGGCAGACAATGGCTCCGTAGACCAAGGACACGAAACCGAACAGCATGATGACGAACTGGAAGGTCTCGACCGCGTGCGGGAAGAGCGCGATGGGAATGCGGAACATCCCGTAGGCGCCCATCTTGAGCATCACACCGGCCAGGAGCATCGAGCCGCCGGTGGGGGCTTGCACGTGCGCATCCGGCAGCCAGGTGTGGAAGGGTGCAGCGGGCAGCTTCACCAGGAATCCGAGCATGAGCATCACGAAGAGCACGCTCTGCATCGTCTTGCCAAGGAAAATGCCACCGTTGGCGTGGACGTCGTTGGCGATGCTGGTCAGCGCCACGAGGTCGAAACTGCGGCCGGTGAAGTCACCGGCAGCACCGGTTGCGGCTGCGGGCTCTTGCAGGAAGTAGACCGTGATCAAACCGAGGAGCATCACGACCGAAGCCGTGAAGGTGTAGATGAAGAACTTCTGAGCCGCGTAACGGCGCTCCTTTCCGCCCCACTTGAGGATGAGGAAGAACATCGGGATGAGGGTCAACTCCCAGAAGATGTAGAACATGAAGAGGTCGAGGCTGACGAAGACGCCCATCAGCGTCCCACCCATGAGCAGGAGCAGCGGGTGGTAGACGGCGCCTTTCTTCTCGTTCCAGGTGGCGATCTGGGTGACGGGCATCAGGAAGGCCGTCAGCCACACCATCGGGAAGGACAGCGCGTCAAGGCCAACGTGCCAGGTCACGCCAAGGCTCTCGATCCAGGGGTACTGGAATTCGAGGACGTACTCGTTGAACCCAATGCCGAGCCAATTGATGTCGCCGAGCGAGCCCAAGGCCATGGCCGTGGTGACCACGAAGAGCACCAGCGAGACCACGAAGGTCACCAGACGCATGGCGTCGGTCGTTTGCGGACGCAGGGACGCCGGCATCAAGCCAAGCAGACCCAGGAGCATCAGGCTGACGACCATCGGCAAGCCAACGAGCACGGTGCTGATCAGGTCCATCAGGCCACCCCCCAGAGGATCACGGCGATGAGCAGCGTCCCAAGCGCGGCCATCATGATGTAGTCACGGGCCGAACCTGTGGTCAAGCGACGCACGGAAGACGACGTGGATTGGCTGCCGGATTCGATGCCCTTGATGGTCCCGTCCACAACGCGACGGTCGAAGGTGGCCGCGAGCACGGAGAACCCAGCCACGAGCTTCTCGCACGCGGCGTCGTACCACGCGTCAAAGTAGAGCCGCTCCTCGAGCGCGGTCGCCAGCGTGGAGTCGGCGAGGCCGCTGTTGTCGAAGTGCCGACGCGCGTTGACGCGCTCGGAGAGGTTGACGAAGGGCTGAATCCAAGGCTTGGCCTTCTGGCCGTCGTCCAGCGCTCCGCCGTGGAGCGCCATGGCGACCATCGGTCCCACCACGAGGGAGAGGAGGATGGCGATGTAGGTCAGGACGAGCAGGTAGCCCGCGCCGGGGTTGACGAAGATGTGGTCCATCTCGTAGAGGAAGCCGTCGAGCAGGTTCATGTCGAGTTGCTTCCCGTTGTAGCCGAGGTACTTCGTGACCTTCATGGACGCGAAGACGATGCCACCGAGGCTCATCGGGATGAGCACGAGCAAGGGGATGGGGATCCACGGCGTGTGCTCGTGAACGTGGGCCGCCACCTCGGTCTTGGGCTTGCCAGCGAAGGTCATGAACCACATGCGGGACATGTAGAAGCCGGTCATGCCGGCGGTGATGAGCACGAGGAAAGCGGGCAGCAGGAAGCGTGGGTCGTGCTCCACGGCCACGCGCCAGGTGTTGGCGATGATGCCTTCCTTGGACCAGAAGCCACCGATAAGGGGCAGTCCAATGATCGAGGCAGAACCGACCAGCATCGCCGTGGCCGTGATGGGCAGACGAGACGCGAGGCCGCCCATGTTGGCCATGGACTGCGCGTCGAAGTCGTCGTGGTGGTCGTCATGACCGTGATGATCGTCCTCGTCGTGGTGGTCGTGGTGGTGCACGTCGTGGTGCGCGTGGTGCATCTCGTGGATGACCGAGCCGCTGGCCATGAACAGCATGCCCTTGGCCATAGCGTGGTTGAACAGATGGAAGAGCGCGGCACCGAACGCCACGATCACGATCGTCTTGTTCTTGTCATAACCCGCGTAGGACGGGTCGTGCCAGTTGAGGGCGTTGGCCAAGAACAGCGCAGCACCGAGACCGGTGAAGATGTAGGCCAGCTGGCTCATCGTTGAGTACGCCAAGACCTTCTTCAGGTCCATTTGCACGAAGGCGATGAGCGCCGCCATGCATGCGGTGATGCCGCCGACAAGGGCGATGATGAAAGCCAGGTCGGTGAAGGCCCCGTGCATCGCTTCAGCGGCAAAGATGGGGAACATGCGCGCCACGAGGTAGAGGCCGGCGTTGACCATCGTTGCCGCGTGGATGAGGGCGGAGACGGGCGTCGGGCCCTCCATGGCGTCAGGAAGCCAGACGTGGAGCGGGAACTGGGCGGACTTGCCGACCGCACCGATGAACATGAAGCCCAGCGCAAGTTGCAGGGCGCCGCTCTTGCCTGCGTCGGCGATGGCCTGCAGGTGGCCGCCGTCGAAGACGACCGCGTAGGACAGCGCGTCTTGACCGGCCGCGTAGGGCTGGAACAGGTTCCAGAGCATCGCGAGACCGATGACGAGGAACACGTCGCCCACGCGCGTGGTCAGGAAGGCCTTCTTGGCCGCGTACGCGGCCGAAGGGCGCTCGTAGTAGAAGCCGATGAGCAGGTAGGAACACAGGCCCATCAGCTCCCAGAAGATGAAGAGCCAGAGGAACGAGTCCGAGAGGACCATGCCGAGCATTCCCGAACAGAACAGCACGAACTCCGCGTAGAAGCGGTGGTTGCGGTTGTCGTTGATCGGATCCGTGTTCATGTAGCCGATGCTGAAGATGTTGATCAGCAGGCAGAGGAAGCTGGCCACGAAGAGGAGCATGATTGTGGTGTGGTCCACGTAGAAGCCGAAGTCGAGGCTCATGGCCTGGATGCTTCCGGTTGCGGCGTCATGCCAGCCGAAATTCACCCAGTTGAGCACCGTGGAGGTGTCAGACACGGTGGTTTGTCCGATGAATTTCGCAATGAGCATCAGCGAGCAGACGAGGCTCGCCGCCATGACAGGGAGCGCCAGCAGCCCGCCTTCCTTCATCGTCCCCTTCCACCAGTCCTGTCCGTTGAACAGGCGGCCGAGGAGGAGGATGACCGGGAAGGCCAACATCGGAAGCAGAATGATGAGCAAGGCGTAGTCGGGCACGACAAGGCCCGATGCGTAGGAATCTCCGGCCATGGTCTCACCTCAGTGTTTCAACAGCTCGACCTCATCGAGCGAGATGGTCTCGTGTTGATTGTACATTGACAACAAGATGGCGAGACCAATGGCAACTTCCGCCGCCGCAATGGCGATGGCGAACACGGTGTAGATCCAGCCGGTCACGTCACCGTGGTGCACCGCCGCAGCCGCGAACTGCAGGTTGGCGGCGTTGAGCATCAGCTCAAAGCACATCAGGACGATGATGGCGTTCTTTCGGGTAAACGCACCCCACAGCCCCATGACGAAGAGCATCGCGGAAAGGCCGCTGACGTACAGGGGATCGATCATTCCTCCTCACCTCCGTCCATGGCAGCCTCATGCTGCAAGAGCAGGTTGTGCAGTTCGGGAAGGTCGATCTGACCGGTGCCGTTCACGTCGAGGGTGCGCATCAGCGCGTCAACGTCACGGAAGGGGAGGTCGTCGATGCCCGCTTGCCGGAGGGCGGCTTCGAACTCCATCGCGTCGAGGGTACCCGAGCGGTCGCGGTCGAAACCGGCGAAGAGTTCGACCACGCTGAGGCCGCGGCCGGCCAAATGTTGAGCGAAGCGAGCGAGTTCGTCACCGTCGAGGTTGGAGACGGTCAACGCCTCAATTGCGGCCACGTCGAGGTCGGCCTCCTGCCAGAGCAGGTTCTCGAGGCGCTCGTCACGCACGAGGTAGGCCGCACCGATCATCGCCACGGCCAACAGCACGCCCAGCAGGGCGAGGGGCAGCGACCAAGCGCCGAACATGGCGTCGGAAAGCATCGGGGTGTCGAGGGTGGCGTCGCTTGGGCTGGCCCAAATCGCGTCGTCGGCCAGCACCCCGAGCAGCACGAAGAGCAAGGCCAACAGACCAAGGCGCGTGGTGATGGAGGTCAGCCTCATTCGAAGTCCTCCTCGAGGATCTGGCGACGGGTGAGCATGATGCCGAACAGCACCACCAACCCGACGCTGGCGATGTACACCAGGATCTGAATAGCGGCGAGGAACTCAGCGCCGAGCAGAATGAAAATTCCAGCAATCGCAAGGAAAGCGAAGATGACGAAGAGCATGGAGTGGGCCACTTTCTGAGCCTTGATCAGCCCGTAGGAGCCCGCGAGCGCAGCCGTCGCGAAGAAAAAGAACACCGCGGTTTCCGCGACTGCGCCAAGGTCCATCTCACGCACCCTCCTCTGCGGCCTTGGCGGCGCGAGCCGCCGCCTTGGCGCGCTTGTCGCGTTCCTTGTTGGCGCGCTTGGCCAGTTCAGCGTCCACCGCTTCTTGGTGGACGGAGGGCAGAACGCGCGTCCTGGACGCGTCAAACCAGAGGTCTTGACGTGTGAAGCCGGACATGCCGTCGTATTCGTTGGTCATGAAGAAGGAGGTGAAGCCACAGGCTTCCATGCACAGGCCGCAGAACATGCAGCGACCAAGGTCGATGCGGCCGGACACGATTTGATCGTCGGCCGTGTGAACGCCTTCGCGTCCGACGACCTCTTCCTCGCCAGAATCGTTCCAGCGCACGGTGACCGTATCGCCGGACAGGTCGAGCACTTCACCGAAGCGCCACGACTCGGGCACGTCGTCGTGCGCGGTGGCGAGGTTGAACGTGGCTTGCTCTTCGGCCACGCCTTCAATCTCCACGGCCGCCCAGCCGCCGACCTCAAGGTCGGCGCCGAAGCCTTCGTGCTCGCCCTCGGCGCTGTCCAGCACGTCCACACGAAGTTCGGTGGTCATGTGCAGGCAGTCGTTCGGGCAAGCGCTGACGCACAGCTTGCATGCCGTGCAGGTCTCCCAAATTACGCCGATGCGGCCGTTGTAATTCCCGGGAACAAAGAGCCAGGGCTCCATGTCCTCGAGCCGCTCGTAGGGGTAGAGGATGGTCTGGGGGCGCCACACCGAGGGGACGAGGTCGCTCGCCTCACGGTCGGCCGCGTACTGGTGCGCGTGCTTGGACACGTCGTTGAACTCAACGTTGGCTTCGACGCGAGCCTTGCTTCCCTCGTCGAGCACCTGTGGAGCCAGGGTGTTGTGGTAGCCCCACGAGAAGCGCTTCCCAATGATGGGGAAGGTGCGCAGCGCGGTGATCATGGTCACCTTGAACGGGTACCAGAAGAGGTTCCGGAAGTTGGGTTGTGCGTGCGGGTGCATAGGCATGGTCTCACCTCACTCCGTTCCTGGGACCACGGTCCCTGCGGGTTCAAGCGTCCGAACGTGGAACATACGCTCCGGACTCGCGTCCTTGTCCTCGTCGTTGAGGAGGTAGAAGAAGAGGGCAAGGGTGAACACGGTCACGATGACGGGCAAAGCCCAGGCGAAGATGCCGAGGCCCCACGCGTTGCCCAAGCCTTCCTCGACGACGCCGGCCGGGTCGTAGAGGAAGAGGCGGAAGAGCACCGCAATGAGCAGGTTGACCACCGAAAGCGGCAGCAGAATGCGCCAGCCGAATTCGAGGATTTGGTCGGTGCGGATGCGCAGCAAAGCCACGCGAGCCCACACGAAGACCACGGCAAAGACGAGCCACGCTTTGAGCAGGACCCAGACGATGCTGGTGCCGGCGAGACCGATGATGGGCACGTCGCCCCACACGCCCGAGAAGGGCGCGTGCCATCCGCCAAGGAAGAAGTGCGCAAAGAGGATGCAAGCGGCGTAGGTGCGCATGTACTCGGCCGCAAAGAGGAGGCCGAAGCGCATGCCCCCGTATTCCGTCCACCATCCTTCGACGAGTTCGGCTTCCGCCTCAGGCATGTCGAAGGGGATGCGCTCGACTTCGGCGAGCATGGAGATGAGGAAGAGCGCGCCGCCGAGGGGCAGGAGGAAGAGGTTCCAGGCGCCGGACTGACCTTGGAAGGTCACGATCTCCACGAAGTTGAACGAGCCGGAGACCACGCACACCGAGAGGACGGTGAGCAAGAGGGGGATCTCGTAGGAGGTCAACTGCACTGCGGAGCGGATGCCGCCGATGAGGGTGTACTTGTTGTTGGACGCCCAGCCGCCGAAGAACACGCCGATGGGGGCGATACCAAACACGGCCATGGCGAACAGCACGCTCAGTTCGGGGTTGGCGCCGTAGATGCCCGCACCCATGGGGATGAGCCCGAGGATGAGCACCGTGGAGGAGATGACGAGGTAGGGTGCCACTTCGAACACGAGCTTGTCCGCACGCTCGGGAACCATGTGCTCCTTGATGAGGAACTTCATGCCGTCCGCGATGTTCTGGAAGAAGCCAGGGAAGATGGCGAAACCCATCCACGAGCGGTTGTTGACGCGGTCAACAGTAGGTCGGTCGGGGTCGTGGTTGCCGAAACTGGCGTTCAGCCAGCGGTTCACGGCACCGATAGGCTTGCCGATGAAGGGCACCATGTCCCACCAGGCGCCGGCCGTGGTGCCGTTTTCGCCAATCCAGAGCGAGCGAAGCGAGGTCATGGCCCCACGACGGTCCATCATGCGGCCGAGCTGCTTGCGCTCGATCCAGAGGATCATGAACATCGAGAGCATGATGGCCGCGAAACCCACCAGCGAGGTGATGAGCGCGCCGGTGAAGGCGGCGATGGCTTCGGCCTGACCTTCGAGGGGCGTGCCGTCGAGCAGGTTGACGATGGCCCCGCCAAGGTTGTCGTAGACGAGCGAGCGAACGGTTGGCAGCTCCATGGCGAATCACCTCAGCGGTCGGTCTCCCCGATGCACGGATCGAAACTGCCCATGATGGCCGGGATGTCGGCCACCTTGTAGCCGATCATCGTCTCTGCCACGAAGGGGATGGTGATGAACATCGGCGAGCGGATGGACAGGCGATACGGATTCTTGCCGCGGCCCTCGCCGCCGCCGTGGATGTAGAACTGGCTGGCGCCGCGGGTGCACTCGTAGTTGCTGAAGCCAGTGGCGCCGGCGGGTGCGCGCGTGGGTGCCTTGGCGATGATCATCTCGTCGCCGTTGGAATAGGTCGTGTTCTTGCCGCCAGGGATCTTCTCGATGGCGTCGAGGATCATGCGGCAGGACATGCGCATCTCCTCCATGCGGACACGGTAGCGGTCGTAGCAGTCGCTGCCCTTCACGCTGGTCGGCTTCTCGACCGCCGGCTCCCAATCCAGCTGGTCGTACACCGAGTATGGATGGGACCAGCGGACGTCGTAGTTGACACCAGAGGCGCGCACGTTGGGACCGGACACGCCGGCCTCGACCATGTTCTCGGCCGTGGCGTAGCCCACGCCCTGCAGGCGAACGAGGAAGATGGTCGACTCGTCGAGCAGCATCTCGTACTCGTCAATGCGCTTTTCGAACAGCTTCACCTTGGCGATGAGGCGGTCCGCCCAGCCGGGCGGAATGTCGCGCTTCACACCGCCGATGCGGGGGTAATTGTAGTGCATGCGGGAGCCGCCGAGTTCCTGAAGCAGGTCGAGGAACATCTCGCGCTCACGGAGCGCCCAGGTCATGATGGTCAGGTTGCCGACGTCAGGACCATAGGCACCGAGCCACATCAGGTGACTCGCGATGCGCTGGCACTCCGCCGCAATGCAGCGGATGTACTCGGCGCGCTCGGGCACTTCGACCTCGAGCAGGTCCTCGGCCGCGTAGATGTACGAGTTCGCCCAGGTCATGGCCGACACGTAGCACAGGCGGTCGCAGTACGGCGTGACTTGGGTGAAGTCGCGCGCTTCGGCGATCTTCTCGACGCCGCGGTGAATGTAGCCCAATTCTGCCTCGGCGTCGACGACGGTTTCACCGTCGACCTGGACGCGGAGCGTCCACAGACCGTGCGTCATGGGGTGCTGGGGGCCCATTGTGATCCACATCTTTGCCATGATGATCCCTCCTCACTTGACCCGGCCCTCGTCGACCGGCTTACGGACGAAGCCCTGGGCGTCGTCGTACATCTCGTTGAAATCGTGGTAGCGAATCTTGTGCTGCTTCTGCAGCGGGTGGAAGCCCTCGGGGCTGTCGTGGGGGTTCAGCACGCGGAACATGTTCTCGTGGCCGTCGAACTTGATGCCCACGAGATCCCACGTCTCCTTCTCATTCCAATCCGCACCGCGCCAGACGGACTGAACGCTGGGCACGCGGGGGTCGTCGCCTTGGGGCAGCGGAACGAGCATCTCGATTTCCAGCGGCATGTCCATGCCCGACAGCTTGCCGGCGACGAGGACGTGCGACGTGTTCGGCTCAGGGTTGCTGACCGGCATGCGCTGAAGGTGGTAGGCGACTTCCCAGCCGCGGTTGTCGTCGCCTTCGGGGAAATGGGTGCCCGTCACCATCGAGCAGTAGTTGACGCCCATCTCGTGCTTGAGGCCCTTGGCCACGGTGAGCACGTGGGGCGCAGGCACGGTGAGACGAAGGAAGGCGAAGCCGTGACCTGCGGAGTGGTTGACCGCCTCGGCCACCACGCCGAGGGCCGACCACGCTTCTTCGGCGGCGGTCACCGCAGCAGCCACGGCCGCAGCGTTTTGTTCGGCGCTGATGCTCATGCCCATGCTCAGTCCTCCCCAACGATGAGCGGCTTCTCGCCGGCACGGCCGGCGTCGGGTGCGCCGCCGATGCGGATGATCTTCTCACGCAGCAGGCCGAAGCCGTCGATGAGGGCCTCAGGACGAGGCGGGCATCCGGGGATGTAGACGTCGACCGGAATCACCGTGTCCACGCCTTCGAGGATGTTGTAGGACTGGAAGTAGGGGCCGCCGGAAATGGCGCACTCGCCCATCGCGATGCAATACTTGGGCTCGGGCATCTGCTCCCACAGACGGACGATGGGGTCAGCGAACTTCTTGGACACCGGCCCGTTGACCAGCAGCACGTCGCTTTGGCGAGGCGAGGAGCGGAAGATCACGCCAAAGCGCTCCGCGTCGAAGCGAGGAATGGCCGAAGCGGCCATCTCGATGGCGCAGCACTTGATGCCGAGGTGAAGGGTGAACAGCGACTTGCGGCCGGCCCAGTTGAAGAAGCGGCCCGCGAGGACCGACAGGAATTGCTTCAGGCGGGTGGCCTTCAGCGATTCATCGGTCACATCGCCAACAAAGTCGAGCAGCGCCGAGCTGTTGAACGCGGCGTAGTTTTGTCCTGGTTCGCTCATGTCTTCACCTCAGATGTAGATCCGTCCGCGCTTGCGGAACACGTGCCAGACGCCGAGCGTCATGATGGAAAAGAAGGCCGCGAGCACGAGCAGGCGGCTGATGGCGGTGCTGAGGTCGCCATCAGCGGTGGCCGTGGCGTCGTTGATGACAAAGCCGCCAAGCGCCATGAACATGAACGCGACGTCGAAGACGAGGAAGATCAGCGCGTACCAGTAATACTGGAAATGGAACTGAATCATGGCGTCGCCGACGGGTTCCGAGCCGCACTCGTAGGTGGACAAGCGCCGGGGGTAGAGGCTGTGATCGGCCTCGTAGCCTTCCAACAAGTAGGAGGTGGTCTTGTGCGGCTGGGAGCGGTCCGTCCGCGGGCGAACGAAGTACGACGTGAGGAAGGCGCCGAAGGGGACGAGGAAGCCGACCAGCGTCATCAGTCCGACCGCGAGATAGGCATCGGTCACCGTGGTCACGTCGGTCATTTTGAGACCCCAGAGGAACGCATACGCTCCCTTGCTTTGTCCACCTGTGGTCCCTCCATAAGCGTTCCCGATTCACCGGATTTTCGTCCGGCCGTCATCGGGCCACGTCGCCCCTGCCAAGAACGGGGCAGGTGAACCGTCAGGCGGCCCGCGATGGGTGAAAATTCCCCGCGTTCATATCACGAAAATCAACGCCGACGCGAGCGAATGAATTGGAGAACGAGCCCAACAGCGAACATACCGACCATGATTCCGGCGATGTTGGTGACGCTTTGTGCCGTCAGGCCGAGGCCCAAGAAGCCCTCATCAGGAATGCCGGTCACGGTCAATTCCACGTTTTCGCGGGTGAAGACACCGCCGTCTTTGGGCTCAACGGAGAGCGTGAATCGGAACTCGTCCTCGATGGTGGCCCCGTACGGCGGACGAACGTCCACCATGATCACCAGCACCTCACCGGGTTGCAAGAGGCACATCAGTTCGCCTTCCTCGATGCGGCAGTCGCCGCTGCCGTCGTCTTCGATGTCCACCGTCCAGCCGCGCTCGCCTGCAGAGGCGAAGATGCGTGCATCGGTGGGCACGTTTCCGTCGTTGACTACGCCGACCTCGAAGGTTGCTTTGTCGGGGAAGGTCACGTTCTGCTCGGACGGTGTCATGGTCAAGTCGAAGCCGAGATCTTCGATGATGCGCACGTCAAGCACCAAGGAAACACGCCCGTCCCGGTTCGCGGTGTTGTTTTCACTCAACACCGTGACGTCCAAAGCCCCACCGTCACCGGTTTCGGCACTTGGGTTCACGGTCAAGATCAGCTCGACCAGCACCTCATAGGGGCGGATTTCGTAATTCTCGAGGTTCTCCGTCAGTCCTGCGTTGACCTGAGCAAGTTGAGCGGCTTCCTCGTTCCGCTCAACGATCGGAGCCCCAGCGTCGTCAAACATGAACCGGGATTCAGCCACGTTCCAAATGCCATAGCCTTCGGGGATGTACAGCGGGCCGTTCACAGGCAAACCGTAGACCAGGACCTCGCGCGTGGCCAGGCCTTCAAGACCGCTGAAATCGAACACGGCCATGTCCATCGAGGCGTTGCCGGTGTTGCGCACCCACAATTCAACGCTCATCGAACCGCCGGGAGGCAATTCGACACGTTGTGTGTCGCCAGAGAAGGCATCAGCAAGCCTGACGTCCATGCTGTAGACCTTGTCGAAGCGCTCGGCAACGAAGGTGACCTCCTTTTGGTTGTCAGGAAGGCCATCGCCGTCATCGTCTTGGGCACCGTTGTGGTCGAGGTTGACGACGCGCACCCTGATGTTCGTCGAGTCGCGTTCCTCCACGCCTTCGACCTTGACCACGAGGGCGACATCGAGGCTTCCTCGTGCGGGAACTTGGACCTCAATGATGGTTTGATCTTGGTCGTCGACAAAGCGCGTGGTCCACTCGCTCGGCGTTTGGTCCATGACGATGCACCGGAAGGTGGCGTCGACGTTCCCCTCGTTTTCGATGGTGATGGGGAAACGCAGCCAAGCGTTGACTTGGCCGCGCTGATTCGACACGGGTGCATCGAGGTCCATCCCGTGCGATTCGGCCACCGTGGCCTGAACCGTGGCTTCGTCGTAGGTGGCTCCACCGGAATTTGGCAACACGCTGACGATGATCTCCACCTGTTCGGTGGCCAAGGCATCCAGCGGGACCGTGACCGTCATCGTGACGTCCGCGCTCCGGTCCGAAGCGTGCTTGGAGCCAAGGGAAACGGTGCTGACGTCAAAGGACACCGTCCATCCACCCGGAGGTGCACTGGCGCTGATTCGGAAGCTGTCGGCACCGTTGCCGGTGTTGGTGACGCTGACCGTGGTCGTTCGGGAACTGCCCGGCTCGATGTTGGACATCATGCTCTGTGGAATGGACAAGGAGGCGCCCTTGGTTTGTCCAAGGGTGATGCGCAATTCTGCCTCACAGGCCACCGTGCCGCCGTCTCGGCCTTGAACGACCACCGTGGACACAGAATCAGCATCAAGGGAGTCGTCTGGCTGGACGTTGAGGGTAAAGGAGCGTTCATCGGAGGAGGTGTCGTAGGGCAGCAGCCCCGAGGAAGCACCGTCAACGCTGACCCAGTTCGCCTTTGGGCCGGTCCGTGCGACGTTGATGTCCCACTCGGCGTTGCCGGTGTTCTCGAAGGTGACCTGAACCTGGCCTTGCTTGCCGGGATCGACACGGATGCTGGTCTTGGAGAGGCTGGCCTCACAGGTGCGAAGCTCCGGCACTTCGAGGGAAATCTCCTCGGTGTCGCTGGCGTTCTGCGAGGGGTCGTTCTGCACCGTCGCCGTGATGTCCCAGCAGAAGGTCTCTGCGTCTTGACCGTTGGGAACGGTGGTGGACACGACCACGGGCTCCGTCTCCTCACTGGCGACGCTCACCGATGAGGGCTCGAACGAAATTGAGAAGTCGTCCACGCCTGCACATCCGGGATCATCGCGCTCGCTGGCGGCGAACACGACCGTCGCTTCGGCACGACCGGTGTTTTCGACTTCCATGTCCCACTCGACCGGGTCCTCGCCGGCCCAGGTGATGTCAGCAGGGCCGTCCATGCGCAGGTCAACGCCGTACACGACGCTGCCCGATCCATCCCCCGCTTCGGTGGTCACCGTCCGCTCTTCGTTGGCGGGTTGACCGGGCGGCTCGGGAGGTTCGGGCTGCTCTGTGGCGGCGGCGGCGATGGTGGTGTCACAATCGCCCTCAGCGGTCTGGGTGAGGGTGACGTTCATCGTCGTCTCCTCGTAACTGCCCGCATCAATGGGACCGGGGATCTGCTGGATGACCGAAGAATACTGGCCGCATTCCTGAGTCTGGGCTTCGCTGGCCGAAAGCTGCACGGTGACCGGGTTCGAACCCGTGTTGTAGACCCGCACGGTGTATTCGCCTGATTCGCCGGGGTTGACGGTCAGGGTCGAGGGGGTCACGGTCAGAACAATGCTGGCGTCACGTCCGTCCGCTGCGACCGGCGCGAGTGTCGGTGCAAGGCTCAGGAGCATCAGGGAAATCAGCAGCACGGCGCGGGCTTTCGTGCCGGTCGGCGTCCCGTGCATGCATCGTGGTGGAGCCCTTCCCATGAAAGACCTGCGCCTTGGCGCGTCCCTCAAGCCTTCAGGAATTGAGCCTTCAGCGTGCCGCATTTCGGGCATGTTTCGGGGAGGTGACAGCCTGGAGTTCCGTGCGGGTGGAAACGAGCACCGCAGGACGGGCAGCCAAGCATGGAGCCGCTGATCGTTCCACGGCATGCCCAGCAGGGCGCCGTCGTCACGGCTTGAGGTGCAGGCGAGGGTTGGACCGGCGGGGCGGGGGTAGGTGCAACCGCTGCAGGAGCGGCGGCGATGGCGGGCATGGGCAGCGGCATCTTCGGCGCAGGCACCTGCTCTTTCTTGCTCCCGACTTGGCGCAGAACCAGCATGCCCGCAATCACGAGCAACAGGACCGCTGCCCCGACCACCGCGGTCAGCGCGCCCGCACCTTGGCCTTCATCGGTGACTGCGCGCGGCGAAGTCAGCGTAACGGTGGTCTCGCCTTCCAACATGACGTTGTTGACCTCGAGGGTAAGCGGGGCCTCTCCGCCCAGCGTGCTGGTGTAGCTCACGCGAAGCACCCGCGTTGCTCCGGGTTCCAGCGTGAGCGTCGAGGCGCCGTCGATGTCGACCTCCCAGCCCTGGATTGCGTCAAAGGCGAGGCGTTCGTCGACGGCCACGTTGCCGGTGTTGGTCACGCTCCACGTGATCGTGCCCGCCTCCGTGGACGTCGCTTCCGTGATGCCATCAAGACGCGCATCGAGGCGTGGGTCCTCGGCGACGAGCATGGTCACCTCATCACGCCGCTCGAAGCCCTCTCCGCTGAGGACGATGGAGAAGGACGGTTCGGTGTTGGCCGCGAGGGACGGCGGAAGCACCACATCACACCCGACGATGCGGAATTCCCCCTTGAGGACGTCACCCGGTGCTTCGCATGACCCAAACAGACCTGGATCGAGGTCAAGCTGCACCGAGGGCGTCCAGGGGGCGTCACCGGCGTTGCCGACCAACCATTCGAACCGGAGGGTCTCACCGGTGGGATGGCTCCCCGAGCCGAAGGGCGTCGTGTACTCAGCGCCGTCTTCAAGCAGCAAGCGATTGAAATCGAGCGTCGGATCGGGAAGTTGCTTGACTTCCAGCGAGGACGTCCATGTGAACCGCCCTTGCGCATCACTAAAGCGCACCTCAAGCGTTCCTGATTGGCCGCTTCCATCGCCCACCAAGGTGTACACCACGTCGACGGTGTCCGTCCATCCTAGGCGAATCGGTTCAAGGGCATTCGAGACGCTCCATCCTGAAGGCAGCTGGAAGCTCGGCGTGAGGTCGAGGTCCACGTTGCCTCGATTTTCAAGGCTAAGGAACAGGCCTACCGTTGCATCGGGCCGCAAGGCGGGGAGACTGGAATCCAGGGTGATGCCGACGTCGCGGATCGACATGACCTGCATGGGGATGTCCAACGACGTGGACACGGCCGGGTCGGTTTGCGAGATGGCGGTGAGGGTCACCGTTCGCTCGGCTCCGGCCACGGTTTTGACCGAAGGAGGCACCACGGTGACGTTGATCGCTCGTGCTGCATGCTGGTCCATCAGTCCCGTGGAGCCAGAGGAAGCCCCTGGTTCCGAGCCGAGGTTGTCGAAACCTGCGGACCAACCGGTCGGAGATTCGAGGAAGAGGTCGTACCCGATCGGTCCATTGCCGTCGTTGGTCAGGGTGAACTCGAAGGTGGTCGTATTGAGCGGGTGCGCGGGGACGACGCTGTAATCCAGCGTGAACCGAGCTTCAGGAAGTGGGGGGACGACGATGCTCAGGTTGTAGGGATACGAGACGCCGTTGTCAACATCAAGCCCGGTCAGCGGGATGAGGTAGGTCCCTGGCTCGGGGCGTGCTTGATGGACCACGGTAACGGTCACGTAGTCTTCACCACGGCCTTCGAGGGTGAAATTCGCAAGCGTCAGACCGACGTACCAGCCCGGCGTGAAGCCGTCCGTTGTCCGAACAGGCACGCCGGCCGAGAGGGAGGCGTTGGTGCCCAAGAGGGCGGTGTTGGTGAGGGTGATGTTCCACGACGACGTGGTCTGGGTGGGGGATTCCAGACGAAGCTCCGGGTCGACGGCCGAGACCTTGACGCCGGGTGCGCTCACGTTAACTTGGGTGACCAAGTCATTGTTGTTCTCCTGAACCTCGTCCACCGCGTCATCAGGATCAACACGAACGATCACTTCGGACGTGCCGGCCACCGTTGGCGTCCACGTCCAAGGCAACGAACGGATGGAACCGGGGAACAAATCAACCGTCGTTCGGTCCAATTCAGCGCCGTCGACCAAGAAGGCGACATCGATGGCTTCTGCCTTGACGTTGCCCATGTTCATCACCTCGGTGGTGATGGAGACAGGGTCTCCGACCTGCGGGATGCTGACGTCCATGGTGAAACTCGTGGGCACCATCAATGGGTCTGGTCGCAGGTCGTTCACGCCTTGACCGGACACCGCGATGGAGTAGGGCTGAGAACGGCTTCCAGCGTGGTTGGAATCCTTCACCTTGACCTCCCAAATGCCTTGCTGGGCCGCATCGATGAGCACCACTTCGACGTTGTTGAGGGTGTCTCGGGACCCGGCCTGAATGCTGCGGCCGTTGCTGAACACGTTCCCGAGGTAGGTGATTCCGTCGGGAGAGGTGACCTCGAGGTCGAGATCGTTGACCAATTGGGTGCTCGAAAACCGCGAGCCGCGCTCGTCCGACCA
Organism: Candidatus Poseidoniales archaeon; assembly: GCA_038150305.1. Lineage (GTDB taxonomy): Archaea > Thermoplasmatota > Poseidoniia > Poseidoniales > Poseidoniaceae > MGIIa-L3. The sequence continues at coordinate 20,499 of JAYOTG010000020.1, read as the reverse complement.
TGCCAAGACGACCTTGAACGGGCTGCTTGACGCGCTGACGTTGAACACGTAGGTCTTGCTTTGACCGGTGGAAGAAAGCAGCGATCGGTCGTCCACCCAAATGCCGCGCCCACCGGTCGGCGCGAGGGTGTCGCGCAGGTTCACGCGCCCCCAGCCCTCGTCGTCGTTGGGGATGTTTCGCGTCCCCATGTCCTGTGCGCCGAGGATCAGCAAGGCCTTGACAAGGGCCCCTTGAGGCTCAGGACGCAAGGCGATCTCCACGAGATATTCCCGCACGAGCGCCGCCGCTCCTGCAGCGTTGGGCGTGGCCATCGACGTCCCAGTGTATTCGAGGTAGTACTGGTTCGACCACGTGGCGCTGCCGGTGTCTCCAGCCTCCTGAGCACGGCAGGAGCGGACGTAACCTCCGGGAGCCACGACGTCCGGTTTGATTCGCCCGTCGTCGGTTGGGCCACGGGACGAGCCCGACATCATCGTGTCCGGCGCACCGTTGTAGCGGTTCTGATGGTTGCCGACCGTGAGCGTGTTTTTGGCGGTCGAGGGTGCCCCCACCGTACCGGTTCCTGGACCGTCGTTTCCTGCCGCGAAGAGGACCAACAGTCCCTCTTGGTTGGCGTGGGTGCGGTCGTATGCCGCGGTACGGTCGTCGATGTCCTCCGCAGAGGAGGTGTACTTGCCTTGATCGCTGGCTTGAGAGGAGCCCCAAGAATTGGTGTGAATGCGCGCCCCCTGAGAATAGGCTTGATTCAGAATGTAGTTCAAGCTGGGCGAGAGGAATTGCCCGTTGTTGTCGTTTTCCATCGCTTGGAAGATTAGTTCAGCTTGCGGGGCGACCCCGGCGTAACCGCCACGGCTGCCGTCGCCGAGCACGGTGCACGCCACGTGTGTGCCGTGTCCCGAGTGCTTGTCCGCGGTGGAGCCGTCACCGACCACATCGGTGTTGGACAGCACGCGTGCACCGAAATCGCCGTGATCCGCGTCCAATCCTGAATCGGCCACGGCCACGATGACCCCTGAACCGTTGAGTGAGGTCGTGAAGCCGTTGGCGACGTTGCTAACCCGCATGTGCTGCCGGGCCTGATCGTTTGCGATGGCAAAGGTCGGCTCTGGGCCGAGCCACATCACAGAAGGTTGCAGCGCCAAGGTGAGAAGATCCGTTGTGGCGAGGTCACCGCGCCATCGGCCCACGTCCACCGCTTCTCTCCCCTCGAGGGCCACCTTGGCCACCTCGCCCAGATCTTGCTGAATGGCGTGCTGCCCATGGCTCAGGTGGACCGCAGCGATGGGCCCGTCAACATCACGCCATCCCTCAAGGCGCACTTCGGTGCCCTGCAACGCGGCCTCACCTCCCGTGAGGAGCAGCACGTCCAGCAGGGCATCGTCGAGGAACATGGCCGCAGGGACGGTGTGCGCCGAGCGTACGGCGGCCATCCCCTCAAGAGCAGCAAAGGCCGACGGAGGCGCTTGCAGGAGCAGGCCAGACGGCGCGATGAACTCACGAACGACCATGCCCTGCACCGAAGCAACCTCCTCTCGAGCCACGGTCAACGGCATGTCGAGGTCCACGATCACCAGGCGCAGGTCATCCCGTGGGGTCAGCAGGGACTCGGGCAAGGGGCGGTCAATGAGCAGGCCATCGTCACTGAATCGACCGAGCCGACTGTCGGCAAAGGGAGCACGGTCGTCCAGCGCAGACACCTGGCCATAGGTGCCGGCGAGGGAGCGGTAGGTGTCCGGCTGGACCTCGAAGAAGGTCGGCGTCCATTCGTCATCGCCGGAGGGTTCGTCACCCTCCGGAACCGTCCACCCCGACCATGTGGAGAGGAGGAGCAGGAGGACCAGCGCGACCGGCCTGAGGGCACGGCTGCTGGTCATGTGGCCAAGGCTTCGCGAGACCGCTATATCGCTTGGGGTAACCTGCACGGCCATGCATCAGAAGGGCCACGTGCGTCGGTCCGTGCGGTCGGAAAATTCCTCCGAAGCCCATGTGCCAACATCATGACGCCACGTTTCCTGATGGCTTGCACCACCATAATCCGTCCACGAAACGGTCGTTTGCACGGTGTAATTTGCCCACACCGTGTGCCCCACGATCTTCATTTCCAAATCGTCGCCGGCCACCGAGCTGTGGGCGGAAAGCACGTCGAGAAACACCGACATGCGCCCCAATTCCTCGCCCACTTCGTCCTCAAAGGAAACGGTGACCTCGAGGTCGGTGACCGCCCTGCTGCCGGAATTGTGAATCTCAGACATGAGGATGTGCCCGCCGTTCTGGATGTAGACCGTGTCGAGGGTCAAACCGTCACGGGGCAGCACCCAGTACCAGCCGCTCATCAGCAGACCGAGCAGCACGATCAGGCTGAGGCCAGCGAGGGCCACCTTCGCGGGCTCGACCTCGCGCCGCAAGCGCTGAAGCCGATAGGCTGCGTCTTGCGCGGCACGGAGCACGTCCTCCTCGTCCGTGGAGCCGTCACCGTCCACCCGGTCTCGAAGGCGTTGCAGGATGCCCTCTTTGGAGGGTTCGGGGTTGAACGGGACGTCCGCGCTCACGCTCACACCACCCAAGCCAGGCCGCTGGCCACGGCAGAACTGATCGGCTCAACCACGAGCACGTGACGTGTTTCCACAGCGCCACCGGTCAGGGAACCGATCAGCGACAAGTCGCTGGCCATCCCGTTGACCCCGACGCTTGAGGCGGTGGGCAAGATGCCCGTGAACTGGGTGTCGAGCAGCACGCCACGGCCGTCAATCGCCAAATCGGACATGAATGGCACGCCCTCAAGGCGTGGCTCGTAGTCGGCCGGCGTCAATTCAGCGTTCGCCGTCGCGATGACGCGGCCGGTGGTGATGCCGTCGAGGATGATGATCGGGTAGACCCCGCCCACACGATGCATGTGGATGGTCGCGCCCTTGAGGTCCTCGCCGACCACTTCCATCGATTGCAGGGTCACCCCGGGCGCGGAAGGCACGTCTGAAGCACGAAGGTACAGTTGACCGACACCCGAACCGCTCGATGCAACCTCGACGCCAAAGCGTTCGGTGGTCTTCAGTTGGAAGCGTGACGGCAAGTCTTCGGCGATCATCAGCACGTCGCCTTTGCTGTCGATGGCCTTGCCAAAGGCCTGAACGAAGAGGTCCATGTCCTCGCCGTTGGAGGTGTAATCCATCGTGAACAGGCCTTGGAAGGACGTCTCCGCGCGGATGTCGTACACCTCGGACGGTTCGGCGACGAGGTAGAGCTGGCCGGGGAGGTCTCGCATGAAGACGGTGGCGGGCCACCAACGTCCGTCGACGAAGCGGTGCTGTTGAATCATCAGCGCTTCAGCCGATCTCCCGTCCACCTGGAAGTCCTCGGGGACGGTGACATTCAGGATCAGCTTGTCCCCAATGGTGGCCGACACGTCCGTGCTGCGGGGAACGCCGAGGATGAGGGCTTCAGAACGGGTTTGCGTGGTGTGGTCGATGAACACGGCGTGCGCTGAATCAAGCGGCACGCCCACGTCATAACGCATGTCGAGGGTCAAGCGAGGGACGGTCAAATTCCGCTCTTGGAAAAACACCGCATCGAGCAGCACATCGTGGGCGTTCTCGGTATCAAATCCGGTCAACCGAAGGTCAACGTCTTGACCTGAGATGCCTTTCACGAGGACGGTCATGTCCTCATACAACGGTTTCCATGAGGTGAACGCGAGGTCGAATTGGTAGGTGGGGACGCCCTCGACCATCCTGAAATCGTAATCCAAGTCGATGGCGCCCGCCGGAAGCGAGGGCAACCACGTGCGGACGTGCCATGCACGTCGCTCGGTCAAATCCACGCCCTGTGCGCTCCAGTTCTCGAGGTCATAGGTCGCTTTCTCGTCCTCGCTCAGGCGGCCGTCAGCAAGGACGGTCATGAGGTCTCGAGCGCCGACCATGCCGGCGGATTCGAGCACGAGCGCTCCCTGTTCCTGCTCGTCAACCGTCAAGCGAGCGTCCTCCCAAGCGGTCTCGAGGGTGATGCGTCCAGAAAGGGTCAGCCGTTCCAGCCGGCTCAGGTTGAGGTCGACGTCCACCCGCTCATCGGCCTCCACGGAAATCCCGTGGACCCAGGCCGGCTCAGGTGGTGTGGTGCCTTTTCGCATGTCGGCGGTCAGGTTGAACGCTTCGCCCGTCTCAAGGTCCATGCCAATCGCAAGGTCGCTCTCCGTGCTGACGGACCCCCCAAGGTCCTTGGTCAACGCATGGATGAAGTCGTTCGCCACGCGACCGAAGGCGACCAAATCGCCGAGGAAGAAGGACAAGCCCTCAACGCCTTCCTGGTCTCCGAAGTCAGGGAGTTCGAGCCCATCGGAATCCACACCGCCGGGCACGGCCACTTCGATCTCAGCCGGGAGCGGTTCAATCACGGCGCGACCGTTCAACCCCAGCAAGGGATCGCCATACGCCGTGGTGTCCTCAAACAGCAGCCTGAGCGGTGCAGACGACGTCCGCTGCATCTCCACACGGCTGTTGCCTTCAGGACCGAGCGAACCTTCCTCCAAAGGAGAGAGGCGGCGCATGCGAAGCACGTCAGAAATCTGCACAGAGAAGCTGGTTTCATCACCGTCCACCGAGAAGCGAACGTGGTCACCGTCCATCGTCAGCGGCACCGTGGCGTTGCTGGACTGGATTTCAACCGATTGAATCGGCGTGCTGGCCACGTAGCCGACCTCCGAGCCGAGCACCAATTCGAATTCGGAGGGAAGGCCCACCAAGCGAAGTGCGTTGCGTTGGTCGCCGTCTTGTCCACCGTAGGTGATGGTCCCAATCGGGGCGCTGGCCTCGTAAATGAGACGCTCTGGTAGTTGCACCAAACGAAGCTCATCGGGCCGATTGGAAATCATCGCGGCCTGCTTCTGAGCGGCCGACATGTTCGGTCCATCGTGCGAGACATGCCCGACGATGAGGGGTTCCGCGCTGGACCCCTTCAGCGCGAGGATGCGTTCACTGGTCACCGGATCGAAGGTTTGGGTCACACCAGACACGCCGCTGACGCGGGCGCTCATCGCCACAGGCACCAGCGGGTCAACAGGCCCAGAGCGGCCCTGCACCACGCCAATGGCGGCGTCGCTGGAGAGGAGCAGGTGGTCGCTTTCCGGCAGCCATGGTTGGTCGCTCGACGACAATGCAAACCCGAGGGTGCCGACCTCTGCCGGTGTCCGCGACTCCCCGGTGGACCACGCGGCCTTGACCTGCGTGTAGCACGCCACTTCGACGGTCCCGCCTGCGCTGCCGGCCGTGCCGACCACGGCACCTGGAATGCTGTTCACGATGGTACCGAGGTCGAGGATGATCTCAACCAAGCCAAGTAGGGCGTTGTCGAGCACTTGCGAAATGGCGTTGAGGTCGCTGTTGTCCGGTCGTAAGCGTTCAACACCGCTGGTTCCGAGTTCGAAACTACCGGACACCACGATGACCGGGGGCAGGTCCTCGACCACCAAGGTCATCGACGAACGGTCGGGCGCGAAGCCTCCCCGCTGGAAGCTCGAACCGAATTCAAGCATTGGTATCCAGTCCACAGCAGCGACAACGATGAGCGTGTTTGGCGGCGAGGCAGGGTTCACGGGAAGGGTGGGGTCGTTCACGTTGGTCGTCGCGTCGCCTGAGAAATTCTTGATGCCGATGAACAAGGACAGGCGGTTGGGCACATCGCCGGGCAAGTTGATGCTCCCCGGAGCCTCGCCAATCATCGTGAACAGCGCATTGATTTCTTCCTGCGGCAGGGAGCCCGAGGGCAAGCCACGGATCCAAATCCTGGCGTCGGAGATGTTGCCGAAGGCGGCGTCACCTTCGGGCATTTTGGAGCGGTCTTCGAAGTAGTGGACGTAGACGTCTGTGTCTCGGTCACTGAACACCTCCACCGTGTCGAAGGTGTTGTCTCCGAAGTTGTCGTTGCGCAAGGTCAGGTCAATTTCCGAGGGCAGGCGCCTGCCGGTGTCCTCTGGATGGAATCCGGTATCGACGTAGGCCAGTTCCAGCACGTCGGGCACGCTCCCGTCGTTGCGGGCCACGTCGAAGTGAACGAAGCCGACGCCGACGCCGAAGGAACACCGGTCCTCGTGGCTGTCCAACCGGGGCTGGTTTTCTGGGTCGTACCAATCCTCGTCGGAACATTCCGTCTGGAGGCTGCCCCCAGGCGCGTCTGGGTTTTGGATGGTGATGGCGTATGGTGCAGAAATGGAGGTCAGCGAGAGGGTGTCTGCACCCACGCCTCCACCGAGCAGACTCAGCAACAGTTGGCCCACGTCGGTGACGGTATCCGCGATTTCGAAGGTGATGCGGTCCAAACCGACACCAACACGGAACTCGTGCGGAGGTTGCGTGAAGCGCGTGTCAATCACGATGGAGTAGGACTCGGATTCTTGCACCGCGAAATCAAACGCGAAGCCCTTGAGCAAGCTGACCTCGAGGAAGGCCATGTCGTCCCAAAGCGGATCAGCGGCGTCAATTTGATGCACGCGCCACTGGAAGATGGGACGAATCCACAGGGTTTCTGGAACCAATCCTGGCAAAGGCCCGATGCCGCCGCTCGTGGTGATGTCCCAGCCTTGTCCACGTTCAAGGAGACCTTGGACCGTCAGTTCGACGATGACGTCGTCGGCACCATCGCCGTCGATGTCGATGAAATTGTCGAAGAGGTTGAGGTCCGCACCGACCGTGATGTCACCGGTAAAGGTCCCTGAGGTCCACGTCTCATAGGACGGGCCGTCGTTCTTCGTGCTGAAGTTCAGGTAGATGGCGTAGGTGTTGATGCCGACCGCGAGGGGGTCGGTGATTTGCCAATTCTCAACGGAAAACAAGGTCTGGAACAAGTTGTCCGGAAGACCCGCGCCGCTGTGGTTTTCAGCATCCAGCAAGAACTCGTAGGCGCGCGGATGGTCCGGTTCAAAGGGGGCTGAATCCCTGACTTCGAGGCCGTCAAGGAAGCGTTCTGCTTCGACGATGGCGTCCCCTTCCCTGACCTCGCGCGCGGCGGCGTCCACCGACGACAAGGTGCTGGACGCCATCTCTTCTGCAATCAGGTCCGAGCTGCTGATCGACCGGTCTTCGAGCAAGTCGTCCAGCGCATCAAGGATGCCAAAGTCGTCCGTCGCCACTTCAGCGGTGGTCACGGGTTGAACGATCGGGATGAGAAAAAGCAGCAGCAGGACGACGGCAGGGGCACGCCGTTGCACCTGGCTCGGCCGAACTCCTGGATGGAGCAGCCTTGCGGCGTCCCGCTGCATGCCTTCAGGCAGGCTTCGCCCGTTGTGAACCCTTCCCTGTCCTGCGTCGCCTTGAACGCTTACTGCGGCCCATCAGTTCGCTCTTCGAGCATGTCCATCAGGCCAGCTGGTAATTCAAGGCGGCCGCCTGACGAGGCCGTGCTGGTCGCAGGCGCTTCAGGCACGTCGGGCTCCTGCTGAACCGCTGGAGCCTTCGTGGCCTCCTCGGCTTCGAACGCAGCCACGGGCTCCGGTTCCACGTCCTCCACCAAGGCCTCCAGCCCAGCCATGCTCGCGGCGTCCTGAGCGGCTCGCTCGTCGAGGAGCGACTGGGCCATCGGATCCAACGCGGCTGCAGGCGCCGGTGACGCATACGAAGGGGTCATCACGGGTTGAACCGTCACGCTCTCCTGCTGTGCGGAGCCGTAGATGGAGGCCATTTCAGCCGCCTTGGCCTGCTCGGCCGATGCTTCAGCGGTCGGCACAGGCGCTGTGTTCTGTTCCAACGGCGCGGTGCGACGCAACCGAAGCACAACCACCGCCGCAGCCACCACTGCAAGCAAACCCACACCCGCAGCGATGAGGCCGCCTGAGCCTGACGAAGACGGAGCCGCGTTGACGTCGACGTTCCACACCGTGCGGTCGGTGTTGCCCGCAGGATCGAACACGGTGATGACCACGGCGCGTTCCCCGGCCGAGTCAAAGGTGAGTTGCACCTCCTCGCCGAGCAGGTCAGCATCGTCGTCCGGCACGCCGTTGCCGTCCGAATCAGAGAGCGGGTTGAGGTCCCAATGCACGCGAAGCGTGTCGACGGCATCCACTGGGTCGTCCACGCTCACGCGAACCACCGTCGAAACGCCCTCATCCAGCGAAGCAGGCAACGCGCTGACCGAGGTGGTGGAAAGACGAGGCGCGGTTCGGTCGACGACCACCACGCGGCGTTCGAGGACGTCGCTGTTCCCGCTCGGATCGGTGACCGTCAAGCGCACCGTGTGCTCACCTGAGTCCGCCCAAGACGCCACCATGGTGGTGTTCTGACCGCTCGGTGCACCGTCGATGGACCATGCGCAGACGTCCACGCGATGGTCGTCGGTCGAGGGAGCACACGAAAGGCGAAGCACGGCCTCAGGGTCCAAACGGTACCCGTCGTCCACGGGCTGTTCGGCGCCCAGGGAGGAGATTTTCGCCGTTGGCGCCACCACGTCCGCGACGGACACCTGATGCTGAGCCATGGCGGTTCGGCCGTCCACGTCCCTGACGTGGACGCTGACCGTGTAGGTTCCAGGTTGATTCCATGTTGCGGACGTGCTTTCCGCTGATGCCCACGCACCGTCGTTGGTGGCGTCACCGTCGTTGTCCTCATCGGTGTCCGCGTCCAAATCCCACGACCAATCCACCAATCGGTTGAGGCGATCGGGGGTTGATGAGGCGTCCAAGAGAAGGGGCTGCAGCAAGGTGGTCGAGCCGTTGCCGTCGTCTTGAACAATCGGATTCATTGGAGGATCGAGGGTCAGGCGTACCGTCGTGCGCAGGTCCTCAGGTGGTGCTCCTCCAAGGATGGCGTCACCGCCGTCCAACATGAGGTGCATCGGCACGCCGTCCAAGGACGGAGGCACCGTCCAGGTGAGCGACGAAGAGGTGGACACGTCGAGCAAAGCGGTGCCCGAATCTGGCGCATGCTGTGCCCCAGATTCCCATGCGATCCGTTGTGCATCGGTCAGAAACGCGAGGTCGGCGGAGCCGTCCAGCGCCCAAGCCTCAACCTGAATCGACGTCCCTGCGTCCAGCACGAGCCCGTCGTCTTCGGTCAGCCACGTACTGGTGTTGGCGAGCACGGCGTGGAGGTCGTGCACCACGGTGAGGGAACCGTCCTGCAGCACGCTGACCTGAACGCTGATCTGAGCGCGGGCGCCTCCTTGGTCGCCCTGTCCTTGGTCTCCGTCATGCGCCAAGTTGTCCATCACCATCGACCACGACTTCGCGTTGATGGAGGCAGGGACCTTCCAATGGAACACCTGCTGCCCGAGCATCGACTCGGTGGACACCGGCGTGGTCACGGAGCTGCGGTAACTCTGCCCGAGGTTGTACGGCGCCTTGCCCGCGTCGTCGAAGATCAGCACGTCCACGGCATCGTCCACGACGAGGATGTCGAAGGCCAGCACGGTGCCGGGAGCGTGCACGCCGAGGTCGATGTCGAGGCATGACCCGGCATCGACCGCCACGGCCCCGGAGACTTCGCTCAAGGCCGCCGAGGCGCAATTGGGGGCTGCGCGTCCTTCGACAGCACCGGCCACAGGCATCGACGCGAGTAGCATCAGCACCATCAGAGCACCACAAAGGCGACGCATGAAGCCCACATCGCTGCTGCGGCTTTCAACGTCTGCCTTCCACGAGCAGCCGGGCCTCCCATCCCACGTCCTCACGTGAGAGGTGGTGAACCGTCCCGTCAGGCTGGACGGTCAATCGATCGCCGTCGTTCAGGGCCACGCAGGGAACACCGCCGTCGAGCACGGCGGCGGCCTCGGCCACCGAAGGACCAGCGTCCGCCAAACGGGCGCTGAAGTGGGTCAGAGCGAGCCCGCGCGCATCGAGATGCATGGCCGTGCGAGCGGCCCCTGCCGCCGTGCTGTGAAGGTGGCCCTCCGCTCGGTCCGCGTGCTCCTCGAGGTAGGTGGCTTCGTGCACGAGGACATCGGGCCCGGGAAGATCGCTGTCCAGCCCCGGAGAAGCCGTATCGCCAGAAACAACGAGGGCCGTCGAAGGCCCGTCAATGCGCCACCCGCACGACGGAACGGAATGACGGGACAAAAGAGGTGTCAGATGATGCTCGGTCCACCCTGCCGGTGACCATACGGCCGTTGATTCGACCGGACCCTCGGCCGTCACGTCCATCCATCGACCGGAAGCGACGTGGCCAAGGCGCCAAACGATGGGGTAGCCGAGCAGTTCCTCGGTGGCACCGAGGTCATGCCAAGCGCGCATCTGGCGCCAGACGTCCGAGGCGGCCAAGCCTTCGGGGGGAAGGCTGTGGAATCCGTGCTCTTGCACATGATCGAAAGTCTGCGCATCAACCGGGCCGGCGACCACCAAGGGCTCGGTTCGACCGTCGAGTCCCGAGGTTTGCAGCCAAGGCAAGAGGCCCCACGTGTGGTCGAGGTGCCCGTGGGTCAGCAGCACGGCAGCGACGCGACGGCTACGGAGCCGAGGCGTGCCCAACTCGGATTTCAAGTGTCGACGTGCGGCGGTGAACCGGTCCTGGAAGCCTTCTCCTGGGTCGATCAGGACCAAGCCTTCCGGGCACGCCAGCACCGATCCGCTGACCGCACGCTTGGTCGTGGGACGCGCTGAAGCGGTCCCGAGCACGTGCAGGTCCAACATTGGAGCACCTCAGGGAAGCGGGATGGGCGTCTGCGGGAACCAGCGCAACACGACGACGTCCCCAACGCCGCGGATCCATCGCCACGGCACCGCGACGTCAATGCTCTGCTCGACCAGTTCTGCGGGCGTCTCGGTCACGAAAAGATGGGAACAGGCCATGCCTTCCAAATCGATGACCGCATCGTGGACGCGGCCCAACCGACGTCCGTCGGGGAGGTAGACCTCCTTGCCACGCACCGCGGTGACGTCCATGACCCTCCCTCATCAACGAAGAAGGGGGTCCGACCTTGAACCCAACGTCGCGAGGACGGGGCTCACTTACCGCGGTTGAGGTTCGCCTTGAGCGAGGGGCGGATCTTCTCAGCGCCCTTGCCCTTGCTGCGGGAGAGACCACGACCGCGCTTGCCGGCGGAGGTCAGGCCACGGGCCGCACGGCCGCGGTGGCTGTTGTGACCGTTTGCCCGGGAGAACACGCCAAGTTGCTTGTCGGCGATGATCGCGGGGTGGTGCGTATCGATGAGGATGACCTCGTAATACTTGTGCTTCCCATCTTGGCCGACCCAGTAGGAGTTCAAGACCTCGAGGTTGGGGTAGTGGCGGGCGCAGCGCTCTTCGGCGATGCGCTGGATGTTCTTGCCCATGGTGATCTTGCGGACACCGGCCTTGGAGGGCTTGCGCTTCATGTGCACCTTGCCCTTGCGCAGGCCACCACGGCGAACGCGGGTGCGGACGACGACAACGCCCTGCTTGGCCTTATAGCCGAGGCGGCGCGCGGCGTCGATGCGGGTTGGCTTCTCGACGCGGTCGAAGACGGGAGCGCGGCGCCATTGCGCCATGCGAGCTTGCCGGTACATGTGCGGCAGGGCGGCCTTCGGCTGCTGCCAAGTCTCGCGGACGTGGTGGTAGAGTCCCTTCGTCATATGGACACCTCAGCGAGTTGCCGACCTTCCTCCCCTTTATCAGCCCTCCCCTGAGGGGCCGAGGCCCGCTTTCAGGGCTCAACCATGGAATATGAGGCGTACAAAGCGGGCAGGTTGATGAAGGGAGCGTCCACCGAAACGGCGATGGAGATCACGCTGGTGGACATGGCTTGGCTCAAGCCCCACGAGGAGATCCAACCGGAGCGCGTCGCGGAGTTGCAAGCCCAATTCGAGGCCAGCGGCCACGTCGATCTGCCGCTCCTGGTGGACCGCGTCACCGGCACCATCCTTGACGGACATCACCGCTTTTCCGTTGGACAGGCCCTTGGCCTCGCCCGTATGCCTGCCCTCCTCTTCGATTACCTCGACGAGGCGCGGATCGCGGTGGACACCTGGCCCGGGTGCGGGCGGGAGAGCATCACGAAAGAGGAGATCATCGAGACGGCCGCGCGAGGTGACCGCACGCCGCCAAAGACGAGCCGCCACCACATCGACGTGCCCATTCCAATGATTCAAGTCCCGCTTAGCGAACTGCGCTCGTCCTGATCAATCGGCCAAACCTGCGGCACGAATGGCTCGCCATCCGCCCCACACCGACCAGACGTCGCTGTAGCCCATGTCCCGCAAGGACGCTCCGGCAATGGCGCTACGAAAACCGCCGCCGCAGTAGAGCACCACACGTTGCTGAACGTCGGGCACCAAGGCCTCGATGTCCCGTTCCAGCACCCCTTTCGAGAGGTGGACGGCACCCGGAAGATGGCCGCGTTCGAACTCATGCGCCTCTCGTACGTCGATGATGATGCCAGCCGCATCCTCGTTCAGCATGGCCGCAAGTGCAGGACCATCGCACTCGCTCACCACAGCACGGCACGCCTCGACACGCGCCAAGAAGCGTGGTGGGTGGGCTTTCGCATGGGCGATGCGGTCGGCGTCCATGCCGGGAGAGTGGAGCATCAGGCTCATGACCGCTTCGACGATGGCCCCTCATGCAGCGGCAAGGCATCGAGGCGGCAGAAGCGGCCTTGGCCGCCGGAGAAGCCACGGCCATGTTGGTGCTCAAGGCCCAAGATCAGCGCACAACGGAGCTGTGCAGCGCGGCGAGGGACGCTGGCATCCCCGTGCACGAGGTGACGGAACGTGACATGTGGCGCATGGCCTGGCCCGGAAGCGAAGCGCCCCCCACCGTGTTGACGTTGGTGGGCCGGAACCCGGAAGCACAGAACCTCGACGAGCTGACGGCCCGCGGTGGGTTGCTCCTCTGCCTTGACGGCGTGTCCTACGCAGGCAACATGGGCTTCTCGGTGCGCACCGCGGAAGTCGCCGGTGCGACGGGTGTCGTCCTCGCCACGCCAGCACCCATCGCAGGGCGAGCATGGAAGGATCTGCGCCACAGCAGCATGCAAGCCACGCGCTTCATCCCGGTCGTGGAAGCCAACATCGAGGAGGCCATCGCCTCAGCCAAGGCTTCGGGGCATCGCATCGTGGTCATCGAAGACGTCGGAGAGCAGGACCTGCCGAACGTGGACCTGACTGGAGACGTCATGCTGATCATCGGCGCCGAAGCGGAAGGAGTGAGCCAAGCGGCGCTTGAGGCTGCAGACGCTGTCGTCCGCTTGCCCATGCACGGCTTTGTCCCGTCCTACAACCTGCAAGTGGCCGTGGCGTGCGCGTGCGTGGAAGCGGCGCGCCAGCGCTGAGGGGAGACGTTCACTCGCTTTCGCCCTCATCAGCGAAATCCAGTTCGACACGGTCAGGGCCTCGAATGCTGAGGATCTTGACACGAATGGGGTTCCCTTTGGCGTACATCATGTCGAGCATCGCCTGGCTTTTTCCGACCATCTTCTCGGCGTGCAACAAGCCCTTCACCTGACGTTCCTTCAGCACCACCAGGTAACCGAAGAAAGCGCCGTCAGCCTTGCCGTGCATGTGTTTCACCACCGTTCCGGTGTACGTGCCTCCGACCTCAAAATCAGCAAGAGGGTCATGTACGCCATCGCCCGCTCCTTCGGGGTCTTTGCCCGTGCCTGAGCCTCCTCGGATGCCCTCCCAACTGAACGGAGCCGCGTTGCCAAAGAGCACCTTGCGCACGTGCTCGATGGGATAGGTGCCCTTTCCGTCGATGCCCGATTCGTCCCATGGTTGCGTGTGCCGAACCGTCAGGCCAGGCGCCATGGTTTCGGTGGTTTTCGTGCCGTCGCGCCGGTGGAAGGTGACGTTAAGGCGCGGTCCTCGAAGCAAGGTCGGGAACCAGCCGCCCTCCACCGCGACCTCGATGGCCGTATGGTCAGCGCGGGCCCATCCCTCGGGAAGGTCGGCGTCAATCAAGTCGCCCGTGTGACGTTGGCCGCCGTCAAAGGTCAGCACGTCCCACGTTCCAAAACGTCGCAGCATGGCGTCCTGCCGGGCGATTTCCTCCTCGCTTGCAGGCTCGCGCGTGGCCAGAAGGGCCTCGATTTTCGCAGGCAAATCCGCCACCGTTGAGACCTCGGGGTGCGCCAAGACCTCCTCGCTCAGGTTGCCCTTGGGATTGGCCAGCACCACGATGGGCAGCACCTCGAGCATCTCGATCTGGTCGATGGACAAGGAGCAGCGCTGCAGCATCCTGACCTTGGCCCGCAGCTTCTCGATGACGGGTTTGGGCGGCTCGCCCTTGTCGAGCAGGCGCTGTTGGACGAGGTCGTTGTTCTGCAGGAGGACGTCTCCGCCCCAATTTTTCACTTCAAGCAGGATGACGGCGCGGTCGGTGATGGCGATGACGTCCACTTCACCTGAGCCTCGGGGTCGGTCCGGGTCTGGAATGCGGATGGCCAGATGGACGTGTTTGGTGCTGGCCACGCGCTTTGCTGCTGCGCCCACGGCGTGCTCTGCCTTCCACGAACGCACCTCGCGTTGAGCCATCCGTTCGCGGCGCGCGACCTTGGTGGAACGCCACCAGCGGAGCCGCGCGATGGGTCCCATGGCCGGTCAAGGAGACCACTCCATTTGAACCGCGTGCCGGCACGTGTGGAACGGTTGGAAGGTGCTGCATCACGCTCTGCGGCGCTGCGCGATGGCCTCGCTGGACGGCAGGTACAGGTCCGAAGCGGCTTCGCTTGTTCAAGCGCCGACCAAGGGCGCCAGAGGTTCGGCGGGCGCATGCCATCCGGAGAGGTGGACCGTGGGTGAAGGCAAAGGCGCCTCGCCCGCTGAGCCGACGCGCTCCGCGAACGCCTGTAGGCTGGCAAGGAGGGTGGGCGAGGGCGTGCCGTCGACGTGCTCGTTGGGCGCGAGGTACCACAGCACCTCGGGCACCTTGCCACCGAACACGATGGGAGCTCCGATGACGATTGGGTCCTGCAGATCGATGTAGGAATCCTGCTGGGCCATGTGCCACATCTGCAGATCTCGACCCAATTCGACCCGGCTCAGGATGGCGCCTACGGTCTTGGCGAGTGCGGCTTTCTGAGCCTCTGAACGCAACTGGTGCAGGTGGTTCATGTCGCCCATCCCGAGTGCGTGCGTCACGTCGTTGAGGGTCCATCCGAGGATCATTGATGCCATGTGGGCATGAGGGGCATGACCTGCTATAAGCACGGAAATTCGCCCCGAGGATGGGCCTCGATTTCGACCACTGAGCGGCCATCAGGCATGCCTCGAGACGCCTTCGTGATTCGTTGTGTGAAAAACACCTGATTATAACTCACATTGCGTGCCAACAAGGCCATGAAGAAATCCGTCGTGTATGTGCTCATCGTCCTCCTGATGGCGTCAACCCTCCCCCTGCCCGCGAGCGCCGACTCGACGCAAGACATCCCTGCCAACGCTGCAGCAACCGGCATCCACGACTCGCTTGTGGCCGCCTTGACGCATGCCGATTTGGTCACCACGCTCCAAGGACCTGGCCCCTTCACGGTCTTCGCACCGACCGATACCGCCTTTGCGGAAGCAGGCATCGACCTCAGCACCTTTGACACGCCTGAGGAGAACGCAACGCTCACCTCGATCCTTCTCCATCACGTGGTGTCCGGAGAGGTGCCCTCGAGCGCCCTCAGCAACGGCATGTTCGCGACAACCGTCAACGGCGATCGCGTCCAGTTTGGCGTCGACGCCAACGGCGTCACCGTCAGCAACGCCAACGTCACCATGCCCGACGTTCAGGCCTCGAACGGCATCATCCACGTCATCGACAAAGTGCTGATGCCACCTGTGGACATCCCTTCCACCGCCCAATCCACGGGCATCCACGACAGTTTGGTGGCGGCCGTGATCCAGGCTGAGCTTTTGGCGACCCTCCAGGGACCCGGCCCCTTCACGGTCTTCGCGCCGACCGACCAAGCCTTTGCTGACGCAGGCATCGACCTGGCCGATTTCACCACCACGGAAGGCAAGGCCACCTTGAGCGACATCCTGCTGTACCACGTCGTCAGCGCTGATGTGCCCGCGGCCAACGTCACGGAGTGCATGACCGCGGATGCGGCCAACGGCCAACCGCTTTCCTTCACCATGGCCGGTGGCGTGATGGTCAACGACGCCAACGTCGTGTTGACCGACGTCATCTCGACGAACGGTTTGATCCACGTCATTGACAAGGTCCTGATGCCGACCGACACACCAAACGACATCCCAAGGACGGCTCAGTGCACCGGACTGCACAACTCCTTGGTGGCCGGCGTGATTCAAGCAGAGTTGCTGGAAACCCTGCAGGGCGATGGGCCCTTCACCGTCTTCGCACCAACCGACCAAGCTTTTGCCGACGCGGGCATCAACCTGGCTGATCTCGACACCCCAGAAGGCAAGGCCACCTTGAGCGACATCCTCCTCTATCACGTCGTTGAGGGCGATGTGCCTGCCTCGAACGTCACCGAATGCATGACCGCCAACGCGGCCAACGGCCAGCCCCTCGCGTTCACCGTGGCCGGTGGCGTGATGGTCAACGACGCCACGGTGACCCTCCCGGACGTGTCCACCAGCAACGGCATCATCCACGTCATCGACAAGGTGCTCACGCCCACGGACACGCCCAACGACATTCCACGTGCGGCCTCCTGCACGGGCATCCACAACAGCCTCGTGGCCGCGGTCGTCCAAGCCGAACTGCTTGAAACCCTCCAAGGCACGGGTCCGTTCACGCTCTTTGCTCCAACCGACCAAGCCTTCACCGACGCCGGCATCGACCTTGCCGCGCTGGACACGCCTGAAGGCAAGGCGATCCTGGAAGACATCCTCCTCTACCACGTGGTGGCCGGAAGCGTGCCTTCGTCCGCCGTGACGGAATGCATGTCTGCGGATGCCGTCAACGGTCAGCCGCTCGCCTTCACCGTCGACGGTGGCGTGATGGTCAACGACGCTACCGTCACGATGCCTGACGTGTCCACCAGCAACGGCATCATCCACGTCATCGACAAGGTGCTTACGCCCACGGACACGCCCAACGACATCCCACGCACGGCCTCCTGCACGGGCAACCACGCGTCCTTGGTCTCCGCCGTGGTGCAAGCCGGACTGCTCGAGACCCTGCAGGGTGACGGGCCGTTCACCGTCTTCGCGCCCACCGACCAGGCCTTTGCAGACGCCGGCATCGATCTCACCGCCCTCGACACGCCGGAAGGCAAGGACACCTTGTCCGACATCCTGCTGTACCACGTCGTTGGGGCGAACGTGCCCGCGGCCAACGTGACCGACTGCATGTCAGCCACGACCGTCAACGGCCACCCGCTCAGCTTCACCGTGGGCGATACGGTGATGGTGAACGGCGCCACCGTGACCGCCACGGACGTGCCTACCAGCAACGGGATCATCCACGTCATCGACACGGTGCTGGCGCCCACCGCGACCCCCAACGACATCCCGCGGACCGCACAGTGCACCGGCGCCCACGACAGCCTCGTGGCCGCGGTGATCCAAGCCGAACTGCTCACCACCTTGCAAGGCGACGGTCCCTTCACGGTCTTCGCACCGACCGATCAGGCCTTCGCGGATGCCGGTATCGACCTGGCTGCCCTCGACACGCCTCAGGGCAAGGAGACCTTGGCGGACATCTTGCTCTACCACGTGGTGGCGGGCGCGGTGCCCTCCAGC
>JAYOTG010000020.1:0-2821 GCA_038150305.1 Candidatus Poseidoniales archaeon | reverse complement strand
GACCTTGGCGGACATCTTGCTCTACCACGTGGTGGCGGGCGCGGTGCCCTCCAGCGCGGTGACCGAGTGCATGTCCGCGGACGCGGTCAACGGTCAACCGCTCGCGTTCACCGTGGACGGAACCGTGATGGTCAACGACGCCACGGTGACCACCGCTGACGTGAACACCAGCAACGGCATCATTCACGTCATCGACAAGGTGCTCACGCCAACGGACGCTCACAACGACATCGCGCGGACGGCCGGCTGCACGGGCGTTCACACGTCCTTGGTCGCCGCCCTGATCCAAGCGGAATTGGTGGCGACTTTGCAAAGCGAAGGCCCGTTCACGGTCTTCGCCCCGACCGACGAGGCCTTTGCCGCCGCAGGCATTGACTTCGCCGCACTGGACACGGAGGAGGGCAAGGCGACCCTCACGAACATTCTGCTCTACCACGTGCACGTCGGTTCGGTGATGGCCGCGGACCTCAGCAACGGCTTGGCCGTTGAGATGGTCAACGGCGACAACACGACGGTCGGCGATGGCGCCGTCCTCAACGGCGCGAACATCACGCTCGCGGACGTCAAGGCTTCCAACGGCGTGATTCACGTCATCGACATGGTGTTGATGCCTCCAGCCGATGAGGTTGAGGACACCACCGACACGGACAACGAGGCCCTGAGCGACGGCGACGACAGTACCATCGGTACCGTTTTCATCGCCGTCGGTGCGCTCGTGATCGTGGCCGCCGTGGGCGTCCTCCTGTTCCTGCGTCAGCGCAGGCCTGGCGTTGATCTCGCCAGCGCTGACATCATCAACACGACGCAGCCCATGGGCAACATGATGGCGACCACGGAAGTGGCGCAATCCGCGTCCGCGTACACGGCCACCGCCTCGACCACAACGGCTCAACCGGTGGCCCAAGCGACCACCCAGAGCGCGAACCCTGACGTTGGCGTCGTCCAGCAATGGACGGACATGAACGGTTACACCTGGCGCACGATGGACGACGGAAGCACCCTCTGGTGGACCGGTTCAACGTGGGAAAAGTACGCGTGAACCACCGCAGCCTTGCCCGACGGCGAGGTTGATGTGGGGCCAAGGAGGGCGTGCCACATGGGCTGGTCCGCACCCTTGCTGAAGGCCACGCCCGGGGATGCCGTCTCGGGCGGAAACCCGCGCCAAGTTCCCGGCGTCTGCTGGTCACGGTGCGAGGCCACGGCCATGCCCAAGCCTGCGCTTCGCCTGTGGAACGCCGACCTCGCCAAGGATCTCGGTGGTCTCGAGCCGGATCCACGACTCTGGGTCGGAGGCCGGCTCATGGAGGGCATGCAGCCCCACGCCCACCGGTACGGCGGCCACCAATTCGGAAACTGGGCCCACCAGCTTGGCGACGGACGTGCCCTGACCCTCGGGCACGTGGATGCCGCCGGTGGGCCGATCGAAGTGCAGCTGAAAGGGGCCGGACGCACACCGTATTCACGGCGCGGTGACGGCCGTGCCGTCCTGCGCTCCTCGCTTCGCGAATACCTCTGCAGCGAAGCGATGCATCATCTCGGCGTGCCGACCTCGCGGGCCTTGTCCTTGTGCACCACGGGAGAGGACGTGCGCCGTGACATGTTCTACGACGGTCGACCGGCCATGGAACCGGGCGCCATCGTGGCCCGGACGGCGCCGTCCTTTGTCCGCTTTGGCTCCTTCCAGATGCTGGCGGCGGACGGTGATGCCGATGCCCTGCGTGCCCTGATGCAGTACACCGTCACCACGCACGAGGTCCACCATCACGTGAACGACGATGCGGGCATCGTGGCCTGGTTGAGCGACGTGGCAGAGCGCAGCGCCCGCATGGTCTGCGGATGGATGCGCCACGGCTTCGTGCACGGCGTGATGAACACCGACAACATGTCCATCCACGGCCTGACCATCGACTATGGGCCCTTCGGCTGGCTGGAAGCCCACGACCCGTCGTGGACGCCGAACACCACCGATCTGCCCGGACGCCGCTACCGCTACGCGGCTCAGCCTGATGTGGTGGGATGGAACCTGGCCCGCTTGCTCGAAGCCGTGGCCATGGTGATGGACGACCCTGAACCGCTCCACGGCGTGCTTGAGTCCTACCGCGAGGCCTACCGCAACGCGCGGCAGCAGGCCTGGGTCGAGCGCCTCGGACTGGACGCATGGACCGAAGCGGACGAGGCGCTCGTTCGCGACCTCCAGCACGTCATGCATGCTTCGGAGGTCGACCATGTTCCCATGCTGCGCCACATGGCGGAAGGCCTGACCACGGCCGAAGCCCTGCAGGATGCAGGACGCATCTACGCTGCTGAGCCTGACCTTGGGGCCATCAACGCGTGGCTTGGGCGTTGGCTCGAACGGGTCGGAGGCGCTGCGGATCACGCCGCAATGTTGGCGACCGTGCCGGCCTTCACACCCCGCAACTGGGTGCTGCAGCTCGCCATCGATGAGGCCGAGCGTGGCGACTGGACCAAAGCCGAAGCGCTCGCTGCGCGCCTGATGCGGCCCTTTGAACGGATGCCTGAGGACGAAGGTGCGTGGTGGACTGGGCCACGCCCGGAGTGGGCCATGACGCGGCCGGGCTGCTCGATGCTCTCCTGCTCAAGTTGAGCAGCAAGGCAGCCTTTCTGCGCCCTCACGTCCGGACAAGGCGGAACACGGAGGACGTGATCCACGACACGCCTCGCCCTTTCTCGTCCTCAAGGTCGGTTTTCGCAAGCCGTTCCACCTCGAAACCTTCGGCAAAGTGTCGGTCCACGTCCTCGTCGAGAAGGGCGAACGGTGGCCCGCTCATCTCTTCTTGCGGATACGCGAAGGTGATGAGCA
>JAYOTG010000019.1:0-37934 GCA_038150305.1 Candidatus Poseidoniales archaeon | reverse complement strand
TTCCGCATCCTGCTGGTGATCACCCTGCCGGAAGGCACCGAAGGCAGCGCCGTGTGGCTCGTGCTCCTCGGTGTGCTCGCGGCCATCACGATGACGTGGGGCAACCTGGCCGCGCTGGGCAGCAAGAACCCGAAGCGTATGCTGGCCTACTCCTCGGTCGCGCACGCGGGCTACATGATGGCCGCGCTGACCGCGGTCGGCGTGTGGAACCTCGGCGAAGCGTCCCTTGACGGCGCCGCAGAAGCAGCGTCTGAAGCGGTCCTGACCGCGCTGCTGTTCCACCTTGTCGTGCTTGTGGCGTTCAAGATGGGCGCCTTCCTCGTCATCGGCTTGCTCGAGCACGAAGGTGAGGTTCGGGACGACCGCACGTTGTCCGGTCTCAGCAAGCGCTCTCCGCTGCTCGCGGTCGTCATGTTCGTGTTTATGTTGAGCCTGGCAGGCGTGCCACCGCTCTCCGGTTTCCTTTCGAAGCTCCTGGTCATCATGGGCATCGTCAAGGTCGCCGCCGTCGATGTGGCGGGAAGCGGCGCCACCGTCAGCGTGTTTGGCCTTGACCTGCACTGGGTCTGGTCCTTGGCGCTCCTCATGGTGCTCAACAGCGCCATCTCGGTCTACTACTACCTCCGCATCGGCGTGGTGATGTTCTTCGACGCGCCTGCGGTTGGTCGCGACCGACCCGTTCCCCGCACCGTCTTCACCACCATCGCCATCGCGATTTGCCTGATCGGCACCGTCGGATTCGGCGTGTGGGGCGACCCGCTCATCGAGGTCTGCCGAGACGCGGCCGAGGCTCTGCTGCGCTGAGCGCCTCGCTTGCGGTGGGATTGAAGAGGGGTCGTCCGCTCGCTGAGTTGGGCGAAGGCAATGGGACGACGACGCGAGGAGAAGGTCGACGAGGAAGAACTCGCTCGGCTTGAGTCTCCTGAAGGCGAGGCCAGCGTCGGACGCATCCGCGTCAAAATGCCCAATTCCAAGGTCAACGAGATGTTCGCTTTGGCCGAGCAAATCCTCGGTGGACGCCGCGTGAACGTGCTCTGTGCTGACGGAGAGATGCGGCTTGCACGCATTCCCGGCAAGATGCGCCGCCGTCAGTGGGTGCGTGAAGGCGACCTCATCATCGTCTGGCCGTGGGACTTCCAAGACAGCAAGGCCGACGTCAAGCACCGTTACACGAAGACCCAAGCGATGTACCTCTCGCGAAAGGGCGTCCTCCCTGATGTCGTGGACCTGTTCGGGACCTCGTTCTCAGGCGACGATTACGACGAGGACGACGACCTCTTCGGGGACGTTGACGAAGGCGAGGCCGTCGAGGAAGATGGCGGCGACGACCTGTTTGGCGACGACGGGGACGACGACGAGGACGACCTCTTCGGCGACGGTGATGAGGACGACCTCTTCGGTGATGGCGACGACGACGAAGCGCCGGCACCTGAGCCCGAGGCAGAGGTTGCCCCTGAGGTGACGCCGATCAGTTTCGAGGAAGACGAGAGCGACGACGACGTTTCTGACGGCGTCGACGAACTCTTTGGCTGAGCAGGCTTCAAAGGAGCCGCGCTTCAACCGCAAGGTGTCGGCATGTCGTGGGACGAGGACGGTTGGGACGAGTTGGCCGAGCGGTCAGCACAGCGCCGCCGCCGCCGCCGTCCACGCTCAAAGATGAGCAAGGAGGAAGCCGCCGACCATGCCCACGAACAGGCCGAACGCGATGCCTTCGTGTCCGGTTTGGAGCAGGGCGGATCCGAATACCGCTGGATGAAAGAAGCGCGGTACCGCGGCATGTTCCGAGACATCGAAGGCAAGCTGCAAGGCGTGCTTGGTTCCGGTCCCTTCGAGTGGGTCGACCGCCGCGTGTTCGACCAGGTCTTTGACCGCTTGACCCTGCTTTCCGTCTACAAATTGATGACCTCAGGTGCCGTTGATACGCTGGACCATCCCATCGCCCGGGGCAAGGAAGCCCACGTCTTCCATGGCACCGACCTCGATGGTGGCCCCGTGGCGGTGAAGATCTTCCACACCTCCAACGCCGTGTTCCGAAACCTGGTGCAGTACATCGAGGGCGACCAACGCTTCGGGGGCCTCAAGCGGCGTCACCGTGACCTCGTTGACATCTGGGTGAGGAAAGAGCACAGGAACCTCGAACGCTTGGCCCGCTGGGGGCTCCCGGTGCCCAAGGCTGTGGCGGTTCACCGCAACGTGTTGGTGATGGAATACATCGGCACGGATGAATCCCCAGCGAAGAAACTTCGCGAGGTCGAGGTGGAGGATGCGGACGCGGTGTACGACACGTTGCTCCATTTCCTCGCCGTGTCCTGGCAGAAAGCCCGCTTGGTGCACGGCGATTTTTCGCCTTACAACATCCTCTGGCACGAGGGCAAGCCGGTCGTCATCGACGTCGGGCAAGCGGTCATCGACACGCATCCAAAAGCCAAGGAATTCCTTGTTCGCGACGTGACACGGCTGGTCGAATGGGCGCAGAAGCAAGGCCTTGACGTCAGCCTGGCAGAAGCCATGGCGGACGTGCTGGAAATGCCTCTTGACGACGTCGAAGAGGCCTGATCACTCCTCTTCCCACGTGACCGCTTCGTCCTCGGCGAGGTCCATCAGCGCCTCGACGGCCTCCTCGTCCGCGGGGTCAACTTGGGCAGCGCGGAAGCGTCGGTGGCGTCGCTCACGGGCCAAATCAAGCCCGGGGACGAGGTTTTCGAAGCCGGTGCTGTCCAAGCCTTCTTCACGCAGTTCGATGGTCTCGAGGCTTCGACGTTCGAGTCGATTCTTTCGCGTGGTTCGCTCAAGGAAACTGAGCACGGTTCCGTGCTCTGCGCCTCCGGCGATCATGTCCACGGCTTGGCGGGCCAGAGCAAGCCCCTCTTCCGGTCCAATGACCACCACGGTGGACTTGTAGATCGTGATGCTGGTCGAGGTCAATCCCTCAATGCGTTGGCGGATTTTTCCTTGGCTCCCGATCACCCGTGAGCGGATGCGCTGAAGCTGCTTGCCTCGCTTGCCGACGTGGTCGCGAAGGTCAACCATCTCGAAATAGCAGTCGTCCTCAAACAGGGTCAGGGCGGTCTTTGGAGCCATGCCGCGGCCGATGGCCTTGATCACGTCGGGCATTTTCAGCGCCTTCACGGGGTCGTACGTCCCCGGCTCACCCCACTCGACCTCGACGTCGCCAGTCTCGGAATCGATCGCGATGAACTCGGCACCGGCCGCCTTGGCCAAGGCCTTGACCGTGCCACCTTTCGCACCGATGAGCACCGCGATGCGGTCCTTCGGCACCCGTGGCAGGGCTTGTCGCATGGTGCGTCGGAACTGCCGCTCCCTTTCAATCCCGTGGGCGCCGCGCTAGCACGCTGCACAGCAGGCCGGCGAGCAGCAGACCTCCAATCGAGGGCGCGAAAGAGGGAACCAACCCGGGACTGATCGTTGCGCCGGTGACCACGAAGTGGATGGCGTTGTTGCCTTCGTTGTATTCATCGATGGTGTCGGAAGGATCGATTACCACACGGATGTCAAGTTGGCCCTGAAGGGTCACCGTCAGGTTCCATGTCATCGAGTGGGTGCCGTTCGAGAGGCTTCCTGCGGGGAGGGTTCTCGATTCCATGACCGTCCAGTCCACGGCAGCAAAGCGGTCGGCCGGAGCGGTCTCCAACCGGACGACGACGGTGCCGTCGTAGGCTTCGTTGGCGTCGATGGTGGATTCGATTTGCACCCCACCGGTGGCCTGGCCGGGGCGAACGATGAGCCGATCGATGGTGGTGTTGGTGGCGTTCCACATCATGTCCAAGCCCGGAAGGACCTGGAACGAGGCGGCAGGGGTCACGATAGCGTTGCCCGCTCCGTCGACCACCGTTGCACGCAGCAGCAGGTATTGCCCAGATTTCGTCGCCCACGACGCGAGGTCAAGGGTGGTGTTCAGGCCGGCGTTGTTGCCGAGGGTGATCCACCGTCCCGTGATGTCGGGGATGCTTCCGACACCGTTGGTGTCGAAGCCGTACTCGATGGTCGACGCGTTGTGGTCGACGCCAGCGCCGAGGTCTTCAGCGACGTATCGGATGGGGGCAGGATCAACGCGGTTGGTGGTCAATTCCTCCACGACCCAGCCGTAGCCTTCTGGTGGCGTCAGGTCGACGTTCACCGGGAGTTGCGTGACCGGTCCAACGTTGCCCACACGGTCGACGCTCCGCAAGCGAACGATGTTCTGCCCCTCGGGCAGGGTCAGCTCGAGGCTGTCGGCCGTGGTGCTTTGCCAGGTTTGCCCGTCAAGCGAGTACTCGGTGGAGGCCACCCCTGAGCCGAATCCGTCATCGGCGGTGCTCCTGATCCCATTGAGCGTGATGTCCTCGTCCATTTGCCAGCCGCCGCTGCTCCCCACGGTGATGGCTCCAATGTCTGGGCCGGTGCGGTCGATGCCGATGAAGCGGGTCAGGGACGCCGTCAGGCCAGAGCCGTCGAGGACGTTGAGGCGAGGGTTCCAGGTGCCTTCGGTCAAATCACCCGGCGTCCAGTCCCATCCATAGGCCAGGGTTCCCGGTCCATCGGAGGACGGGTTGCCCGTGCCCGGGACGTTGGACAGGGTGGCCCGTTCGAGGTCGTCATCGCTGGCCCCCCAGCGGAACTGCAGGGTGCCGTTGGCCGGCGTGGCGAACCACCAGCGGTCGTTGGATGACGTGCCGTTCCCAGCCCCAGGGTTGAGCACGGTGAACGCGGTGATGACAGGGACTTGATTGGCCACAGTGAAGTTCGGGGAGAATCCGGTCACCTCGTCATCGACGTCCGCGTCGAGTCCGACCGCGCGGAGTTGGTAGGACCCATTGGTCAACGTCGTGGTGTCGAGTTGAGCGAACCAAGGGCTGGAACTTCGGTTTCCGACCTCACTCCATCCGCTGCCGTCGCTGACGTCGATGCGGACCCAAGACAGGGTGCCCGTCCCCGTGGCCGTCACGGTGACCGACAAGAGGCCAGTGACGGACTCACCTTCGCTTGGCCCGCTGAACGCCAAGGCGAGGGAACTTGTGCTTGCGAACGGCCCTTGGGCTTCATCCAAGGTGGGCGCAGGGGCCATCGGTTGGGCCAAGGCCAACACCAAGAGGGTGAGGAGCAGCACGGAACCGACCCCCCTCATGGACCACAGACCGCTCCTGCCGTCCTTCAATCCTCCCATCCACCGAGGGACTGTGGCCCGAAACCGCGTTGCATGGAGAGAGGTTCAAGTGCTGTGCGAGCGTGTTCATCCTCATGTCCAAGCGTCCTGCCGTGGTGCTGCTGGCGCTCCTGCTCTGCAGTTTGGCCGGCCCGATGGTGGCCAGCGCTGAACAAAGTGGCTCCATCGAGGCCAGCGCATCAACGGTCACCCTGCAACCCTCCACGCCTTCTGCGGGTGACGATTTGGCCATCACCATCGCCTTCCTGAACACCGCGAGCCAAAGCGCGTACACGGTGGAATATTTTGTTTACAAAGACACGGTCAACGCTGACAGCTTGCTCCAACAAGGCATCATCAACGAGATTGAAGCCGACGGCCTGACGTCAGAAGTGGTGTACTGGAACGGGTTGACCGAAGGGCAACACCGTGTGTGGGTGGCCTTTGAGCACGCCGGCGACACCCGCCAGACCTTTTCCCTCCCCTTCGAAGTGAGCGGGCTTCCGGATCTTCGCGTCACGGGTGCAGAACTTCTCGACGCGTCGAGCCTGAAGACCGGAGACGCTGCCGCGGTTGAGGTTGAGGTCACCAACATCGGCAGCGAGCCCGCCGCGGCCAGTGTGCTTGGCGTTGCGCTGAACGGCGTCGCCATGGACAATCTTGCCGTCGTTGCCCTCGATGCTGGGGCATCGACCAACGTGACGGTGAACTTCGTCGCCCCACCCACCGGCGAGTATGTGCTGCGCTTCACCCCCGACGCGGAGGACGCCGTGGTGGAATCGCAGGAAGAGAACCAGGACTACGATTTCGCCTTCACCGTGCATCCACGCATGGACCTGCGCCACAAAGGCGCGCCATCGGTGACGGTCGTGGAGGGTGCCCTCAACGGGCCGTGGACCGTCAGCGGTGAAATCGAGCGCTTCGACGGGGACGGCACCGTCGAGGTTCCCATGCGTTTGGAAGTGCCCAACGACAACGGAGGGAACCTCATGCTGGGCAGCTTCAGCGTCACCGTCGCAGGCCAGGGCTATGCTTCAGCCACCTGGCAGACGACGATTGACTCCGATGATGTGGTTGGCCTCCAGCGGATGTCCCGCGAGGTGGTGGCGGTCATCGATCCCTTTGGCACCGCCTCCTTTGTGCAGGAATCCACCACGAACGACCGAAGTCCCGCAGGGAACCTCGACCTCTTGCCCATTCCTGACGTCCAACTTGACCCACCCATCCCCAACCCTTCCGAGCCGGAATCAGGTGAAGCGGTGCAATGGTCCGTGTTCATTCAAAACGTGGGCGAAATCCCCGTCCGAGGGACGTTGGAGTACAGTTTCGAGGGCATCGAGTACGAAGACCGGATTTTCCTCGATGCAGCCGAAGGGAAGTTCTGGAGTCCTGAGAACCCCCTGCCAACGGCGCTCGGTGAGCACACGGCGGAGTTTACCGCGCGCTACGTGCCCGACGCCGATTCGTGGGACTTCAATCCGGACAACAGCCGTGCCACGGTGTCCGTTGATGTTCAAGCGCCGCTCAGGTTGGAATGGAACACGCCAACCCTCGAATTGGTCGACGCCAATCAGGCGCCTGCCGCTGCACCCCTCACGCCGGGGCAGATGTACACGATGTCCATCGGCGTGACTTCCATCGAAACCGGCCCGGTGAACTACACCTGTGACGACGGTGCCGGCAACGTGTTCGAAACCATCCCGGTGGTCATCGAGACCCGTGGTCAGCGCGCCACCGTCTCCTGCACCTTTGAGGCCCAAACCGGGCAAACCGCCGTCCGACTGGTTCCTGATGACGTGGACGTTTCATCGGTCTTCACGCGGGCCTATGCAAGTGCAGCGGTGCAAGACGATACCATCACGGACGAGCAGCGCTCGCTCCGAGGGCTCCTCAGTTGGGCTGGCCTTTTCGTGCTCATCCTCATCGGCGTTCTTGTCCTCGGTGTGCTCATCACCCGGGACCGAGACGAGGAGGTCGAACGCGACATCTTCGAGTATTGCCCCTCGTGCGATGGCGAGTTGGAAGGCGATGAGGACCGCTGCCCGCACTGCAAGTTCAACCTCGCGAAGGCCCGTCTGCAGTTCCACGAGTGCAACGACTGCGGCGAATCCATTCCCGACCTGATGGAAAATTGCGCGTATTGTGGTGCGCCACAGGACGTGGCCTCCTTCTTCGAACAACGGAAGCGCATTGAGCGCAAGGTCGAGGTGGAGGTTCCCCTTCCTGTCGAGGACGACGAGGACGACGACGAGATCGTGAGCGGGACCGAGGACTTCGCCGCAACCGTGCAAGCCTTTGGCTACGATGAGGATGACCTCGAGGAAGACTGGGACGAGAACATGGACCTCGCCGAAGCAGAAGTCACGGAAGCCCAAGGTCGCTTGGACGCGATGGACGTTGACCTTGATGCCATGACCGAGGAGGAGCTCGAGGCCTGGGAGAACTCGGTCACGCCGACCTTGCAGTCCACCGAGGACGCCTTCGGTGGTCAAGACATCGACGACATCATCGCCTCAAAGGGCGACGTTCAGGCGCTCAAGGACGACGGGAGCGAACTTTCTGCCTCGGACGCGGGCATCCGCGAACGCTTGTACGAATTGACCGGCGAGGAAGGCGTGCTGCCCGGTGAGAAGGTCCGCGTTGACATCGGCCTGACCGACAGCGGTTTGGCCGGCAACGAAATCGAGGAGGCTACGGCCGATTTCTCCTTTGAGGACAGCGAAGCGCTGCCAGGCGCGACGACGGCTGCAGATCAACCCGACGATGAACTGACGCCGAAGCGAGCCAAGCCGAGGCGTCGACGATCGCCCACGCGTCGTCGTCCCAGCGAGGCGGAAGCAGCCCCCGCCACCGCCGAGTGCGGTGCGTGCGGTGCTGAGATTCCCGCAGACGCGACGTCGTGCTCTGTCTGTGGAGCCACCTTTGAGTGAGCATCGACGACATCTTCACAACGGTGGCGCGCCCCGCCGTACCATGGGTCCCCGTCCGACGGTCGTGGCGCTCATCGTGCTGCTCATGAGCAGCACCCTCGCGGGTTGCATTGGATTGGTCCCGGCACGAGAATTTCTTGAGACGCGACGCGACAGTGTGGAGACCGTGACCGTCTACGATCGCGTGGCCTTCACCCACACCTTCACCAACGCGGTCGAGACCTACAGCAACTCGTCCTCCTTCTACGTGGACGAGTCCGTGACGCAAATTGACGTCTACTTCAAGGCCAGCTTCGTCGCTTCAGACACGATCGGCTGCGCGGATGCCGGCGGAGCCCTTCGCTACGTGCAGGTGACGCTCACGGACGCCGACGGCGGTGTGGCGTGGTCCACTGAGGTGTGCGAGGACGCCAACCCGCCGGAGGAGAGCCTCTTCGCACAACCCGAATTCACCCGCGGTGAGTGGGTTCTTTCCGTGGATGCACAGGGCACTGGAGAGCGCTTCCTGAATCAGTTCAAAGACAACTTCAACGTCGTCGTGACCATTCATCGTAATTGCATGAAGTACCCGCTCGAGGACTCATGCTGAAGCATCGAGACGTTCAGGGCAAGCGTGCCGTCGTGAGCAATTTCGGCACTTTCCGACACGCTCGTGGTTTCGCGTTGCTCCGCCTTCGTTCATGAGGCGCTGCACTTCTTCGACCGCAGAGAAGAGGTCTGCTCGAGCGACGTCGTCCCAGGCCACTTGGAAGAGGTTGTCTTCGCCGTAGCGGATCACGCCGTAGGGGGATGTCCGCCCTGTTTCGCATTCGACCAGATGCAAATAGGCGAGGAGCTGCATCCGGTGTGAATCGTGGGGCTTGGAGGGAATCTTCCCGGTTTTTTGCTCCACAGGGATGAAGTCGCCATCCACGATGACGATCTGATCCGGTCGCCCCCGCAAGCCTGTTTTTGGGTCCTTCAGCAAACCAGCACCCTGTTCGTCATCGGAGTACACCACCTCGGTGTCCTCGTCCAGCCCAGCTTTGACGCGGGCCACTTCGGACCGCTGGTGCGCCAAGAGTAGCACCTGAAGCCTCCAAGACGCCAAACCCGTCCAGAGGAAGGCGGAGATCACCATCACGAAGGCCGCGTTTTCCGCATCGAGGAAGGTGCCCAAGGCCAAGGCGTGAAGACCAAACACGATGGAAGCGAGCAAAAAGCTGGCTTCCAAACGTCCCCCTTCGAACCACCCTCCGATGAAATCGGGAGGGTTGAGGATAGGCATCACACCGGTGGACTCGAACTCCGTTCTCGTATCGGGGACGGACCAATTCAAGCGCTCGCGCCAGGGCAGCAGAATGAGCAACACGCCTGCAAAGAGCGAGCTCAGACCGAGCGTCGAGAGAAACCTGGCCATTTCCACCGGAGAGGCTTCGCTGTTGAGCAAGCGGTAGATGATGAAGCTCTCAAGCGAGAACACCAACACCACGGTGAACCACCACGACCAGATGGTCGCTGAGCGGCGGAAGGCTTGCTGTCCGACGCGTGCTTCTTCCATGGTTGAATGGATTTCTGCGTGGCGTCGCACCCCTTCAACCACGGCCTCGCCTTCCGCACCGACGCCTTCGCGTGAGAGATGCCACGACATTGGGCAGTAGGTGTGCCGTTCCAGATCGCTTGCGCTGATGGACATGGCCGAGCCAACCTCCATCCTTTGCGACACGAGACGAGGGACGCGCTTCATGCCTTGACTGATTCGCCTGCTGGCGTCAACCGTGGGGTGTGCCGCAGCGAAGCGGTTTAATAGAGGCTTCAAGTCGCGCGAGTGCTGAGGTTTCTCGAATGTCCGACGACGTCGCCCTGCTCGTTCCCTTCTCCGAATACGAAGAGAACGCTGTCAACATCGGTACCCAGCAAAAGAGCGCCGACATGGCCCGTTTCATCCAGACCGTTCGCGATGACGGCCTGTACCTCCTCGACGTGGCCTCCACCGACCAGCGCATCCGCCTCGTCGCTCAATTCCTCTGCCGCTACGAACCCGGCCGCGTCATGGTCGTCTCTGCTCGACAGTACGGTCAGCGCCCCGCGCGTCTCTTTGCCGAGGCCATCGGTGCCAAGGCCTCCGTGGGTCGCTTCATCCCTGGCAGCCTGACCAACCCGGCCCTTCGCTCCTACGTCGAGCCAGACATGCTCTTCGTGACCGACCCTGCTGCGGACCAGCAGGCCCTGATTGAAGCGGTGAACACCGGCTTGCCCATCGTCGGTTTGGTGGACGCAAACAACAACTTGCGGAACGTCGACGTCGCCATCCCCGCCAACAACAAGGGTCGCCGCTCGTTGGCGCTCATCTACTGGTTGCTCGCTCGTGAAGTCCTCAAAATTCGTGGAGAAACCACCGACGAAGCCTGGGCTGAGGCGCAAGACCTCGAAGAGTGGCAGTCCTCCTTCTGAGCCTCAGTGGGCGATTTCGCCCACAAGGAAGGCCGTGACCGATGCTGCGAACGCGTGCTCGTCCGGTTGACTGTGCATCGCGGCTCGGATGGCTCGCCCGCCGGGCAATCCCTTGGTGAAGGCCACGGCGTGACGCTGCATCCACTTGGCCCTCAAACCGGTGGTGGCTTCGGCCAATTCGATGTAGCGGGACCAGCACCACCGCCGGGTCAGGAAGGCCCGTTCGATGCCGCTCGCAGCGCTCCATGCGTCCGGGTCGTGGGCGACCCACGGCAGATCTTGCTCGTCCATCCAACCGAGGCCCACACGGATCTCCCCGAACACCTGCGGGCGACCGATGGCGCCGCGACCGATCATCACGCCTGCGGCAGCCGTCCGCTCGAAGCAGGCCGCAGCCGAGGCTGCGTCCACCACGTCGCCGTTGGCGATGACCGGAACGCTGCTGCGTTCGACGGCCTCGGCGATGGTGTCCCAGTTGGCCACGCCTGCGTAGCGTTGCTTGAGCGTGCGGCCGTGGATGCAGATGCGCTTGGCCCCGGCCTCGGGCAACCTGTCGACCAAATCGAGCACAGTGTCCGGACCTTGGCCGGTACCGAGCCTCATTTTGGCCGTCACGGGAAGGTCCACGCGCTCCGAGACCGCTCGCACGATGTCGAGGAGCATGTCGGGGTGCCCCATCAGCGCAGCACCCGCACACACCCGGGTGACCTTCGGTGCAGGGCAGCCAAAATTGAGGTCAATGATGTCGGCTTGGGGCTCGAGCAGACCAGCGGCTGTGACCATGTCATCGAGGTCCCCGCCGAAAATTTGCGGAATGAACGGGTCCTCCATCGGGTGGGTTTCCATGCGGCGCCAGGAGGTCGTGGCTTCCCGCGTCAGGGCGGTGGAATTGGTGAACTCCGTGATGGCCAAACTCGCGCCGCATTCCCTTGCGAGCAGGCGAAAGGGGAGGTCGGTGACGCCGGCCATCGGGGCAAGCATCAGGGCGCGGGGCTCACCTTCCCAAGGCCCCAACGGCTCCCACGGCCCCGTGCCCATGACCGCGCCCCGCCCTCTTTGCATATCAACGCAGGTCCGTCACTCGGAACCGGCGGCCAAGGCCTCGTCGATCAATTCCGCCACCCGGTCGATGCGCCGGAGCGTGCGTTCCAAGCGTTCCAACACGCGCCGCTCCACCTGCTCGAGGTTCGCGCCTGCCATGCGATGACCCATCGCAAGACGACCTCCAAGCAAATTGAGCAGCAGCATTTGATCCTGAGCCGAGACGCCGTTCATCGCGTTCGTGACGTCGTCTGGGCGAAGTTTTCCCGCGTCCAGGGCCTTGAGCAGCGTGCTTTGTTGCTCCTCGCTGAGCAAGCGCTGGAATCCGCCCTTCAGCAGCAGCCAATCCGCACCACGGCGCTCATGTTGGGCGACCATGGCCGACCAAAGGGAGGTGGCCAAGCGGTCCGTTCTCGGGACGCGTTCGACCACGCCGGTGGCCCGGAAGCGTTCGAGGATGCGACCGGCTCGTGCTGCGGGCAAATCGACGGCCTCCGCCGCTTCGTCCGTGGACAGTGGGGCGTCGCGCTCCAGCAGCATGAGGAAGAGACGATGCGAGGAAGATCCGCTGGAGATTTCGCTGCCAGGACGCTCGCCCAGCAGTCCGGTGTCCGCCATCCAGAGCGTCATCTCGTCGGCGTCGCTTTCAGAACTCGGCGGGCGAAGGTCAGCCATGCCGAGGGACAAGGGCAAGGGCTCGTCCTCTCCTAGGTCAAGGTCCATTGGCGTGCCTTGCCGGGTCCAAAACGGCGCCAGCGTGTGCAGGCGCTGCGCGGTCACCAAGCGCGCGTTGATGCGCACCCGCTCGACGGCCGACCGGAGGCTGCCGCCCTGGAGGTAGTACCTGCGCCAGCCTTTGCCTTCGTCGGTGTGGCCGAGCAACCCCGTTTCGACGAGGCGCGTCAGGTGGTGGTTGAGCGAGGCAGGGGCGAGGCCGAGGTCGTCGGCCAATTGTCCGGCGTCCCACGCTCCGCGTTGATCGAGTAGGACGTGTTCACGGAGCAGGCGGTGGACGGGAGAGGCGCGCCCTCCGTCGGCGGAAGCCGGGCCGGACCGGCGCACCAAAGCGAAGGCATCGATCAGCCATGCCACCAAGGAATCGAGGTCACGCCGTGCGGTGGGCAACGGGGCTTCGACCACCCTTGCGCGAAACATGCCAAACCTCGGTGCGAAGCCAAGCTGCAGGGCACTTGAAGCGTCCGCTTCCGGCGGGGCCTGAGGCGTGTGATTCAGGGCTCGTCGCTGAAGCCCGAGACCACGCCAGCCCGCCATGCGTCGTCGTGTTCGAGGTGTGGCGAGAGGGTGAGGCTGTCCTGCCGCAAGAGACCGCGTCGCTGCAGCACCTTGACCGCGGAGTGCACGCTTGCACGGGTTCGGCCCAACCGACGGGCAAGGTCGGATTGGCTCTTGGGCACGCCGTCCTCGCGGATGGAGAGGATGACCGAGCGCTGAACCAGCGATAGACCGATCGGCAAGCGCTCTGCGGCGCGGGACATGCCGAATTGGCCCTGAAGCAGCTCAACGCTCTCGGGGGGTCCGGCGAAATAGCAGGTGCGCCCGTTGACGTGCATCACGGTCAGGCGTGAACTGCCTTGGAGCACATCGAGGTGGTGGCGCAAAGTGCCGTTGGCCGCGCCCAAGCTTTGCTGGAGTTCACGATAGCAGAGCCCCGGGTTGTCCTCAAGGGTGCTCAGGATTCGGCGACGCAGTGGATGGGTGGCGTCGTCGATCGGCCGAGAACCAGCAATGCCGCCCACGGCCAGTCCGAGCGCCCCTGCGGCGGCCAGGGCGCCACCGCTCAGCCCGGCGAGGCCGGTGGCGCTGACCGCCAAACCTGCGGCCAGCCAAGGGCGCTGACGCACCCATTGTTGGAGCAGAGGCATGAGCGTGAGTCGGGCGTTATCCTATCTGAAGGCTCGCTTCAGGTGCGTCTTCAGCGCGAGGTGCGGAGGGCGCCAGATCGGATCTTCAGGTGTGCAACCAAAGGCGAGAGCAAGCGGCCGCAGGTGCGTCCGTGCTCGGAGAGGATGTAATGGACGCGTTCAGGCGGTCCCTGGTCGACCTTTCGAATCACCAGATCTCGGTCTGCGAGCAGGCGCAACTTGTCGGACAAGGTCCGAGATGAGATGCCGTCGAGGAGGGTTTTCATCTGGTTGAAACGCGCCGGTCCTGCGATGTACAGTGCGGTGAGGATTTCGATGGTCCACCGCGATCCAAAGACGTCCAAGGCTTCGACGGCGGCCTGAACTTCCCAACCGATGGCGGCCGGTCCGTCACCGGTGTGCGTGGCCAAGATGTCACGGATGTTGGAACCGTGCTCGATGGTGGACGCAATGCGTTCCTTGACCTCGTCCATGGCGCCAGACGAAAGGTCGCGGGGCGGGTTAGGCATGGCGCTCAACCACGATTGAGCGGTCGACGGTTTGAATCTGGTGTTGGAGATGCACCTTCACAGGGGCCACCTTGAAACCGGTTCGTGCGGGTGACCCTGCATGGACCGGGGGGTGTTCGTCGTTCGAGGCGGAGCCCTCGGTCGAGACACCGGTTTGGGCGCGGCGCACGCCGGCGTGGTGCGTTTGCTCGCCAGCAACGAAGTGGAAGGCTGGGGGCTCAGCGCCGAGGTTGACCATCCGCTCGGGGGCAGCGGCCCTACGCGCCTGCTGCGCAGGTGGTGGTTCCACCCGCGTCGCGTACGCCAGCGCCTGAAGCACCGCGCACGCGAGGGCGGACAGGTGGTCTTGTTGGTGACCGACCAGGAGCAGGCCCACCTCGTGCCTCGTCGCGTCCCACGGAACGTGAAGAAGGCCGTCATCGTCCACGACCTCTTCATCCTCGCACCCCGCATCATCCCGCTGGCCGACGGCCCGATGAAGGAATGGACCGGGCGACGGGGCTTGATACGCTGGCTCGACATCAGGCGTTTGCGGCGGGGCCTCAAGCGGGCCGACGTGCTGATCTGCGTCTCTGAGGCCACGGCGGAGCGCTGCCAAGAGGTGTTCCGCAAGGTGCCCGTGGCGCACGTGCCCACCGGCATCGGCCTGCAACGCTACGCGCCGACCCCGGACGCAGACCTCGTGCCCGAGTCCGGGTGCGCGGTGCTGGTGGTCGGCAACGACCATGCCCGCAAGCGGATGAATTTCCTTGCCAAGGTGCTGGCCGCTTGTCCGGAGGACGTTCGCAACGACCTCCACCTGATCCGGGTTGGTGGCGGGCAAACCGAGGCGGGGCGTCAGGCCCTGACGAGCGCCATGGACGCTGCAGGCGTCCGCATGACCCTGATGGACCGCGTGGAGGACGACGAGCTCCAGCGGTTGCGCCTTTCGTGCGAAGCGCTGCTCTTCCCTTCGGCCGCCGAGGGCTACGGGTACCCGCCCGTCGAGGCCATGGCGGCCGGTCTTCCCGTGCTCGTGGCCGACATGCCGAACCACGGCAGCATGGTTCCGGTTGCGTCTCGGCTGCCCGTGGACGAGGTGGGCGCGTGGGTTGACGCGATCACCGACGTGCACGCCACGTGGTCCCAACGCACCGAAGGAGGCGCGAACGCGGTTCCAAGGCCCGCCGATGAGGCCCTGCTTGCCCACGTCCAACGCTTCTCTTTTGATGCACAATCCACCGCTCTTGGCCTTGCGCTGGATGCCCTCGTGGACGAAGGCGTTGGACGGGCCGTGGATTGATTGATGAAGCCCCTTTGATTCGGAGGCCCATGGAACCTGTTCAGCACGTCGCCATCATCGGCGCAGGCAACATGGGCTCAGGCATCGCGCAAAAGTCAGCACAGGAAGGTTTCGACGTCCAAATGGTGGACCGCGAGCAACCTTGGGTCGATCGCGGCCAGGGCATCATCGCAGGCTTCCTCGAAGAAGCGGTGGAGCGACGGATCTTCTCCGAAGCCGAAGTGGACGCCATCAAGGGCCGCGTGAAGGGCGTCGTCGGAACGGAAAACACGGCGGCATCCACCGACTTGGTCATCGAAGCGGTGTTCGAGGATTTTGACGTCAAGACCGCGGTCTTCTCCACCCTCGACGACGTCTGTGAGCCGCACACCATCCTTGCGTCCAACACCTCGTCCCTGTCCGTGAACGCGCTGGCGGAGGCCACCGGTCGACCGGACCGCTTTGTGGGCCTGCATTTCTTCTACCACCCTGCAAAGAACCGCCTGGTGGAGGTCATCCCAGCCGCGACGACCAGCGCTGAAACCATCGAGCGCACCGTCCAGTACTGCAAGACCCTCGGCAAGGTGGTCATCGTCTGTGCCGACCGCCCAGGCTTCGTGGTCAACCGCTTCTTTGTGCCCTGGCTCAACGAAGCCTGCTTGCTCCTCGAGGAGGGCATCGCCACCGCAGCGCAAATCGACGCGATCGCCTGCAAGGCCTTCCGCATTGGGCTCGGGCCCTTCGGTCTGATGAACCTCACCGGCCCACCCATTGCCCTGCACTCCACCGATTACCTCGCGGAGCAGCTGAACACGCCACGGTACACGGGCGCGGGCAACCTGCGTGCGCTGGTCGAGGCCGGCGAGATGTGGCCGATCGAGGACGACAGCGCCTACGATGAGGCGACCTATGCCGCGGTCAGCGAGCGCCTGCTTGGCGTCGTCTTTGGCGTGGCTGCGCAGATTGTGGAGGAGGACGTTTGCTCGATGGAAGACGTTGACCGCGGAGCCAAGGTTGGTCTTCGCTGGGCCAAGGGTCCGTTCGAGCTGATGAACCGCGTCGGCCTCAAGGAGGCGCACCGCATGGCAGCGGCCTACGCCGAGTTGGCCGCAGAAGGCTGGTCCGTGCCCGCCTTCTTCACCCGGCAAGCCGCCGGTGGGGAAGGTTGGGACTTCAGTTACGTCGACGTGCACATGGACGACGGCATCGCGACGATCACCATCAACCGACCCGAGGCCATGAACGCCCTCAACGAGACCGTGGTGGACCAACTGGGCCAAGCCGTGGCGAAGGTGCACGCGGCGGAAGGCATCCACACAATGGTCCTCGACGGAGCAGGCAAGGCCTTCGTGGCCGGTGCGGACGTGAAGTTCTTCGTCGACAAGATCCGGGCGGATGCCATCCCTGACATCGAGGTCTTCACCGCGGGCGGACACGTGGTCCTGGACACGATTGAAGCCTCACCGCTCACCACGATTGCGCTGACCACTGGCCTTGCGTTGGGCGGCGGACTCGAACTTGCTCTGGCCTGCGATTACCGGGTCGGCACGCGACGTTCCTCCTTCCGCTTCCCCGAAACGGGCATCGGCATCTACCCCGGGCTGGGCGGCTCACAGCGGCCCGCCCGCATCATGGGCCGGCCCTGCGCGCGCTGGGCGGTGCTTGCGGGCAACATGATGGACGCCGGTACGGCCCATGCCCTGGGCATCCTCACGCACTTGGTGCCCATCAGCGACGTTGACGCCACGGTGGCGAGCATCGCCGCTGCAGGCAAGCCGGAAGCGAAGTATCCGGGTCAGCCGAGCGATGCGGAGCACCCCGTCGCTGCCTTTGCCGCGACCTTCTACGCCGACGAGCACGTCGGTACGCTGCTCGCTGGAGGATGTCCTGACGGACAAAATCCAGACGACAAGCAAGTGGCTCGTCAGATGAAGTTCCTCTCGCGCGTTGCACCGGTCGGTCTGAAGATGGCGAGCGATCTCATCGACGCCACGGAAAGCACGTCCCTTGCCGCCGGGCTGCAGATGGAACTCGACGGTCTGGAGGCCATCTTCTCCACCGACGACGCGCTCGAAGGGCTCTCAGCCCTCATCGAAGGGCGTCGAGCCACCTACACCGGCGCCTGATCAGAAATCCATGATGTCCTCGACGTCGTGGACGTTGTCGTATGCGTCCGCCGGAGCGCCGTATTGCTCCGCACGAAGGTGCGGTGGAAGGTAGACGATCTCCTGGTGCAGCTCGTGGTATGCGTCGAATTCACGCGCGTCTTGGTGCACGGCGTCCGCGGTCTCGTACAGCGGGTAGAGGTCTGGGCGTGAGGTTTCACACAGCGCGAGCAATTGGTCGCGCAGGCGCTCCTGGTCCTTGCGACGCATGGCCTGTGCGTGCATGTCAACAAAGCGCTGGAGCACGTCCGATTGGTGTCCGGGCCGGTGGCGGGTCAAGCGAACGAGCAGGTCGATGAATTGGTTGACCATGGTCTCGCCGCTGCCGCCAAGCGCGGGCAGGAAGCGCGGCAACAAATCGGAGTGGGCCAATTCCATCTCCACCTGCGGCGGCAAGTCCCCCGTCTCTGCAAGGTCGAAGGCTTGGTTCGAAATGACGCCAGATCCCTCCTCTTCGTGCACGTAACCCACCAGCATCTTCGCCGCCGAGACCCGTTCCTTCAGGCTGAGGTGGTCGCCGCCCATGACCTCGAGGAGGTGCGTGGGCGAATGGAGCATGTAGAGCGTGTCGGGGGTGTGCGAGACCGGAAAGCCGGCCTCGCCGAGCAGCACCACCGTGGTCAGGTGATCCGACATCGGGACGTCATAGAAGATGCCCTCTCCAGCGACACAGATGGGCTGGCCGTCCACGGAGATGACCAGGTGGTGTTCGTCTTCCTGCACCGCCATGAGCATGGAGCCCATCACGTCCAGGTCAAGCCGAACACCGGCGGAGTGTTCCATCGTCACGCCCATGCCGTTCACCTTCCAGTGCTTCGAATTCGTCAAGACCGACTCAAACAAGTTCAATCCGATCTGCTCCGCGTCGTAGCGCTGGTCGTTGATGAGGCGCTCGTCCTCGGGAATCCCGTGCATGACGGCCCCCACTTCAGCGACCATGTCCTGAACTTGGACGGTGTTCATTGCCAAGCCTCCTGCCATGCCGCGTGCTCGTGGAGGAAGGCGGCCAAATCGAAGGCTTCACCGTCGACGGTCGCCGCCTTGAGACGTTCCTTCACGGTCTCGACGAGGCTGTTCTCCGGGGCTTCTCCAGTGATCTCCTCGATCACGTCGGCGATGCTCCGTCCACCGCCGAGCGCGACCTTCAGCCGAGCGCGACGGGCCTCTTCGTCGTCTTTCGGGGCGCGGACGCTCATGCGCTCACCTCGACAGGCCACGCGGCGGGCCAAGGCGTGGGCGCTTCCTGCGACCAGGCGTTGAGGGCAGGAACGCCCGCGATACGCTCGGTGTCCGGTTCGTCTTCGCCGAGGTTCCTGGCACGCTTGACGCCGTCGTAGCCGAGCACGAGGGCCTTGCGCAGGACGCCGGTGCCGTTGGCCAGGCTCTGACGGTCGGTGCCGGACCAATACGCGTCAAAGCGCGGATGGGTGTGCACCCACACCTGGAAGGGCGCCATCGCGCCGACGTGAGCGCGAAGCGGCACGAGGCCGGGTGAACCCCAATCGATGAACACGGAGCCTTCTGCGTCGATGAGCACCGAGGTTTCCAGACCGGCCACGGCCGAGAGCACGTACACGGCGTTCCATGCGCCCGCCGAGGCGGCGGCCTGCTGGACTTCGAGGACCTCGGGGGTGTCCACGTCGCCGTCCCATGCCGCGTTCATGGCCGCGGCCCACGCCTCGGTCGTGGAGCCAAAGGATTCGGGTTCCACGGAGTGCGCCACGCGAATCAGCAGGTCGTCCCTCATGCGCTCACCTCCGGGGTTGGGCCGAAGGACAGTCCGCCGTAGGCCGCGTCCATCATCATCGCCTTCGCTGGGCTGCGGCCGTGCACCACGTGGTCGATGATCCACTGCGCACCCACCGCAGCGGCGAGGGCGAAGCCGACCTGCACGAAGCCGGCCTCAAGGACGCCGTCGGCCTGGCACGATGCGGGGGCATGATCGGGCGTTTGGGAGGCGATGCGTTCTGGTGCATCGAGGTGCGTCAGGACGAGCATCCCACGGCCGGTAGAACGCAGGTCGATCCACGGCACGTCGGTGGCGTGAACGAGGCGACGTGGCTCAGGGCGGTCAACGGCCACCACGATGAGGTCGTAGCCGCTCAGCTGCTCAGCCGAGCGCAGGTTTTCGGCGACGGCCGTGAGGATGTGACCTTCGCTCGCGTGCCTCTGTGCGAGCACATCGGTTTTGGGACGACCGACCGACCACGTCGGGAAGCGCTGGTGCGCGAGGTTGCGCTCCTCGACGACGTCTCCGTCCATCAGCGTCAGGTCGAGGACGTGTCCGTGAAGGCCACGGCACAGCAGGTCGGTCAGGTGTGAGCCGATGCCTCCGGCACCGACCAGCAGCACCCGTGGGGGCGTGTTTTGTGCAAACGCAGGGCTGTCCATGAGGGCGTTCACCCTCGAGGGTATATCAAGGTCAGAAGAAGTCATCATCGTGGCTGGTCAAGCGCTCGAATCGAAGGCCGTCGGCCGTTCATGCGGCCACAGCATCCGAGGCAGGGGCTTCGGCGGGTGCCGGCGATTCGAGTTCTCGGCGGGTCTGGTCGGGATCGATCCAGAGCACGGCAAGGATGACCAAGGTCTGCAGGGCCGCGCCGATGAGGAAGAGCGTGGGGTAATCGAAGCGCTCGGCCAGCGGGCCGGTCAACTGGTAGCCGATGATGGCGGAGAGGTTCATCATCGCCATGTAGCCGGTGAACTGCGTGCCACCCACTTCGCCCCAGGTGACCTTCATCATCAGCGAGTAGATGTTGATCATCACCACCGACCAGCCGAAATTCTTCAGCGACCAGACGCCGACCATCCAGATGGTGCTGCCCCAAAGTTGGCCAGAAACGCCCCACAGGGCCGTCACAAAGGCCGTGCCCAATGCGGCGTAGATGATGGTCTTCTTCCCACCAAAGCGTCGTCCGAGCTGTCCGCCCACGAGGTAGCCGAGCACCGTCAGGGCGAGGATCCAGCCGCCGTTGGTGGCGTTGAATCCGGCTTCCGTCCAGCCCAACTCGCGCACGAAGAGCAGCGGCAGCACCGGGATGAGCAGGAAGTGCAGCGAGACCGTGAGGCTCAGCACGATGCTGAGGTAGGCCGAGCGCAGGCTAAGCGCAGTGCGGATCTTGGCGAAGATGTCGGCGAAATTCTGGTTCGCGGCCTCAACCTCTTGTTCCTCTGGCCCTTCATCGGTCTTCTTGTCCCACGGGAAGCGACGCTCGCCAGGACGTTCGGTCATCAGCATCGGCGCGATCATCAAGCCGGCCAAGATGGGAATCTGGAGCAGGATTGCGCCCTTCAGGCCGGTGAAGACGATGATGGTTCCAAGGCCTGCTCCGCCGATGGCGCCACCCACCGTTTTGGAGGTGAACATGTACGAGTTGACCTTCTCGACCTCGTGGGGCTGCAGGACGTCCACGGCGAGGGCGTCGGTGCTGACGTCCTGAAGCGACGTGAAGATGTTGTAGATCAGGAACATGATGGCGATGGTGCGGACGTTGTTCGTCGGGTCGGGGACGAAGAGCATCGCCCCGAGCATGAGCATCATCCCGGTTTGGGCGAGCAGGATCCACGGGCGCCGCCGGCCGTAGGCCGGGATTTGGTAGCGGTCGATGACCGGGCCCCAGAGGAACTTGACCGACCAAGGCAGGGTGCCGAGGGTGAGCAGCAGCGCCAATTCGCTTGCACCGACGCCGCGCGCGGCCAGGAAGGTCACGAAGGTGACCGTGATGAAGCCCCACGGGATGCCTTGAGCAACGTACAGGGCGCACAGCGTGATGACGCGGGCCCGGTAACTGTCGGTCATCGTGACGCCTTCGGACGTGGACTCGCCCTCGAGCTCCTCCTCCTCTTCTTCGAGCACAAAGCGAAGCTGGAACCGGTCCTGGTGACGCGTGACAAAGGCAACCAAAGCCACCATGGCGATGAAGACGGGAGCGAAGATCACGCTCGGAATCGCCCCAGTGCCGACCGCCAACGCGCTGCTGACTTCGTCGTCCATGCCCGCTGGCGTGACGGTCAGGTCGATGACGAGCAGGCTGGACACGGTGGTGACCTCTTCGCCGTCGTCGCTGTGGCTGCACAGGGCGCTGTTGTGCGCCTGCGCGTCCACGAGCACGGTCAGGTCGAAGGCGCCACGGGCCTCGTCGCCGAAGACAAAGCGGTCCAGCACCTCTTGTTCGGAAAGGTTGGTGGCGACGCCGGCGTCGAGGATGGCTTGGTCGTGCCAGGTCAGGTTGACCTCATGCCCGCCGAAGCCGCTGTCGGATGCTTCGAGGGTCCATTCGCCCTTGGTAGCGGTGCCTGACACGATGTCCGGCACGTT
Source organism: Candidatus Poseidoniales archaeon (assembly GCA_038150305.1). Taxonomy (GTDB): domain Archaea; phylum Thermoplasmatota; class Poseidoniia; order Poseidoniales; family Poseidoniaceae; genus MGIIa-L3. The sequence goes on along the minus strand of JAYOTG010000019.1, from coordinate 16,251 downwards.
GTCTTCCAGCCCGGTGCACAGTCCGCCCGGCGTTTCGTCGTCGGTCGGGTAACTCATGGCCAGCACGAGGCCCACGACATGGCCACCCGCGTCCTCGATCCGCTGGTCGATCTCGCCGTCGAGCACCGACCAGTTCACGGCCTCATTGTCGGCGTAGAACGCGGTTTTGGTTTCGACTTCAAGCGTGGTCCACGTGGCCTCGACCTCGTAGGTTCCGACCCCTCCAAGCGTCTCCTCGGACGTGCTGAGGCAACCTGGGAGCATCATCAGCAGCATGATGAGGACAGCAACGTGGAATTGTGCCCTCATGGACAAGCCTCGGTGAGGACGGATTCAAACTTGCCGTGCCGGTGCCTGACTTGGCGAAATGGCAAACGTCGGCAACAGGGTTATGCGATGACGGCGCTGGTATCCCCCCATGCAACCCCGAGCGAACGCGCTTTTTGCCGCCCTGCTGCTTTGCCTTGCGACCCTTCCGATGACCGTCAGCGCCCAAGTCGATCCCATCCAGAACGACTTCGCGTACGGCGTTGAGTACGACTGGTCCAACCTCGACGAGGACATCGATTCCCTCACCGGCATCGACCTCAACGAGATCCTCTCGCGCACGATGCTGGCCGCCAGCGATGCGGGCCTGAACCTGACCGTGGCGCAACTCTCGACCGGTTCCAGCAACATCTTCGTCGAGTCCGCCGAAGACCGCACGCCCACGACCATCGACCTTGACGGCGACGTGCACGACGTCTGGCTGCGCATGACCGACGTGACCATCCGTCACGCCGTGCTCTTCGACTCAGCCCTGATCACCGAGTGGGTGGACGCTTCGGGCGCTGACCCAGCAGGCTTTGACGGCTACCTGAGCGTGGATTCGGAGAACGCCGTGGCCGTGGACGTCAACATGGTCGAGTACCTTGACGACGACTACAACCTCTACGGCGTGGACATGGACTTCTCCCTGGCTTCCGAAGTTTCGGTCGAGTACATGATGGACGTTGACGTTGAGGGAGGCGGCGAAGACTTCGGTTTCGCCGTGACCTTCGGGACCGCGTTCGACTTCGACGTTCCTTCGTCGAGCGCGGAGTGGCGCCTTGGCCACGAAACGCCGGTCCTCTCGGCGCTCTCCACCTACGAGTCCGTGTACGCCGAGTGCACCGATAACGCCTTCATCACCACCAGCGGCACGGAGGCCGACATCGGCATCGAGTGCGGTATGATGGAAGGCGACTATACGGTGTCCACCGGTTTCAGCGTCGACTTGGCCGACGTGCCCACCGAAAACTTCGGTCTGGATTCGGGCCTGCTCGACCTTTCGATTTCCGACCAGATCAGTTCGAGCGGCTCCTTCGAGACCGACATGAACGACTTCCTGGGCGACGGCGATGGTTCTGATGACGACGGCGAAGGTCCCGGCTTCGGTGGCGATGCGGATGCGAGCATCATCATCGAAGAAGGCGGCTCGGCCGTCGACGTGGTGTCCTGCGACTGTGGCACGGCCAACCCCATCATGTTCCTGATGCTGGCGACCATGCTCAGCGAGATCGGCGAAGCCTTCGCCGAAGACGCGGCCGAAGAGCTCGGCGGCACCTTTGAAGACGAACTCAGCGAAGCCATCGAGGAGATCAGCGAGGAATTCGACCTCGGTGGCTCTGATGACAACGGCGACGGTGAGATGCCCTTCTACTGCGACAACGGCAACGTCATCGAGACCTACGACTCCTGGAGGATTGGGAACGGCGAGGACGATTGCGGCGATTGGTCCGACGAGGTGAACGGTGAGACGTACTTCGCATGCGATGCACCGGGTGAAGGCGTGCGAACGTGGGACGTCAACGATGGAACTGAGGATTGCTCCGACGGGTCCGATGAGGGCGCGCTTTGGATGAGCAACGTCAACATCAACCTGAACACCTACTACCTCTGTGCGGATGGAAACGGTCAGGTCATGGAGTGGGACCTCGAGAACGGTTGGGACGATTGTGCCGACGGTTCTGACGAACTCTTGGACGCTGAAGGTGCCCTCCAGCAGGTCATGATCGCCTCGCTGAGTGCAGGCGGATTCAGCGAACGGGACATCGACGACGACGGCACCGACGATCACTGTTACGTGGCAGAGGTGACGGTCGTCGGCAACGACGGTTCAAGCACGTCCTACAGCCTCAAGGGTGGATATTGGGGTGGTTTCGAAAGCACGGACCTTGGGGACGCGGACAACCTTGGTTTCCGCGAGTACAGCGTCACCGGTGTGATTCACCAGTACGGTGTTCCCTCCATGGGTTGCGAGGACGCGACGGTCGCGGACATTGAAGCAACAGGCTTGGTTGCAAGCAGCCTCCAGAAGGAAGACAGCGGCGCCCTCAAGCGCCTGATTTCGACAGGAAGCATGTGGACCAACGACGATCGCATGTGGTTCAGTGCCTCGTTTGAAGGCGCTTACGACGACGACGAGACCTACACGCTCAAGTTTGAGATGGTCGATGACCTTGGCAACATCGAAGCCGCGATGGACATGACCGTTGGTGAGGACGACAGGTGGTGGACGGAAGCGCAGCTTCCCGGCACCTTCAACCTTGAACCAGGCGAGTACTGCGGAAGCCTCGAACTCGTTGATTCACAAGGCGTGACCGTGGACACCTACGAAGACGACAGGATGTGCATGACCGTCGAGGAATTGCCTGAATTCCTTCAAACGCTGGAAACCATCGGCGAAGCCTTCGGTGAGTCGAACTTTGAAGCGACCCTCGAAGCCTTTGGTGAGAACCTCGAGGACCGCCTCGGCAGCATCACCGAGGACATCGCTTACACCGACGCCAACTTCGTCATGCTGTGGAGCCCATCGCACCACACGGTCGTGGGCGCCGCCCTTGTCGTCTCGGACAACATGGACACGTGGTACACCCTCGTTGGGCCTGAGGTCGTCGAGGTCTACGACGACGAGATCAACTACTCGCCCTCCACCCCACCCGCGACCATTGGGCTGACCTACTACATCGGCAGCGCCGCTGAAGAGGCGGCTGAGGTCGTCGAGGACGCACAATCGGTGGACGACATTGCGGACACCTCGGCACACGCTGAGGGCATGGGCGACCTCGCTCAAGTGCTCGAAGACGCGGGCGTTGACCCCGCGGACGTTGGCATCGACGAAGAGGACACGCAAACCGACGGCAGCACGGACGACGGTTCCTCCGATGAGGAGCCACCGGCCACCGCGGAGGAACTCATCGAAGAGGGCGGCTTTGGTTTGCCCTCGGTTTCGGGCCTCGCCACCGTTGCGGTGCTGGCCCTGGCCGGCATCGTCGCCGCCCAGCGCAACCGAGATGAGGAATGAGCAGGACCTCGCCCCTCATGCCTGAGGGTGCGTTGGGCCGAATTGGCTCGCTCCGTCGTCACCCTGCTGTGGCGTGGACACGGGCCACCCTCGTCGTGCTGATCGCGCTCAACGCGGCGGTTTCGGTTTGGCTCATCGCGGAATTCGAGGGCCAATACACCGAGGGGCCACCCTCGCCGGCACGCTTCCACGCCTTGGCCGGGGTTGACGACGAGTACACGATGATCGACGTCAGCATCGAAAACAGCACGCGCTTGCTGGTCTACCAATTGATTCGGGACGATGTTGGGCCGGAGGAGGACGGCAGCGGTGACGGTGGAGGCGACGACGCCTCATCCGACGAGCCTGCTTCCCCCGATGGGGAATCCATCAACCGTTTGGACCGGGCGAGGACGTGGATTCAGGTCACGGTTGGCCTGCTGATCCTGCTTGAGGTGCTGGTCACCTTCCTGGGCATCAGCGGCTGGTTCCGGGCCGCGGGCTTCCTCGCGGTCCTCTTGGCCTTCCTTGTGGTGCTTCCCCTCGCCTTCATCGGCGACAACCCCAACTTCGCCAACCCTGGCTCCACGCCGAATTCGGCGCCTGAGGAGGCCGAGCAGGCCGATGACGAGGACCAGGGCGCCTTCGTTCACGAGGAGACCGACTTCGGCATCGGACTGCGCCTCGGCGGCTTCGAAGTGTCCATGGTGTACGCCGGGTACGACCTTGGCTTGGTCGAGGAGGACAACCGCTCCAGCGTGCGTGAGACGCCGCCTGAGCCCGGCACGAAAGACGCGGCGTCCTACGTCAAATTCGATTCCACGCTGTCCCTTCGGTTCGGACCTTCCGTGGTTCTGCTCTTGGTGCTGCCCGTCCTCTGGTTGCTTGCACCCTCGGGGCGCAAACTGAACGCTCACGCTTACGCTGACGAATCAGAGTGACCGGTTACGCGTGCTTTCTGCCCACCGCTATTCCTGCGAGCGAGATCATCGCCAACGTGGCGAACACGCCGACCGACGGAACCGGGTCTTCTGCTGCTGGTTCCGGGACTGCGTCGCCTTCAGACGTGTCTTCATCGAGGGCCTCAACGGCGTAGATTTCGATTAGGGCGTCGACGGTCGGGGCGCATGCATGGCACGGCACCCCCTCGGCTTGAGCGTCCACGGTGATGGTTGAACTGAGCGTCAACCGGAAGGATCCGTTCTGCAGGGTCTCCCACGACGACGTGTTCAGGCTCTCACCGGAGGCCACGCCGACCAAGATCTCGATGCTTGTTGGCTCGGCCTCGTCGGTGCCGACCATGACGGTCACCGTTGGTGCAACCGCGGTGAGGTTGTGCGGCGCAAGGGCCTCGTTCAGTGCGGTCAGGTTGATCTGGAAACTCTCCATGGTGTTGCCGTTGTGTTGGAGTTTGGCCGAATCCCCGATGTTCTGACCTGCGTTGTTCAACACGACTGTGAAGGTCATCGGCGCGTCGTAACCGACGGTGTAGGAATTGTAGGCGGAGACATGCACGGAAATGTCGCTGGTGTCCTCAATGACGCTCGGTGATGGCACGTTGTTTACGCTGTAGACCTTGGCCGTAACGCTCACCGCATAGGTGGCGTTGTCGATGCCTTCGTTTGCGCCAACGGTGACGTTCACGTCGACCGATTCACCTGCGGAGAGGTTGAATTCCGTGCCCTCAAGGAAACCGAGCGACAAGCCGGAATCGTGGTTGCCGCTCAAGTGGATCTCTTCGTCCTCAGAATGAGGGTTTGTGATGGTGCACATGACCTCTATGGACCCGTTGTTTGTTCCCGGAGCGGCATCGAGCGTGATGGCTGCGGGTGAGCAATCGAGGGTGACTTGTCCAGACGCCGGTTGGGCGTTCGCAACCGGGACAACGGACAGGAGCATCAGCGCCATCATGACGTACAGCACGCGGTTCATGCCGCGAAATTCAACGTTCTCCGTATATGCTTGACGCCAGCAAGCCTTGACGCCCAAGCGTTTCGAACCACCGGGTCAATGTGCCGGATGGATGGCCGAATTGGCTCAGCTGAGGTCAGCGAGTTTGAGCTTCTTGACCGGCGGCGCGGTGCCCAGGTCCTCGGGGAAGTGCATCGTGGCTTCGGGGATCGGAATGGGGATCATCTCGTTGCCGATCAGCGCCACGCGGCTTGGTCGGCTCTCGGACAAGATGCGCATGTCGACCTGTGGCGCGAGGGACTCGGAGAAGGTCAGGATGTCCTCGTGGGAGGGCATGTTGTCGATGCTCAGGTGTTCGCGGCTGTGGCCGACGTACACGTAGCCCTTGGCTTCGATCCAATCCGGGTCAGCACGGCGGTCGATGGCGGCGAATTCACGGATGTGGTCCTCGCTCATGTTGACGCCCTTCATCAGGGTGTGACGGCAGACGATGCGGGTGTCCAAGGAGGGCAGCAGGTCGATGGTTTTCTCGAATTGCTCCCACGCGCCGCTGTTCCACTTTGGACGGCAGACGTCGTCGAAGACCTGCTTGTTCGGCGCGTCCACGGAGACGTAGAGTTGCGTGGGCAGCGTGTCCAACTTCTCGAGCACCTTGGGCAGGGTGCCGTTGGTGACGAGCATCGTGGTCATGCCGTGCTGGTGGCAGAGGTCCATGTATTCGGCCAGACGGGTGTAGAGGGTCGGCTCACCGTTGAGGGAAATGGCGACGTGCTTGGGATCTTGGGCTTCCGCGAACTTCTCGGGATTCACCTTGTCGTTGCCGCCGTAGCCGGTCAGCAGACGGCGCTGGGCGCGGACGGATTCGTAGAGCAGGTCAAGCGGGTCTTGGTCGGTCAACTCCAGGGTGTCCATGTGCGGTTCACGCCAGCAGTAGGTGCAGGCCAGGTTGCACTGGTCGACCACGGGCGACATCTGCATGCAGGTGTGGCTCTTGACGCCGTAGAAGGTGCCCTTGTAGCACGCGCGGTCGCGAAGAAGGGACTCTTTGGTCCAGTGGCAGGTCTTCACGCCGCCGTGCTCGCCGACGATGTGGTAGCGTTGCTTCTGCAAGGTTGCTTTCAGTGCCGGATCCATGCCCATGGCCTTCGCCTCCCTGAGTGCCAGGCCCACGTTCGGCATGGCCGGTCGGGGCGGACTCGGGCGGACCGAGGGCCGTGCCCGACTTCTTCAATCGGTCGGCTGAGGGTGGAACGCACATCTTGACCTGCCAACCTCAAAACAGGTCGCCTTCTCTTCCTTCCATGCGCGCCACCTTCGCTCACGGCCTGTGGAGCAGCCCCGACAGCGGCAAGGCCGAATGGCTGCGTTCGCACGGCTGGGAGGTCCACGCGCTCGACATGCGCAAGCACGGCTGGGATCAAGCGAGCCAAACGCGCGTCGTGCTCGAGGCCATTGACGCAATGGGGCCCTTCGATGTGCTGATCGGGTCGTCCTTCGGGGGTCTCGCCACCGCCAATGCCGCGGCTCAGCGGCCCGATCTCGACCTTCGTTTGGTGCTGCTCGCTCCGGCCTTTGGCTACCTCGACCTGCTTCGTGCCGACCTCGGTGAAGCGGGCATGGCGGCCTGGGAAGCGTCGGGAGCGCACACCTTCCACCCGCCAGGATGGGAGGAGCCGGTCGTGATGCCGTGGTCCTTCGTGGAGGCGGCCAAGCCGCTGGCGTGGCCCGCCTTGCCGCATCCCACGGCCATCCTCCACGGCTCGAACGACGTGGTCGTGCCACTGACGCACAGCCAGAAGGCGTTGGAAGCGAACCCCGGAGCGACGCTCACGGTGGTCGACGACGACCACCGCTTGCAAGCGAGTTATGCCGACATGAAGCGCTTGGCCGAGGGCCTGAAAAACGGTTGAATTTCCACACCAGTGCAGAAATTGCATCAGCGGTGTGCCTCAGTTTACCGCTGATTTATATCGGACCGGCGCCAACATATTGGTGAGGAACACACGCATGGACATCTACCTGGAACGCTTTGTGAACGACGCGATGGACCGCCAGGTCCACAGGAACGGCATCTTTGGGCAGCGGATGCGCAAGCTGACCCGCACGCTCCTTGGATGCCCTGCGCTGCGCTACGGTGGCACCCACCGCATCAGCAGCCGCACGGGGGTGAAGGCGTGAGGGATCCCTGGCTTGACCTCTTCGTGAGCGACGTGCTCGACCGTCAGGTCCACCGCAACGGCATCCGGCTCATGCCCAAGTGGCTGCGCTGGCTCCGACCGTGATGCACGTCACGCCGCCGTGAACATGGGTTGAAATACCATTTTCGCGGCGGAAAAATCACATGATGCTCCGCATTGAATCCCTTACGAAGGCATTCGGGTCTGGAGCCAACAAACTCCACGTCCTGAAAGGCGTGGACATGACCATCGAAGAAGGTGAGATGGTCGCCCTCATGGGGCCGTCTGGTTCGGGCAAATCCACCTTGCTCAACATCATCGGCGGCCTGCTGGCCGGCGACGCAGGGAGCATTGTGTTGGACGACCGCACCTACGGGCTGAAGGGCCCGGCCAGCGTGGTCGACGTGCGTCGTAATCAGGTCGGCTGGATCTTCCAAGACTTCCACCTCATCGACGGTTTGTCGGCCATCGACAACGTCGCCTTCGCCCTCGAAGTGGCCGGCGTGTCCTCGAAGGAAGCGGAGCAGCGGGCCATTGAGGCGCTGGAGCGTGTCGGTCTTGGCGACCGCATGCAGTTCGTGCCGGAGCAACTCTCGGGCGGTCAGCAGCAGCGCGTGGCCATCGCCCGCGCCATCGCCGGGGACCGACGTTTGCTGCTCGCCGACGAGCCAACGGGCAACCTCGACATCGCCAGCGCTGCAGAAGTGCTTGAGCTGTTCAAGTCGCTGTGCGCGGACGAATCGAAGTCCATGTCCATCCTCATGGTGACGCACGACCCTGATTTGGCCTCGAAGGCCGATCGGATGCTGTTGCTGCGTGACGGCCAGACGGTGGCTTCGGACATCAAGAGCGCCTGGGGCCTCGATGAAGGCGGTGAGGAAGAATGAGCGACGAAGGCCGCATGGCCCGCATGAAGGAGCGCCTCGCCTCGCTCCAAGACGCGCCCAACGCGCTCCGCTTGGCCACCCAATCCGCATGGCGCGGGCGCGAGCGCGGCCTGGCCGTGGTTGCTGGCGTGTTCCTGGCCAGCCTCGTGATCACTACGGTGTTGTCCTACGGTGTGGGGCTTTCCCAGATTTTCTTCCAAGAATCGCTCGAGAGTGAAGTCTACGACGCCAAGGTGGAATTCCGTCGTGCGCCCACCGAGGGCTCGTCCGGATGGACGAACGACACCACGGTCATGCAGCAGGTCTGCGATGAATTGCTGGACGGGTTCGATGAATTCGAGGATTGCATGATCGTCCTTGGGCGACAAGGCCTCCACACAACGTCCTTCTTCTCCGAAGAGTTCGCTTACGCGCAACCCCTCGAAATCGTGGAGGTCGTCGACGACACCAACCTCAATTGGACGGCTGACGTGTTCGACTATCCGGAATTGGCCGACGCCGGTCCACCCAGTTCGACGGTCCGTGCGGTGCGCTTCATCGACGACAGCGGCTTTGACGGTGTCTTTGCGGACCGCGTCAAGGACACGGTCATCACCGGCCTCGGGGAGTGGCCCAACGCCTCCACGGCCGTGGACCAGCGCAGCATCATGCTGCCAGCCAGCGTCGCCTCGGATGCTCGTGCCGAAGTCGGCGACGTGCTGGAGTCCCTGACCTTCGCCATGGTCGTGGACCGCAACCTCGCTGTGGAAGGCGGCATCTCGGAAAGCGACTGTAAGGGCGGTGACATCAAGGCCAGCGAGAACGGCATGGTCTACTGCCGCATGCTGGTGACCGTCAACAACCTCACCGTGGCCGGCGTCTACGAAGAGGCGCCCTTGGCCAACCCAACGATTCCTGCCAACGCCCTCATCCTCCACCTCGACGTGCTGGAGGAGGCGCAGCGTCAGGCCCTGATGAACAACGATCACGTCTACCTCGCGGTGGCCGTGGACCGGGCCGCGCTCCCCACTTCCTCGACGGCGGACGCGGCCGAGTGGCTGGACGACGTGCAGCGTCGCGTGGGTCAAGGCAACTACACCGATGCCGGCATTTCGCTGGTGTACATCGACATCATCGGCGGCACGATCAGTTTCCTGAACATCTTCCTCGGGCTCATTCAGACCTTCGATTACATCATCATGGTCCCCATCGTCATCCTCTCCCTCTCCGTGCTCGTGTACGGATTGGTGCTCTCCCTCGAGCAACGGCGCCGTGAAATTTCGATTCATCGGGTGATCGGCGCCGACGCCGACCGCCTGCAGCGGATGGTGCTGGTCGAGCTTGGGGTCATGTCGCTCGTGGCGTGGTTGGCCGGCTACGTGCTGGCCTTGGCGGCCGTGCCGGGCGTGCTCTCTGCGGTCGGATTCATGGCCTTCGAACCCTCGGGCGTGAACGTCAATCCCGCCCTCGGATTGGCCTCGACCATCGTGACGGCGCTGGCCACCATCGGCCTCGCACTGCTGTTCGGACGCAGCCGTTCCCGTCGCTTCCTTGAGATGGAAATCGAGGAAGGTGTGCGCCGCACGAGCGAGGCCGCGAAGCCCAAGACGTGGCTTCATGCCCTCTGTTTCGGCGTCGGTGGCATCGGGACCATCGACACCTGGCTCGAACTGCAAACCGGCGGTGACGGCCTCTACTCGAACTTCTTCCTCGAAGGGCTGCTCGGCATTTTCGGGCCCTTCCTGCTGTGGATCGGCGGCGCCCTGCTGCTGGGTCGTTTGGGCGCCCTTGGACCTCAACTGATGCAACTCTTGCTCGGTCGCACGCCGCTGCTCAAGGACGTGCGCCGTGGCCTGAAGGGCTCAGGATCGACCGAATCGGTCAACCGCTTGGCCGTCATCATGCTGCTCACGCTGTCCATCGTGACCCTCGCCGCGGTGCAGGGTTACACGGGGACCCTCGTGGACGAGCGCACCGCGGATGCACAGGTGGGCGGTGACCTGCAGGTGAACTTCGAAACGCCGGTCAACATGAGCACCTCCATCGAGGTGCTTCGCGACGTCGGTGGCCAAGACCTCGCGGTGTCCGCAACGACCACGCCAAGCCTGTTCCTACGCTCCAGCGATGGCGATGCCTACCAGACGTGGATCGTCATGAACGGTTCAGACGACGTGCTTCGGTGGGGCGAGCAATCGCTGCCGGGCGACGACGTCGGCACGAGCCTTGGCGTCTTGGCCAACGGGACCTTCTCGGTTGGTGAAGACGCGGCCTTCTCCCTCGACCTGTGGGGCAGCGGGCGCGACGGACGTTCCGACCGTGGCGATAACCTCCTCGAGGCCGATGACGATCGCTCAGAGGTTCGACGCTTCACCTACGAAGAGGTGAACATCACCGTCAACACCGACGACGCTGGCGGCCTGCCCGATCTGAACGTGCTGCTGGAAGCCTACCGCGTGACCCTTGCGCTGGACCTGTCCTACGTCGATTTGTCCGACAGCGACCTGTCCGAGCGCGACTTTGGCGTGACCGACTTGTCGCGCACAAACCTATCCGGGGCCGACTTGACCGGCGCCAACCTCTCCGGCGCGCTGATGATCGGCACCGACCTTTCCGGCGCCGACCTGTCCGGAGCGGACCTTTCTGGCGCGGTGTGGGCGCCCGTCCTCAGTCCCTTTGAGACGCCCACGCCCGGCTTCACCGGTGCCAACCTCTCGGGTGCTGACCTCACCGGTCTGTTCGGCCTCGACCTGACCGGCATGGACCTGAACACCACGGCTGACCTGACCGGAGCCATTTGTCCGGACGGCCAGGTCGCCAACGAAAGCGGCTGTGCGAACGGCTTCAGCCAGATCCCGCCTCCCGCGATTGCACCGCTGTTCATCACGCCTGGGGCGGTGAACATCACCGTCATTCCGCACGATCTTGATTTGCGCTATATCGGCACCCACGAATTCATTCCCGGCGTGCCGGCGGCCACCCTGCCCTCATCGCTCATCATCGGTGAAGGCACCTGGCGCGGCTTCATCGGCGACGATGCGGCCGACAACCACACCGCAACGACCTGGACCTTTGCGCTGCCCGATGTGGACGGTGACGACCTCAAGGGCCTGCGGGCCAGCATCGAAGCCGACGCGCGCGTCGGGAGCGCCTCGGATTGGACCACCGCCCACGAAGCGGTGGAACGCAACGGCGGGCTGATCTTCGGAACGCAAGGGCTCCTCTCGCTACAGTTCGTGGTGGCCAGCCTCGCCGCCGTGGCCTCGTCCTTCGTGTTCCTCTCGCTCGTGCTCAACCAGAGGCAGAAGGAATTGGCCATCCTGCAGGCCATCGGCGCTGCACCGGGCCAAATCATCCGGCTCGTGCTCTTCGAGATCCTCTCCATCGTGCTGATGTCGATGGTGCTCGGCGTGGGCTTGGGCATCGGACTGGCGCTGTCCTTCAACGGCTTCTTCGAAGTCTTCGGATTCATCTTCCAAATCTTTGGAGGGAGTTCAACGACGATCACACGGACCTTGGTCTATCCATGGGGTTCGCTGGCTTTGGTGTCGGCGTCCGTGTTCGGTGCGGTCGTTCTGGCCCTGCTCGTGACCACGCGGCGTACGTTGGCCGCTGACCTTGCCAGCGTTCTGAAGGGGGAGTGACGATGAGCGAGACCGACACCAAGCAAGCCGACATCATCCTCGAAGCGGACGCGGTCTACCACGTCTACGAGTCGAAGGCCGAAGACGGGAACGTCGTCGCCCTTCGTGGCCTGAACATCGCCATGCGCAGCGGCGAAGCCGTCGCTGTGGTGGGCCCCTCTGGTTCTGGAAAATCGACCCTCATGAAGTGCCTTGGCGGCCTGATGAAGCCCAGCGCGGGCTCCGTCAGCCTCGACGGACGCAACATGACCCGCCTGACCGGCCAAGAACTGGTCAAGCTCCGCCAGCAAACGGTCTCCTTCATCTTCCAGGAAGGGAACCTGCTCAACGACCTGAACGCCCGCGACAACGTCGCGCAGCCGCTCATCAATCAAGGCGTGCGCTCCCGCGTCGCCAAGCGCAAGGCACTCGATCTGCTTGAGCGGCTGCAGATGGGCCATCGCGCCATGGCGCTGCCCATGATGCTCTCCGGTGGTGAGCAGCAGCGCGTGGCCATCGCCCGTGCCCTCATCACCGAACCGCGGCTGATCCTGGCCGACGAGCCCACGGGGGCCCTCGATCCCGTGACCAGCCGTGAAGTGCTGGCGCTGTTCAAGGAGCTTCACGAGGACGACGGCGTGTCCTTCCTCATCGTGACCCACTCGAAGGAAGTCGCGGCCTTCTGCGACCGAAGCCTCGAGTTGCGCGACGGCCGCTTCGTGGCCGAGCACGGCAGCGACCTCAACATCGAACGGCTCGAAGTGGGCCGCGAACTGCTGGTCGACGACATCGGCACGGTCACGCTGCCGCCCGACATCCTGCTGCGTTTGGGCGGCTCGGGCGGGTACACCGTGGCTGAACTTGAGCCCGGTCGACTGACCCTCATCGGCGAGACCATCGACGTTGGCGGGGAGCTGGTGTTGGCCGGCGTTTGTCCGGCCTGCAAGCACGAGTACGACAACGAGATCGAACAGGAATGCCCCTCGTGCGGTTCCTCCCGGCCCATGGTTGAGGCATGAGTATGGAGGTCCTGGTCCTCGGCCGAACGGTCGCGGCCTTGGCGCTCGGTGCGGCGTTCGTCTGGATTGGCGTCCAGCATTTTGTCGACCCTGTGTGGTTCGAGCCGATCGTGCCGGAGGTCCTTGGAGCGCCGCGGTTCTGGGTGCTGGCCAGCGGGGTGGCAGAAATCGCGGTGGGCCTCGCGCTGATCGTACCGGCCACGCGGGCCTACGGCGGGCTTGCGTGCGCCGCTCTGCTGGTCGTGCTCTACTGGGCCAACCTGTACATGTGGGTCGAGAACGTGCCGCTGGACGGCAAGACCTACGCCAACGTCTGGCACGTGGTGCGCTTGCTGATTCAACTCGGCCTCATCGCCGCTTCGTTGTTCATTGCGGGTGAGCTTCGGCCCACCTCCGACGCCTGACGGCAGGTCTCATCAAGGGGCGCCGCCTCGTTTCACCCATGCGTTGGGTCATCTGGCTCGGCTGGATTGAGGGCCTCTCCGCGGTCCTGCTGATGTGCATCGCGACCCCGGTGAAATACCTCATGGACGCGCCGCACATGGTCGAGGTGCTCGGCCCCATCCACGGTGGCCTGTTCATGCTCTACGTCTTCGCCCTCATGCTCGGCGTGGGTCGATGGTGGGACTGGCGGTGCGTGCCGGCCGGATTCATCGCCGCCTCGATCCCCGGAGGTGCATGGTGGTTTGACCGGCGCTTGGAGCGGGGCCTTTTCGGACTCGAGGATGCTTCAGAACTGTGAGCGGATGCTGTCCCAATGCTCTGCAATCAGGGCCTTGTCCTCGTTTTTCTGAGGCCCAGACATGCCGAGGAATTTGTGCATCAGGACCGGCCCAGTCCAGGTTCCAACGCGCCCAGTCCCCACCATGATGTCTGTCTTTGAGGACGCACTGGGGCGTTCGAGCCTTCCCTGATGATTCATCAAGAGGGCGTTCATGACCGGCCAGCATGTCTTCCCATGCACGTGAACCCACGCAGGCCTCACCCGTTGGAGCACGTCTTCGATGAGTTTCCAATGGTCCTGAAGCGCTGGATCGTCGTGAACCGCCTGAAGCAATGCCTCGCCATCAATGGACGCAGTTTTGGAGAAATATTGCACCACGTCCATCTCGATGACGTGCCGATCGAGAACACGTTGCGCTCCACGTTGTCCACCCGAACCGTAGGTGTCCGGAAACCATGTTCGACCAAACCAGTGCCCGAATTTCCCGAAATGCCGCTTGTTTCGTTCTTCCCGCAGGAAGTAGCCTTCCTGTAACGCAAACAGGTCGGTGAGTTGAGCGACGTCCCCTGTCGACCCGTACGCGGAAAGACACCGACGAGGCAAATGGACGTTCACGGCCTGGTGCTCAGGCCGCTCGCTGTACATCGGATTGATGCCGAGCAGAAGCACACACGGCGTGTCCGTTTGCCGCGTTTGGACGCGTCCAACGTACGTGTGGGGAGGAATGTCCACCAAGGTCCCCGTCCCTCGCGTGGACAGACGCTGGTTGAGGCGTGCAACATCCGCAGCATGATCGCGTGTCAAGACACGAATTGCGCGCTCAGGAAACACGGGCCTCACGCCGCCTTGACGCCCTCAGGCCAGAGCACCAGAATCAGCGTCTTGCCGCGGGTCTTCGGCGTGTGTGTCGTCTCGCGGTCCATCCACACGATGGAGCCGGCCGGGTAGGTGCCGTCCTCGTCCCAGACTTCGCCTTCGAGCACGAGGTAGCACTCGCCGCCAGGGTGGCTGTGGGGCATGAAGGCGTCCACGGTGACCTCGCTGTCGGCGTCGTAGAGCACGAGGGAGGTGGCGTCTTCGCGCTTGAGCTTGCCAAGGCGGACGCCGGTGCCGAAGTCCTTCCAGCGGACGTTGGCCTCCAGCCAGTCGCGGTCGATGGAGAATCCGAGCCAGTCCGCCATGGGGTGGGTGAAGACCATGCTGACCCCACAAAGAGCCCGGCCATCAGCCCTTCGCTTACCGCGGGCTTGATGACCGTCCTGCCGATGGTGTCGCGTGGCGACGCCCATCACGACACCGTCCGTCCCTCCAGAAGGGCCGTGGGATGCGTACGTGTTGGTCATCATCTGGTTGCCCTTGCTGTTTCGTCTTCTCCTCCTCGCGCGCCCCGCGCGACAGGCGGTGGCAAAGGTTGCACCGCATGCCGGTTGGGCCTTGAAGCAACTTCGAGAGTTGCCCATCAAGGGCCTGCGCTTGCTCATCCTCAACGAGACCTTGGCGCTTCTTGCGCCACCGACGATCGTGTTGCTCTACCGCCAATTGGCCGATCCAATCGGTTGGCGAACTTGGGATGAGGTTAGCCTCATCGGCGGTGCAGTGCTGATGTTCCTCACCCTCGTCTGGCTCGTGCTTGATTTGATGCGCATCGGGCGTACTCGGCGCATGCTGCTGGCGGTCATCAAGCAGGATGTGGACCGCCTTCGCAAGGTGGCTGATGTTGGTCTTGGTGCCCGTCGTTGGCTCCGGCGCTTTGCCCGCGAGGACGAGCCTAAAGACGAGGAGCATGAGGAGGAAAGCGCGAGGGGACGGGCGTGGAGCATCGCCAAAAAAGCAGGTGGCATTGCGCTGCTTTCGCGGAAATTCACGCCGCAAGGCCTTGCGGCTGCCGTGGCCTGGAGTGCGGCTGAAGAAGCAGCACGACGAGGTGCAGCGCACCTTTCGGAGCGGCTCGATGCTCACATCGAGGCCAGCGTGGAGGTCATCATCCGTCGCAACGTGTGGACGAGTTTTGTCATCCTCGGCCGGGACATGGCGATGGGCCTTCTTCCCCTCGGCATCCTCGCCTTGATGCCCCTCATCTTCGGGGCTTGAGGTCGTGGGAAGCCTCATGTCCGGCCGCGCCGTGGTCCACACGAGTCCCATGGCCCTGCTCATCCTCATGCGCCATGGGCAATCCATGTGGAACGCGGCCAACCGCTTCACCGGCTGGGTCGACGTCCCCCTCACCAACGTCGGCATCGAGGAGGCCGTCGCGGGCGGACGCCAAGTTGCACATCTGCCGATCGACGAAGTTCACGTGTCCACCCTGGTCCGCGCCCAGATGACTGCGATGCTGGCCTTGGCCCAGCACGACGGGGGGCGCATTCCCGTCATCCAGCACCCCGTACCAGAGGGCGGGCTGGAGGGGCTCGGCGAGAACGAGCGCCGCATGGCCGAATGGGCGACCATCCGCGGCGAAGCGGGTCGCGAGGACGTCCTTCCTGTGCACGTGGCGTGGCAGCTGAACGAGCGCATGTACGGCGACCTTCAGGGATTGGACAAGCAAGCGACCCGTGAGCAGTACGGCGACGAGCAAGTCCACATCTGGCGCCGCTCCTACGACGTCCCCCCGCCCAACGGCGAATCGCTGG
>JAYOTG010000018.1:4294-40024 GCA_038150305.1 Candidatus Poseidoniales archaeon | reverse complement strand
GAATGAAGCGCCTCACATCGACGGGGCACTCCGGTCTTTGCCCGCTGAAGTGGACGTGGTGGTCGTCGTCGATGACGGTTCTATAGACGGCACCACAGAAGCGGTGAAGGGCACTGAACGCCCCTTTGAGGTGATCGTCCTTCAGCGCGGTGGACAAGGCGTGGGCGCGGCCGTTGCGATGGGGCTTGACCACCTTGTCGGCGTGTTGGACGCCGATGATCTCGTCGCCGTGATGGACGGTGACGGGCAGATGGACGCCGATGATTTGCTTCCACTCTGCCGCCGACTTGTGGCTGAGCAAGCCGACGTGATCAAGGGAGACCGGCTTGCCCATCACGACGTCCGTGGGTCCATGCCCGTGCTCCGTCGCTTGGCCAACCGTGGGCTCGCCCTGTTGACGACCTTGGCTTCTGGTCGTCGCGTGGGGGACGCGCAATGCGGGTTCATCGTGATGCGACATCAGGTCCTTCTCCGAACGAAGGATGACCCCGTGTGGTCAGGATACGGGTACGTCAACCACCGCTTCATCCGCTGGTCGAGGCACGGGTTGAGGGTGGCCACGCATCCCGTTCGTCCAGTCTATGGGGAGGAAACCTCTGGCATCCGTCCGCTTCGTTTCTTTTTCAGCGTCGGCGCCATGTTCGTTCGAGAGCATCACGGACGAGCGTTCAGCTCGCTCGTTTCTGGTCCCGGCCGCGTCCCGCTGAGCGTCGCGCTGGCCACCTACCTTGCAGGTTGGGCGTCGCTGCTGGCCGTGGTTGGAGGCGTGCTGCCCCTCCCCGCACTTTCTGCTCTTCCAATCGCATGGCTGGTCGCCCACGCCCTCGATCGCACTGCGCATGCTGGTGGGCGCGCCAGGATTTGAACCTGGGTCCAGGCGTCCCAAACGCCCGATGATAGGCCAAGCTACACCACGTGCCCGTACCCCGCGCTCACGCTTCCCGCTTTCAAACTGACCGTTGCTCACCGAGCAAGCACCAGAGCTCCGAATCCTGCTCAAACAGAAGTCCAGCGGCCATGGCGTGCTCGATAACGGTGGGCACGGGAGCGTTGGAGGAGCGCTTTCTGAGCGCGTTTGCGAGGGCCAGGGCCGTGATTTCACCGTCGTCGTTGGCGGCGTCGCGCAAGGCGGCAAACCACACCTTCGGCGAGTCGTCCTCTGTGGTGGAAAATTCGGTCTGCGGCGTCCCCATGCGCCTGCGAAGTTCGTCACGGAGTTCTTCCGGCGTGTTGGCCAAGGTCACCTTCACTTGGAGCTCAGCAGCTGAGGCAGCTCGTTCGACCACCTCCATCGGTGTGGCTGAGTTGTGACCACAATGGGGGCACCGATGGGCGATGCCTTTCGCGCCGAAGCACGCACCGCATGAAGGACACCGTGCCACGACCCAAGCGTCGTTCACGCGCGCTCCCTCACAAACTGAAATCGGTCCGGCTGCCGGGGCGCAGGGCCTTGGCAGCGGGTGCCTTGGTGTCGACGCGACGCTGCGCGGCGTCGATGGCCTCTTGAGCGCTTCGCGTCATGGATTTTCGGACCGGTCCTGTGCGCTGGTTTCCAAGGTTGGACAAAGCGTCGGGGAGGATGAGCGCGGCCACGGCGACACCGTGGTGGTCACGGCCCGCGGTCACTTCGTCCACCGCGAGGTCAAAGGATTCGACCTCGAGGTCGCGTGAGGCCAAACGCCGTTGCAGGTTCCGCCGGAGCAGCAGCGTGGTTTCCTCGAAATCGGTGTTGGTGGTGATCGTCGCCACCACGGTGCACGGCTCACCTTCGGGGGTTCGAGCCATGGCGTAGGCCACACCGGCGCAGGCGCTTGAACCGCTCCACGCGTAGGCGCTGGCCACGTGGCATTCGACCAAGGAACCCATCGGAAGGGGGTGAGGTGGGACGGCTTGGAACCCAAGTGGAAGCATCGCTCCCTGCATGGGCACGTAACGCACGTCACCTAGCCCGAGGTCGACCAGGGCCTGGTCCAACGCGTCCTCAGCGTTCTCGCCCCAAGGAGCCACCGCGGTCATCAGCCATCCGGAAGTGGTGCTCATGTGCTCAACAGGTTGGGGCGGGTTCATCAACAGCGTGGTGCCCTTCCGTTCATGGCCGAGTCCTTGCGCACGTCTGGCCGTGGACGTGCCGCTTGGCCGCTGCTGCTCTTGTTTGGGCTTCTCGCCTTGACCGCCGTCTTCGGCGGCCCGCTCTTGGAGGCGCGTGGCTTTGCGGACGGTGCGGCCCTCGTCTTGACGGCGCTGGTGGCGACCTTGGTGATCGGAATGCTGCGCTCTGGTCGCACGACGGGCGCGCCTGACACGGGATCAACCGCCGGCGTGCTGTCGGAGATGCCCGTCCGCCCGTCGGCCCCGAAAGCCGCTGATGGAGAAGAAGGCGTGGATCTCGAAGGGCTCGATTTCCCCTTGGTGTAATCAGGGCGTCACGCGCCGTGAATCGCGCGGGAAGGGGATGACTTCGCGGATGTGGTCGGCTCCACTGAGCCAGCTCACGACCCGATCCACGCCAAGGCCAAATCCGCCGTGGGGCACGCCGCCGTAGGCACGGGTGTCGATGTAGAACTGATAGGGCTCACGCGGGACGTTTTCTTCGTCGATGCGCGCGAGAATTTCCTCTTCAGACCACGTTCGCTCGCCGCCACCAATGATTTCGCCATAGCCTTCGGGGGCCAAGAGATCGTGGCACAGCACGTATGCATCGTCCTCGGGGTCGACGCGGTGGTAGAAGGGCTTGGCCACCTTTGGATAATGCGTCAGGAAGTGTGGGACGTCGAAATCGGCCGTCAGGACCTTTTCCTTGCTGTAATCGAGGTCCTGGCCCCACTCGATGTCGATGCCCATGCCTTGCAGGGTCTCCACGGCTTCGTCGTAGCGCATGCGAGGGTAGGGGTTGTCGGCGTATCGAGCCACGAGGTCGAGGTCGCGGTCAAGGCTGGCCAATTCATCGCTACGCTCATCGAGCAGGGTTGTGGCAATCCGCCGCACGACGCCCTCGCCGTGGGACATGATTTCGTCGTTCGTGGCCCAGGCCAGCTCCATTTCGGCGTGCCAGAATTCGGTGAGGTGCCGTCGGGTTCTGCTCTTTTCCGCACGGAAGGAGGGGGCGATGGTGTACAGGCGTTCCAAAGCCGGCATGGCGGCTTCAGCATACAATTGCCACGACTGTGTCAGGTAGGCTTTCTTCCCAAAGTAGGGCACTTCGAACAGCGTGGAGCCCCCTTCCACGGCTCCTGCGACGAAGTTGGGTGCTTGGTATTCGACAAAGTCCAGGTCGCGGAAGTAGCCGTGGATGGCGCCGAAGACCGAGGAACGGATCTGCAGCATGGTGGTCATGCGTGAGGTTCGAAGGTAGAGGTGACGATGGTCGAGGAGAAATTCGGTTTCGCCGCCGTCCGCGGCGGTCATCGCGGATTCGGTGATGGGGAAAGGCCGTTCGGGGTTGACACCGCCGATCACTTGGCCGGATGAAACCCCGATCTCGTGGCCGCCTTGGGCGCGCTCGTCCACTTTGACTTTGCCCACCAGTTCCAACGAGGATTCGATGAGCGCCTCGCTCAACGCGGTGAACGCGTCGTCGCCGACGGCGTCCCGCTTGACCACGCACTGGATGCTCCCGGTCGAATCGCGAAGCACGATGAAGCGGAGGTTGTTGTTGCCTCTGCTTCGCTTCACCCAGCCCTTCAGGGTCACCTGCTCGCCGTCGTGGTCGCCCGACTGGACCGCCCCGATGTAGGTCGTCTTCATGCGAATCCCGGCCGTGGCTGCCTCACCCGCCATTTGAACATGACCGAGGCCGGCAGCCTTTGCGATGGAGCATGGGTGAGCGGGCCTGACGGGGTTCGAACCCGCGACCGACGGATTAAGAGTCCGTCGCTCTACCTGACTAAGCTACAGGCCCACTGCGCGCTCCTTGCGCCCGTATTTAATCACCACGGCGGGCCTACGCCAAGCGGCCACCTGAGCGCACCAAGCGTTCAGCGCCCGAGGCACCCGCAAGGTGGACCACATCGCACATGTCGATGAACAGGCCGACCTGCACCACCCCGGCCAAGCGAAGCAGCGCTGCCTCGCTGTCCGCCGGATCCGTGAGGTGAGGGCCTGTGTGCGCGTCGACGATGAAATTCCCGTTGTCCGTGACCAACGGTGCTTCACCGTCCATTCGAAGTTCGGCCGTGCACCCCAGGACGTCCATGATGGCGCGCAGGGTGGTGCCGTGGCCAAAGCGCGTGATCTCGACGGGAAGGGGGAAGGCGCCGAGCGTCTCGACCATCTTCCGGTCGTCGGCCACGACGACCATGGCCCCCGAGGCCTGCGCCACGAGTTTTTCACGCAGCAGTGCGGCCCCACCGCCTTTGATCAACTGGAACGCGGCATCCACTTCGTCGGCTCCGTCAATCACGAGGTCCAAACCCTCCACGTCGTCCAGTTCCACCAAAGGCAGGCCGAGTTCCGTGGCCAAGGCGTGGGTCGCGAGGCTGGTGGGGACGCCCACGATGTCCAATCCCTCCTCGTGATGTCGACGTGCGAGTTCGACGATGGAATAATGGACGGTTGACCCGGTGCCCAACCCCACCTTCATCCCGCTCTGGACTTCGTTGCACGCCGCGATGCCGGCCAAGCGCTTCGCTTCGTCAATGGACATGCCACTCGGTCAACCGCCCCAGTCCAAAGGCTCTGCCCTTCGCACCTCCGTTCCGAAGCATTCAATGGCGAGGAAGATGGTGGTGAAGCATGGCCAACGGCGGACGCTTTGTCGCGGTCCTGTTTGTCCTTCTCATGGCCACAATGCCGTGGGCTCCAGCCACGCCCGCCGCCCTGCCTGAATCGACCGTGTCCTCCAGCCTTGGTGAGGCGGCGACCATCGTCATTGGAGGAGCCGACGGTGGCCTCGACGATCGCGTCGAGGTCGACGTTGATGACGGGCGTTCCATCGCTCGCGTGGATTTGACGCTCGAGTCCGCAGCGCTCGGCCGAAGCACCGGCGCAGACCTGCGTGGAGCTTCGGATTTTGACGCGACGGGTGCGGTCTACGATGGCGTCGACGTCAACGGCAGCGCCCTCGGCATTCTTCCTGATGGCGCGTTTTGGGACTTTGAGGACCCGAACCACGGTTGGACCCTTGGCGGTTCGAACGTCTGGAAGCACGGCTTCGATTCGACCCTCGGCTCGACCTCGGGCGTGTTTTCGGGTCAGAATGCGCTGTACACGTACGACGGAAACTACCCCTACATGTCCACCACCTATTGGGCGACATCGCCCGACATCGCCTGCAACGGATGTGCCGGGACGTGGGAGTTGAGTTTCATGCGGCGCCTCGGCATCGAATCGAGTTCGTGGGACCACGTCTACGTGCAGGTGAAGAACGCCCAAGGGAACTGGGTCCAGATCTGGACCAACTCTGGGACCATCAACGAAGGGTCGTGGACTTCACAGACCTACGACATTTCCAACCACGTCGCCGCGAATCCAAATTTTGCCGTGCGTTTTGGATTGGGCACAACGGATTACTCCGTTCACTACACCGGCTGGAACATCGACGACGTGCGCATTGAGCCAGCCGGCGGCGTCACGGGAACGGGTGAAGGCTCGTGGACCTCGGCCCCCTTCGGTCCAGAGGTGGACGGTGCACCCCACGCTCGTCTCATGATGGACGCCAACGTGCCTGACGGCGCGCTGCTCGAAGCCACCGTCCTTGATTCGCTGACGGGAACCCCCGTGCCTGGCTTCACTGATCTCGAGGCCACCACCATGGATTTGGGCGCCATCGATGCCGCTGCACATCCCCTGTTGCGCTTGCACCTTGAGTTGGAGGAGGGCGCAGAAGGTGGACCGAGCGTTGGTTCCATTGCCTACGGCGGTCGCATGCTGCATGAACTCGACGTGGTGCCGTTGGCCACATGGACGGACGCATCGGGCACCGACGCCCCCTCTGCCGGGACATACAGTTCCGCGAGCGGCGTCTTTTCTGGGGCGTCGACCTTCTCCAGCCCGCTGACCACGCATCGTTCTGGCGTTGGTGCGATTCGTAATTCATGCGACCTCTCCGGGGGCCTCCTCGAGGTGCGCCTCGACGGTGGTGCGTGGACGGAGATCCCTGATGGAGGAGGGCTGGTGGTCCTCGATGCCATCGCCCATACCACTGAACTCCGCATTCGTCTGGAGGCTGGAAGCTCGTTGTGGACGCTGAAGCACTTCGAGGTAGACCTGCTGCCCTCACCAGCGCCCATCGGCGCCATGGTGGACATCGGCGCGGACGGGACGGGCGAGTGGGGATTGATCGAACCAGAACACGGTCGCCTTGGCCTGCAAGACCGCTTGGTGAGCGGTGGTTTGTGGGCGGAAGGGACCCTCAGCAGCGGCTCAGAGGTGTCGTTCCCGTTCCTGTTGCCAGCGGAGGGCGTCAACGCGCTCTCGATGATGGTGGACGTGATGAGCGGCCAAGCCGACCGCCTCGATGTGGAATTGCGCATGAACGGCAACACGGTCGTTCCCGCCTTTGACGTCCTGCCGTTCGTCGACGACGGTGAGGTGCACCTGTCGACCACCGACCTCGCCACGCTGAACAACGCGATGAGCGGTCAGCGCGATGAAGGACCAAGCGGTTTGGACTTCGTCGAGGTTGAAGCGGTGTTGAGCGGCCCTTCCAGCGCCAACGCCGTCGTTGTGTTTGGCGGTCTCTTCGCGCCATACGACGCGGTGATGTCCACCTCGCTCCTCCCTGGGCATCCCTTGGTGGTGGCCCTGAACGGCGCCCTCGGCGAAGCCGTGCCCTCCAACGGCGTCCGCAGCGTCGCCCTCCCCGTTTCGCTTGCGGCCCCGGGCGCCGTGCAGTTCACCGTCGACGACCTCCGGACCACGTCTTCGGTCGAGGTGCTCGGTTTGTCCATGACGCCTGATGTTGAGACTTTGGTGCCCGGTGACCAGATGTATCGGTTCAACGCCACCTTCGACGCCACCCGGTTGGGGACCACCAGCTTCGCCAACGACATGCTCACCCAGGGTTGGGACGTCCGCATGGTCCTTCACGCTCCGGGCGCCAAAGCCGAGGTCATGTGCCCGGTGTCCTCGCTGCCGTTGGCGGGCAACGAAATGAGCGCGTGCAGCACAAGCGGTCAGGCCCTGTTGTGGAGCATCCCAGACGAGGAGGGTCACCTCATGCTCGGAGGCAGCGGTGCTCAGGCATGGGTGGATGCCGCCTTCTTCCTCCCGGTTTCGTGGGCGGACGAGACCAGCGCTGTCTTCTCCATCTCCCTCGTCTCGCCTGCCGGTCCAATGCTTCCAGCGTCCCGCACCTTCGGGGCAGGTTCAGCGATGGGCATTGAACCGGACGTCGGCCTGGAAGACTGGTGGATCGAGACCTCCACCGGATACAGGGCTCACCCGAGCGAACCTTGGCTCGCGCCCGGTGATGTTGGCATCATTCACATCCAAGTTGGCTTCGAGGACCTCCCTGATGCGGCACGCCCACGGACGGGCGACGTGCTGGTCCGCGCGCGCCTCAACGGCGTCGACATCGGCTCGACGTCGTCGTTGATCAGGGGCCATGCGTCCTTCCCCTTCACGGCGCCGAGCTTCGTGCCTGAGGTCGAGGTCCGCATTGACGTTGAGCCGTTGAAGGGTCAAGACCGTGCGGATGCCGTGGATTCATCCACGACCTTCGGGCTCGATGGCGTTGCCCCTCTGCTCCTCTCGACGTCAACCGAAGCCACGGCCCATCTCCCCGCGGATGACACGCATGAGCACAGCCTCCTGATCGGTGACCGGCCTCGTCTGCCCTCGAGCGGGGACGTCCATCTCTGGCGATCATGGGTGGACGACCTGAATGGAAACGGCCTCATCGACATCGACGAGGCCATCGTGCGTGACCTCACGGTTCCCGAGCGCCTCACGGACCTCCAAGGCACCTACGGATTTGCCCTCGATGCTTCCCGAGCACCGTTCGGAGGTTGGTACGCCTTCTGGTACGACATCGCCGATCAAGCAGGGAATGTCCTGCAGGACGCGGGGAATCGATCTTCGCCCATGTCCATGGTTCAGGTGAACCAGGACGGCGCGCCGTCGGTGGGCAACGATGCCTCTGCTTCTTGGTCGGTGGCCTCGCCGGTATGGTTGCATCCAAGCGAGGTGGTCACGCTGTCCGTCCCGCTGGGCGACGCCAACGGACTTCAGGACCTGGCGCGCGTGAGCGTGGACCTGGACCTCGAGCGAAACGATGCACTTGTGGTCGAGTGGACCGCTGAAGCGGGCTGCAACGAAACGCACCCCTTCCTGACGGTGCTCGATTGCAGGATGGAAGGCGCACCCGCGGCCCTGACGCCCTTCAGCGACCAAGGATACCTTCGCATTGACCTGCGTCTGGATTGGGGTTTCGATCCTAGCACGACGGCACGCACCCCGTCCGTCAGCGTCGAGGACCGAGGCGGACAGTTCTCCACGGACCGGCTCGACGGATTGAGCTGGCGCGCTTCAAGTGAAATGCAGCTGGACCGCTCATCCCTCGTGGTGGAACTCGACGGTGCGGAGATCGGTGAAAGCCAGGCTCAACTTCGTCCGGATGCCAATCTGCACGTTTCGTCGTCGTTCGTCTGGGCCCGTTCGGGTCGGACGGTGCTCGAGCCGCTTCACGTAGAGGCCATGCTCGGCTCGGAGGAGGCCAACGGCACAACGCTTGACGGCCTCTTTCACATCGAACTTCAGGTGCCCGACGAGGCCGGCAGCCAAGGCCTCCTCGTCCGCATCATCGACGCGCCCGACGGTGCCGTCCTCCGCGGCGCAGACGACGTGGTGAGGCGCTTCATGGTGGACACCGAACCGCCTCGCGTCAGCGCCCTGACCTCGCCCTCGCTTGGGGCTCCGTTGCCCGAGGCGGACTGGGAGGCCCTCGCCATCGACGTCCGCATGGACGAAGACATCGGCCTCGGAGAGGTTCACCTCGGCTGGCGCGTGATGGTCAGTGGATTTGGTCTCGCAGGAGAGGTTCTGGCCGAAGGCTTGGAGCCGATGGCCCTTCGCGGCGCGCGACAGAGCGGTGCCGACCTTCCGCTCCGCGCCATCATCGACGTGGACAGCGCCCTTCCTGACGAGGTGCGGACGCAGCGGTTGGAGTTGCGGGTTTGGGTGGAAGGCGAGGACCTCTCAAGCCAAGCCGTGGACGACATCGGAAACTCGCTCGCGGACCCGCTCGCCGTGTGGCTGCTCGAACAGCGCGTGGCGGACGTGGTGTTCGATGGCGCTCCATCGGAAGACCTCGTCAACCCCGTCAAGGGCGGTGAGCTGATCTGGTCGTACAGCATCCTCAACGCAGGCCGTGGCCCTGGCGACGTCCAAATCATCGTCGAAGTGGTCGAAGCAGACGGTTCACGCACGCGTCTCGACGCCCGCTCGGTCAGCATTGGTGCCGGCGAGGTGGCGACGCAAAACGGAAGCTGGGTTCCGCTCGATGAGGGCCCCGTCCGTTTCGAATACATCATCGTTGACGGCACGACCCACGTCGGAGACACGCACCTCATCGATGCCTCCTCCGGTCAAGGGCTGTTCAGCGGCCCTGCTGGCGGTGTGGGGAGCATCCTCGTGCTGCTTATCGTCGGGCTCATTGGCGTCGTGGCCTTCCGACTTTCGCGTGAATCCTCCTGAAGGGATGCGTTCAAGTGGAACGCGTCGCCACCCAAATCCGGAGGGAGTGGGAGGACCGCTGACAGAGCCAGACTCTGAGGAAAGTCCCCTCTCCACGGTGCACATGGGCCGCACAAGCGGCAGGTCGGAGACGATCAGGTCAATGCAGCAGAAACGAACGACGCGTGGGTTGAACGATGAGGTCGAAAGACGGAGGTTTCCACGTGGTCGATGAGACGAGCAACCCCATGGGAGCAAGCCCAGACAGCCCTGACGACGCGGCACGCCGAGGGGCGGGTAGGGTGCACAGTTGAATGCGGTCACCGTTTTTCGGGAACAGAAAGGGGCTTACTCCCCACTCCCTCCGCCTCATTCCAACACGGCGTCGATGGCGCGCATGTGTTCGCCGGTGACGACGCCTTCGCCAAAGTCCACGCCTCGCTTCTTGTGTCGGACAAGCGAGACGATGTCCCGTTCTGCAGCGAGCAGCGCGGGGAGCAGGAAACAACTGGTCAGGAAAGCCGCTGCGATGAGCGCCGCCATGATGCCGAAGAAATTCTCCAAGCCCGGGAATGCGGCAAGGAAGCCCGCAGAGATGCCGGCGATGGTGGTGATCGAGGTCTCGAAAATCGTCTGTCCTGTGCTTTCCACGGAATGCGCCAGGCCGGTCGGCGTTTCGCCTTCCTCCTGAATCCTGTGCATCATGTGGATGGCGTCGTCAACACCGATGCCGAAGACGATGGTGCCGATCATCGCCGTGAAGATGTTGACGTTGACGTCTCCGCTGCGCATCATCAGCGGTTGCCACAGGATGACCACGGCGACGGGAATCATGGTGTAGAGGCCGATGCGGGGGCTACGGAACATCACCATGAGGACCAACGTCAAAACGACCATGGTGATGATCGTCGTTCTGGATTGGGTGTCATGGATGCCTTCGTTGATGTCCAACGAGACAGGCAGGCCGCCCGTCAGGCGTGACGATCGCGTGTCTTGCAGTTGGGTCTCCTCAGAGAGGATGACGTCGATTTCGTCGCGAAGCGTCTCGGCATAATTCAGGTTCATGTACGGTTGATCGACGTAGACCAAGGCCTTGGTGCCGGCTTCGTTGAGCAACATCGAGCGCACTTCTGGACTGAGCGTATCGAAGACCACGCTCACCATGTCGCGTCGGAGCCCTTCGCGGCCGTCAGGTCCTGTGGCATCGAGGGCGAGCCAGAGGTGGCACTCGAGCGGGTCGTTCGATTCCCAGCACGGCTCGTGGAGCAGGTCCCACAGGCTGCCCTCGTAGAGGGTCACCCCATCGGCCAGTTCGATGGTGGCCGGGATGGATTTCAGGAAGAGCACAATGCTGGTGGTGTTGGTGTACTCGACCTGGGACACCAGCGCTTCAACCCGGTCAATTTCGTCGAGCACGGGGATGTCGCGTATCTGGTCGGTGCCGTTGTCGTTGCTGCGCATCGTGGCGTCAAATACGAACAGCGAGGTCTGGCCCGAGTCGAACTGCTGGGAATAGGTGGCCAGCGCGTCGAGCGATGCGATGTCGTCAGGCGCCTCGCTTGAACCGGTGATCGGCTCGGACAGCGCGTCGAGGTTGGCCACGCCGACCGCGGTGATCAGGAAGGCCACCCCGACCACGGCGTACCAGTGCTTGACGGGTGCTTGGCCCACTTTCCCCCACGCCGCCGGGGTCGATTTTCTGCTGTAGCGCAGCAGCCAAGCCAAGGTCGGTACCAGGAGGAGGCTGAAGACCAGCGTGGACATGATGCCCAGCACCAAGGTCACGCCCACCGAGCGGATGGGCGTCACGGCGACGATTTGTGGCACCATCAGGACTGAGAAGCCGATCACCGTCGTGAAGGCAGAGAGCAACACGGCAAGGCCGGTTGAGCGCGTCATTTCGAGCACGCACCTGCGGTACAGGGTCATGTCCCACAGGTCGGGGACGGGGAGTTCGTCTTCACCGCGCCTTCGACGGAGCATGTTTTCGCTGTGCGCTGCGTCGATGTGGTGGCGCCGTCGCTCCTCAACGCGGTTGACCATGTGCAGAGCGTAATCCACGCCCAAACCGATGAGGATGGGGAAGGTCGCGACGATCATCGGCGTCAAGGTCAGGTTTAGGAGCACCGTGGTCCCGAAGGTCACCGAGAGGGCCATCACGATGGGCAATCCAGTGATGATGACGACCTTACCTGATCGGTGCAGGGCGGTGATGACGCCGATGGTGAACAGCAGGGAGAAGGGAAGCATGTTCAGCAAATCGTCGTAGATCTCGTTGCTCACGTCTTCGAGCACCTTGGTCAGGCCGGTGACCGTCATGTCCGTGCTGTCGAGGTCAGCTGGACGGTCGTCAATGACGTTCTGAACGTGCTGCAGAAGTTCTGCGAAGTCGTTGAATTCCGTGCGGTTGAGGTCGTGGTTGAGGCCAATCACAATGGCCGCAGTGTCCCAGACGCCGTCGCCGTCGAGGTCGTTGGTCGGGTCGCCGTCCTCGTCGCTGTCGTAATTCGGATCCAAATCGTTGGTGTCCCTGACCATGGCGGTGAAGGCCCCTCCAAGGTTGTCCACCAGCGCATCGATGCGGTCTTGGTCGGGAATCGCGTAGGCGCCTCCACCTGGCAGATCACAATCGAAGCTGACTGGAATGCGGGATTGTACGCCGTGTTCGCACATGGAGTTGTTGAAGCGCCCGTCCGCGGAGTTGGCTTCTTTGATGAGTTGTGCTGGCGAGAGGATCCAGAGGATGCCGTCCTCCCGACCTCGGTCGTTCTTGTTCCAGTCGATGCCTCGGCTGGTGGCCCCCGAATTCTGGTTCTCGTCGTCGCCCTCGACCCACGAGATTTCGCGCAAGATGGCTTCGTCGGAGATGTTGTCGCCCAAGCCTTGGCCAAGCCTGGCGTTGTCCGTTTGGATGTAGATGATGGCGATGTCGGTCGACCACTCCTCACGAACTTCCAACAACAAGTCCGTTGACTCCGCATCGTCGGGCAGGAAAATCTCGACGTCGTCGTCGATCTGATCTTGGAAGGAAAGCCCCACTTGTCCGAGCATACCGGCGATGATCAGGCACACGACCACCACCATGCGCGGCGAGGTCAACGCGGCCGTGTACATGCCTTCGAAACCCTGCTCCATTCGGGCCTTTGCGAGGTTCGCGGCCCGGTCGCCCAATTGGCGGATGCTCTTCACGGCAGCGAGGGTCTCCGTGCGGAGGGCCTCATCCACCATGTGAAGGGGAGCGTGGTCCGGGTTTTGGACCTACGCACTCGACGGGTTCAATCGATGCCAAAGTGCTCGACGATGAGGTGACGCAGAAGGCTGCGAACACCTTGGAGCACCAGGCCGGTGGCCATGAGGCTCAGGCCGAGGACGCCGACCCAAATCGCGGTCAATCCGTCCCCAAGGAAGGTATCAAGCGTGCTGGTGACGTTCTGCGCCACGTTGAGGCCCATGGCCGCACCGGTGGCGAACAGGCCCATGCCGGGAAGCCCAAGCACGAGGAGGGGCTTCTTCTGAGAAAGGGAGATGAGCGCCCACGACAGCACGGTGAAGCCGTGCGAGACCGCGGTGTAGTTGGATCCCTTGGGTACGTCGTAGCGGATGACGGTGGGCACTTCACGCACGTGGAGCTGCTTCTCTTGGGCGTCCTCAAGCATCTCCAAGGAGAGTTCCATGCCTTCCGCATCGAAGCGGAGCCGGTCGAGGGCGCGAGCCGAGAAGGCGCGGAATCCGGACTGGGTGTCACGGATTCCGAGTTCGTTGCTCAGGTTTGACGTGGCCGTGATGACGCGAATTCCAAGTCGGCGGTAGGCCGGCATGTGGGTACCGCCGCCTCCCTCGACGAAGCGAGATCCGATGGTGAAGTCGGCCGAGCCGTCCATGATTGGCTCGAGGAGACGGGGGATGTCGTTGGTGTCGTGCTGCCCGTCGCTGTCGAGGACCACCAAAGCGTCAACGTCCATTTGGCGGGCATGCTTGAACAGCGTCTTGAGCGCGCCACCGTAGCCTCGGTTCACGCGGTGTCGGATGACGGTCGCGCCGCAGGCCTCAGCGATTCGAGCGCTCGCATCCGAGGATCCGTCGTCGATGCAGATGACCTCGTCAACGTGCTCCAAAGCGCGCATCACGACGGTGCCGATGGTCTCCTCTTCGTTGAAGACCGGCATCCCCGCAATGATGCGGGACCCTTCCGAAGTGGGCTTGGCCACGTGGGAACGGCCCTCTCGGTCCTATTTAGTCCATATCGGTCTACATATGGATGGAATGAGTGGACGCCACCCTTGCCGCAGCAAAGGGGCGTCGGCCGCGCCGATGGGCGTTGAGTGATGGTGCGACGCAGCCTCAATCGACCAGCTGGCTGATCGTGGTCACCGCGCGCTCACCGTCGAGCACGCGCTGCAAGGCACGCAGCGAGATGACAAGGGGCGCGTAGGCCCTGCCGTCGCTGGTCGTGTAGGTGGAGCAGGCCTGGATGGCCTCGGTGTCGATGGACACCTTGAGCGCCCCGCCGGCGCCGCTCCTGCGGACGTAGCCCACCAGCATGCTGGTGGCGTCCTGTTCGTTCGTTTCGTTCGTGGTTTCTGTGTTCTTGGGCATGTTGTTCCCTCCGCCGTTCGGCATCCATGAGGCTCAACCTCTAGCGTCTTGAAGCCCATGGCCCCAACGAAAGGATGAATGCAGACCCTCCTCAGGCAGGAACATGCGTTGGCTGGTGACGGGTGGAGCGGGCTTCATCGGGTCCCACGTGGTCGACCGCTTGGTCGAGCGTGGTGACGAGGTCGTCGTCGTTGACGACCTGTCGAGCGGCCGCCGGGAATTCTTGTCGCACCATCTTGAGGCCGGACGCGTCTCGCTCGAGATCGTTGACCTCACCGATTTCGAGGCCACGCTCACGCATTTTGCTGGCATCGACCGGGTGGTTCACCTTGCGGCCAACCCCGACATCCGTCTCGGCACGCGCGTGACCGACACCGACCTTCGTCACGGCACCATCGCGACCTACAACGTCCTTGAGTCCATGCGGCAGCATGGCGTGAAGGACATCGCCTTTGCCTCTTCGTCAGTGGTGTACGGCGAAGGCGCGCCCCTGCCGACCCCAGAAGACCACGGTCCTTGCATCCCCATCTCGCTGTACGGGGCCAGCAAGGCCGCGGGCGAGGGCCTCATCGGAGCGTATGTGGGGACCTTTGGTTTCCGCGCCTGGATCTTCCGCTTTGCCAACATCATCGGTGGACGCGGCACGCATGGCGTTATCTTCGACTTCATCCACAAGCTCGTCGCGACGCCAGAACGCCTCGAAGTCCTCGGGGACGGCCGTCAAGAAAAGTCGTACATGTTGGTTGAAGACTGCGCGGACGCAATGCTTCACGTGATGGGGCACAGCGACGCACCGCTCACGCTCATCAACCTCGGCACCGACGACACGTGCTCGGTACGCCGCATCGGCGAGATCGTGATCGAGGTCATGGGCCTCAATGCTCGCATGGACTACACCGGAGGTGACCGCGGCTGGGCGGGTGACATCCCGAAAGCTCGCCTTGCGATCGAGCGCCTCCGGGCCACTGGGTTTGAACCGACCTGCCAGAGCGAGGAGGCGGTGCGGACCACGGCGACCTTGCTGCTCGAGGAGATTGTCGGTTCCCACGCCGGGACTCAGGATTGATATTGCACCCCTTGCATCCGATGGTCATGCGCCTGCACGATGACGACGCCGCTGGCATCACCGACAACCCGCTTCTTATGGTGGCCACCCTGGTCATTGCAGGCCTCATGATCGTCGCCGTGACCTCAGATCCCGTTGCCACTGGCACGGACATCGGCGACCGTGCACCCGAGTTGACCTCGGTGGCCTACGACGGTGCCGGATGGGCGACCTTCGACCTGGAGTCCTACTTCGATGAAACCTGGGAGGAAGGTCAACCCGGCTCGTGGATGATCCTCGAGTTCATGGACACGGATTGCCCCTATTGCGTTCAGAGCGCCAAGGACATCGGCGACTGGGACGCCATCTTTGACGCTGCCAACCCGGACTGGAACAACGAGGACGTGCAGGTCATCGCTGTCGCCGCCGAGTTGAACATCAATGGACACGACTCCTCGCGTGAGGAAATCGAGGCCTTCCGCGACAAGTCCTCCGGCTACACCTGCGCCAAGCAAGACTGCAGTTCACGCGCCGGGTCCGCCCACGCCTTCCCCTACGTGGACGATCTTTCCCTGGACGCCATGGACGAGTGGAAGGTGCGCGGTACGCCGACCTACTTCGTCATCCAGCCCGACGGCATCATCGCATGGACGAGCGACAACACCGCAAAGTACGGCAACGCCGGTGAGGCCGTCGCCGCGCTCGCGGTGGTGGACGCGTGAATGCCAACGTCATCCTGGCCTTCGAATCGCTTCCCCTCCTCATCGGGTTTCTCTTGACACTCCCGGTCGGCGTGAAGATCGCCCAACCCGTGCTCAAGATCTGGCCGTCCCTCGCTTCCCCGCGCGGTCGAATGACCGCTGGATTGGTCTTGATCTGCCTCTCTGGCCTCATCATCGCCACCCATACCTATTGGATTCACGAAAAAATCACGGGAACCGCGACGTCGTTTTGCGCCAGCGACTCCATCTTTTCCTGCGACGACGTGATCGGCCACGAGACCTACGGGTATGCACCCGTCATCGGGTTGCCTTGGGGCCTCATCGGCATGGGCGTCTTCGCTGCCTTGCTTTACGCGGCCATGATGGTGCAGAAGGAACCTGACGCTCCTGGTCGAACGCGGATGCTTCAGGTGCTGTTGCTGTTCAGCGGAGGTGGCATCCCCGTCATCCTGTTGCTCGTCTCCTACGAGATTCAAATCGAGAAACTCTGCCAGTATTGCACCATGGCTCATTTGGCCAACGTGTTGGTGCTCGTGACCGCGGTGCGCATGCACAGGGCCACGCAATCGAGCGCTTGGGCGGACATGTCGCGCGACGACGTGATTCCAAGCCTACAAGCGCGCAGCGAAGAGGGCTGATCAGGGCACGGCGTCGCCGGCGTGTTCCAGATCGCCCAGGTCCTCAACCTGCTCGAGCCGCACCACGGTGATCTCCAGGTGTCCTGCGTCGGGGTACTCGGCTCGGATTTCCTCGATGAGGGCCTCCCGGACACCGTCCGCGTCTTCGGCGAGCAGCAAACTGAGGTGGCGAGAACGCTCGGAGGCGTGCTCGACCACGTATTCGACGATCCATTCACTGGTGGAGCCTTCTTCCCACACCACGTCCCAACCGTTCTGTTCCATGACAATACATCGGCACGGCAGGATATAGAGGTTTGGTCAATGCGCGTAGCATTTTGACAGAATCAGGAAGAAGAAATGACTATCCGGATGGAATCATTCTTCTTCTGAAATCTTTCTTCCGGAATCCGTCGATTTCTTTGGCCATGCCGCCACGGCCATGCCGCCGCCCAACATGACGGCGGCCAGGGCCCACCGGTGATCGGCGCCCGTCGCGACGGCGGAGGGTCGGACGGCCAATTCGAGGACGCTTGCGCTGTTCGTGTTCGAAGTCGAAACGTTCGCGTCAGCGGTTTCGTCGATGAGGACGAGGCTGAACGCAACACCTTGTGGGCGGGCCAACGTTGCCTCGCTTGATCCGTTGAAGGACGTGCTGCAGGCGCCATCACAGATGCTGCTCCACGACCCGTTCGCTCCCATGGTGTGGAGTTCCACCAAGACGCGATCGTAGGTGCTGCCAGGTTCTGCTTCCACGCCATAGGCTGCCGAGGTGCGCCCGTGGTCAAGGAGCATCAGCGTCACTTGGCGTCCCTCCTCTCGAGGGGCCGCATGGATGGACAACTGAACCGCATCACCTTGACGCGTGGCGGTCAGGCTCATCGCGCCGTCAGCGGGACGGCTTGATTCAAGCTCGAGCATCCTTCGTGTGACGTCAGGCCAGACTTCCGGACCGACCAGCGGAGCCTCCCCCTCAACAAGGAAGGCCGGGGTCTGGCTCAGATCATCATGAACGGCTCGCCATCGGTCGAGACGCGCTTCTGAGGCTGCTGTGGCCACGCCGTCTTGACCGTCTTGCGGGTGCAAGCCCACCAAGGCCAAACGCGATCCGTGCCGATCGGCGACCTCGGCCAGGTACGGGTCGATGTCTGCGCAGCTGGCGCACCATGTGGCCGTCATTTCCTCCACCAACACGGTGGTACGTGCTTGGACCGTGATGGGGACGCCCTCCTCGACCGCGTCGGCTCGGAGGGCCGAGGCGTGCGGTATGCTGCCGAACAGGAGCAAGGCGAGGACGAGGACGGCCGTGGTTTGGCCCTGCCATCGTCGGCTCATGGTCGTCCGAACATGGCGGTGGTGAAGAAGCCTCGTCGAGCGGTTGGGGAAGGGGAGCCTTCTTGACGGCCCCTTGAACAGCACAAAACGAGGTCCATGGCCGAACATTGGGTTGAGAACCACCGCCGCGACAGCTGGCGGCGGCAAGCCAAGGCCGGCGGTTACCGCGCCCGGTCAGCGTTCAAACTCAAGCAGATTCAGCAACGCTTCGAACTCCTTCGAGAAGGGGACGTTGTGCTGGACGTGGGCTGCCATCCGGGTGGATGGACGCAGGTGGCCGTGGAGGAAGTCGGTGAAACCGGGACGGTCATCGGCATCGACCTGATGGCCAGTCAGCCGGTCGACGGCGCCACCTTGCTGACCGGGGACGTCACGGACCCCCTGATTCAATCCCGCTTGCTCGACCTCCTGGACGGACGCGAGATCAACGCCATCGTCTCCGACATTTCTCCGGACATCACGGGCAACTGGAACATCGACCAAAGCGTGGCCATGTCCTTGGTGGCCATGGTGTTCGACTTCGGTTTGCCACGTCTCGCAGCAGGCGGTTCCTTTGTCACGAAGATGTTCCAAGGCGTCGGTGTGGAGGAATTGATTGCCGAGGTCCGGCCGCATTTCTCCAAAGTGCGCCGTTTCTCACCGGAAGCCAGTCGTAATTCGTCGTCGGAGGTCTACTTGGTCTGTCGAAACCACACGCCATGGGGTGCGCCAAAGGAGACCCTCTCAGCGCGGTACGAAGCATCCCTTGGCAAGCGCCTCAACGGCGAGTCCATCGACGTTGAGCCCACCGCGACCCGTTTCAAGGTCCACCGCAAAGAATGACCTTGATAGCGGTAAAGGACGACCTTGGGCGTCATGGCCCGCAGGAAAATGACCACGGCTGACCTCGCACCGGATTGCCCCGTGGTCGATTTGGATTTGATCGTGCTTCGACGGTACCCTCCGCGCCATGTTGTCGGCCGAAAATACACCGGCCCAATGGCAGCGGCCTGTGCGCGAGACCGCTCAGGCGTGGTCGGGTTGCTGCTGTGGGGCGACGACGTCGAGCGAATCCGTCCGGGTCAAGCCGTTCGCTTGGAGCGCGGCTGGTGCCGCGATCGTGACGGCGCCTTGGTGGTGAGCACCGGCCGGCACGGACGATTGCGACTCATGGAGCCGCTTCCGTCCCGCTGAGGAAGCATAAAGAGGGGTGAGCCGTGGCCGGAGCATCCGAGGTGGCATGATGAGCGAGAGGGCAACGACCTGCAGCACGTCTGGTATTCCCCTGACGCAAGAAGGCGCGACCAGCTTCCCGTGTCCTGGATGCGGCGAACCTATCGGTCGCAGCCCGCGTGCTCGCAACCAGGGCGTTGTTTACGTCTGTCCGTCGTGCGGCTTCCAAGGACCCTGAGGTGAAATCATGGGCGAAGTTGTGATGACGTACAAGGTCAACCCGCACACCGAAGTCGAGGACGTCGACCCCGACGCCATCGCCGAGACCATCCGCGGCTTTGCTGACGACGTGTACGACGTCCAAGCCGTCGAAATCAAGCCCCTTGCCTTCGGCCTCCGTTTCGTGCAGGTGCACGTGAAGATGGACGATGGACCTGGACTTCCCGATGTCTTCGAATCCCGTATGTCCGAAATTCACGGCGTGGGCGAGATCGAAGTCATCTCGATGGGCCTTATTTGAGTGCCACACAATGCAGCAATGCTGCACCGGCCTAAGCCCGCATCGCTTCAACCGAGATGGTTCAGCGGAGCCATCATGAATTCACGAAGCAAAGTCGTGGCGTAGGCGCCGCTTGAGAGGGTGAAACGGAACTTGATGCAGGCCCCTTCGGCATGCCAACGGTCGCCGTCCTTGGGACCCTCCGCCCAGCGGCCATCGAGCGTGTCTTCACTGGCCTTGGGGACCGGTTCCCACGTGAATTCCTTGAATCCGGTCACCAAAGCTCGACGGGTTCCTTTGGTCGACAATCGAGGGATGGCCTTCACCGCCCACGTGGCGTCCTTGAGCCCCATGTCGTCCATGACCTTGGCTTCGACGGCGCCGGGCCGGCCTTCGCATGTCCCAACGTCGGAGCCCGGGAGCGGTCCTGTCACCGTCAATCGGCCGAGGGTGCAGTTTCGAGCGATGCGGTCTGCGGTTCGGCCTTGCACGGTCACGCAGCCTTTCGCCTCGAGTTGTCCACGTTCGTCAACTCGGCCCACCATGTCTCCCTCCACGGGAGTCGCGAGGGGCAGCCCCTCCTCGAGGCGTGCGTGGAGCGCGCGGTTGAACACGACCGATTGGAGGGCGTGAACGGTCATCAGTTGGAGGTTGTTCGGCAAGCGGCGGAAGGCCCCGACATGGTCGTCGGGTTTCTCGAGGAGATGCGTGGCCATGCGGCGCTCGAAATCCATCCAATCCGGACACGCCTCGATGACCTCCTCGGTGATGCCCTCCTCTCGTACGCGCGCACGGAAGGCGGCCACGTCGGGCGCTTCTCCCGCTCCGGGCATGGACAAGTAGGCCATGACGGCGTCTTCGAAGCGCCCGGCGATGACGTGACGGCCGACTTCTGCCGTCACCGGGCGGCCGGAACCGAAGCGTTGTGGGCCGATCCAATTTGGAAAGCGTTCGGCCCCCAAGGTCTGTTCGAGCATGGCGTGAATGCGCTCGATTTCTGCCATGGCCTCGTCGTCGCTCATCGGGCGCCCGTCCGGGTGTGCGCAGCCGCGCACGGTGATGGTGAACCGGTTGCCTCGGTGGTTGCCGAAGCCGATTTTCTGGTGGGTGCGTCCCAACACCTCGATGTCGACGTCGGTCAGGTCCACGCCGCTGACTTTGTTGGCCGGTGCATCGATGACAAACAGCTGGCGGGTGATGGCGCGCTTGTCTTTGGTGCCGGCGAAGAAAATGCGTTCTTTGGGGATGCCAAGGGCCTTGGCCAACCGAGCGATGAAGCGGTTGGTCTCCCAGTTGCGAAGCGTGATGCGCGCGACGGTAAATCGACCCCGCTGGTCCATGCTGAGTTTGGTGGAGAGTTCCTCAACGCGGAAATCTTCGACCCTGGTCTTGACCAAGCCGCCAATGCCGCTTGCTTCGGTGGCGTAACCGGTCAAGCCGATGGCTTCGGCATGGGTCTGTCCGGAAGCGGACACGCGGGGCGTCCTCCTCAGAGGGTGGCGCCGGAGAATTCAGCGGCGATGGAGGCGACGAGGTCGTTGACGACCTTCGCCGGGTCAGCCTTGCCCTTCGTTCGGATGTAG
This sequence comes from Candidatus Poseidoniales archaeon, assembly GCA_038150305.1. Classification (GTDB taxonomy): domain Archaea; phylum Thermoplasmatota; class Poseidoniia; order Poseidoniales; family Poseidoniaceae; genus MGIIa-L3. Next base: position 18,863 of record JAYOTG010000018.1, on the reverse strand, counting down.
AACTCAGGGTCGTCGAGGTCGGGGTGGCCAGGGAAGTAGTTGGCGTACTCGATCTTGTCGTGGTTGTTCAGACGCTCACGGAGCATCTGCAGGGAGGTGTGACCCTCGCCCACGACGCGCATTCGGAGTTCTTGTCCTTCGCGGAAGAGCACCTTGATCGGCATAGGAACGGCCGGACGACCTGACGGCTCGCTTTCAACCCTTCGGGTTGTATTGCATGCCTTCGCGCACCGTCTGCCTCTTCGCTTATGAACCGAAGCGCCCGGTGGTGCCCCGATGGAGGTGGAGCGCCTTGAGGCCCTCGCCGACCGTGCCGCACCAGGCTTCGCCAAGGCGGCCCTTCCCATCCTCGTGCTGGCCGCTTTGCTCACGGCCACCTTGATGCTCTCGCTGGTGACCAGCCCGCCTGCTTTTGACACCGATCTCGACCGCTTTGCGCCCGACAGCGATGCACTGGACGCCCACGACCGCATCCACGAGCATTTCCCTGATGAGCGCCGTCCGATGTTCGTGCATGTGGTGGCGGACGACGGCGGCAACGTGCTGACCTTGGACCACCTCAAAGCCATGGAAGCGGATGAAACACGGCTTCGGCAAGCCTCAGCCGAGCGCAACGATGTGGTGGTGGCGTGGGCGACGGCACCCACCGCCCTGCAGGTTGCGCTGGACGAGGAGGCGAACGGAACGCCCTTGTCCACGGTCCAAGACTGGCCAACGCTCCTTGCCATGGTGCTCGATGATGACGTCACCTGCACCTTAACGGATGACGATGCGCTCCTCGCGTCCGCGACCTTTGCTGCGAATGCCATGCTGTCGGAAGACCTTGACATCGGACCGGTCTGCACCTACCTCGAAGACGGCACCGGGGCGGGCGAACCCGTTGCTTCCTCCACGTTGTGGGTGCTCGACATCGATCCTTCGCTCGACACCGCAGAGCGTGAGATCTGGCAGGACCAGTTGCGTCAGGAGCTGGCGGCCATCTCCGCTGACTCGCCGTTGACCTATGGCGCGGTTTCGTTGGACTTGATTTCGTACGACATTGACGATTCCACCTTTGACGGCCTCGCGTTGCTCATCGTTTTGGCGCTCATCGTGGTCGTGCTTGTTCTGGCTCTGGCGTTCCGTACCGCACGTGGTGTGGCCTTCCCGCTGGCCGGCTTGTCCGTGGCGCTGATCTGGACCTACGGCTTGCTCAACCTGTTTGGGGCGCGGTTCACGGCGCTGGAGGTGGCCGTCGCGCCGTTGGTGCTTGGTCTCGGCATCGACTACTCCATCCACCTGCAGCGCGCCTACCTTTCCATCCGTGAGGAGGACGATGACCCTGCGCACGCTTGGCTACGGGCATGTGCTGGTCTGGCAATGCCGCTTGTGCTGGCGGTCGTGACCACCGTGGCCGCCTTCCTCGCCAACGCCGTCTCGCCCCTGCCGCCCATCGCGACCTTCGGTGTGGCGCTCGCACTGGGTGTGGTGTGCGCCTTTGTGGCCTCGACCCTGGTGGTCGGTGCCTTGCACGTGGTCGTGGATGCGCGTCGCTCTAAGCGGAACGCGGTCGTCCTTCGCATGCCCAAATTCAGCGAACGCCTTGTGGCCGTTCAGCGCAGGCAGCAGCTGAGCATCCTCCTCGTGGCGGTGTTGGTCAGCCTGGCTTCACTGGTCGGTGCGCTCTCGCTTGAGACGGAATTCGACCTGACCGATTTCCTCGACGAGGAACTCGAGGTCATGGAAGTCCGTGCGGACCTCGAAACGTCGTACGACGCCGCGGGTTGGAAGGTGGTCTATCTCCTCATGGAGCCGGAAGAGGACCGTTCCGCCATCACCATGGACGCCGTGATGCTCGACCAACTGCGCTTGCTCCATGGCGACTTGAAGGCGAACCATGACGTGGTGGGGACGGACGGCACGAAGCCCTCGCCATCGTACGATGGTCCCTATGTGCTCCTTCGCGATGCGGTGTTGCTCAACGCAACGTTCGGTGAGGATCACAACTTGGTGGTGCTCGAAACCGGCGACGTCTACCCTGTCCTGTCGAGCGAGCCGGTCGATCTACTCGGTGCGTTCCGCGCCCTTCAGGTCAACACCAGCGTCGCCGACCCGCTGACCGGGCTGACGTGGTCGGATCGGGTGGAGGCTACGGTGGCCTTGGACGATGCGGGCGTGACCCACTTGCGGCATGAGATCCGTGTTGAAGCGAGCACCTCTGCGGACTCCAGCAGGGTGGTTGCAACCTTCCTCGCCATGGTTGACGGCGTTGAGGGCGAGAACGGCCTCGACGCAGATCTTGATGGATTTGCTCAGGTGCACGTCACCGGCGACCTCGTGGTCCTCGAGACCGTCTTGACGGGCCTGAGCGTGTCGCAGTTGGAGTCCACGGCCATCTCCTTGGCGGTCTCCTTTGTTGTGCTCCTGCTGTTGACGCGACGGCTCATCCCCGCGCTCGTGGTGCTTTCCCCTGTCGTCTTTTCCACCCTTTGGGTGGTGGGTTCCATGGTGCTGCTCGGGCTCAAATGGAACGTGATGACGGTCATGGTCACCGCCTTGACCTTGGGCATTGGCATCGATTTCGCCATTCACATGTGGCAACGCATGGAGTTGGAACGCTCCCGTCGGGCCACGCGGCAGGAGGCGATGGTCGCCTCGATGTCCACCACGGGCGTCGCATTGCTGCTCTCCGCGGCGACGACCGCCCTCGGGTTCATGGTGCTCCTGGCTTCCCCGATGCCGCTCATTCGTGACTTTGGCTTGATCACGGCCGTGACCGTCGGCTTCTCCCTGCTGCTCTCGCTGGTCCTTCTTCCGGTGCTGATGGACGTGGCAGATGCGGCCTCATCCCGTCAGGATCAGGCCTGAGCGTTCGGTGCGAGGGCGTCAACGATGGCGTTCATGTCCAGCCCTTGATCGTGGGCCACCAGCGCCAGGCCAAGCCATGAGGTGCAGGGCCGGAGGGCGTGTTGCTTCCGTTCTGCCCTTCGTTGCACCTCCGCTTTGTCCAAGCCAGACGCACGCGCGATGAACCCCACAAGGCGCCCTTCGAGCCGCACCCGGGGGTCGTCGCTTTCGGGCTGGAGGGTTGGCGCTTTCGGCTTTGGGTTCGGCGCCTCGGCGGGTGCCTCGGCTGGAGGTGATGGCGTGAGTGACTCACCCGGCGGTGGTGCATCCAACAAGCGGGACGGGCGTGGCATCCACGACAACGGGACGTGGACGTGGGAAAGAGCTCGGCTCGGCAGAAAAGCGTCGCCCTCGGGACGCAGCCAACCGGTATCGATGAAGTGAGCCACGACCGCATCGGCCTCGTCAATGCCAAGCCAGCCTTGTCCGAAGGCCATGGTTCTGGCCAGATCAGAAGCCGTCAACGGCACGCCCGAACGAAAGAGGACCAGAAGGGTCCGCTCGACGTCCTGCGGGTCCATGGCTCCGCGTCGTGGGCCCTCGTCCATGAACCCGACGGGTCACGCCACCCGCTCGAACGAGCCGTCGTCACGGAGCTTCCAGCGTCCGAGGCCTTCGCCGTGGTAATGCGTCCCTTCGGTGGTGTAATCGTAGTCGCCACCTCCGGGCAATTCCGTGTGGTCTGACGCCACAGCGCCAATGTCAGGGACGGCCGGCAGGCCCTCTGGTTCGGGGCTTGAGCTGAGCGCCGCGAGGGCTGCTTCTGCACGGGAGAGATCGACGTTGGCTTGATTCGGTGGTGTTGGCGGCGCTCGCGGCCCGCCTGTGACACGCCGATCCGCGCCTGGCGGGCCCTTTGGTTTGGGCTTGGACGTTGGGCCGGGGGCTTCCGAAAGCGCGGCCTCAACGTCGACCTTGGCGCCACCGCGGCGTCGCATCAGCACGGTAACGAGGGCCAGGATCCCCACGCTTCCGGCGGCCGCGATGGCGGCCGCAGAACCACCGCCGGTGGATTGGGCTTCGTAGGTCCACGCGTTGTCTTCTTCGTCCAGTTCGCTGACCTCGCCGAGGGCGTCGACGGTGACGCGGAGGGTCCAATCGCCCTTGGGGACGTTGAAACTGCCGCGCACGAGCTCCGATTCGTCTGCGCCAAGGCCCTCGATGCTTCGTCGGACGACCACCGTTTCCTCGCCGTCGTTTTCGAGGGTGATCTCCACCACAAAGGAACGGTCGATGGCTTCCGACCTGGCGATGACCGGAGCGGCCACCAGGATGTTCGCGCCTTCGGAATCGACCGCCCCGGACAGGCTGACCTCGCCAAGTTCCAAATCGGGCCCTTCGTTGGTAAGGGTGGCCGTGAACCACGGGTCAGATGCCGTCAAGTCCGTGGCCCCTTGCAGGGTTCTGCCCGCATCGTCCATGCCGCTGGCCCAGCAGGACAGGCTTGCTTGTGGGTCGAGGTCTGCGGGGTCACCGACGTTGGAGAAATTGAAGGTGGCCGTGAAGAGGATCAGGTCCTCAAACAGGCCGCTGGGGAGCACGCTTTGGGTCACCTCTGGCCAGGAACGTTCGGTGGACGTCACTTGGCAGGTGACGTTCAACAGCCCCGTCCATGCCGTGTCTTCTTCGATGTTGACGCCGACCACGACGTCGTTCAGGTGGTAACGGGACCACGTGACGTCCTCGCTCTTGGCCACGAGGAATGACCGGTCTTCGTCCACGTCCATCGGGTCGAGCTGGATGGTGTGGAGCAGCACGGTGTCTTGGGGGTCCCACACTTCGAGGCGGGCAATCATCAGCCTCCCGCCGCTCAGCGGGGTTGGCACGTCCGTCGCGAGCACGCCATCATGCACGATGACGGTGCTTCCTCCGTCCCATCGTTCCGGCCCGACGTTGCCGAACCATCGAATCCTGAGGCCGCCATCGTAGGGTACGCCACTTGAGCTGTGGTTGATGCTCGCGCTGAGGTTGAGGTGCTCACCGACCGCAAGGATGCTTTCGGCCGTGACGGGCCCTTGCGTGCTTCCTTCGAGATCGGCGAACACCACGTTATCGAAGGTGAGTCCACGTGCAAAGGCCCATGCGCCGTTGACTGTGCTGGCGTTGCTCCCGTCCACGTCGGTCGCGACCACCCTCACCGCCCCCTCGACGAGGCTGCCGGGGGTCAGGGACCATTCTGGCGCGAGGGTCAGGTCGAAGGTCATCACTTCCCCAGCCACGCTCACTGAACACGCCACGACACGGGTTCGCCCGTCCAGGTTCTGGCATTGTTCGGTGATGACGTCCCAGCGGATGCCGAGGTTGACGTCACCGCCGAGTTCAATGCGGAGTTCTTGGAGGTCGGCCAAACCGTTTCCGTCGCGTACGCTGACCTGCCAATCCATGGCTCGGCCAGGCTCGAGGTCGCGTGGACCTCCATCGCTCGGCGTGATGGAAAGGATTTCCACGGTGCGCGGGATACGTGTCGTCCAGTTGAGGTGTCCCGCCTCAGCGAGGGCGGTTGGCACCGCGATGCCCGCACGGTCCGTACCGAGGACCAACACCCGAACGGCCGCATGGTCCTCGTTTGCGGAATCGTCGACGGTGAAGTTGGCCGTCCACACGGTGCCGGTGTTCGTCCACATGGCCGGGGTCTCGACGTACTCCGCGAGGGCCGCAGCACCGTCGTTGAGGCCGCCGTTCTGTCCGTCGTCACGTCCTTCGATCCACACGTGGAAGGCGACGTCGTCGGGATGGAAGCCGCCGACTTCGGCGAAGCTCATGATGACGTTTCGATCGGCACGCTGGTCGGCATAGGCGGCCTGGTTCGGACTGCTGCCAAGCAGGGTTGGCGCCTGCGCGTCGAGGACAAAGGTCGTGCCGTCCTCCTCGAACACAAGGGAGACGTTGGCCTCCGTACGGAGTTCGATGCGAAGGTCGGCCGTGCCTGAGGCATCCGTGGGCAGGACCATCGTGAGGGGGTCGGGGGCGTGGAAATCGAGGTCCACCCACGCCGTTGAGGTGTTGAACCACGTGACGGCCGGGACCAATTGGCCTGCAGCCAAGCCTTCCACGGCGAGGTGCATGCGGGCTTGGAATGAGCCGTTCGCGGGCGCATCGTTTCTGCCCGGGAAATCCGTTGACAGGCTGACGGAGAGGGTGTTGTCGGCCGCCACCACCGTGGATGTGGAGGCCATGAGGTCCTTTCCGTCGGCCGTGATGGCGTCGAGGTGAACCTCAATCTCGTTGTCCCAGGTCCACGTTGGATTTTCGGGGGCGGCCGCGAAGATGAGGCGTCCATCATCGGCAAGGAGTTCGAGGTGCACCTGCACTTGGTTGAGGCTGACCACGCCTTGTTCGACTTGCAGGCTCCACGTGAGTTCCAACGGGCCGGCTTGGTTGGCGTGCACGTGGCTGCTTTCAGTGTGAATGGCCCGCACTCCGTCCATGGGACTGCTCAGGGTCCAGGCTCCGTTTTCCTCTTCGGCCACGATGCGCTGGACGCGCCCAAAGCCCGCGTCCATCACGAGGACCGCTTGGCTCCAGTCCTCGTCGACGTCGATGAGGGTGGTGAGGTTGAGCGGTTGCCCGTAACTCTGCAGCGCGGTCCGGCCGATGTGGGTGAAGACCACCTCTTCCATGCCCCAGGACACCCCGTCCATGTCGGGCAAGGTCCACGCCTCGCCTTGGGTGGTCGCTAAGGCGACGCGGAGTTGCAACCAGGGGCTCAAGTCGAGGTGTTCCTGCACAGAGCGATCGCTTCCAGCGGTGCTTGGCTCAGGGACCGAATGGTTCCCGATAGGGTGGTTGTAACTGAAATTTCCAATCATTGGAAGCCAGTCCATACCGTTCAGCAAGAGGGCATCTGGCGCGGTTCGGTATTGGAGGCCGAGCGACGTTCCAGCTGGGGCCGTCCCGTCAAGGCGAAGCCAGCGCAGCAGAGCGTCCCCGTCCGCTGTGGTCCGCAGATCGATCGGGGGTGAGGTGATCGTCCCGCTGTGTGCGGCTGGACTCACGTAACGGTTGTTCGTGGAACGAAGTTGCAACCAGTTCCATGCGGGGTTGCCAGAGTCGCCTCCGAAGACGTAGGTGGCGTTGTTGTACTGCGCCCATGTCATGCTGTGCACGGGGTGAATCAGGCTCCCCATGTTGCGCCACGCATCGGTCTCGGGCAGCCATCCGTAGGTGCGGCGCTGTGCTCCTGTGCTCGAAGCGCCGCCCATCAGCACGATTTCATCGTGAATGACCGTGGCTCCAGCACCCGCCAAGGCCACGCCAAGGTCGGTGTGGTTGGACCAACTTCCATTGCTGGCCATGACCTCCGTGGTGTTGGTGATGTCCCACGATGCGGACGGAGGACCGCCTCCGCCCGAGGAGGTGAGCGTGGTTTCGAAGCCACCCATCACGTAGAGCTGACCGCGGTAGTAGGCAGCGGCGGGTTGAACCCGGGGCGTGGTGAGGTTTTGGCCCGTCGTCCACGTGTCGGCATCGATGTCGTAGCTCATCGTGGTGTTGAGCGCCATGACGCTGCCGGTTTGGTTCACGCCACCGGCCACATGCAGGACGCCGTCGTGGTGGGCGTACCCTGCCTTTCCGACCGCTTGTGCGGGAGGCATCGAGGTGCCTGTGGACCATGTGTCGGTGGTAAGGTTGTACCGCTGCACGAGGCCTGTCGTGAAGGACGGCACCGAGGACTGAGGGTCAGGAAGCGGCAGGTCACCGGCGAGGACCAGCGTGTCGCCCCAACGCGCACACCCAGCATAGGATTGGGTGTTTGGAATCGGGTTGGAGGCCACGGACCAGGTGCCGTTGGTCACGTCATAAATCTCCATCAAGCTGCTTTCTTCTTCGTCGTTCCACGCGCTGCTCGGGTCGACCACGCCGCCCACAAGCCACATTTCACTTCGCTCAGGGATGGGGAAGAGGCAGGCAGCAGCACGAGGGAATTGAGGTGCTCCGGGCGGTGAAGACCACGCCAAGGACGGCCGATCAATGACGACTTCGTTTTCGTTGGTGTCCCAGCTTGTTCCGCTGAGGTTCCATCCCGTTCCATTGAAATCGGCCTGCATGGCCATGGCCGGCATCACGAAGGGTGCGGACGCTTCGTTCAAGGGCTCAGCCGGGCCGCCGGAAAGGGGCGCCGTGGCCCACGGCATGGTGAGGAAGAGGCCCAGCACGACGAGCGCTTGGACGGCGGCCTTCGTCATTGAGGAACGGTCCTGAGGGGACCCCTTAGCCCTTCGCGGTGATTGGACGCGCATGTTGATGAGGGGTGGCGTGGGTGCGGGGCCGAAGCCCATGGCCGATTACATCGCCCGAGACCCGCGCACCGGCAAACCCATCGAGGTGGCCACCGTTGTTCAGCGGGCGCAGGTCGAAGAAGGCCGTCGCGGCGCATGGTCCCGCTTGACGCCGGCTCAGGTGCTCGATTTGGCCACCGGCAGATCCGACGTGCTCGACGTGATGCTCGACGGCGAGCGCCGTTCCTTCACCCGCCTTGACGGCGTCGAGGGCTTGGTCCTCGCCAAAGGCGTCCACGCGAACGCCGCGTATGACGCGCTCATCGAGGCCTGCATGGACGACGATCCGAAGATCCGCCGCGCTGCGCTGATGGCGATGCCGGAGGTGGCCCAGCAGCGCTCCGACGAGCTGTTTGATCACCTCAGCGTGCTGATCGACGACCCAGTGGACTCGGTTCGCGCCGCCGCCTGCGATGCCCTGCGCAGGATGACGCCGGTGTTTCCCTCAGGCGTCGAAGACAGTTTGGTCAACGCCCTGCGCTCCTCCGATACGCGTCTGTCCAAGGCGGCATGGGAGGGCCTCCGCGTGATGGGCGAGTCGTGGCCTTCCGTGGTCTGCGTTCACGTGGACAGCCTGCTGCTCGAGGACGCCGTGCACCTCCGGAAGGAAGCGGCACGCTTGCTCGGGCGGGTCGTCGCGCGTGCCGGGCACCAAGGATGGGATCTGGTCACGTGGGCCTTGGCCGACGAAGAGGTCGTGGTGCGCCGTGAGGCGGCGAAGTGCTTGCCCAAATTGGTGAACCCTGCACCGAAGATGGCGGTCATCTTGGCCGAGAAAGTGCTCTACGACCCCGACGCCACCGTCCGCGGTCGCGCCCTGAAGGTGCTCGAGCGCGTCGATTTGGGCGGCAGCAGGGCCCGGTCGATTGTGCTCGCCGGAACCCGCCATGACGTCGTGGACATCCGACGCGCCTGCGTCGAGATGCTGCACCGCTTCATGGGCGAAGACGAACAGCGCAGCTTTGCCCAGGACCGTCTCCAGGTGGAGCAAGACCCCGGCATTCGCGCGCTGCTGATGGAGATGATTTTCGATCCTGAAATCGACGGCAGCGAGGACCAAAAGAACCGCTTCTTGGCGCCCGCCGAGCCTGTGCCCTTGCTGGACCGTGAAGTGGCCCAAGCCATGGAACAATCCATCGGCATGCTGGAACCTGAGCGGGTCGAGGCGCCCCCGGTCGGGGCCGACGACGCGCCCACTTCGGCCAACGACGAGGGCCAACAGCGTTAAAGGAGGCCCACCGGTCGCCAAGACGTTCAGGTGTGGTCATGGAAGACGTCACGCACGATGACAAGGCCGAGCAGTTCGAGCGCCTGTGGGACGGTATGACCCCCAAGGGCATCAACCGAAACAAGGCCCTGAAGTTCCGACAGTACATCCTCGAGCACGTTCGCCAGACCAAGCGACCGCTCACCCGTGAGAACGCCCGCAAGTACTGGATGGGCCAGCTCCAGCAGGAGATCAAGGACGCCGAGTCCTTCTGAGACGCGCGAGGGTCGCCACCGTTCCGGCGGCCCGCAGAACCGAGGAACGGAGGCGAACAGGATGTTCACGACGACCAAATTCAGCACGTGGGACCTTCCCGCCCACATTCAATCCGCCATCGATGGCCTCGGTTGGGAATTCGCCACCGAAGTCCAGCGTGATACGGTGCCTTTGGCCCGTCGTGGCCGTGACGTCATCGGTCAAGCCCGGACCGGTTCTGGCAAGACCGCTGCCTTCGGTCTCCCCATGATCGAGCGCGCCACGCCCGGTGAAGGCCTGCAAGCCCTCGTGCTCGCGCCGACCCGCGAGCTTGCCGTTCAGGTGGCGGAGGAACTGGAATCGCTTCAGGGCGAAACCGGGCTGCGCATGCAGACCGTCTACGGCGGCACGGACATCGAGAAGCAGGCCAAGCAGCTCGACGCGGGCGTGGACGTCATCGTCGGAACCCCCGGTCGCGTGATGGACATGTCCGAGCGCGGTCACATCGACCTGACCAAGCCGACGATGTTCATTCTCGACGAGGCCGACCGCATGCTCGACATGGGCTTCTTCCCCGACATCCTGTGGGTGCTCGAGCGGATGACTTCGCGCGAGCAGACCCTTCTCTTCTCCGCGACCTTCCCTCAGGAAATCGTCAACGCCGCCTCAGAATTCATGCGCGACCCCGAGTTCGTGCAGACCAACGAGGACGAAATCGACCTGCCCGACGTGCGCATGATGCTCGTTCACGTGGGCCGCTCCAACAAACTCTGGGCCACGGCTCGCGTCCTTTCGCACCTCGAAGAGGACGGACAGGCCATCGTTTTCGCCAACACCAAGCGCATGGTGGACCTCTTGGTCACCCGGCTTGAGAAGGCGAAGTTCGACGTGGACGGCCTTCACGGCGATCTCTCGCAGAATCAGCGTGAGCGCATCCTCGGCCGCTTCCGTGAGGGTGAGGTGCGCATCATCGTCGCCACGGACGTGGCCGCCCGTGGCATCGACGTGGACACGGTGACGCAGGTCATCAACTACGACGTGCCGAACGACATGGACGCCTTCATCCACCGCATCGGCCGCACCGGCCGAATCGGACGCACGGGCGAGGCCTGGACCTTGGTGGACCGCACGTCCGGTCAGCAGATGCAGAACATCGTCGCCACCTACGACCTGCCGGTCGAAGACGCCGAGGCGCCCGCTTTGCCGGAGGGCATCGAGCGCGATCCCGTGCAGTTCCGCGAGGACCTGTCCGATGCCGCTGACCCCTTCGGATTCGTTACCGTGCGCGTGGACATTTCCTCCTCGGAAGGCCTCTCGAAGGCCGACCTGACGGATTGGCTCGTTGCCACCTTGGCGTGTGACCCGCTGGCGGTTGGACGGATCGTGCAGTCCGATGACCACCTCGAGTTGGGGATGCACAGCAGCGTCGCGGCGAAGGCGATGAAGGCCCTCAGCAAGGAAGGCGTGGCGGGCGCTGCTCGCACCGCTGAACTGGTGCTCTGAGGCTCATTCCTCTTCTTTGGTGGCCGCTTCGAGCGCCCGCCGCTCCTCATCGCTCAGCGATGACGGCCATCGACCATCGGCGAGCGGTCGCTCGAAGATGAGCGCGCTGGTGGCTAAACTGACCAGGCCGAGGCTGGCCACGGACCACGCTCCGTCGATGGCGTCGTCCCACGCGTTTTGCGCGTCGGCGCACCGCTGGCTGACCAATTCGTTGAACGCGCACATGTCTGCCGTGGCCCGTGCCTCCAAGGCCGCAGGGTCGTTCCGGACCATGTACACGGCGGTAAGGATGAGGATGAGGGCCACGGCGACGCCCATAATCGGCTGCTTCCAAGCGGGTCGGTGCTCGGACCACTGCCAGGCTTTGCGTGGGGTGATGCGCCACGTGTCGCGCCCCGCCATGCTTCGGTCCTTGACGCGGCGGGGGCCGCCCACCCACGTGAACCAGGCCAGCCAAAGTCCGATCAGGACGACGAGGAAGCCCCACTCGTACACGTTGCGGTGAAAGGCCCACATGCCGTTGAGGCAGGCCGGGTCGTTGGGCGCCTCCAAGCATCCGCCAAGCGCGATGGGATAGAAGGCCACCAAGCGTGCGAGGTTGAGCACGAACACGATGCCGCATCCCACGAGAACCGCGCGCAGGCGGTCCTTCTGAGGCACGTCGTCCGTGATGAGGATGAGCGTGGAGAGGAAGATCATCTCATGGACGCCCGCGCACTCGTCGGACACGTAAAGGCCGACGCTGTCGAAGGTGCCAGGAAAGCTGCTGTGATGGAAATCGATGCGGGTCATCCAACCGTTGTGCTGACTGAGGCTGACGGCGTCAGCGCCCCAGATCAGTTCCGTGATGCCGTGCCACAGCCAGGCTTCGAAGACCTGCAGCGGCGCGAGCGTGTCGGAGGGTTCGGTCAAGAACCAGTAGAAGGCCTCGACCAAGAGCAATGCGAGCGGGTATTTTCCATACCGCAATCCCAAGGCCGCCACTTCGGACCAGGACATGTCGTCCTCGGCCTTCGCCGTCGCTGCCACGGTCCGGACTCTCGGTCGTGCCTCATAGGGGCGTCGGTTGCAATCCTTCAAGGCACGCTGGCTCCACGCACGACCATGCAAGGCGGCGGTCAGGCGAATGCGCCCACCCACCGCCTTGACGTCAGGGGGTTTCGCTGCCCCATCCCCGTCGGGGAAACCCGGCAAGCCTTGGGCGGTCTGGAAGGCGGTCATGTGCTTGAGGTTCGGTTTGACGACCCCGAGGCGCTGGAAGATTTGCCTCCGATGCTCGCGCGTCATGGACACAGGCTTCTTTCTATAGAGGAAGTCGCGGGCGATTGGCGCATGTGCATTGAGGTGGTGGCATGAGCGTGGACGACGTGCCCAGCGTGGCCACCTTGCCGACGCCGTACGGCGCCTTCCGCATCGAAGTCGTCACCGACGAGGGTGGCCTGGAGCACGTCGCCCTGTCCATGGGTGACCTCAGCGGTCCAGATCCCGTGCTGGTTCGCGTTCACTCTGAGTGCCTGACCGGTGATGCTTTCGGCTCGCTTCGGTGCGATTGCGGTCCGCAATTGAACGCGGCTTTGGCCGCGGTGGCCGAGCGTGGTTGGGGCTGCGTGCTCTATTTGCGGCAGGAAGGACGCGGTATCGGGCTGCACGCCAAGATCCAGGCCTACCACCTGCAGGACCAAGGCGCGGACACCTTGGACGCCAACCTCATGCTCGGGCATCCCGCTGACGGCCGCGATTACACCGTGGCGGCCACGATGCTCAACTCACTGGGCGCCGGGCAGGTGTCTTTGCTGACGAACAACCCCGACAAGGTCGAACAATTGCGTTCCTATGGCATCGACGTGGTGGAACGCATTCCACTCGTGGTCGGCGTCGGCGACGACAACCGCGAGTACCTGAAAACGAAAGCTGAGCGTATGGGCCATCATCTCGAAGGCGACGACTTGTCCTGATCAGGCACAACCGCGAGGCGTGACGTCTTTCGCGATGCCGTGCGTCTCGGCATCGCCAAGCGGCTATGCCTTCAAGCGGGAGGTGCATCGAGCACGATCTCGAAGCGCAGGCACGGTCCGTCGGCGTAGTGTCCGGGGAGCCCTTCAACGTCCTCAAGGTCCTCCGCTCCGAGGAAATCGAAGCCGTGCCTGGTGTACAGGCGAATGAGCGCGGCGTTGTTGCCGACGGTGTCCAAACGCACGTGGGTCCTTCCTTCCTCGGCCGCGTGATGACGCGCCCACTGGACCACGTGGCCCACCATGTTGCGTCCTCGGAAGTCGGGGTGGGTCGCGATGCGGTGCAGGTAGACGGAAGGGTCCGCGTCGAGCTTACCCCAAATCTGCGGGTCCTCGTAGGCCACGACCCACGCGCAAGCCATCTGCCCGTCAAGGCGAATCTGCCTCTGACGTCCTTCGCTGATCTCGAGGTCCACAAGGGCGGCATCAATCTGTGGCCATGTCACCTGACCTTTCGACCGCTGCAGGGCGGACGCGTGGGCATAGAGGTCCAGGATCTGGTCCCTCTCCTCCGGCCGGGTGCGGCGGATCTCCATGTGGGGCCTTCGTGACCTCCGGTGCATCAACCTCACCGTTCGGGATGAATGCGTGTGCAAGGCATGGCCTTTGGTCGGTGAAGGCTAAACCTCGCGTGCTGAACCTGCGAGCATGGAGGTGGACCTCATCCTCGCCCTGGCTGCGGCCGGCACGATGCTGGGCGTCGTGGAGGGCCTGAAGCCCGGTCCGCTCATGACCATGGTCGTCCGCGAAACGCTCTCCGGCGGGCTGAAGGCGGGCATGTGGACCGCCGCAGCCCCGATCTTCACCGACGGGCCGCTCATCCTGCTCAGCGTTCTGGTCGCCGCTTCGGTGGCCAACAGCCCGTACCTGCTGCTCGCCATCACGGTGGCGGGAGCGCTCTTCCTCGCCAAGATGGGCGTCGATTGCTTCACCCTCGATCCGCCGGACTTCAATGCGGAACCCGGCGCGCCATCTGGCTCGCTCCTTCGTGGCGTCATCACCAACCTGCTGAATCCGAACGCCTACGTGTTTTGGTTCCTCATCGGTGGACCCCTGATGGCCTCGGTGGTCCAGGAGGAATGGCTGGCGCCGGTCGCGTATGCCCTGTCCTTCCTGCTGACGCTGATGCTGACCAAGGCCGTCGTCGCCTACGCGGTGCACAAGGCCAGCAACGGCATTTCCGAGACCGTCTACAAGCGCCTGCTTGCCGGGTGCGGCGTGGTGATGCTCGGCTTCTCGGCCTTCTACGTCCGCTCGGCCTGGCTGCTCCTCGCCTGAGTCAGGACATGTTCCAGGTCATGATTTCCTTGGAATGGCTCGCGCCGGGCCAACGAGGTGACCGTCAGAAATCGCTTCACCTCGTGGCGAAGCGCGAGCACGCCAACAGCAAAAAGACGCTAAGTGCTCGCGCCGGGATTTGAACCCGG
>JAYOTG010000018.1:3548-4284 GCA_038150305.1 Candidatus Poseidoniales archaeon | reverse complement strand
CGTATCCATCGTATGCGGACATGATGGCTTTGACACCACTAATGGCGGAACCGAGGCTCATCAGTTCCATACCTTGTTGTTCAACCCGGTTGGCCTTCAATGTTCTCACCTCAAGCGTGAGTTCCCCCGTACTCTAATGGATTATTTATCCAATTTAAAATGCGAAGCGCGAGCGCTTAGTGCATCGTTCAGGTGCTCGCGCCGGGATTCGAACCCGGGTCAAAGGAATGAGAATCCTTTATGATGGGCCACTACACCACGCAAGCAGGCATTTTTGCCGAACGTCCACCCGTATTTAGCGGTAACCGACGCGGCGAAAGTGAAGGAAAATACCGGAAGTGAACATGACGACGTGCACCGTTCTTCACTTCACTTTCAGCGACCCCTGCCTTTCGTCGCCTCATATGCGACCGTCGTGAGCGCAGGGCATGGCCAACGCCTCCATTCCCACGACCTTCGCGTCCATGCGCGCCCTGGATGCCCCCGCCCGTCGCTCACCTTGGGCCGACGATCAGCAGAGCTGCCTCGCCCACGGGTCCGGCCGACTGCCCACCCGAGGCCAAGACGCCGACTGGCGTCCGCTCCACCTCAGGGCGCGCCCCGTGCGCCCCCTGTCCCGGAGCCTCCAGGGCCTCCAAGCCAGGGCCAACGCCCTGCAGGTTCGGGGGGTGGCCTGATGGGCCGCACCCAGCGCCTTCGTGAGGCCATCCACACCTACCTCGGTGAGACCGGTGAG
>JAYOTG010000018.1:1931-3538 GCA_038150305.1 Candidatus Poseidoniales archaeon | reverse complement strand
GTGAGGCCAACACCACGATGATCCTCGACCACATCAACAGCCGCTTCCGCTGGGGTGCGACGATGAACCAGATCGGCAACGTCCTCGCCCGTGACCGTCGCTTTGAGAAGGTCGGCTTCGACGACCGGAGCGCCAACGGCGGTCTTCGCATTCGCGTCTGCATCTGGTCCATCGCGGCTTCCTGACGGGCAAAGGTCCATGTCGCGTTGGCTTGGCTACGCTTCATGGCAGGTCGAGCCGGAGCGCTGCTCGAACTGGCCCGCCCGACCAACCTCGTTCTCGGTGCCGCGACGGTGCCGTTGGGTGCCGCCATGGTCCTCGGTGACGATTGGACCTCTGAAGGCCTCACGGCTACGGTGCTGTTTGCCTTGAGCGTCGTCGCGTTCATGGGTGCAGGCAACGCAATGAACGACTTGCGTGACGTCGAGGTAGACAAGGTCGTTCACCCGCATCGTCCGCTTCCAAGCGGTCGCGTGTCGCGGCCGGTTGCGGCCAGGTTCACGGCCGGATTGTGGCTCATCTCGCTGCTGACCTTGATCCTCGGAACCTTCGTTCTGGCCGTGTTCATGCCCGAGGCTCCGATGCTGGCTCCGGTCATCATCTGGGTGCTGGCCGCCGTGCTGATGATGGCGTACGACCACGGGCCGGCCCTCAAGGACCGTGGACTGGTCGGCAACGTGTCGATCTCGGTGCTGGTCGGTGCCGTGGTGCTCTTCGGGGCCTCCGCAGCCGGTGCATGGTCCCATCCCGTGGCCCTTGCGGCCGCCACCGTGGCGGCGCTGGTGAATTTGGCCCGTGAGATCGTCAAGGACGTGCACGACCTCGAAGGCGACGAAGGACATCGCTCGACCCTGCCGATGGCCGTTGGCGCGGAGCGCGCGCGGATGATCGCCTACGTGTGCGCGATGCTCGGACTGGTGGTGCTCTACCTGCCGTACTGGCGCGGTCCACTGTTGTATCCCCAGATTTTGTTTCAGGTGCCTGCCATCCTGTTGATCATCACCACCAACGGACCGCTCTACAAGGGCCAGGATGCGCTGGTCGTCGGACGCTTGCGCCTCGGCATGTTGGCCGGGCTGTTCGGTTTCCTCGTCAGCGTGCTGATGTGATCAGGCTTCGAGGCCCATGAATTCGCCCATGGCTTCCCAGGCCGCCGGGTCCACCAAACGTGCCATGATGGACATCTGGGCCCACATGCGGTTTTCCGCTTGATCGAAAACGATGGACTGTGCGTGGTCCATCACGCCGTCGGTCACTTCCTCGCCACGGTGGGCAGGCAAGCAGTGCATGAAGCGCCAGTCTTGATCGGCGTTGGCCACGAGGTCTTCGTTGACCTGGAACCCGTCGAAATCGTTCATCTTCCCGTCGAGGTGCTCCTCGCCCATGGACACAAAGACGTCGGTGTAGATGACGTGAGACCCGCTCACCGCTTCCACCGGGTCGTTGGTCGCGGTGATGGTCGCGCCTGTCTTCTCGGCGATGGCGTGAGCGCGGGCCACGACGTCCTCGGCCGGTTCGTACCCTTTGGGCACGGCGTAGGCCACGTCGTGTCCGAGCATGACGGAAGCCAGCATCAGGTCGTGGAGTACGTTGTTGCCGTCCCCCAC
>JAYOTG010000018.1:0-1921 GCA_038150305.1 Candidatus Poseidoniales archaeon | reverse complement strand
TCGAAGGCTTCCATCACGGTCATCAGATCGGCCGCGGCTTGACAGGGGTGGTGCTTGTCGGACAACGCGTTGATGACCGGCACGTCGGCGCCCTCAGCAAGTTCCGTGACGTCCGCGTGCGCGTAGCAGCGGTAGGTGATGGCACCAAGGAAGCGGGACAGCACCTTGGCCGTGTCCGAGACGGTTTCGCTGGTGCCCAGCTGGATGTCGTTCTTCAGGAGGGTCAGCGGGTTGCCACCAAGGCGATCGATGCCGACCTCAAAGGACACGCGGGTGCGGGTGCTCGGCTTCTCGTAGATGCATCCTACGGTGAGGGTGTCCAGCGGCATGAAATTCAGGACGACCTCGTCGCCGCTCTTCCAAAGCCGCTTGAATTCGATGGCCCAGCGAAGCACCGCTTCAAGGTCGTCTCCGAGGTCGTCAATCGCGAGCAGGGCATCGGTCATGCCTCTGGTGGGCCTCATGCGGCCCTTGAGCGTTGCTTCAGTTGCGCTCGTGTTCGATGTCTTGGGCAAAGCCGTCGCGGGCGTCGCTCATGCCGCCGTACATGGCCTGCACGAAGGTGAGGATGTCCGCAAGCCCCTCTTCGAGTTCCGAGGAAAGCGGGGTCAAACCAGGGGCTTGGGAGAAAGATTGCATCAGGCGAAGCTGGTTGATGGCAAACTCGGTGCGCTGGCCACCGGCCTCGTCGAAGAGGGCTTGCTCGAGGATTTCGAGGCGTTCGGACCATTCCAACACGCGCTCCAACTCTTCCTCGTCCAGCAGGTCGCTCTTGCTGAGGAAGTTCTTCGTCGGCAACCCAAGCCGGAATTCGACGATGGAAGAAAGCAACATCTGGCTGACGAAGCCGCTTGGAGAGCGGGACAGCATCGGGTCGAAGAGGTAGATGATGGCGGCCTGCTCGCGACCGAGCACGTCGATAAGGTGGCTGCTCGCCTCACGGAAGGCGAAGAGTTCCACCTGCCCGGGGGTGTCGACCACCATCAGCTCACCCGACAACGCGTGGAGTTGTTCGGCCACGTCGCCGGCCTGGGCGGCGAGGAGGTCAGCGGCGAGGATCTGTGCGCCGTTCGGGCCGAGGTCGTACTCGTCCATGACCTCGGTGAGGGAAATCATGTCACGCACGTCGAATTCAGCGTCGTAATGGACACGCTCGGCGCCAGGGTCGAGGTTCACGGCGAGCACTTCGGTTTCGAGGAAGCGCGACCAGCGCTGGAAGGCCGTCACCAAGGACGACTTGCCTGCACCAGCGGTGCCGACCACGAAGACCACAGGAGGTGTGCTTGAATCGCCGCCGGCCATGCTTCACCGGCGGTGCTGACCCTTCTTCAACGCCACGGACCCAGAACGGCACGCTTCACGCTGAAATGGGGAACGGTTATGTGCCCCTCAATCATGGAAACGTTGCTGCCTTTGGGCTGCTCAGGAGGAAAAAGCATGACCGACGAGAACGCACCACCCGCCCCCCCCGGCCTGCCGCCCGCTCCTCCTGCACCTCCCGGCCTGCCTCCAGCACCTCCGATGCCACCCGGCATGGCTGCACCTCCTGCTCCACCCGGCATGGAAGCGCCTCCTGCTCCTCCCGGTCTCCCCCCTGCTCCTCCGATGCCACCCGGCATGGAAGCGCCTCCTGCTCCACCCGGCATGGACGCCCTCGCGGCTCCACCCGCCCCACCTGGCATGGAAGCGCCACCTGCGCCGCCCGGCATGGACGCGCCACCTGCGCCGCCCGGCATGGACGCGCTCGCCGCGCCTCCTGCTCCGCCCGGCATGGACGCGCCACCTGCGCCGCCCGGCATGGACGCCCTCGCGGCTCCTACCGCCCCGCCCGGCATGGACGCCCTCGCAGCGCCTCCGGCCCCCCCCGGCATGGAAGCGCCACCTGCGCCGCCCGGCATGGACGCGCCACCTGCGCCGCCCG
>JAYOTG010000017.1:0-43558 GCA_038150305.1 Candidatus Poseidoniales archaeon | reverse complement strand
GAGGTCGTGTTCTATAGCTTCATCAAACTGCCTGAAGGCAAGATGAGCACCCGGCGTGGCAACGTCGTCTTCATGGACGATCTGCTTGAGGAAGCGAAGGCCCAAGCGGCCAGCGTGGTGCGCGACCTGCGTCCGGAGTACGACGAGGCGCAGATCGATGCCATCTCCGAAGCGGTGGCCACCTCAGCCGTCCGGTTCAACATCATCAAGGTCAGTCCCGAGAAGGGCTTCACCTTCACCTGGGAAGAAGCGCTCAGCTTCGAAGGGGGCTCTGCACCCTTCGCCATGTACGCGCACACGCGTGCCTGCAGCATCGCGCGTAACCTTGAGGCAGCCGAGCCGGCCACGGAAGCGCCCTCCTTCGAGGGCGAGATGCCGGACGGCTTGGTCGACCTCCTCCGGGTGCTGGCCGTCCACCCCGACGTCTTGCGCAACGCCGTGCAGCAACATAAGCCCCACCTTTTCGCCTTGCACATGCTGGATTTGGCGAACGCTTACAACGGCTTTTACCGCGACTGTCCCGTCATCGTCGACGGTCGCGCGCACGCCTTGCATGCTGCGGTCAGTGAGCGCGCGCGCGAGGTGCTTCACGCGGGCTTGACCGGCCTTGGGCTGGTGCCGCTGGAGCGCATGTGATCCGGCACGTTCCGCAGGTGTTCGGCAGGTCACGGACCGCAGGCCATCGCGGGTTTGTCGGGTCAGCCTTTTTGTCCGCTTTCCGAAGGCGTGGCTCATGGACGGCCGCGAAAAGGCGCTGCAAGCGCTCAGCCTCGTGGCCATCGTGGTGCTCACGGCCGTGGTCTTCGACTTGGTCGGTGAACCTGACGCAGATCCGGAGGTTGTCTACGTGCTGGTCGACAACCGCATCCTGATTGAGGAAAACACCACGGTGATCGAACTGGACCGCAGTGACGTGGCCCGCATTGCCTCGTTCAACATCAAGGTGTTTGGTGATACGAAGATGAGCAACGCCACGGTCGTGGACGAATTGGTGGACCTCTTCCAAGCCTACGACATGGTGGCCGTGCAGGAGATCAAGGACATCGACGAGGAGGTGCCCTACCTCTTCTTGGACGAACTGAACGGCGTTTCAGGGCAAGACAACGTCAGCCACCAGAGCCTAAATTGGAGCATGGTGCTCTCCGAGCGCAGCGGCCAACAGGAGGACGACAAGAACTCGCAGGAGCAGTACGCCTACTACTACCGGCCCACGGTGTTCAGGTCGCTGGACAACGGCACGCTGTACGACGACAGCAGCAACGATTCCTTCCAGCGCGAGCCCTTCATGGCCTCCTTCATGCTCCTGGACCCCTCCGGAGCGGACACCGGAACGGACCTGGTCATCGTCAACGTCCACACCAAGCCGACCCTAGCGGTGGAAGAGATGAGCGCCCTCGGTGACGTGCACGCGTGGGGGCAAGCCAACTATTCCAACGACGACGATTACGTCATCCTCGGAGATTTCAACGGAGATTGCTCCTATGCGTCCTACAACGAACTCATCGAGCTCTCCATCGCCTCGGAGAACTACACGTGGCTGATTCCCGACGATGCCGACACCACGGTGGGCAACTCACGTTGCGCCTACGACCGGATCGTGGCCGCGAGCACCCTGGACGATCGTCTGACCGGTGCGTGGGGCATCGACGAGCGCATCAGCAGCGGCGCGGTGTCGGACCACAAGCCGGTGTGGTTTGACGTGCAGCGCACCTGAGCAAACGGCCGTTCAGCCGCTGGTTTTCGACGAACACAAGGGTACCCATTCAACGGGCACCGGTTGGCGTCAGAGTTCGATCGACTGGCGGTCCATGAGGAACGTAAAGGAGAGGTCGAAAAGCCCCTTGCCATCAACGACGGCGTTCCAGGCACCGTGACCATGGCCCTCGAGCGTCACCAGTTCGCTGTGGATGCCGCGTCCGTTGTAGGTGTCTTGCAACACCAGCGCGCCCTCGTAGGGCGTTACGGGGTCGTTTCCGTCACCATGGGCCATGAACAACTCCGGGTCATTCGCATCGTATCGGTCGACGCCGTACACCGTGTTGTACAGTTCGATTTTGACGTTTGAGCCCCAGAAATAGACCATGCTCTTCACGTCGTAGGTTTCGTTCAGGTTGGTCGTGGCCAAGGTGGGGTCGTCATCGAGGGTGATTTCATCACGGAAATCGCCTGCATCGCTGATGCCCAGCGCGATGGTCGTGATCGAGCCTGCTGAAGCGCCACCGACCGCGATTTGATCGACATCGATGTTGTAGGTGTCCGCGTTGGCGACGACCCATCGAAGCGCGGCTTTGGAATCCCGCTGAGCGGCGTACATGGCCACGGATTGCTGGAGTTGTTTGGACGATTCAACGTTCTCAAGCGCGTGCTCAATCCATGCCTGTGGCGCAATGCCGCGGTAGTACTCCACAATCTCCTCCTGAGACTTCCCGTCAACGTCACCCAACTCTTCCGTGGTTCGGTAGTCGATGGAGACGTAGACCCAGCCGCGGGAGGCGTAGTAGTTGCCCATTTCCACGATCTCAGGCTTGTGCTTGATGCCGCCCGTGAATCCTCCGCCATGAATGAACATCAGGACGGGCCTGTCCGTCGACTCACGGTCAGGACAATACACGTCGAGCTTCAGCGGGACCGCCGAGGCTTCCGTGCTGGTTTGCGTGTGCGCAAGGCCACTGGCGTACACCACGTCCTCGTAGGTGATGACCCCGTACGGGCCAGGCTCGTACACCGGTCCTGAATCTCCTCCACCATTGCCGTTGCGTAGGCAGCCAGAAAGCGACATGGTGAGCATCAGCATGACCGCAAGCAGGACGGTTTTCTTGCTCATGGTTGCAGATGTCTCCGCCGATATTTCATCGGGTTGTATCGGCGGTGAAACCAACGGCGTCTCTCACATGCAGGCCCACTCATTTGAATTGTAATCAGATGACGCCACCGTCTGTGATGCTGTTTGGGACTGGTCGGCGTCAATTTGGAATATTCATCATCCGTCGGCTGCTGCCGTTCACAACAGCGCCACCATGGCTTGTCATCCAAGGGATGAATCGATCAAGGCTCAAGTTCTTGCTTGACCTCGTGTTCAATACGCTTCGCTGTGGTCGCGTTGATTCCAAGTTGACGAGCGGAAGATTTCAGCAAATTTCGTTCCATGTCGGTGATGATGCCATCGTCGTACGCGGAGGCCAGCAAATCCCTGTAAATCGATTCGTTGATGTTGCCTGATTCAGTGAGCTTCCGTTCTGCGATGCGTGAGCCAATAATCTCCACCGGAATGAGCGTCCCAAAAATCAATCCTTTCGCAACGATAAGCCTGACTCGGGATGTGATGTGCTCCTCAAGGACTGGTTCGAAGACGAACTCCGTAACGAAAAACAGGGCCGCTGCAATGACCAGCGTGATGGATGCTGCGACCCGCTTTGCCTTTGCACTGGTCAGCGCGCCCAAGGTTTCGTTCAGGTCCTGAAGGGTTGACTCCAATTCCTTGTTGAGTGAGGCGGCTTCCTGGTTGGCCAAGTACAGCCGTCGTGAGCTTTCTTCGATGGTTCGCTCTGCTTCGACTCGTGCAGCTTTTTCTCGGGCAACCTTTCGCTCGAGGCGCTGAATCCTCTCCTCAGGTGTTGATGCAGACGTCTTTTTCTTCTCAGCGGCGATTTTCGCTAACTCGTTGAAATCCATCCAAGCATCACATCACTCGACCAGTCGACAAATGAACAACGTGACTTGATGTCCATCGACGACCTGGTCCTGACGTTCCATTTCGACCGTTTCATCCCAATGAGCAAACGCACCTTTCATGAGACCGACCGCCAAATCTGCGAAGTGACGCGGGCTGTTGTACTCAAAGTGCAAGGTTTTCCCATCGTCCTTGATTTCGCTTTGGAAATCAGGCAACGTCGCATCGGGATACAGCTTCAACACTTCGACGTGGACCACGTCGTGGATGGTGTCAAGAAATGCAAACGACGATTCATGGTTGAAGAAGACCGGGAAGAGTTCCAAGAAACGGCCAAAAAGGTAGTTGCCGAAGGCTTCCACGAGCGCCTCGACGGGCAGTTCGGTCCTCTCTGAGAGCGTGATGGCCATGGCCACGAGTTCTTGATGGTCATACGTCCCAACAGCAGTGTACACTCCGCCGCTGGGAAGGTCATTTTCCGCGATCAGCGCCTCAAGCATCTCTTCACCGAAGGTGGCCTCAACCATCTCAAGGAATTCTCGGAACACAATGCCCTTCATGCTCGATTGCCTATGGGCCCAGTTGATATGGTTTGGTGTCCAATGATTCGACTGACGAGCGCGAACGAGCATCATGCCGGAGCGAAGGGTACGATTCCCGTACCAAGCCTCGTCACCTGTTCGTTCAACCTCTCTGCGAGCTTCTGGAGACGCGAACAGTCTTGCCTCCTTCCTCGTGGCTTCAGGCCTCGTGTTCATGTTCGAGGTTCGTCCGCGTCATTTCGGAGCATCGGTTATGTGGTCACCTTCCTCAGGATGAAGCATGGCGATCATCTTCGAGATCATCGGGCACATCGTCTTCGGTATCCTCTGGGCGACTGTCGAGTCTGATGGGAGTCCTCTCCTCGCGAGAATATTGGCTTTTGCAGTCCTTGCGGCCTTTTTCTCGCCGTAGTGGGGTTTGTTGTTTGGGTGATCATCGGCGTGACGAAGCTTTGATGTTCGTCATCAAGGGCGCCAAGGAAGGCCAGTGTGCGCCTTGGCATGAGCCCAGACGCACGGCTTCCCTGCGCTTCAATCCAATTTGATGAGCCAGACGCCAAGGCCGCCCAACAGCAGGGTCGCCACGTATCCTGTTGTTGAAAGGCCGAGTTCGATGGAAACACTCAGCGTGAAGGCGTCTCCTTCGGGATTGCTTTCACCGAGCGTTCCGATGCCGACGTAGTACGCTCCATCTTGTGCCGTCCACGTGAGGCCGGTCGTGCCGTTGTGGCTGATGGCCTCGTACCCCGTGTCCTCCGCTTTACAGGTTTGACTGGTCGAGAAGACCCTCTCGATCGGTGGGATGCTGTCGCATTCCGCTTTCTTTTCCTCGTCCGCGATCACGAGAAAGAGGTCGCTTCGGTCCCACGTAACGGTGCCCTCAGCCGAGAGGAGGAGTGAAGCAGGGTTTCCACGAAGCGGTTCTGGTCCAAAAAAGACCGTGCCCTGTGTGAACGACGGGGGCGACATGGGGGCTTCCCTGGTGATGGGTCCGAGCGAGACTCCCAAGGTTCCGACGATCAACGCGAGCGTTGCGATGGCTGCGAAGGCATAGCCGACCTTACGAAACGACCGTCGGCGGATGCCCTTTTCGAGCATCTCGTTGAGGAGATCGTTGTGCGCTTTCCCTGACTTCTTGTCCTTGGGGTCCATCTTGAGGGCGTCGTTGAGCAGCGAGGCGGCCTTACGGTAATCGGATTTGGAATCCGTCTGTTCAGCCATCTTGTGCGTCGCTCTGCCCGCGAGGCGAAGCGTGGTTTGGTGGGTGCCTTTCCCGTCCAATGCCCTGAGGATGTGTAGCGCCTCTTCGGGCTTGTTTTGGGCGATGAATTTCTCGGCCTTTTTCCAGGCTTTCTTCCGTTCATCTTCGGACGACTGGCCGATGGTTTTCTCGACGGCCATGTTTTGGCCTCTTCCTCGGCTCATTAACGAAATTGGTACGTTGTGTGTGTGGCCAGCACCCACTCATCCTCGTCATTAGGCGGCCTCTTCGTGGTCCAAGGCGGCCTCGGCTTCGCCCTGACGCTCCTCGTCGTGCGCGTGGATGTCCGCGCCCAAACCCGCGAGCACCTCGAAGGCTTCCTCCGCCGTTTCGCAGCGCTGGAAGAAGCGGGTCTGCGGCCATCCACAATCCACGGTGTCCTTCTCCGTCGGGTGTTCTTCCACCCAGGCTTCGCACGCTGAGCCGTAGCACAGGGCGCTGAATTGGCGAAGGTCCACCCACATGGTCCTGCGCCGGCACACGGGGCAATCACGGACCAGGAGATGTGCAAGTTCGGTCATGCCGTCCTCGCCGATGACGTCGACGTCCCAGGCCACGACGCTGGCGCGTTCGAGACGCATGCGTTCAGTCTTCTTCAGGAAGGCCCGGAGCACGCGCCATGCGGTCGCTTCTTCGGAGAAGCACCCCAAGCCGATCGGCCCCCGCTCTTCTTCGATGACCGAGGGCACGTAGACGCGCTTGACCGGCGCCTCATCCATGCACGGTGTTTCTCGATGCGCAGCATCAAGGCTCCGCTTCCGCAACGCGCGAAGCCTCGACCCATGGGCACCCGCCAGGATGCGGCAGAGGCGCCTCGGGCTTCGCGATGCGGACGGTGGCCTTGGCCACCCCCGGCGTGGCCATGAGGCGGTCGAGGATCGCGTCCACCATGGCCTCGAGCAGCCGGTACGGTTGTTCCGACTCGAGCAACACGGCGTCCACCGCACCTTGCAGGTCGGCGTAGTTGACCGTGGCGTCGAGTTGGGTGGCGCCGGCGCTTGCGGTCACGACGGTGACGTCGACCACGAAGGGTTGCGTGCGCTCGAGTTCGTGGTCGAACCAGCCGTGTGTCGCGTGGACCTCGTAGCCGTCCAGCCCGATGGTGTACGCCACGCGCTCACCTCAGGGTTCGTCCTTCTCGTGGACCCAGATGAGGTGCCAGCCAAATTCGGTGCGGACCGGTTCGGAGACTTCGCCCACGGGCAAGTTCCACACCGCGGTGTCGAAGGGGCGGACCATCTGGCCGTTGCGGAACCATCCAAGGTCGCCGTTGTTGCCCTTCGAGGGGCAGCTGGACTTCTTTCGCGCCATCTTCTGGAAGGCCTTCAGAGAGGTGCACTTCTCACGAATCTGCAAGGCTTCGGCCTTCGAGTCGACAAGGATGTGCGACGCATGGGCACGACGTGGCGGCATGAACCGGACCCTGAGGCAGCCCCCTAAGACCGTGCCGCTCAGCCCCACGCGAGCCAGCGGAGGTAGGTGCCGTACACCGTCACGGAGACGCCGAGGGATTCGGCGTTGAAGCGGGACATGTCGTCGGCGTACGAGTGGTATTCGTAGGAGCCGCTGCCGTAGCAGACGATGGCGTCTCCTTCTGCGCCTCCGGGCAAATCGTAAACGAACGGACCATGGTCGGAGTTGTAGGGCATGCCCGTTTCGGAACCTTGCGCGCCGTCGAGGAGCGTGAAGCGCACGTCATAGCGCTCCGCGATGTCGGCGCGTTCGGCTTGGTAGAGGGCATAGATCGCCTGAATGTTGGCCAGGTCTTCGGGGTTGTTGCTGAACATGGAAATGCCGTTGCCGCGGCTTGAATCGATGTCCACGTGGTTCATGTCGAGGTTGATGTAGAGGCGCAGGTTGTTGGCCAGCATCTGCCCGTTGGCCTGCACATAGGCTTTGGAACCGAAGAGCCCCTCTTCCTCTCCGCCCCAGGTGCAAAAGCGCAAGGTGCGTTCAGGGGTGCCTTCGGTCTCGGCAATTTTGGCGATTTGTCGCGCCATCTCAAGCACGCTGGCCGTGCCTGAAGTGTCGTCCACCGCACCCGGGCTGTGGTAGACCGTGTCGTGGTGCGCACCGACGATGACCACTTCAGAGGAGCTTCCGGGCAGGGTGCCGCAGGGGACCTTCACGTCGAGTTGGCCGCCGTTGGTCACGTCGATGACCATCTCGAGGCGCGCGCCGTCCGCGGCCAGCTGGCGCATCTGTTGGCCCGTGTTGTTGGAGACGGCGATGAAGGCGATGTCCGGCAACGAGCCGCCGTTGGCGGCCTTGACGGCCGTGGTGTCGAGCGACTTGAAGATCGGCACGCAATCGTCGGCCTCCACCAAACCGCAGTTGTACCCTGTGTTGATGCGCACAAGGGCGGCCAGATCGTTCTGTGCTGCTTTGCTGAAGAGGTCGGTGTTGCCGCCGATGGTGCCGCTGCTGTCGACGATGCCGACCGCTCCGCCTGCGGAGGACCACGCGCCATCGTCCGAGCCGTCGCCAAGGTCCACCAAGGGGACGTCCATGTTGAACTGCGCATCGATCGAGCCCGAGAAGCCCTGGATGACGTAGTCCACGCGGTGCTGGAATTCGACGATGCGGCCCTGAGAGCCGACATCGAGTGGCGAGCACGGATCGACGGGGAAGGCGCCGGGTGGGCACATGCGGAGCGACGGCTCGCTGTTGACGCTGAACATGTCCACCGGATAGGAGTTCATTTGCGGCGTGTAGCCCATCTCCGTGAGGTTCTCGAGGATGCTTTCGGCCGTGGCGTGTTCCTCGGCGGTTCCGGACATGCGTCCCTCCCAGTCGGGATGGCCAAGCGCAACGAGGCCGGCGGCGTAGGCCTCGGCCTGGTTCGCGTCGTAGTCGATGAGTTGCCAATTCGGTTCTTTGGCGCCGCCGATGACGCCTGTGGTGAACAGGACGACCGTCAGCAGCATGGCGGCCACGCCAACGGCGACGAAGCCCGCCATGGGGACGCCCAATGGCCCCTCGCGTCGGAGGAAGGCTTGCATGCCACCTGTCTCGGTGGGCAAGGCGTCCAGCACTTCGCTCGGGTCAACCGAGGCCGAGGCAGGATCGAGGTCCACGACCGTCCGTGCGGTCGGCGCGGGTGCAGCAGCGAGCAGCCGGTCGACCAAGTCCTGCTTCCTGCCGGAAACGGGTAAGCCCTGCTCGCGCAGCCGCTCTTTGAGTTGGGCCACGTTGAGCACCGCAAGGTCCTCGTCCATGCCAAGTGGTTCCCTCGGGGCTTCATCAAGGCGGTGGTGCCGTGCGTCGCTGGACGGCGGTTGCGTTCGGCTCAGATTTCGTCGCCGGTCCAGCGCTGCCCAAGGCGGTGCTCGATGTTGAGTTGATCGAGGATGCGCGCCACGATGAAGTCAACCATGTCCTCGATGGACGTGGGGTGGGTGTAGAAGCCGGGCATGGCCGGCAGGACCACGACGCCCCAACCGGACAACTTGGCCAGGTTCTCGAGGTGAACCGTGGCCAGCGGGGTCTCGCGCGGGACGATGATGAGCGGACGGTTCTCCTTCATGGCGACCACGCCAGAGCGGGTCACGAGGTTGTCGGAGATGCCTGCAGCGAGCTTTCCGATGGTGGTGCCTGAGCAAGGGCAGATGACCACGGCGTCGATCTTGGCGGAACCGGAGGCCGACTTTGCGCCGACGTTCTTGGCGTCTTCCAGGGTCAGGCCAAGGCGCTCGGTGAGGGCCTCAGGCGTCGTGTCGCACTCGTGCTTCAGGGTCAAGCGTGCGGAGTCGGTGGCGACCAGACGAACCGAGCGTCCTGCGTCCACGAGGCACTCGAGGAGGCGGATGCCGTAGATGGCGCCGGAAGCGCCGCTGATGCAGACGACAATCTCTCCAGTCACGTCAAGAGGTCCGTGCACGGCCACTTCAACCCTTGTCCCGACCTTCCGCCATCAGCGGGGGTCTCGAACGAGGGCCTGCGGGGCGGTCTTGAGCAACGCGTCCACCAAAGTCTCGCGCTCAACGTGATGGCCCAGCGCACGAAGTGAGGTGGTCATGTCCGGCTGCAAGCCGCAGCCGGCCAAGGCTTCGACACGGCCGGAAGGCGTGTCGAGGTTCACCGTCAGGCCGTGGCGGCTGACCCAGCGCAAGAAAGAGAGGCCAATCGAACAGACCTTCCTGCCCGAAACCCACACGCCCTGCATCCGCTCGTCGCGGTGGCCCTCGACGCCGACCTCGGCCAGGGCGAGGATGACCCATGCCTCGAGGCGATGGATGACGGCCGCGACGTTGGCTTCCCCGTCAAGGTCCCAATGCACCACCGGGTAGACGACGAGTTGACCTGGTCCATGCCAAGTCAATCCGCCACCGCGATCGGTGCTCGCTGAGGCGTAGTCTGACGGCGGCGCGTGGCCTTCGCTTCGGGCACGAGGACCTACGGTGACCACTTCAGGATGCTCGACGAAGATGATGAGGTCTTCGCGCTCCCGACGGATGCGCTCCTGCTGGCGTTCGCGCATCAGCGCATCCGTGACCTCCCACGGGGTCACGTCGAGGCGGAGCACGTCCATCTCGCGCATGGGCATCCCTCAGAAGCGGCCGGACGAACCGAAGCCGCCCTCGCCGCGCTCGGTGTCGCCAAGCTCCTCGACGGTGCAGGCCACGAGGTTGACCTCAGGGACGGGAGCGACCAGCAACTGCGCGATGCGTTCTCCGGCCTCAAGCACGAAGGAAGGCCCCTCGCCGATCCACGTCATCATCACCATCAGTTCACCGCGGTAGTCGGCGTCGATGGTGCCAAGGCCGTTTGGCATGATGAGTCCTTTTCGGCCGAGGGAAGAGCGGCAACGGATCTGGGCTTCCCATCCTTCAGGAAGGGCCATCGCCAGCCCGGTGCGCACCAAGGTGGCTTGGCCGCGGGTGATTTCCGTGCGCTCGAGGGCATGGAGGTCCATGCCCGCCGAGGCGGAGGTCGCTCGAACCGGCAGCACCGCTCGTTCGTCCAGGCGCGCCATCCGTAGGTCCACCCGCAATCCGTGCATGGTCTGAAATTCTGAGGGAGGGCATTCAATTTGTCGCGCCATCTCCAGTGGAAATCAAGGGGTTGAAAGCCTGTGATTTCCCGTTGTTAGATTTCACATTTCTTGTGGGGCCTAGACCATCCTCATAAGCCTCCGAGGTCGGTCCAAAAACTCCCGCCAACCGGGCCGACCGTCACGAACGCGTGTCTCCACACCGAGACCAAGCCGTGATGGTTATAGGCCCTCCATGGCGGGAGAGAAAAGCCGTCGCGCACCGGAAACAGGGGGAACACAGCATGGTCATCGAACGCACCACGAGCAACGACGGATTTGACCTCGATCTTTCATCGGAATTCATTGAACCGATGCTTGAAGAAAACCTGGACCGTTTCGTGCTCTTCCCCATCCAGCACTCGGACATCTGGGAGATGTACAAGCAGGAGCAAGCCTCCTTCTGGACGGCCGAGGAAATCGACCTCAGCCAGGACCTCAAGGACTGGGAGCAACTCAACGCGGACGAGCAGCACTTCCTCAAGCACGTGCTGGCCTTCTTCGCTGCCAGCGACGGCATCGTGAACGAGAACCTCGTGATGAACTTCACCAACGAAGTGCAGTGGCCCGAAGCCCGCGCCTTCTACGGCTTCCAAATCATGATGGAGAACATCCACGCTGAGACCTACTCCCTCCTCATTGACACCTACATCAAGGATGAGAACGAGAAGAGCCACCTGTTCAAGGCGCTCGAAACCGTTCCCTCGGTCAAGAAGAAGGGCGACTGGGCCCTGCGCTGGCTCTCCCGCAAGCGCGGCTCCTTTGCCGAGCGTCTCGTGGCCTTCGCCGCGGTTGAGGGGATCTTCTTCTCCGGCTCTTTCTGTGCCATCTTCTGGCTCAAGAAGCGCGGCCTGATGCCAGGTCTGACCTTCTCCAACGAACTCATCTCTCGTGACGAAGGGCTGCACTGCGACTTCGCGTGCATGCTGCACGACAAGCTCGAGCGCCCCACGCCGGAGAACGTCATTCACCGCATCGTCTCCGAAGCGGTGGCCATCGAGACCGAGTTCGTCACCTCAGCGCTTCCTGTTCGCCTCATCGGCATGAACGCGGACCACATGAAGCAATACATCGAGTTCGTCGCCGATCGCCTGCTCCAAACGCTTGGATGTTCCAAGCTCTACGACGTGGCGAATCCCTTCCCATGGATGGAGATGATCTCCATGCAAGGAAAGACGAACTTCTTCGAGAAGCGCGTCGCTGAATACCAGAAGGCTGGCGTCATGGACAGCACCCTCGGGGCGGTCCAACAGCGCTTCTCGATGGACGAAGACTTTTGAGCCGTCTTCGGCGATGGAACTTTTGCTGCTCACTTGGATAACGCAATGGAGGGTCAAAAATGGCAATGCAGGTCATCAACAGAAACGGCGAGCGGGAAGACGTTCGCTTCGACGCGATCAAGGAAAAGTTGGCGGCGCTGGCCGAAGGTTTGGACACCCGCTGGGTGGACGTTGACCTGGTCACCAAGACCACCATCGAAGGCCTGTACGACGGCGTCAAGACCAGCGAGCTCGACCAACTCGCTGCAGAGACCGCCGCAGCGCTCGCCTCGCACCACCCGGATTACTCCCGCTTGGCGGCACGCATCTGCATCGACGACCTGCACCGCTCCACCAAGGACGATTTCTCGGAGGTCATCGACGACCTGCGGACCTTCATTGACCCGGAGTCCGGCAAGCACGCCCCGCTCATCTCCGAAGAGGTCCACGCCATCATCATGGCCAACGCCGAGCGCCTCAACGGGCACATCGACTACAGCCGCGATCACAACTACGACTACTTCGGGTTCAAGACGCTCGAGCGCTCCTACCTGCTCCGCCTCGACGGCGAAGTGGCCGAGCGCCCTCAGCACATGCTGATGCGCGTGGCCGTGGGCATCCACCACGAGAACATCGACCGTGCACTTCGCACGTACGACCTGATGTCGAAGGGCTACTTCACCCACGCCACGCCGACGCTGTTCAATTCCGGCACCCCGATGCCGCAGATGTCCTCCTGCTTCCTGCTCACCATGCAGGACGACTCGCTGGACGGCATCTATGACACGCTCAAGCAGTGCGCGATGATCTCGAAGTCGGCCGGTGGCATTGGCCTCTCCATCCACCACATCCGCGCCAAGGGTTCCTACATCAAGGGGACCAACGGCTCCTCGAACGGCATCGTTCCTATGCTGCGCGTGTTCAACGACACGGCCCGCTACGTCGACCAGGGCGGCGGCAAGCGCAAGGGTTCCATCGCCATCTACCTCGAGCCGTGGCACCCGGACATGCTCGACTTCCTCGACCTGCGCAAGAACCACGGCAAGGAAGAGATGCGTGCTCGCGACCTCTTCTACGCGATGTGGACGCCTGACCTGTTCATGAAGCGGGTCGAGGCCGACGCGGACTGGTCCTTCTTCTGCCCGAACGAGTGCCCAGGCCTGCAAGACGTGCACGGTGCTGAGTTTGAGGAGCTCTACGCCTCCTACGAAGCCCAAGGCCTCGCCCGAAGGACGATGCCTGCCCGTCACGTCTGGGACAAGATTGTCGAAGCCCAGATCGAGACCGGGACGCCCTACATGCTCTACAAGGACGCCGCCAACGCGAAGTCCAACCAGCAGAACCTAGGTACCATCCGCTCGTCCAACCTGTGCACCGAGATCATCGAATACACCGCCAAGGACGAGGTCGCCGTGTGCAACCTTGCCTCCATTGCGCTGCCCCGCTTTGTGGACATGGACAAGGGCGCGTTCGATCACAACCTCCTCTACGACGTGACCTACCACGCGACCGGGAACCTCAACCGCGTGATCGACGTGAACTACTACCCGGTCAAGGAAGCGTACAACTCCAACATGCGCCACCGCCCCATCGGCCTCGGCGTGCAGGGCCTTGCCGACACCTTTGCGATGCTCGACCTCGCCTTCGAGAGCGACGCCGCTCGCCAACTCAACAAGGAGATCTTCGAGACCATCTACTACGCCGCCTGCTGCGCCTCGCTTGACGCGGCCAAGGCCGAAGGCCCGTACTCGAGTTTCGCTGGCTCCCCCGCCAGCGAGGGCAAGTTGCAATTCGACCTCTGGGGCATGAACGAGCACAGCGGTCGCTGGGACTGGGACCAGCTCAAGGACGAAATCGTCCAGCACGGCATGCGAAACTCGCTCATGGTGGCCCCGATGCCCACCGCGTCCACCAGCCAGATCCTTGGCAACAACGAGTGCTTCGAGCCCTTCACCTCCAACCTCTACGTGCGCCGCACCCTCTCGGGTGAGTTCATCGTGCTCAACAAGCACCTCGTGCGCGACCTGATTGCTCTGGACCTCTGGAGCGTCGGCATGAAGGACGAGATCCTGCGTCACAAGGGTTCCATCCAGGCCATCCCGACCATCCCCGAGCACCTGCGTGAGAAGTACAAGACCACGTGGGAGATCAAGCAAAAGCGCGTCCTCGAACTCGCGGCCGACCGTGGCGCCTACATCGACCAGAGCCAATCGCTCAACATCCACATGGTCGACGCGAACCCCGCGAAGGTCACCTCGATGCACTTCGCCGGATGGCGCCTCGGCCTCAAGACCGGGATGTACTACCTCCGGACCAAGGCTGCCGCGGACGCCATCCAGTTCACGGTTGAGCAGAAGAAGGCCGAAGACCAGACGGTCAGCGGCCTCCAGCAGCGTGCCGAAGACGTCGACAGCATGGACGCCATCGCGTGCAGCCTCGACGCGCCGGACGACTGCCTGATGTGCGGGAGCTGAAGCGATTCAGCGACAGCGTCGGCATCGCACCCTTCGGCTTCCCTCGCGGACGGCATTCCCACCGACCCTACGTCCGCACGACATGCAGGTGACGCTGCGTTGGCGTGAACCGCAGCTGTGGCAACTGGAGCCTGAAATGGGGCTTTTGCAACGGTCGCAGAGGCGGGCCATGACCGAGATGTTCACCACCACGTTTGAACAACGCTTCATGAACTCATGAGCCTGATTTGGGCCATGTTGTCGAGCGGATCGCTTGGACCTCGCATCACCGTCGCCCTGCTGTTGGCCGTGCTCTGCGTGGGGCTCGGCAGCGGCGCGCTGCTTCAAGCGGGCGTCAGCAACGCGCGCACATCCGACGTTGCCTTGGGCATTGAGGCGTCGGAAACGGAGGGCGTCAACCGGTACGTGATGGTCGAGGTCGACGACGGTGACAACGAAGAGCGTCCCGAAGTCACCTGGTTGCTGCACAACTTCACCTTCCGAGCCGTCGGCGTTGAGGGCGATGCGCTGGCTACGTGGGACTTCGGCGACGGCTTCACGGCGAGCGGCAACGAGGTCAGCCACGCCTTCGAACAGGCCGGTGTGCACACGGTCCGGCTGACCACGGTTGGCGACGGAGGCGTCCAAGACGCTGCGATTACCGTTCGCGTGGACCTGCAGGGCGAGGTCGAATCCGACAACATGGAGTGCACCTGCGCACCGACCGGGAAATCCACGCTCATCGACCTGCAACTCATCGAGGCACCCGTGGTCGTGTCCGGCGAGGTGCGTGTCGAGCATGACGGCAGCAGCGAATCGTGCAGTCTGAGGAATCCCCTCCAAGAGTGCCACGTCCGCGTGCTGCTTGAGCGCGTTGAGGGCGGCGACGTCATCGCACAGGAGGAACTGCACGACGCGACCTTCCGCGAGAACGAGCTCGTCATCGCCTTCGAACTCGGTGAGGTGGACCTCGAAGACGGACAACTGCTTCGTCTGCGTTTGGAAACCGATCAACTCCGCGATTGGCACAAGCCCAACACGTCGTGGACCATGCTCGCTTGAGCGCTTCAGGTTCGCTTCTCCACCGCGCTGGCCACCAGCGACAGCACCCACCATCCGACGGGCAGCGCGAGGGTGGCCGCCAAGGTGGTCACCACCAAGGTTGGAACGATGGCCCCTTCACTGGCCCTCCACGCCCAAACGGCGGTGGGGATGAGGACGATCCACAGCCACCAGCGTGCGGCGAGGCTGGGCGTCCCCCGACCTTCGTGGTCTGGAAGCGGAGCAAAGACGCGTTCGACCAAGCCCATGCCACGAGGGAGGCGGCCTCCCTCAAGAAGAGGTGTCTGCCCCTCAGTTGGTGATGTGGATGGCGTGACCCAGCGAGGCCAACACGGCTTCATGCGTCATCTCGGTCATCGTCGGGTGGGCGTGGATGGTGCCCGCGAGGTCTTCGAGGACCGCGCCCATCTCCAAAGCGAGCGTCCATTCGCCGACGAGCTCGGAGATGTGGGTGCCGACGCCTTGGATGCCGAGCACGCGGTGGTCGTCTTCCCGGGCCACGACGCGGATGAAACCGCCCGTCTTTTCCGCTTCCATGGTCAGGGAGCGGCCGTTGGCGGCCAGCGGGAACTTGCCGGTGATGACCGGGTGGCCGGCGGCCTCGGCTTCATCTGGAGACAAGCCGACGCTGACGATCTCCGGCTCGGTGAAGACGATGGCAGGCACGCCCACGGGGTCGTAGATGCGGTCCTTGCCGGCGATGATCTCGGCGACCATCTCACCTTGGAAGGACGCGGTGTGGGCCAACATTTCGCCCATGTCGGCGACGTCGCCGATGGCGTAGACGCCGCGCATGTTGGTGCGGCAGCCCTTGTCGACGCGCACGAAGCCGCGGTCGTCGAGCGCGACGCCGGTCGGCCCGAGGGCGGCGCTGTTCGGCTTGCGGCCGACGGTCACGAGGACCTTGTCGCAGGCCAAGCGCTCTGGCTCGGCGCCTTCCTTGGCGTCCTTTGGGCTATAGAGCAGGCTGATGCCGTCCTTGCCTTCTTCGACGCCCTTGGCGAACACGCCGGTGATGACGTTGATCTTCAGCTTCTTGAGCGTCAGTTCGAGCGGGCGGCGCAGTTCCTTGTCGAAGATGGGCAAGACGCTGTCCATCGCTTCGACGACGGTGACCTCACTGCCGAGCATGCGGTAGGTGATGCCGAGTTCGAGCCCGATGTAGCCGCCACCAACGACGACCAGGTGCTTGGGGATCTCCGCAAGGTCAAGGGCGCCACGGGAGGAAATCACGTGGTCGCTGAAGGGCATGAAGGGCAACTCGATGGGCACGCTGCCCGTGGCGAGGATGACGTGTTCTGCGGTGATGGTCGTCGCGTCATCGCTTTCACCGACTCGGACGGTCTTGGCGTCCTGGAACTCGGCCCAGCCGTGGACGATCTCGACACCGGCCTTGCCGAGCAGGGTTTCGACGCCCTTGTTGAGGCGGTCGACGATGCCGTCTTTCCACTCGACCACGCCGGCCATGCTGACTTCGGCGGGTGAGGGGAGGCTGATGCCTTGGTGGCCGCCTTCCTTGGCGAACTTCGCCAACTTGTCGACGGTCTGGGCGACGTTGATCATCGCCTTGGAGGGGATGCAGCCGCGGATGAGGCAGGTGCCACCGGACCGCTCGCCTTCGACGATGACGGTGTCGAGGCCGAGTTGACCGGCACGGATGGCGGCGACGTAGCCACCTGGGCCAGCGCCAATAACGAGGACTTGACAGGAACGTTGCTTCATCTCATCCACCTCACATGAAGATCGTCGCCGGGTGCTCCAGCAGCGTCTTGAGGCGCTGCACGAGCATCGCGCCGTCCCATCCGTCGACCACGCGGTGGTCGAAGGACGAGGAGAAGTTCATCATGCGGCGAACGACGACTTGGCCGTTTTTGACGACCGCACGGTCGATGGCCTTGTGGACGCCGAGGATGCCGACTTCGGGCTTGTTGATGATTGGCGTGGCGCCAAGCCCGCCCATCGCACCGAGGCTGGTGATGGTGAAGGTGGAGCCGGACAGCTGAGCGCTGGTGGCCTTGCCGTCGCGGGTCGCGGTCACGACGTCGCTCATCTGACGGGCGGCGTCCCAGATGTCGAGGGCCTCGACGTGCTGGACCACAGGAACGTACAGGCCACGCTCGGTCTGGGTGGCGATGCCGAGGTGCACGGCTTCGTGGCGGACCACGGTGAGGCGGTCGTCCTCGTAGTGGGCGTTGCAGATCGGGTGCTCGCCGAGGGCCTTGGCCAGGCCGAGCATGATGAAGGGCAGGTAGGTCAGCTTGGGCTGGCCGTCCTCGCGGTTGGCGTTGAGGTGCTGGCGCAGGGCCTCGAGTTCGGTCACGTCGACCTCTTCGAAGTAGGAGAAGTGAGGGATGGTCGAGTAGGACGCGGTCATGCCGTCGGCGATGCGTCGGCGGAGTCCGGCGACCTTGATCTCGGTGGTTCCGGTGCGGCGCGTGCGGGCAGGACCCGCGCTGGCCACGGCGCCGCCTCCGGCGACGTGGGCCTCGAGGTCAGCACGGGTGATGCGACCGGCCGGGCCGCTGCCGGCCACGGTGGTCAGGTCGACGCCGGCCTCACGGGCGCTCATGCGCACGGCGGGGCTGGCGAGCGGTCGCAGACCGGGCACGCGGGGCGTGACCGGAGCGGGAGGAGCGGCCGCGGGTGCAGGCGCAGGCTCAGGTGCGGGTGCAGGCGCGGAAGCCGCCTCGGGCTCGGGCGCAGGCGCCGCTGCTTCGGAGGCGGAGGCGTTGCCTTCGCCGTCCACTTCGAACTCGATGCAGACCGCACCGACGGGCAGGATGTCACCGACGTCGCCTTCGCGCTTGACGACGACGCCGTTGACCGGCGAGGGAATTTCCACGGTGGCCTTGTCGGTCATCACCGAGAGGATGGGCTGGTCTTCCGCGACGGTGTCGCCCACGGCGACCATCCATTCGACGACTTCGCCTTCGACGACGCCTTCTCCAATGTCGGGTAGCTTGAATGCGTAGATGCCCATGTGTCATGCCTCCTGTGTGCGTGCGATGGCCTCGGCGATCCGGCCGGGGCTGGGAAGGTAGTCCCACTCCGTGGTGTGGGGGAAGGGCGTGTCCCATCCGGTGACGCGCTCGATCGGCGCCTCAAGGTGCCAGAAGCAGCGCTCCTGAATGGACGCGGACATTTCGGCGCCGAATCCGCTGGTCTTCGGTGCCTCGTGGACGATGACGCAGCGTCCGGTCTTGCGGACCGACTCCACGACGGTGTCGCGGTCCCATGGAACCAGCGTCTGCAGGTCGATGAGTTCGGCGTCAACGCCGGACTGACGGATGGCTTCCTCGGCGACGTGCACCATGGTGCCCCAGGCGATGACGGTGCAGGCGCCGCCTTCCTTGGCGATGCGCGCTTGCTCGAGCGGGATGCTGTAGTATTCCTCCGGCACCTCGCCGTCGGGGTGGCTGTTCCATGTGGGGACCTTGTGCGGATCGCCATAGAACGGGCCACGGTAGCACCGCTTGGGCTCGAAGAAGACGACCGGATCGTTGCATTCGATGGCCGAGGTGAGCAGCCCCTTTGCGTTGTAGGGCGTCGAGCAGTAGACGACCTTCAGCCCGGGGGTGTGCGTGAACTGCGCTTCGGGCGACTGGGAGTGGTGGTGGCCGCCTCGGATGCCGCCGCCGGCAGGGGTGCGGATGGTCACGGGCGTCCAGAATTCGCCGCCGGAGCGGTGGCGGAGCTTGGCCATCTCGTTGACGATCTGGTCGTAGGCGGGGAAGATGTAGTCGGCGAACTGGATCTCCATCACGGGCCGCAGCCCGTTGATGCCCATGCCAAAGGCCACGGCGGCGATGCCGCCTTCGGCGAGGGGCGAATCGAAGACGCGGTGGGCGCCATGGGCTTCCTGAAGGCCAGCAGTGACGCGGAACACGCCACCGAAATAGCCGACGTCTTCACCGAAGATGACAACGTTGGGGTCGCGCTGAAGTTGCAGGTCCAGCGCCGAGTTGAGGGCTGCGATCATGTTCATTTTCGCCATGATACCACCTCACTTCCCGAGCTCCTCACGCTGCTCTTGCACGTGCCATGGGACCTCTTCGTAGACCTCGGTGAAGATCGTCGAGGCGGGAGGGTAGGGGCCGTTGGCCAGGTCGCCGAAGGTGCAGGCTTCCTTGTAGGCGGCCATCACTTCGGCGTCGATGCGCTCGGTCAGTTCGGTGTGCTTGTCCTCGTCCCAGAGGCCGCGACCGATGAGGTGGCCCTTCAGGCGCTCGATGGGGTCGCCACCGGGCCAGCACTCGAATTCGTCTTGAGGCCGGTAGGCGCTGGGATCGTCCGAGGACGAGTGGGCGCCGGCGCGGTAGGTGTACACCTCGATGAAGGTCGGTCCGAGGCCGGCGGAGGCTCGGTCACGCGCCCACTTGGTGACCGCGTAAAGCGCGAGGAAGTCGTTGCCGTCCACGCGGAAGGAGGGGATGTCGTAGGCCAAACCGCGCTCGGCGAAGGTGCGTCCACCGGTCGCGAGGTTGGCGTGGGTGGAAATGGCCCACTGGTTGTTGACCACGTTGAGGATGACGGGGGGCTTGAAGGTCGAGGCGAAGTTGACCGCGTAGTGGAAGTCGCCTTGGGCTGAGGTGCCGTCCCCAAGCCAGGAGATACAGACTTCGTCGAGCCCGCGGTAGGCGGAGGCCATCGCGACACCGACCGCCTGTGGGAATTGGGTGCCCACCGGGGAGGAGATGGAGATGAAGCGGCCTTCCTTCCACGTGTAGTGGACGGGCATCTGACGGCCGCGAACGTTGTCCTCGGTGTTGCCGATGCAGTGGCAGATCATGCTCACCATGTCACGGCCGCGAACGAATTGTGCACCGGGTTGGCGGTAGGAGGGGAAGAGCCAGTCCTGCTCCTCCAGGGCCATGGTTTGGGCGATGGCGATGGCTTCCTCACCGAAGGAGCGCATGTAGAAGGAAAGCAAACCGGTGCGCTGCATCTTGATCATGCGGTCGTCGAAAATGCGCAGGCGCATCATGTGTTCCAAGCCCTTCAGCAGGGTGTCCTCGTCGAGGTTGGGGTCCCACTCGCCGCTGGCGACGTGCGCGTCGTCGAGCACGCGGATGAGGCCGACCGCATGGGTCGCCGTGTCCTGAGCCGAACAGGTCACGTCGGGACGGTTGAGGTCGCCGGGCTGCTCGGTGAAGCCTCCACCGAAGTCCGCCTTCTCACCGGGTCGAAACGGCGGGATGCCGATGGTGTAGGGCGCCTCGTCCACGGTCAGGCGTTCGGGCATCAGGCTTCACCACCTGAGGTCCGCCTATGGGGGTGTCGGTCCGCCGCTGCACCGGGGCGAACGCGGACCGTGGCTCCGGGCATGCTTCCCTGCCAGTTTTCTTCGGTGCAAGCACGGAGCAGAAGGCCGGCCTTGAAGGACGAGCGGACCAGCGGGCCGCTGGCCACGCCAAGGAAGCCGAGGTCCATCGCGTGATCCGCCCATTCCTCGTAGCGCTCGGGCTCGGGGAAGCGGTCCACCGGGAGGTGCTTTGACGACGGCGCGAGGTATTGGCCGAGCGTGATGAGGTCCACACCGGCGTCACGGACGAGGGCCATCGCCTCTTCGAGTTCCTCGTCCGATTCGCCGAGCCCGACCATGATGGAGGTCTTGATCAGCAGGTCGGGACGAAGGCGGCGTGCCTCACGAAGGATGCCAAGCGATTGATCGAAGGAGGCGCGGTGGTCGCGCACCGTCTTGTCGAGGCGAGGCACGCACTCCACGTTGTGGGCAAAGACCCGCAAAGGCGCGCCGTCGAGCAGCATGGCCAAGGCTTCGTGGTCCCCGGCGAGGTCCGAGCACAGCAGTTCGAGGGTGACCTCTGGACTGCGCTCTTGCACCGCATCGAGGCAGGCCCGGTAGTGCGATGCCCCACTGTCGTCCAGATCGTCGCGGTTGACGACCGTGATGACGGCATGGCGCAGGGGCATGGAGCCGACCGCGTCGGCAAGGTGTGCAGGTTCCTCAGGGTCGAGCGGGGGTGCGCGCTTGATGGTGCCAACGGCGCAGAAGCGACACCCTCGGGTGCATTCCTGTCCGGCGATCATGAAGGTCGCGTCACCGCTGGACCAGCAGTCGTGGATGTTGGGGCAGCGTGCCTCTTCGCACACGGTGTGAAGAGCGTTGTCCTTGACCGAGGCCTTGGTGTCGCGGAAGGCGTCCATGGCCTCACCGGACGGCAAGGTGGTGCGGAACCACGCCGGCAGCCGAGGCCGTTGTGGGGCCTCGGTTTTGGCCATGGTCAGCGAGCGCCTCCCTTCGGCCATGCTGTGGGCACGGGGCGAGCGGCAAAAGGCTTCGTCATCCGGGCCGTAAGTCGAGGACGAGGGTTCATGTCCTCAACGTCCACCTCGGTGCATGGGCGCGAAGACCGTTCTCGTCACGGGAGGAGGCCGCCGCTTGGGCGCAGCCACCGTGACCGCGCTGGTCGAAGCGGGATGGACCGCGCTCGTGCACGTGCGGACTGCCACCGAGGAAGCCGAGGCCCTCCTCGCGGCTTTGGCTCAAGCGCACGAGCATGATGTGGGACGCGTGATTTCGGCCGACCTGTCCACGTCCGAAGGCGTGCACGCCCTGGCCGAGGCCGTCCTCGCCGATGCTGCCGTAGCCGACGGACTCGGCGGTCTGGTCCACAACGCGTCCATCTTCTTCCCTAGCGAGGGTGAGGGTGCCCCCGATGACATGGCGCAGGCCCGACGTGACCTGTGGATGCTGCACGTCGAAGCCCCTGTCGTCCTGACCGAGGCCTTGGCCGGTGCGCTTGCTCAAGGTTCAGGTTCGATCGTTTCGATGGTCGACACGTCATGGGGCAAAGCGTGGCCTCACCTCGGCGATTACAGCGCCAGCAAGGCTGCGCTGCGTCAGCGCACCCTTGGGTGGGCCCTCGATTTGGCGCCCGAGGTCCGGGCCAACGCGGTGGCGCCTGGTGCCATTTTGTCCGCGGATTGGGAGCAGGCCGCCTTCGCGGACACCGTCGCCCGCCTGCCACTGAAGCGGTCTGGTCGGCCTGAAGACACCGCCTCGGCCGTGCGTTACCTCCTCGAGGCGCCGTACGTGACGGGCCAAGTGCTCGCCGTGGACGGCGGATGGGGCCTCGTCTGAGAGGAAAAACGTGGTACAGGGGGAGGGATTTGAACCCTCGAACCCATCTGGGACCGGAGCTTAAATCCGGCGCTTTTGACCGCTCGGCCACCCCTGTGGTCGCCCCACTTCGCCGGGTGCCTTCAGTCCGTCGGCATCCATGCGGCTTGAACACGCGGAATGGAAAACGGTTTAACACCCCCCGCGGCAGGGCAAGACGGTGGTCCCAATGGTGACACACGGCCAAGCCAACCGGGGTCTCGCCCTGTCGATGTTGGTCGTGCTCGTCCTCGCGACCATGAGCGGCCTCGTGCAGGTCCCGCCAAGCGTTTTGTTGGAGACCGCGCCCGAGCCGGCCACCAGCGTGGCAGGACTGGAGAACTACCGCCTCTACCTCGATGCTGAGAACAGCAGCGCGGGCGGCGACGGTCACATCACGACCATCGAACCCTCCGGAAGTCAGGAAGAACTCTCGGCGCTGAGCGGCATTGAGTTCCGCTCCTCTGAGATGATCTCGGACCTGACCCTCTACGGCGAAGGTTCGGACAACGACCAGATTCAGTTGACCGTCTACATGCGCTTCCGCGGCCAGCAAGGCTCGACCGGTGATGTTGCATTCTCCTTGAAGGCCGGTGATTCGCAGATCGGGAGTGAAACCATCGACCTCGATGACCCCTGCAGTTCCACTTTCCAGCAGAACTGTGCGTGGACCTCCTCTGAGGTGTTCTTTGACGTCTCATCCAACGGGGTAACCGTCCCCAACGGCAAGAGCCTGAAGCTCGTCATCGACGGTCAGGCGTCCTGTGAAGGCCAAGGTGGCGGGAACCCAATCGGTGGCGGCAACGATTGCGACATCGAAATTGCGTTTGGTGACCTCGACTCCACCGAAGGTACCTCCCGCCTCGAAGTGATGGCCAACGCTCTCTCCGCGTCCTCGGTGAAGGTCCACACCCCCGGCTCCGCTTGGGGCGACCCTGAGACCCTCACGTGGGCGCCCAACGCGCTGGGCGAAAACCGTGAAATCCAGTTCGACGTCGACGTGCGTGACGCCTTCGGCCGAGCCGACATCCAGTCGGTCAACCTCGTCCTGTCCACCCCGAACGGGGCCTCAGCGGTCTTCGATGAGGAGTTCGAAGACGACGACCTCCGCCTCGACAACGAAGGTCTTGTGGGCAACTACACCTGGACCTATGATGCGGGCGCCATGGCTCCTGGCGTCTATCCCCTTGCCCTCGAAATCCGCGACGTTCAGGGCCACACCGTGCTTTACGAGCACGGCGGCATCGAGTTCGTCGAGCACGGCATCAACCTCGGCGTGCCCAGCAACCAACCCACCACCGTCCTCATCGCGCCCGGCCAAACCAGCACGGTGGAGTTCCTCGTGACCCACGTCGGTGCATCCGCATCCGCCATGGAGGTCCGTCTTGACCTGGCGCGCTCGCTGCCCTCGTCGTGGTCCGATCCGGTCTGGGACCAGCCTGCGGGCTACACCCTTACCGGCGGCGGCGACGTGGTCCGCCCCATCCTTTCCATCGAAGTGGGCGAGGACCTGACCAACGCACCTTCGCGCCTCGAAGTCGAGGCCCGCGCCTATGCCGAGAACGAAAACGGGCAACTCGTGGAGGTCGCCATCGTCGATTTGACCCTCGACTTTGATGAGGTCGGCGTGTACGCCGAACCACGTGTCTCGGTCTTCGAGGACGTGGAACACCAGCGCCAAATCGCCGATTCAACCCGGCCCGACCTCTACGACGAGACCCTCTCGCACTACGTCGACATGTCCGATGCCCAAGAGGGCGTGGACTTCTACATCGACGTGTTCAACGCAGGCTTTGACACGGACGAGTTCAAGCTGCGCGTGACCGAACTGCCCGAATCGTGGCTGTACCGTTTCTACGACAACGACACGGGTCAGCAGCTGGTGGAAGAAGGCATCAACAGCCTGACGCCGTCCATCGGCTCCTTCCAACAGTTGACGCTGCGCATGACCGTCTTCCCGCCCGACCAGCGTGAAGCGCAAGACATTGGGATCGTCCGCGTTCTCGTGATCAGCGGAAACGACGCCGATCTGCGGACCGAGGTCGCCTTCACGGTCCACCGCACCTTCGGTGTCTTGGCCGAGGTCATCTCCGACAGCGACGCGAAGTCGCTCGGCTCTGTCGGCCCCATCGCTCCAGGTTCAGACGCGTGGTTCCGCTTCCGCATCACCGATGCCGGGGATGAAGACATGGAAACCACGTGGCGCATCGTGCCGCCCAACCTTTTGCCACGCAACGACGGCCAGTACGCAAGTTGGGACTACGCGATCACCGACGACACCGGTGCGAACGCGCCGGTGGTCCGCTTGAGCGGTGAAGAATACGCCGACCTGCGCCTTGAGGTGACCCTCCGCGATCAGGTTGAGGCCGGGAACCATACCCTCTACGTGGGCATCATCGAGGACGGCGTCGACGATGATGAAGCCCGCTACTTCGACATGCCCGTGACCGTCGTGGTCAAGGAAGACGTGGTCGCCGGTCGCCTGCTCATCACGCTCGAGAGTCAGATGACGCCCTTTGGCCCAGGTCAGGGCAAGGAGCTCGGCTTCCGCATCGACAACGAGAACAACATCCCCCTGACCGTCCTCATCTCCTTGGACGAACCGAGCGGCTGGGACAACGGCGCGGTGAGCGTGAACTCTTTCCAGCAGGCCGGTACCACGCTCCTAGTCACCGTTGACGCGTACAGCAACGAGAAGTTCACCGTTGACCTGACCGCGCCAACGACGGTCAAGAACAACGACCGTGCGGAACTGACGATCATCGTCGAACCCTACGACGATGAAGTGCCCTACGGTGCGGACTTCAAGCAGCAAACCAAGTTCGAGTTTGCCACGACGTGCACCGAGGTTGCTTGCCTGACGAACGAATTGCTCGACCCAGAGCCCAGCACCATTGGCCTGATCGCGATGCTGGTCGGCATCGTCCTCTATGCCACCTACCGCCGCGGCGCGACCCGCTCCATGGCGGCCGCGATGCCGGTCAAGGAGGCCCCTCTGCCTGAGGGCGACGGCATGGCCGAACCCGAAGCGGCTCCCGAACTCGACCTGCCGCCCGCGGTAACGGCGGACGATGATGATCTCGAGCTTCTGGACGAGTTGTCCGACCTCTGAACAAGGGTTCTGCTCGCCCCCTTGTCTGAACAGCGCACCATTCCCCTTATGAGGCGCCGGAACCGCCTTGAGAACGATGTCAGAGCAGATGCTGTCTCAGCGGCGAGTGGCTTCGTCCCAATCTGTTGAATCAGGGGTGCGCCGACGCGCCCTTGGGCTGACCCTACTGATGCTCCTCTCCCTGTTCGCGGGCATCGATTTGGTGGCCGAGGAAGTGTCCGCGGCTTCCGATGCTGACGGCGACGGATTGACCTACGGTCTCGAGTACCTGATCAACACCTCTCCCAACGACCCGGATTCGGACAACGACGGCTTGCCCGACGGCTGGGAGTGGATGCACGGGCTGGACCCGCTCTCCTCCTCCTTCGGCGACGGCGCGGTGGGCGACCCCGACGGCGACGGCATGTCGAACCTCCAGGAGTACACCTACCTGATGCCAAGCGGGTGGGACATCGCCACCACCCCCGGCGTGCTCGACAACGGCGTGTGGTGGAACGGCACCGTGCCCACCAACGATTGGTCCGAGGAAC
Source organism: Candidatus Poseidoniales archaeon (assembly GCA_038150305.1). Taxonomy (GTDB): domain Archaea; phylum Thermoplasmatota; class Poseidoniia; order Poseidoniales; family Poseidoniaceae; genus MGIIa-L3. The sequence goes on along the minus strand of JAYOTG010000017.1, from coordinate 17,517 downwards.
ATGCCATGCAGTTCAACCCGCCCGCATGCGGCGCGACCGGCAGCGACGGTACCGGTTCGGTCATCCTGTGCGACGAGGACCCTGTGGGCAACATCTGCACGGACGGCTTTGACAACGACAAAGACGGCGCCGTGGACGGCGCGGACAGCGACGGGGACGGCGACGCGGATTGCCAGAGCGACGACGACGACGGTGACGGCCTGATCGACGAAGACCGCCGCGGTTACGACACCGACGGCGACGGCATGCCCGACGGCTGGGAGGTCTCCTACGGCCTCAACGCCACCTCGGCCTCCAACGACGATGGACCCAACGGTGACCCTGACAACGACGGGCTACCAAACCTGTTCGAATACATCAACCCCTCATGGACGACCAACTGCGGTTCCTCGCCCTGTTTCCGACCGGAACCCGGCACCGCCACCGAGACCATCACCCCGTGCGACCCGGTGAGCGGAATCGGCCCGGGCGGGTGTGCGGCGCTGACCGCGGAAGTGGACGGCATCACCTCGACGAACCCGACCAATGCGGATTCGGACGGTGACGGCCTGAACGATTCCTACGAAGCCCTGACCCTCTTGACCGACCCGACCGCCTTCGATACCGACGGCGACGGCCTGAGCGACGGCGTTGAGGTCAACGCCGCCTACGGCGAGCCCGCGCAAGCGAGCGACCCACGCGACAACAACACCGACGGCGACGCCTTCGACGACGGTGAAGAGGACGCGAACGGCAACGGCGTTGTCGATGCCGGTGAGACCGACCCGACGCGCCGTGAGGATGCCGGTGACGAGGACAACGACGGCATCCAGAACTGGGAAGAGAACCTCTCGTGCACTGCGTGGGACATCGCAGACACCGACTCTGGCGGCGTCAACGACGGTGACGAGCGCAACGTCTCCCATGGGACGGATCCCTGTGATTCGCTGGTGAACTTCGTGACGACGTTCACCAATTGGAATGGCGTCAACCGCTTGACCTTGACCGATGCCTCGGGATTCAACCCAGACGGCGGGACCGGGTGGTACAACGTTTCAGGCACGTGGACGTCCTTTGGGTATGGCGCGACCATCAACAACGTCCTCGTTGGCGTCAGCCTCGCACCACCCGCGTCGACCACCGACGTGGCGAACCGGAACGGCTCCTGGTGCCACACCCAGGCCACCTTGGACGGCACGATCAGCAGCACCCGCCAGTACTGTGACGACGATTACACCGATTCCGACGCGGACGGCTTGGCCGACTGGCAGGAGTTGCTCGGCGTGTTCGGGTGGTTCTCCAACCCGACCTTGGCCGACACGGACAACGACGGCGTGAACGACTTCGATGAGGTGGTGCGCGATAACACGGACCCCCTCGACCCCTGCGTCAACGCGCTGGACCCTGACGGCGACGGCCTGAACAACTACTTCGAGAACTCAACTGGCTGCACGCTGGACAGCATTGGGATCCTGAACGGTTCCTCGGACGTGTGGGTCACCGACCCCACAGAATTCGACACGGATTCGGGTGGCGTGGGCGACCTGGACGAGTACTTCGACGGCACGAACCCTGAGAACGACCCAACCGACGACGTCTTGCCCGACGACTTCGACGGCGACGGCATCCCCGACGCCTTCGAGAACCTGACCGGAACGGACTGGCGCAACCCCGACACCGACGGCGGTGGCGTCAGCGACGGCGTCGAGTGTCCCGCCAATTTCTGGGCCACGGGCTGCGTGGGCGCACCTCAAGACCCGCTCGACCCCTCCGACGATTTCCCTCAGTCGCAGGTGCTCTTCTGGGCCAACAACACCAGCGGAACCGTTGACCTTGAACAGGTTCACCGCTGGCGCCAGGTGACCAACGATTTCCCGACGGGTTCGACCTACGCCCATATCGCAACGGTGCACCCGAGCAACGAGATGTTCCCGAACATCGAGAACCTGTCCGGCATGGCCGACCTCGGATTCAGCAACAGCACGGTCACGTGGAACGTGCAGTACAACACCGACTTGACTGGAACGGCCGTGCCGCTGCCGCTGTCGACGATCAATCACTCCTTCTGGGCGGACGCGACGGCAGAACTCAGCCGGACGAATGACACCTTCATCGTCACCGTCGAGGCGGGTTTCCTGCAGAGCCTCATCGCCCTGGCTCCCGAGTACTGGTTCGATTGGGACACCCTCGCGTCCACGACCATCGCCAACCAGACCGACACCTACGCGCTGCAACTCGACGACCGTTTGTCGAACCGAAGCAACCCGTGGTCCATTGCCCTGAACATCACCGAGGCCGTGGTCGGCCAATCCGGTGCATCGGATGCGTGGAGCACCGCTGACGCCATCGCGACCTTCCTCCGCGAGGGCAACGCGACCACCGAATTCAAGCGGAATTACAACGGCTCAGGGCTGCCTGGCGACCAAGATTTGGCGGTCCACCTCCTGGAAGTGGCCAACGAAGGCACCTGTCAGGAGTTCACCACCGCGTTCGTGACCATGGCCCGCTTGGCTGGCCTTCCGGCCCGCTCTGTGTCCGGCTTTGCTGGCGGCACCTGGACGGGCAACGGATATGCGGTGACCAACGACGACCGCACCACGTGGGCCGAAGTCCACCTGCAGCAGGATGCCGCCAACGGCAACACCGACCTGGGCTGGGTGCCCATCGAAGCGTGCCCCGACGCCGAGGCGCTGGAGATCGTCAACCAATCCCTCTCGCCGCTCAGCTGGGAGCGCAACGGCCAGACGTGGTTCAACGTCAGCGGCCAACTGCGTTACGCTGAGAACGCCACGCCGGTCACCGACCAGCCGCTGATCGCCTACCTTGTCCCCATCGGCGAGGTGGGCAACGTGCCCGGCATCGCCGGCACACCCGACCGGCAAATTGGTTCGACGTTCACCGACGCCGACGGGAACTTCAACTTCAGCGGTATCCCACCACAGCCCATTGCCCCCGGTTTCGCCGGCATCGTGGTTCAGCACGTCGAACAAGGGTACGTGGCCAACGGCGGAATCACGTTCGACGCAGCGATCAACGTCTCGGACAACACCACGCTGAGCCATCAAGGCCCCTCGCCCATCAACGCCCCCATCGTGGGTGCGGGCGCCACGACCGAAATCAGCGGCCTTCTGCAGGCCGAAACGATTCCACAGGGCGTCTTTGAGGGCCTCGAAGGGCTCGAGGTCTGGCTTTCCTTCACTTCCTCGGTCAACGGTTCGGTGAACCTCACGACCCCGGTCAACCCTGACGGCAGTTGGGTCTTCGACCTCACCTTGGACGAATTCGAAACGAAGACCAACATCTCGGCGACGCTCGGCTTCGAAGGGTGGACGGACACCAGCGTCCCCATTGCTGGCGATGTGCACCTGCGGCCCTCGACCACCGGCATCGTGCTCGACGTGCGTGACGCGCCCAACCTGACGGCCACGCTCGAAGGACCGGGCACCAACAACAGCGTCCTCGACCTCGGCGACGACATCTGGGTCAACGGCACGGTGGTGTCCTTCGGCCTCGCACCCGCAGCGATGAGCGGTTCCCTCGTGCTCTCCCTGCGTGACGTGGCCAGCGGCGGAGCGTGGGTGGACGTGTTCAACGTCAGCGTTAACGGGGCGTTCAACGTGCAACACACCCTCAACGCCAGCGCCACGCCCATCGCCGCAGGCGAGGTTGAACCGCGCCTGCGCTTCTTCCCCGCCACGCTGCCCACAACGGACATCGAGAACTTGTCCGACAACGCACCGTACCGTCTGCGTGGCATCTACAACTACACGATGATCTCGGAATCGCAACTCCGCGGCGAGGCCACCAACACGCAATTCCAGGTGGTCGACCACCTCGGAAACGGCGTGGGCATCGTCATGCTCGGCACCTTTGACGTCCTCTTCAACGGTTCATTGGCCACCAGCGTGGTCGACCCCTTGTCGAACCAAATCAGCCCAACATGGACCCTCGATCCAAACCTGAGGGCTGGCGATTACCCGTTGGCCATCGCGTTTGGTGGTTCGGAGGACTACGTGCCCAGCACGTGGAACAGCACCCTCCGGGTGATGGCAGAAATCAGTTGGAACTTCACGGTCGCCGACGATTGGGTCCACATCGGCAACAGCACCCGCTTCTTCGGCAACCTGTCCGATGCGGTCTACGGCGATCGGGTTCTGAACAACGGCTCAGCCTTGTCCATCCTGATGGCCACCGCCGAAGGCCCCGTGGACTTGGCTCTTGGCACCTTGAACACGAGCACGGGTGAATTCTCCTTCAACGTGACCGCACCCACCGTCTTTGCAGGTGGTGTCTACGAGGTTCAATTGCTCACCGATTTCCAAGCCTTCGCGCCCGAAGGTGGTCCGTACTACACGTTCGTCGATCCGAACGGTCCGCAAGGGCCGCCAGCCGGCATTTCGCTGGATTGGGGGATTGAATCTGAAGTCATCGTGACCCCCGAGCTGGAGGGCATCCAGGTGCTCGTCGGAGACACCATCGATTTGCGCGCGCGCATCACCGACATCGCCGACGGCTCCGATCTCGAAGGCGCCACCGTCGAGTGGTTCCTCGACTGGAACGGTGCCAACACCTCCTTGGGCACGGCTCAGACGCTTGTCGACGGCAACGCCACCCTGCAGTGGACGGCCAACACGGTGGGTCCGGGCTACTACGACATCGGTGTCGTGGTGGCGGACGACGTCACCGACCCGCTCGCGCCCGGCAACCGTCGGCACACCGGAAACACCAGTCTGGTGAACGTCACGGTGCAGGCCGAATCGGTGGTCGTCATCGACGTCGCGCCGACCGTGGTCGCTGCGGACAGCACCTTCAACGTGCTCGGACGGGTGCTCGACGCGGACGACAACACGCGCCCGATCAACGGGCTGCTGCGGCTTGAAGCACACTGGGACGACGAGCCCGATGAATTGCTCGTTACCGGCGCACAGACCGCAGCCAACGGGAGTTTCAACCTCTCCATGAGCAGCGATGCGCTGAAGGACGGCACAACGCGCGGCAACCGCACGCTCGTGGTGCAGGTCATCGAGGACTCTTCGCCCTTCTACCTGCCCTCGAACACGACCACCGGCATGCTGGTGCAAGGCGTGACCGACTTCGAGCAGTTGCAGCCGCGCAACGCGGTCATCATCAACCGCGGTCGGAGCGTGAACCTCAGCGCCCAACTCGTCGAAGCGAGCGACCTCTTCACCCCGCTGGGTGGAGAAACGGTGGCCGTCAAGGTGCACGAAACATGGCACACCGAGGTCCAAACGGACCCAGAAGGCTTTGCCAACACCAGTTTCCTGTTCGACCTCAACCATCCATTGGGCATCATCACCGTGGAGTTCCACTACAACGGGAGTTTCGATCTGCTCTCCGATCGCGCCAACCTCAGCACGGTCACGGTGCGTTCAACCACCGTGCTGCTCATCGATGCCATCACCGCCAACCCAACCTCAGGGTCGAGTTTCAACGTCACCGGAACGGTGCAAAGCGACAACGGCTCAGGATTGGAGAACCGCGACGGTAGCGTGCTGCCAGCCAACGTGCTCTTCGCCATCGATGGCCAACCCGTGGGCTTCACCGTCACGGGCGGCACCGTCGGCCTCGGCGGCGCCTGGACGGCCACGATCAGCCTCGGACAAACCTTCGAGCGCGGTTCGCACAACATCAGCGCCACCTACGTGCCGAGCGTGAACTTCTACGTCGGCTCGAACGATACCGCGCCCTTCGACAGCCGCGGAACCACGAGCGTCCTCTTCCTCGATCCGGTGCTCGACGGTCTCGGTGCGCCCTCGCTCAACGACCGAACCGAGCGCGGCAACGACATGGACGTCCGCCTGATGGTTCAGGACAACACCGGCTCGCCCGTGGCCAACGCGGACGTCCTCGTGACCCTCATCGGCTCCGATGGGCCGCTCGAGGTTCCGGTGACCCTCACGGTGGTGACCGACGCCAGCGGCATGGCCCAAGACGTGCTCACCCTCCCCGCCAACCTCTCGGTTGGCGAGGCCACCTTGACCGCTGATTACGCCGGATTGCCCGGCACGACCGGATTGGTGGGCAGCAACGCGACCACGCGGTTCGTCGTGCTCGCTTCGACGGAGATCACCATCACCGAAGCGCCGGTCAGCCTCATCGCTGGCGACGCCTTTGACGTTCGCGGTAACCTGCTCGACGACCTTGGGCTGCCCTTGGCCGTCGACGGAACGCCATCGTTGGCCATCGTTCACCTGCTGGTTGACGGCGTGCCCGTGTCCAGCGTGGAAACCACCGCCAGCAACGGGAGTTTCCTGCTCTCCTACGTGCTTCCGGAAGGCACCGACCCAGGTCAACACCAGATTTCGGTCCAGTTCAAGGGCGGTCGTGATTGGGTCGACCCCATCGGTGTGGGTGACCCCGCGAACCCTGAGTATTACTTGCCAACGCAAACCGATGTGAGCTTCAACGTCAGCATGCCGAGCAAAATTCTGCTCATCAGCGGAAACGGCGACGTGGACCGTGAGAGCACGATCCTGATTTCTGGGCTGTTGCTGAGCCAAGTGGACGACGCCATAGGTGACGCTACCGTTGAAGTGTGGCTCGATGGCGTGTTCCTGACCAACGTGACCACGGACGCCAACGGCACCTTCACCGCGTTGCATCCCGTGCCTGCTGATCAGCCGCTTGGCTCAACGGGCATGGAGGTCCGGTTCACGGGCAACGTGCTGTACCTGCCGAGCAACGCCACCGGCGTGTGGAACGTGTACGCACCAATCCTGGTGACCGTGGACCTCGACGACGTCATCGCGGTGGCCGATGAAGTGGTCATCACTGGACAAGTCGTGGACAACCAACTCATCGGTCTTGCCGACCACATGGTCACCCTCGAAGTGGACGGTGTCAACATCGGCGAACTGACCACCGAGGCGGACGGGACCTTCGCCTACACGTGGGTGGTGCCGGACATCTTCACCTTCGGCGACCATGTGATGTTCGCCAACGCCGATGCACAGGGTTGGTACCGTGCCGGCACCGGCAACGCGAGCTTCTACCTCAGCCACCGCTCGGCCATCAGCATCGCCTTCGACGGCGACGATGAGGTGACCCGTGGCGACCTCTGGCGCATCTCAGGCCGCCTGTACGACGTGGACGATGCGGCCCAGGCCGGCCTGCCCGGTCGTGCGGTGCAGGTCTACCTTGACGGCGAGCTGGTCACCGTGGCGACGACGCTCGACGACGGCTCCTGGATCGCGACCGTTCCGGTCGACCTTGACCTGGCCCGCGGCGCGCACGACATCGAGGTCCGCTTTGAAGGCGAGTTGGCCCACAGGGCCACGGACGCGTCCACCGTCGGCACCGTGTGGTCCGTCTTCGTGTTAACCATCGATGCCGTGACCGACCGCACCGCCGTGCGCTCCGACGCTTTGCGGACCCTGACCATCACCGGGTCAGTGTCCGAGGTCGGCGGTGAACGCGAGGTCTTCGAAGACCTCGACATGACGCTGAGCAACGGTACGGGCTGCACCTCTGCAGCGACCACGCCAACGTGTTACACCTTAGAGCGCGTGCAGTGGAACGACGGCAACTTCAGCATGACCTTGCGCGTTCCGTCGTGGAACCCGCTGGGCGTCCAGCCCTTCCACGTGACCAGCGGCCTCAACAGCAGCCGTTACCTCAACTCCGGCATGGCCGTCACCTTCGCGCTGATCAAGGTGGACGCCACCATTGACGTCCGCCTCGACGCCCTCGTCGAGGGCGAGCAGGAGGACTACGGTGGCCGCATCTTGGTCACGGCGGACGACACTGGCGAGGGCATTTCCAACGTCGGGTTCTCTCTGTACCTCGAATACGCCAACGGCAGCCGGGTGGTCCAGGAAGGCAGCAGCAGTCAGCTGCTGAAGCGCGTGGTCGTGACCGGTGCAGACGGCGCCACCACGTTCGAATTCAACAACGACCCACCGTTCGGCAACACCGCCGCACACGGCGAGTTGACCCTGCTCGTGCTGCTCGATGCCGGCGGAGAGCGTCTGACCGATGCCAGCTTGGCGACCTTCCAGGCCGACGCCGCTGAGGGCTTTGACCCAAGTTACACCTACAGCGACGAAGCCTCGTCGACGGCGCGGGCCTTGGTCGGCTCGCTCGTGTTCCTCGCGGCTGCCCTGCTGGTCGGGCTCGTGCTCTACCGCCGTCGTCAGCAGGCGACGCTCATGGAGGAGGCCGCCGAAGTCTTCGCCTACACCGCCGAATTGTTGGCGGCCGGTGACAGCGTGCGTGAGGCCATCTTCCAGTGCTACACCGATCTGTGCGTCGTCCTGCAGAAGCGCGAGTTCCTGCGCCGTGACTTCGAGACCGTCCGCGAGTTCGAAGCGGCGATCCGCCAAGCCATGCCCGCGGTCAGCGAGGAAGCCCTCGTGGCCCTCGACAACGTGTTCGAGCAGGCGCGCTACGGCCGTGACGAGATGAGCGAGGGCCACGCCCAAGCTGCGAAGGTCGCCATGGAGCGCATGTCCACGGAAGTCTCCGGCATCCAGAAGATTGTCCCGCGTGGCCTCTGAGTTCGCCGAACGGTTGAATGGGCGCTTGGCCATCAGACCCACATGCGTACCGCCTTGTGGCTGACCCTCGTGATGCTCGGAGCCTTGGTGCTGCCCGTGGCCAGTGCGGCGCCGGTGGTGTTGAGTGACGCGCTGGATTGCGGTGAAGGCGACGCCCGTGTCGACGGCGACCTTTCCTGCAGCCTTGACCTGAGCGAGTACCAAGACCTCGCACGACTGCGTGTCGAGCTCGTCGGCGCTGACGAGACCCGCCCAAGCGGTGGCCCGATGCTCGCCGTTGGTTCCAGCATGAGCTGCGCGGTGTTGGACAACGGCTCCCTCATGTGTTGGGGTTCCGACGGCCACGGCCAACTTGGTGACGGTGGCCAGATGGCGAATCAAGTCCGCCCGAACACCTTCGTGATGCTGCCCGAAGGACGGCACGTGTTGGAAATTCACGCAGCCAGGACCCATGCCTGCGGACTTCTTGATGACGGGAGCGTGTGGTGCTGGGGCTACGGTTCCAACGGCGAACTTGGCGACGGCACGACAAACACCTACAGCGCGCCAACCAACGAGGTTGCCCTTCCTGCGGGGCGGACGGCCGTGTCCATCGGCTTGGGCGGGTACCACGCTTGTGCCATTCTCGACGATGCATCCATGGTTTGCTGGGGGCTGGACAACAACGGCCAAGTCGGTAACGGCGACGCAGACAATGACCCCCGCCCAACGCCGGTTGGCGTTGCCTTCCCCGAAGGCCGTCAACCGGTTCAGGTGGACGGCGGTGAAACACACACCTGCGCGCTCATGAAGGACGGAGGCGTGATGTGTTGGGGTCGCGACCATGTCGGTCAACTTGGTGACAATGGAACGAACGCGAACCAGCACGAGCCCGGATCCAACGCCGTGCTCCCTGACGGGCGTCGAGCCACCTCGATCAGCATCGGCGGGCACGTCTCGTGCGCGGTGCTTGACGACGGCTCGCTGGCATGCTGGGGTGAGAACAACCTCGGCCAACTGGGTGACAACACGACCACGAGGCGTGGTGTCCCAACCCTTGCTCACCTTCCGGACAACATGACGGTGATCGACGTTGGTGTCAACTACCACAGCACGTGCGTGATCTACGCCAACGGTTCCATGGGCTGCTGGGGGCACGACAATTACGGCCGCTTGGCGAACGGCCCTAACGAAGGGAACACCTTGCTGCCCTCGATCATCAACCTGTCCTCGGGCTATGTCGACGTCCAGGTCGGGCAAGACCACAGTTGTGCCCTCCACGAGGACGGCATCGTTCAGTGTTGGGGGCGCTCAAAGTGGGGCCAAAGCGGAACCGGAACCACCGCCAACCGTGGCGAGGCAACCCCTGTGGACTTCACGGACGCCCCCTTCGCGTCCGCCTTTGGTCCAGCTCCAGCGGGTTGGGCCAGCGACGGAGCGCTTCGTGCCCTCTTTGCGGATTCGGACAATGGCATGTGGGACCTCAACATGGGCTTGCCCATCGGTACCGAGGAGGGTGCGTATTCCCTCCACATCGAGGCCTACACCATCGGCGGTCAGCGCGAATCCTACGTGATCGAGGATGCCCTAACCGTGCTGGAACGTGACCGTGACGGCGACGGTGTCGGTGACTCCGTGGATGCCTTCCCTGACGATGCGACCGAACAGAGCGACAGCGATGGCGATGGCGTCGGCGATGTGGCGGACGCTTTCCCTGATGACGCCACCCGGTCGGAGGTCGAGACGTCCGACGATGGGGCTGCTGCCGACCTTGGTTCCATGGACACGTTGACGGTCATCGGCGCAGGCGTGGCCCTGCTGGTGTTGGTCCTCGTGCTCGGTATCGTGCTCGGTCGTCGTGGCGGTGGCGGCGATGACGGCCCACCAAAGCCGAAAAAGCACGCCAAGTTCGAACGCAAGTACTGACGCTCACCAACGGACGACCAGGTGTCCGTCCACGAAGTGGTGCTTGACGTCCTTGGCGTCTGCGGCAAGTGGGAGTTCACGCTTCAGCGTGGGCGCGCCGTCTTGCTCGATCTTGAGCCGAAGCATGCTGCCTTGTTCGGCTTCCACGACCTCGGCGGTCAATTCGTGGTCGTGCACACCGGCCATGGGCAAGGTCAGTCCGTCTGGGTCCGAGCGGCCGTGGAGTTCCTCGACCATCCAGGCCAAGCGTCGCTCGGGCTCGATGTTGGCCAGGTGCGTCTCGGGGAGCATCCCCGCGGTGACGAGGTGGAGGGTGTGGCGCTGGCGCACTTCCTCGAGGTGGCTGGCCTCGGCCGCCACCTCGGCATGGAGGTCCTCGGGGCGAGCCGCGAGGGGCGTGGTCGTCTCCTCCTCCATGGCGGTTGGTCCGCCTGACCCTTCATCAAGGTGTGGGGGAACGATGCACGCGGCGGTAGAAGCGTTCAGCCAGCCGTTTGAGGCCGTTGGGGTCGCTCATCGGCACCATCTGCAGGTCACCCGGGAAGCATTTCAGGTACATCGGCTGCTCACAGCGTTGCTCCAAGAGCAAGACCACCGCACGGTCGCCGATGCCACGGATGGGCCGGCCCATGGCCTGCAGGACCCGGTTGACGGCCGGCTGGGTGCTCGTGTACCGCCACGACTTGTCCTTGCCAAAGCGTTCCGCGACGAAGGCCTTGAGCCCGTCTTGGACCACGCCCGGCGGGGCGATGGGCAAACCGATGCAGGCCACGGCGTCCAAGAGCCCACCACGGTAGTCCACACCTTCGGACAGGCGTGCGCCGAAGGTCCCCGCCAGCAGCACTTTGCGGCCAGCGCCCCGTTCGCGTTCGAGGATGTCCAGGACCTCGTCGGCCTTCGATTTGTCCCAATCCGAGGATTCCACGATGGTGCGGTGCACCGGCCAATGGGCGTCGGTGACGATCTCTTCGAGGAGGGCGTAGGACGGGGCGAAGACGGCGACGTGGCCCGGAGCGGCCTGGATCAGCGCGCGCAGATGCTCCTGCATGCGTGCGGTGTTGGCCGGCGAGCGTTGCCGGTAGGTGGACGTCACGTCGGTGGCGACGACCACCGGCCTGCGCTGAGCAGCGAACGGCGAAGGGTAACTCCGGATCGTCGTTCGCTTGACGGGCAGGCTCAGCAGGTCCGCGTACATCGAGGGCGGATAGAGGGTGCCCGACATCAGGACGGCTCCGGCCGAGGCGTTCAGCACCGGGCCGCTGACGAGGCCGGGGTCGAGCAGGTGCGAGGTGATGCGCCCCGCGCGCCCTTCTGGAGAGAAGCAGAACAGGTGCCCCGTGGTGTCCCCGAACCGGGCTACGTCGTCTAAGACCGCGCCCAGGCGCTGGGCGTCGGACTCCGCATCCTGCGTGGCTTCAGGGTCGACCTCGACCTCCGCGTCGCGCAACACTTCGCGCAGGACGTTGAGCCGGTCGAGGCGCTCCACGGCGGCGGCCGGCGCCGGTGTGGTCAGCGTGGTTTGGCCTGACACGCCGTCCACCGTGTCGCAGGCCTCGTGGATGAGGGCCAAGAGGTCCTCGGCTTGGACTTCCAGTTCCTTCGGTTCGTAGGCGCCGCGTTCGCCGTTTCGCCTGCGGCGTTGGGCGTCGTCGGCGGCCGCCGCCAAGTCGGTGTGCAAGCGGGTGAACAGGGCCTGCACGAGCGGACCAAGGGCGTCGATGACCTGCGTGGTCCACTCGATCATGTCCGTGTGCGGTCCGCGTCCGAGACGTTCGCTGACGGTCCCGAGGTATTCCTCGAGGTCGGGCTTGGCGTTGCGGACCAGCAGCGGCGTCAGCCGGCGTTCCAGCCCGCTGCGGATGCGTTCGGGAAGGTTGTGCGCCTCGTCCACGACGATGATGAGTTGCTCCAAGGTGAGGCCAAGCGCGGCCAAGGTGCTGTCGCGCACGCCTTCGCTGAACAGGTGGTTGTAATCGGCGACCACGACGTCGGCACGGGCGGCGGCTTCGCGGGCCACGCGCCACGGACAGGCCAAGGTCGGCTCGCCATGCTCGCGGTGGTGGCGCGTCAGTTCGACGAGTTCTTCCACGTGCAGTGGACTGGCAAGGATGCGGTTGGGCAGGCTCGGCGCGGGCGTGATGTAGGGTCGGCAGGAACGGGTTTTCCGCGCGTTTGCGCACAGCAGGCTGAACACGGCGGGGCGTTCTTCGGCGAAGGGCTGGACGCACATGCCGGCTTGACCGATCATGTCCACGAGGCTGACGCGGTCCTCAGGCGGACGTCGGTCGTTCATCGAGCGCACCGTTTCGACGACGATGCGGTGCTGGCTTTGCCGCGAGGTGAGGAACATCACCGTGCACCGCCCCTCGCGTTCTCGGGCGACCGCCAGGGCGGCCGCCAGCGAAGCGGCCGTCTTTCCAATGCCGGTTGGGGCCGCAGCCACGAGGTGGCCGCGTTCCCAGAGTGCTTCGATGCCGTCGTGGATCATTTCACGCTGGCCCGGACGGGCCTCTTCGTGGGCCAACCAGCGTCGGCCAAGTTCCTCGACGTTGACCGACACAAGCGTCCACCGAGGTCGAGCCTCCAAAAGGATTGGCGAACGCATTCGCTGTCCAGGGACTCAAGGGTGCCGCGGCGTGGGGTCCGCGGCACTGTGTTCCACCCGCCTCAGGAGGCAGGGTGGGGCCCCCCGCCGCCGTCGCCGGGGGGGGTTGTTGGGGGTTGTGGGGGTTGACCCGAATGCGCGCGACGGGCGCGTTCCCGCAAGGCAGCGAAGCCGAAGGCGGCGGGTCGTCCGCCTCCGACGAAGGGTCGGTTCCGATGGTTGTTGGGGGTACCGTCGGTTCCGATCATTTTCCCATCCCCTCTGTCTGCTCTCACCCTGTGTGTTCACTGGTGGTCCTCGCTGGAAAATTGTTGGCGGGTCCGTGCCTTCTCGGCCCGCTCGTCGATCATCGCGTCGATTTCCGAGCGCGCTTGGAGTTGGTGGCGGAGGGCCAAGTCGAGGCCCTGGCGCGTGAGCATCCGCGCGTCCATGCCGGTCAGGGCGTGCACGGCCTCGATCTGAGGCATGACGTCTTGGCCGAGGTCGATGGTGACGCGACCCATGCCGGCCTTGACCGGCTCGTCATCGAGCAGGCTCTTGATGGCGAGTCGAATGACGTCCGAGCGGCTTCGCGTCCCGTCCAAACCGACGCGCTGCTCGAGGCGCGCGATGTCGTCCTCCGAGAGGCGGAGGGAGACGAGTTGGGTGGGCGCGGTCATGGGACTCAAGTTCAGAGAAAGGCATACCGTATATGAATGTATCACATATAACATCAGTTTGTATTACGCACGATCTGAACCTCGTCCACCCACCTCACCGTGCAGAAGGGCTATGCCCGTCCGGCGCGAGGCAAGGGCATGGACGCCGAGCGCCGAGCCCAATGGCTGTACTACCGCATCGCCGAGGCCGCCTATGCCGACGAGATCGTCACGGGCGACGAAGCCCAGATCCTGAGCATCATCGCTCGCTCCCTTGGTTTGGGTCCGATGGACGCCATGGAGATGCTGACCGCCGCCCGCGCCGGTGACGACCCGTTCACCGACGAAGAGGCGCCTGAGACCAAGATGGAGATGGGCGACGCGACCACCTACCAAGGCGCGCTCATCGCTGCGCTGGACGACGAGGTCATCACCGAAGACGAGTGGGCCATGCTGGACCTCTTCCGTTCCCTGCTTGGCCTGCAGCAAGAAGACCACGCCACCATCGAGGAGGCCATCCGCAGCATGGCCGAGGTGGACGAAGACGGCGAGCGTCGCCTTGAGCGTCTGCAGCAGTACCTCGTGGCCCACCCGCTTGAGTGAGCAACGGCGCCATCCTCAAGCATCAGGGCGTTGAGCCGCCCGTATGGCCGCTGACGTGCTTGGTGCACCGGTCGATGGGGCCATCTCCATCGACGATCATCGGGCCCTCCTCGCCATCACCATCGGTCCTCAGCAGGCGGACCTTTCCTTTGAGCAGCGGTTGGCCCATGAGCAAGGCTGGGACCTTGGCTTCGCCAAGCGGGCCGTCCAGGAATACCTCCGCTTTGCGTACCTGTGCGTGCACGCCGGCCCGTGCACGCCATCGGTTGAAGTCGATCAGGTCTGGCACCTGCACCTGACCTACAGCCGGGATTACTGGGGTCCGTTCACGGAGCTGCTCGGGCAGGAGCTGCATCATGGTCCAACCGAAGGCGGTGAAGCCGAAGACACGCGGTATGAGGCGCAATACGCCTCGACGCTGGCCGCGTACACCACGGTCTTTGGTCGCGCACCACCGGCGGACCTGTGGCCGCCGGCCAAGGAGCGCTTCGCGTCCTTTCCCCACCAACGTTGGGTTGACCTGCGCAAGCACACGCTGACCTCGCGCAGAACGCTGGCGCTGATCGGGGCAGGGCTGTTCTTTGGAGGGCTGGCTTTGGGCTGGTCGTTGGGCCCGTTTTGACCGAAATCGGGACAAGCCTCAATGCTTGACCCCCAGTTCCAGCGGCATGTTCAGCCGTCGCTCAACCCTTGCGCTGCTCGTGATGATGCTCCTCATCCCGATCTCATCCGGCACGGCCGCTGCTGAGGAACGCACGGATCCCCTGTCGAATTTCCCTCCTGAACCTGAGGGTGACTGGTATGTTTACGACGTTGCGGATGTGCTCTCAAATGAAACAGAAGCCGAATGGAGCGCCGATCTTCGGGCTTCCCACGAGGAAAGCGGACGCTTGGTGCGTTTGGTGACCATCCCGAGCATGTGTGACTTCGATGAGCGTCTGCACCAAGGCGAAGAATGGCGGATGTGCGAAATCGATTGGACCTTCGATGAGTGTTACGAGTGCGGCTATGCCGACCTTGCGTACGGCACCGACGATTCCTACGCCGGCCGTATGTTTAGGGCCTACGGGATGGAGAACACGGCAGAACCGAGCATGCTCATTGGCGTGTCCACCGAAGACCGTCGCTTCCGCTACGTGATGCCCGACCACACCACGGCAGAGCAGCGCTTTTCCGGTCAACAATTCGAGAAGCACAGTTGGCGCTTGAGCGACGCTGCAGACGGGTACGGGTCGTGGGAGGACGGTCTCGAGCCGCACCTCGAATTCGGGCTGCTCGTTTCAGAAGGAAAGACTGCTCCGTACCCGCTCGCGGTGCAGCTCACCCTCATTGGCGGTGTGTTGATGGGTGTGCTGAGCATCATGGTAGGTCTTGCTCGCATGACGCAGACCAACCTCGTCACGATGCCGGCAAAAAACCGTCTCTCGCTTGGATGCTACAGGGAAATGGCGGTGTTGATCCACGCCCGTTTGACCCTCGATGGGAACTTTGGCGCAATGGAGCGCTACCGCGGTCACATCGAGGCCATCGAGAAGCAGATGGGGAAATTCCGTGACATCGTGACCGGCGTTCGCGGGTTGAATGAGGCCTCATTGGCCCATGAAGCCCCACTTGAGGAGTACGAAGAACAAGAGCTGACGAAGATGCTCGTCGAGATCGAGGCCTGCTTCGAGGAGATGGGCCTCCATCGTTCTGCAGCGCGACAGGAGGTCGAATCAGCGGTGGCCTTTGAGCCGCTGGGCTACGGAGATGACATTGAACAAATTCACTTGCAGATCGCCGCCCTTTCGTCGACGTGGAGGAAGATTCGTGGACCTGCAAGCGTCGGTTTTCTGCTCGCAGGCGTCTTTGTCGCTGCGTGCTTTGTGGAGCAAGATGTGGCGCTTCTTTCAGTGTCGCCGTACCACTTCGCGCTTCAAGCAGGGAACATTTGGCCCTTGTTTGGTGGCCTCATCCCTCTGTTCTTTGGGTTCGTGATGAGCGGTATTGTTGTCGGTGCCACCCAGGTCGACGGGTTTCCTGCCCGTGGTACGACCACGGTCGATTTTGCTGCGCTTGATTGGACCGACTTTGGTGCCTCTATGGCGCATGGGTACGAGGCCACGATGGTGGGTCATGACGAGTATGGCTCACCCCTGTACGAACTGAATCGCGTGACATATGATTCGGGCGACAGCGATAGCGGCGGCGGCTGCGGCGGCGGCGGCTGCGGCGGTGGTGGTTGCGGCGGTGGCGGCGGTTTCTGAGGCGCGTTCGCATCACGCAGTGGCCGTGTTGTTTGTGCAGGCCGGGGCAACGGTTAGAAACGGTCTGAGGGTCGCTTGACGCAACCTGAAGGTGACCCCATGAGCATCGTCCACGACGTCTTTGAATCCGTCAAGCAACGCGACCCCGACCAGCCTGAATTCCATCAAGCCGTCTGGGAAGTTCTGGAAAGCCTTGAGCCGGTGTTGGAGAAGCACCCTCATTACGCCGACGTGGTTAAGCGCATCGCTGAGCCGGAACGCATGATCCAATTCCGCGTGTCCTGGGTGGACGACGACGGCAACGACATGCCGAGCACGCCCGAGGTCATCGCGTCGCGTTCCAACGGCCATCTGCTCCGGGGTCGATCGGCGCCGTCCAAATGCGACCGGCTGAACATCGAATGGGGCGGCCGCGACATGTGGTTTCGCCTCGACGACGGCAACCCCCTCAACTTCGCCTGGCGGTGGCGGCAATGGGAGCTGGCGCACCCTTGCCCGATCGAGGAGCGGCACCGCTGGCCAGCCTTCTCGCCATCAGGCGACGCGACGCCCTTCACGGGCAAGCGGGCTGAAGGATGCCTCAACATCGTCATGAGCGTCGCGATGTCGGCGGCAGAGGCCGCGCGTCGGTCGTGGCACTCGGCAAGGATCACCCTGGCGACGCGGCTCTTCGCACGGCGTGGCGCAGCGACGCGCGGCATCGTCCGAGACGAAGTCGAGGGCGTGATACAATCGCTGGTACGCTGGAAGACTCCGGAGGCAATGCGCATCTACGCGCGCATGGAGCCCGGCACGTACGCATACTACGTGGACATGGGCAACACCGGCCGAGCTGCCCGAGACGGATCCCGTCGGGATGCTCGCCGAGACAGAGGCGACCGTGGCCGCCATCGACGCGGACACGACGCAGCGCGCGAAGGCGGCGAGAGCGGCAAGGGACGGCGCCACGGCAGCGGCCACCGGACGGCAACAGGGGCAGCGACGCGCAGCCCCCGTCACGGGAGGCGTGCGGCACGGCGCAGCCG